>JAJRSD010000074.1 GCA_024278975.1 Bacteroidota bacterium
GTCAAATTGCTATTGAATTGAGCTCTTTGACCTTTATTTTATAATTGCACAATCAAATTCCTAATTTTAAGAATTGTATTTAAAAAATACTCATAAAAGAATACTTATTTTACGATATATTTTCTATGTACATCGGCAGCCAGTTGAATCGCACGTTGGCTTATCCGTAATAGTGCAGCATGCTGTGCAGCAGTCACCAAAACTATCAAGATACGAGCAACTGCCACCAGGGCAATCACTTACTGGAGGCGGGTTGCATTCAACAAGTTCTACAGCCCAAACACCGGCTGTTAAAAATACTCCAAGAACAAAAACACTTAACACCAATAAAATCTTGTTTTTCATAATTCAATTTTAAAAAATTTAACAAAATAAAAATTCCTGTTCTATCATTTCACAGGTGAGAAACCGTGGTCTCTTAATTTGTTTTATTTCCTTATCTTTGCCATATCACCCACTTTCTTTGGTTAGGTGGCAAAACGGGGCAGCATCTTAAATTACTTTTGTGGGTAAATGAGTGCCGCCCCTTTTGTTTTGCCGATTTTTATAAGTTTCAGATTCCATGTTCCATGTTCTGCATTTCGATTATTGAATATTGATTAGTGTTTGTTGAATGTTGAATGTTTTCGATTTGTAACGTCATTCTCTCCTACACCTTCCGTTAGCGGATGGACACGGTTGTGGTGAGCAGGATGTTTTTTATTACGCAGTTATCTTTATAAAAAACAACTTCAAACGTTTCAAACTCTTTCTAACAATTCGAACCTTTTCAAACTTTTTAATCCTTTCCGGGGTTGCAAAATATTTTATCGGTGCTTCTTGGTTGTTGGATTTTGAGATTCATTTTGTTTTTGTTTCTGAGTTAAATTATGTTTTTAATGGTTGATTTTGTTACCGCAATGTAAAACACTTTTTTGTTAAATGCAAGATAGAGATAGAGATAGAGATAGAGAGAGAGAGATAGAGAGAGAGATAGAGAGAGCTAATTTATAGTGATTCTAAATAGTTTTTTGTTTTGATTGTTTCTATTGTTCGAACCATTGAAACTTCTTAAACTGTGCTGGTGTAAACGAATTAATTGTTTGATCTGACTCATACATTTTGGTTTTCCTGCCATCTGTAAATTTTATTTAGTGATTTAAAAAACCATCAATAAAAACCAAAACTGCGAGAAGGGTCAGTTTAGTCCGAAATAAAATACGCCGCCGCAAAGTTTTGCCCTGGCTGTTTTTTCAAACAGAGGGGTCAACATGCTCCGAAATGTTTCGCGGCGCGACCCGAAAAAAAAACTAAAACCCTTAAAAAATAAGGGGTCAGCATCAGCCGAAATGTCAGCCAATTTTTTAACTAAAAACAGCCAGTTTAAATCCCGAATCCGGGGGGGGGGTCAGCTTCGTCCGAAATATCCAATCCAGAGAGTATTATGATTTACAAGTGGCATTAAATAATATTTAATGTAAATAATATTGAATTATTCTTTGAAAATAGGCACTCTTTATTGAATGAGAAGGTTTTGAAACATAAGGAAATATAACTTCTAAATTTGGCTCAAGGATAAAGAAACAAGGTTCATCATTTGTATTTTTTTCAATCGGAATTTCTAATTCATTCCCGTAATTAAAAAAGTTAAATGGGAAATTGAGATTATTATAATAAATTCTTGCGTCTTTCAAATTTGAATATTTTGATAATATGATAATGTTCTCATTACCTATTGAGTCACCTAATTTGCGTAATATATTAAAATCATTCTCAACACATCCGTCACATGCAAAAGAAGAGAATCTATAAATTAATTTTGATGAAGATATAAGCTCCGATATTTCCACTGCATTATTATCAAGACTAGTAGTTAGTATATTCTGAAACTGAAAATACGCAGAAAACAATTCATTTGAATCCCTTCTTGCTTGTATCATATTCTCCCTTTTTGACAAAAAGCTATTCTCTGAACATTCAATTAACAACTTACTGCAGTTCTCAACATTCTTCTTCAATTGAATAAACTTATATCCGATAAATATGATTATAATTAAAAATACAACCCAGAAATTTTTTTCACTTAACTTTTTCATAACATTTTTAATTGTTCTATAATTCATTAATTGAAAAATACAATATATAATTATTACTAAATTCAGATATTGCTTGTAGATTAATATTATACGTGTTGTTTTCAGGTAAAAAATCTTTCAAGTCCTGAGCATTTACAATTGCAATAAAAGTACCGTCATTTAACATTCCCTTTATTATGCATTTCGGGAGTACTTTTTTATTCAAAAAACTTTCAGAAAAATAATTCATCCCTGTTTTCTTTGAATAAATGTAGAAGTGGTTCTTAAACCAACGTCCAAAAGAAAAAGAAAGAAATTGTTCATTTTCAAATAAATTATCAAAAAAACCAACCTTGTTTCCATTTCTTATTTGATCGAGTATGTAACCCCTTCCTTTATTCATATCGGATTCTGTTAACGTTAATTTCCCAAAATCCATTTTATAAATAATTTGTGGTTTATAATTATTTAAGCTATAAATATTAAAATCGAGAGAAGTAAGAAACAATATTCTATTTGTACTGCAAATAGGGACATCAGGATTAAAACTACAAAACTCAGCTTTAGTTGGCAGTAATTTATTTACTAATTCAGAACATCCTTTTTTATAAATAAAATAGTTATACGGCAAAAATTCGTCATCTCCATCTTTTTGGGGTAAATAAGGATTACTTTGAGAAGATACTAAGATGTGTTCATTATCAATTATTTCCATACTATGCAAATATAATCCCGGGTATTTTTCTTTCTTCTTAAAATTCAAATTATAATCAAATTCCATCATGCTAAAACCCGAGGATTCCCATAACATAATTGTTTGATTTTGCTTGTCTATAATAAAATCCCATGGATCTGAGATTTCACCGGGCCCTCTACCTAAATTGGTTCTTGAAACAAATTTTCCTTCAGAATTAAATACAAATAATCCTCTACTTTTAAATTTATCTAAAATTATTATTGACTTTGGGATAACACTTATTTTAGATATTTCTCCGATTAAACAACTATCATTTGTTTCAAGTTCTATTATAGACTTTATTCGTACATTAGGAACATAGGTATCTTTGTCGGGGGCAAATTCTAAAGTCTTAAATTCTGTTTTATTACAGGAAAATAGACTCATTATTAATATGCAAATCAAAAAGCAATTATTCTTTTTTTTCATTTCATACTGATTATTAAACAGTTAAGATTTATAAGATCATACTCTTTCGTTGAAAATTATTAAAAAATTAGGGAGCTCATTTCGCCCCCTAATTATCTATGGAATAATAATCGCACCAGAACGTACATGACCTTGTGGTGTCACACCACTTTTACAACAAGCTGTTCCACTATTAATAGTATCAGATCTACCACAGTTTGGCATACACGATGTCTCACCATCGCATTCCACAGGTCCAGTTCCAGGTAGCATCTCACTTTTTACATCTATAGCTAAGGATAAAACAAATAATGAGAAGAAAAAGAAAATAGTAATAAATTTAAATTTTTTATTCATGATTTAATTTTTTATTTTTTAAAACAAATTATTTTCCTGATGTATCATTTCACAGGTAAGAAATCGAAGTTTCCAAAATCTTTTTATTTCGCTATCTTTGTCACACCACCTCACTTTCTTTGGTTAGGTGGCAAAACAGGGCAGCAACTTAAATTACTTTTGTGGGTAAATGAGTGCCGCCCCTTTTGTTTTGCCATATTCTTTAGTTCCGAGTTCATATTTTTATGTTTCGAGTTTGCCTTTTCAGGCGAGTTTTGTATTATTTGTTTCTGGTAATCTTTTTTTTACCCCTTCCGTCAGATGACGGACACGGTTGTCTCCTACATTCCTGCGCCGGCAGGCAGGTCTCCTCACAAAGCCCCGAATGGATGCCAATGGCAGGAAAAATTTCAAAACATGCTTGAAGTAAACGAGTTATCTTTATAAACAAAAACAACTTCAAACGTTTCAAACAATTCGAACTTTTCAAACAATAGAAACTCTTTCTAATTCTTTCCGGGGTTGCAATATATTTTACGTTTGCTTTTTTGTGCTGAATTCTCGGATGGCATGTTTTTATTTTTCAGGTTATTTTGTGTTTTGTTTTTGTAGTTTGTGCTTGCAATGTAAAACAGTTTTTTTGTTTATGCAAGAGAAGAGAAGAGAAGAGAAGAGAAGAGAAGAGAAGCTAATTTATATTTGTTCTAAATAGATTTTTTTGAATGCTAATTTCGAGAGTTGGTTTTATTTCGGTGGTTTCGGTTATTTCTATTTTACAGTATTGGAATGGTTAAATGCGCAAAGTAACGCGATACACTCGCGCGGGAGAGAGGATTTATTAGGAATTTGATCATGGAAAATTGTTTCTATTATTTTCAGTTGTTCCTTTGGTTTCTATTGTTGTATAGTTAAATATTATTTTTTGAATTTGATGCCTTTTAAGTCGCATTTTCTAAGGTATTCCATCATATTTCCTATTTTTCAGCTTAAAATGAGGCATCTATTTTTGAATGTTTCAAACTCTTTCTCCGAAATGTAATTGTAATCAAGTGCACGGTATAATTGCGACCTTGTTTCTCCGAATGAATCTTTTGAATAGGAAAGGAATTGGTGGAACTCTTTGTTCCCATCACGTTCAAAACCTTCTGCAATATTGTCCATTACCGAACCGCTCGAACGTTTTATTTGATCTTTCAATGAAAAATCCCTATAAAATTTTTCACGATGCGTCATTTCATTAACTTCTTTTGCCAGAACGCGTGCGAATTGCCAAATTTCTAAATCTTCGAATTGTTTAATCGTTGACATTTTGTTTATAATTTTTGTTTTGGTTTCCATTGTTTTTGAAGTTCTTAACAATAGAAACCACAGAAACAATCTTAAACCATTTCAACCCCTCGAACTTTCAAACCTCTCCGAATCTCTTCGAACTCCCTTCAAACTATTCTTTAATCTCCACCACCGATTCGTGTGCCAAATTCAAATTATTCGAAACAATAACTGTATCGCCAAGTTCGAGTGTTGCACCGTCGGCAGCTTTAACAGCGTATTGATTTTCGTTTTCGTCGAGAATATTTATGTAAGTCCAATAGGCTGTTCCTTTTGTGTAGCGGAAAAGCACTTCGCGGTTTTGGCGTAAAACGACAGCCTGTTTGGGTACAATTAATTGCCCTCGAATAGCTCGTTTAATACTAACTTTTACGTTCATCCCCTCCATATAATCGCCGGGGTTTTTTACTTCGGCTTTTAGCCATGCCAATCCGTTTTTGTCGATTTGCGGGTCGATTTCGGTAATGGTACCTACCGTTGGTTTTGCTCCGGCAATTGGTGTAATCGATACTTTCTGCCCTGTTTTTACGCGGCTGATTTCGGTCTCTAAAAGTGGAAACCTAATAAAAAACCGGGTACTGTTTATTAGTGTACAAAAGGGTTTCGAGAGGTCGGCCTTTTCGTAGGTACGTTGTTTCACTCCGGCAACAGTTCCACAGAAGGGTGCTTTTAAATAGGTCTGTTTTAATTTTTCGGTTGCTTCGTCGTACTGTATTTTTGCCTGATTGTACCCCGAACGGATATTGGCAATTTGCTCGTGGTCTTGTGAAATATTTTTGTCTCCTTTTTTATATCCCATTCCCAGCAAAACATCGAGTTTATCTATCCCGGCTTTCTCTTTGGCAATCTCCGCCTTACGCATGTTAAACCGGTAATCGTCATTTTTCAGATTGGCAAGTGGAGCCCCTTTTTTTATCCGCTGCCCATTTTTAACACTTATCTCTTCGATAAATCCCGAAACTCCGAAATAGAGTTCGGCACGTTGAAAAGCAGAAAGTTTGCCGTTGCTAATAATTTCGCGGGTAAAATCCTGTTGTTTCAGGATTACGATTTCAACAATGTTTTTTTCCTCGGGAAGCGACTCATTACTATCGGTAATTGTTTTGTTGGATTTGTTGGCACAGCCACCTAATAACACGGCAGAGAGCAATAGAACGTAAAAGATTTGTTGTAGATGTTTTTGTTCGGATTGGTTATGTTTCATGTGTTTATAATAGTCTGTTTTTAATGGTAACACATGGAACTCGCCAAAATAATCATGCTCCTGTGTATTAACCCTTTTACATGCTCGTTTCATCTTATTATGGTTAGAAATTTCGGTGTTAAATATAACAAAAATTATGCCTTGTTATTGGTTTTTATGTTTCTAAAGTCGCGGTTGTCGTTATTGTTGTTTCAAAACCAAAAAAACTCTTCGCATCATAGAAACTTTTCAAACTCTTTTTCAAACTTTCCAACAATCTTCAAACAATTTTCAAACCAATTCAAATTTCTTCACTCTTTCAACTTTACCAACATTAAAACCGGGTTATCCGTGTCTTTAATATTCCTAAATTTTTGAAGGTGCGGAGGAAGTCTTGCTGCTTTATCAGGGTTCTCATCAATCCATTGTCTAATTTTATAAGGTTCCAGAATACCTATCAACTCATCTCTATTACTTATTGATGTTGGATAAAATGGCATAAACCCATCTATATCATTTTCAAATCCATTAATTTGTGCATTTTTGTGATTCGGAATCATAATCTGATTTGTACGTTTATCAAAGTAGCAGTGATAAGCTCTTTTCTTAAAATTTAATTGAAAAAAAATTAGATATTCAGTTTCTATAATTGACTGACAATTATGATACTGTGTAAAATCAAATTTATGTTTTTCAAAAAATGGAGGACTATATTTGCCTGATTCAAATTCAAATGCTGGAATTAGTTTATTTGTAGTAATTTGGAATACCGAATCGTTAAAGTATTCTTTTATAAACAATTTATTCTTGTAATAATAAAAGTAAGCACCGAAGTTTGTTGTTCGTCTCGGTGTATCTTCAAATTTCCTGTTGTCGTAAAAAGTAGAGACAATCTCTTTTTTGTTATAATCGTAATATTTTTAAAGATTATTTTTCAACGTGCGATTATTGATAAACTATTTCGCTTAACTCGAACACAATAAAATGTCCGAAAGTACCTGATTTATCTTTAATTACTTTTGCAATAATTCCGGGTTTATCGTTTATCATCCAAATTTTTAAGTTTTCATCGAAATCTCCGATAGCTTCAATTGCTGTACAGTTAAAAGTACCTGCGGGAGTTTTTATTTCTTCTTTGCCAACTATTCTGTAGGTGTCGCTTTCGAACGGGAAAAGTCCAACTTCTCCACCATATTTAGCAATTGGCATTTCATAATCATCGGGTACGCTTTCTTTGTCGAACCCGATAAAAATATTGTCGAAACTCATTGTTCCGTCGTCTGCGCTTGTTACTACATTGGCAGTAAGTTTTTTTGTGTCGAATGTTTCTGTTCCATTAATTAAAGTTGAAAAGTTGTAACTCAGTTGTTTTACTTTTTCCATATTTGTAAGAACCTTAAAATAGTCTTGCCATGGTAATTTCCCCTCTTCATCGTAGTATTTATAGTCCCCATTTCCGTCGTAAAAATCTTCTTCCGAAAATGATAGTCTTTCAATTGCAATATTAGATTTTTCTAATTTCAAAGCTTTTGCGATATTCCCCTTGTTTTCTATATCAAACTCCTTGTCGGTTTGTTTAATAACTTTGTTAAGTCCCATTAAATCATTATCGCTCGCCATTATTAGCAGCGATTTATCTGTAGAGTTGTAAATCCATGTTCCATTTGTGGACGAATTGCTACCACCAGAATTTTCTTTTATAGATAGTAAATCAGGAAGTTTGAATATTAATATTTTAAATCCACGCTCGGTAGTTATTTTCCAGCTTCCTTCGAGATTCGAATTTTTATTATCGGCTTCAATTTTTTCTTTATTTAGTTTTATAAAAAATAACTTGGTATTTGGGCCGCTTAATATCAGCTCATTTTTATTGTGTTTCGAAACTTTTCTTTCTCCGGCAAACTCTTTAATCATCTCCGATTTTATGGTAACACTTTTTGCTTTTTTGTTGTATTCCCACTTACCAAAAACTCTTCCGTCCATTTCTACATAACCATCGTCTTTAAACTCTACATCGGAATAAACCTCCTGCGTATTTCCATCCATTTCTACTTTTGTAAGCAGCCATTTACCTGTAATTGATGTTTCTTTTGCCGAAGCAGCTACTGAAATCATTAGGAAAATAGTAAATAAAAGAGTAATTTTTTTCATGATAAATTGTTTTTATTTTATTCAATTAATTTTAGTTTACCACCCCAAAACGAAACATTTTGTCTTGCTTTTTGGGGTTACTATTAGTTTAAAGTTGCTATCGTTTGGAGCAATGTCGAAATTGTTTTCGGGTAAATTATCTGTTCCGTTAGAGTGTGCTTTTATTGTTCCGTCGTAGTTAAAAATTACGTATCTTATTTTGTACCCATTTTTGTTAATTTCTTCTATTTGCATTTTCCCAAATTCGCCATCGTTTGTTTCGAATATTAATGTGCTCGATTGTGGCAATTCTGTTTTCTCTCCCGAAAAAAATTCTCGCTGCGATTTTATTATCAGGTAATCAATTTTGTTATAATCGTTTACACCTTCAGTAACTATTTTATCTCCACTTTCAGATAAGTAAACAAAATTGTCGCACCCTTCTAAATCACTTGAATCGAAATGAATTTTTATTGAATTACCATCAGCTTCAGGTTTTGTTTCAGCCGTGTCGAAATTTAGTTCTAAACCTGCAAATCCCTGATATGTATCCGATGAAATATATTTTACACCTTGTGGAATTTCAAATTTACTTTCCGGGATAGCCACATCAATTTCAATTTTAGTGGCTTTTTCAACCATCATTGTCATAAAGTTGACTTCCGATTTTAGCATTATTCCGTTCCATGTAAATTGTGTTGCTTTGCGAGCTTTCCAAACTTTGCACTCTTTCCCGAGAAATTCTTTTGTTCCATCGAGTATGTAACCGTTGGCACTTATTAGTAATGCGTCCGAAATATCAGTACATTTTCTGTTTTGGTTTAACAGGTAGTAATTGTAAGTTGAATTTCGCCCAACGGCAACCGTGTTTTCCTGCGGATTTATAGTGTATGCCTTTTCTCCGATAAGAATTATTGTTTCGTATTCTTTGTTGCTGTTACCACCAAAGTTTAACTCCCTTTTTATGTAATCGGCTTGTTTGTATCCCCAATCGTCTATATATTTTATGTGAGTTCCTTTAAACGAAGCTTCGTATTTATATTCGATTATTGCCGATTTAAACGGAAATAATTTCACCTGTTTGTATTGCGCAAACACGCTCGATGATAAAATAAGGACGACAAAGAGAATTATAATTTTCATGGTGTCCTGAAGTGATATAATTTAATTGTAATACTCCTGATATTTTGCGTCAATTTCGTCCATGCGACTACTAAATTTCAACGCGACCTGTTCAAGTGCTTTTAGTTGTGTATCGTTAATAATTCCTTGCTCCTGTTTGCTATTTACATAGGTGTCGAATTTTTCGAGGGCGGCTGCCATTTGAGTACTGTTCGAAACAAATTCAACAGCCATTTTAGCTATCTTCATCTGGTCGAATAGAGTTAAATCCTCCTCATCTTTATTTAGAATAACTTTCCCATCAACGGCAAGCCGTTCAATATTATCAGAGAATTCGTTGATTGCTTTTTCCGACAATTCAACCATATCAACCAACTCTTTGTCGCCTTTTATCTCGTCAGGAATTTCAATTTTTACGGGCGGAAGAAAATCGGCATTTCTTTTGCTGCCACTGGTACACGAGTTTAATACGATTGTTATTAAAATTAGTGAAATAAAAATATTGATTAACTTTTTCATAGTTTATTTTTTTTAATATAAATTATTTCCCCTGTCTCATTTTTATCATTTTTTGAATCATATCATAAGTCTGGCGCAATTCTTCATCACTCATTTGTTGCATCTCCTCATCATTTGCTTGCGCCATTTTTTTCCATTCGCTGAATGACATTTTGCTTAGTTTTTCCATATTGTCATTCATATCTTCCATATCATTTTCGTATTCTTCATTGTCCGTATAACCTTCTTCTTTTTGAATAGGAAAATCGGGAAGATTGAAAAATTTGTCGGCAACATTTATATTGAATTTTGCTGTGGTCGCTTCGGTAACTGTAGTGATGCCAAGCATCGTCATTTCAAGTTTTAACATTAGTCCTTTATAAAGCCATTGTTTGCCTCCCGAGAATTCCCATACCTCACAATCATATCCGAGAAATTTATCGTTTCCTGCTTTTTCGCCTCCCATACTTTCCAACATACTTTCGCCCACTTCTCCGGCATCTGCATCTGGGTGAAAAGCCTTGGTCATATCCATTGCCATATCTCTGCTTGCATAAATTTGCTTTTTGTCGAAATCAACAATATAACTTTCACCGTTATCTAATTTGTTGATGGTGTGTGTATGCTCAGTTTCGGTTTTTCCTTTCCCGAAAATTTTCACTGTGGTTGTTTGGCTCGATTCTGTTTCTTTTAATTCTATCGCGCCCCAATCCTTAAAAAACAACTTTTCGGTGCCACCACCTCTAATTGTACTTCCCATCATTTTTCCCGAGATTGTGGTTTCATATTCTACAATTCCCGATTTTACATCGTAGCGTTTAAGATTGGTTTGTGCATTTGTACTGAAAATAGAAAGTCCAATTAATAAGAAAGCAAGGATGCTTTGAAGTTTTCTAATCATAATTATTTTGTTGTTATATTCAATTTTCTGTCGTTGTTCGGAAATATTTTTATTCTATTTCACCTTAGAATTTCACAAATTCTACGCGTCTGTTATTTGCTTTTCCTTCTGCTGTTCCATTGTCAGCGAGTGGTTTGCTTTCTCCCCAACCTGTATATTTTAGTCGGTCGGCTGCAATTCCTAAACCTATTAAATGTTCCATCACAGCTTTTCCCCTTGCTTTCGAAAGTTCCATGTTTTTAGCATCGTCGCCGTCGCTGTCGGTGTGTCCTTCAACACTAAAATTAAGGTCGGGCTGCTTCTGCATCAGCTCAAATATTTTATTTATCGCACCGTTACTTTCCGGTTTTATGGTTGCTTTGTTAACATCGAAACGTATTCCGTTAACAATAATTTTTCCATCGGACAAAACACGGTCGTAGTATTTTACACCACCTTTGGCGATACGGAAATTTTTTAAATACATTTTATCTGACAGAGCCCGAATCGTAATTCCCCACGGATTTCCTTCTAAATGTGGTACATTTATTAATCGTGTATCATCCATGTATGCTTTAAATTTTCCTTTGGTGTATGCAATAGAAATGTGCCTCCATTTGCCTGTGGGTTCTTCGCTCCAATTAAGGTGTTCGGTGCCGGGGTATCTTTTATCGGTATTGGCAAACTCCAGTCCCGTGGGATTAACTGATAAACGTTCTCCTAATCCTTTGTTCCATTGATTTTTTTGATCTCTAAAATGAATAAAATACCTGTTAGATGTTGTATGTCTTTTCTCAAACCAGACATCAAATTCTACTGTAAATACGTCGGGCAAATAATCTTCGTCAGAATTTTTAATGTAAGGAACAATGGTACCTCCTCCATCCAGGAATATAATAACAGGTTCTCCATTCACTTCACCAATTTCTGCACTTCCCTTAAATAAATCCCAGCGAGATGGAAACTCTCCGTTCTCTTCGTCGGAACTCGGCCCGTCTTCGAAAATAACTTCATCGCCAGGTACAAAATCAAATTTATTCCATTTTACAGTTGGTGTTTTAGGTTTTACCTCTTCAACAACAACTGTCTCTTCAGCCTGATTTGTAGAACTGTTTTGTTGAGTTTGTGTTTGCTGCTGCTCTTTGTTGTTGTCCTTCTTTTTTTTCTTTCTGTTCTTTTTGAAAAGACCACCGATACCTTCTTCTAATGTGTTGAATGCGTTGTCGATTGCTTTGTCGGCATGCCTGTTGGCTCTGCTATTTGCCTGATCGTCAACCTTCTTTTTAACATCAACTTCTACTTGTGCTGATGAAAAAATGGTAATAACCATAAACATCGAGAGAAATAGAATTAGTTTAATTTTCATATTAATTGATTTTTTTGGTTTGCGTTATGAATGTAATTATGCAAATTTAATAATTTCATTTGATATTGAAAGCGATGTTAGTTTATTTTGACAGAGCAAGCGCAAACTTTTTCTCGCTTCCTATTCAACTCATAATATTTTCTCAAATTTGAAAAAGAAATTATTTAAAGTTTAACCTATTGGCATTTCATTCCACCAAGAGACAGGTCGAAATGTTTTAAATATCAGGTATCGTACACCCTAAAAAATAATTGCCATTTTTTATCAATAGTTTTTTGTAAAGTAAAATATTATACTAATTTTACGGAACAGAACAGAACAGATTTATTTTGTTAGTTTTAAAACGAATGAACAGATTCAAATTTACAATTGATAAAAACTCAAACACCTTAAAATTTCAACAACTGGTTGATGCAATTATCGATTCAATAAGTCAGAACACCCTGAAGCAGGGAGATATGTTACCATCTGTAAATCAGATTATGAAAGAGAGTCAACTTTCGCGCGACACTGTTTTTAAAGCTTATGCTGAATTAAAGAAGAGAGGTGTTGTTGAATCTGTTCCGAACCGGGGTTATTTTGTAACTAAAAGCAGTACCAAAGTTTTTCTTTTTCTCGATACATTTAAAGCATACAAAGAGGTTTTATACGGCTCGTTTTTAAATCATCTGCCAAAAAATATTAGTGTCGATTTACACTTTCACCACTATAATATTAATGTGTTTGATAAGATTATTACCGAGAGTTTGGGTAAGTACAGCAAGTTCATAATCATGAATTTCGACCATAAAAAAGTTCCCGGTATTATTGACAGAATTCCCAAAAATCAACTACTTATTATCGATTGGAAGATACATTCGTCAGAAAATCAATCTGTAATTTATCAAAATTTTGGAGACTCGGTTTTTAACTGTTTTCAGCATAATTTAGAGAAAATTAAAAAGTATAACGAGTTTATATTTTTCTACCCAAATTTTACTTACCATCCAAAAATTGCCATCGAATATTTCGAAAAGTTTTGCATCGAAAACAGGTTGAAATACTCGGTAATTTACGATATTGAAAAATTCAAAATAGAAAAAGGAGGACTGTATTTTTTGGTGAGCGACCGGACTCTTGCAAATTTTTTGGACCAATGTTCTGAAAAAGGTTTTGAACCGGGGCGCGAGGTTGGAGTAATTTCGTACAACGAAACACCCATGAAAAAGTATGTAAAAAATGGAATCACAGTTATCTCCACCGATTTTAAATTGATGGGAGAAAAGGCTGCGGAGTTTGTCGTTTCGGGCAAGCCAATTCAGTTTGAAGTTCCAACAATTTTAAAAGTACGTTCATCTGTTTAAAGGAAAAAATATTAACAAGAAATAAATAAATTTTAAATAAAAAATCATGTATTTATTAGGATTCGATATCGGAAGTTCATCTGTAAAAGTTTCGTTGGTAAACGGCGAAAATGGAAATTGTGTTGCCTCGTCTTTTCATCCAAAACAGGAGATGAAAATAACTGCTCACGAAGCAGGTTGGGCAGAACAGAAACCTGAATTATGGTGGAAAAACTTAAAGCTGGCCTTGGCTGATGTTTTGGCAGAATCGAAAGTTAATCCAGAATCGATTGATTCAATTGGTATTTCGTATCAGATGCACGGGTTGGTAATGATAGATAAAAACCACGAAGTTATTCGTCCGTCGATTATTTGGTGCGACAGTCGGGCGGCTGCAATTGGCGATAAAGCTTTCGATGAAATCGGGGGGCAGCGTTGTCTTACTAATTTGCTCAATTCACCCGGAAATTTTACTGCCTCCAAATTAAAATGGGTAAAAGATAACGAACCTGAACTGTTTGCCAGAGTACATAAAATAATGTTGCCCGGCGATTGGATTGCCATGAAACTTACCGGCGAAATTCAAACCACAGTCAGCGGACTTTCCGAAGGAATTATGTGGAATTTCAAAGAGAATACCATTGCCGATATGCTTTTTGAGAACTATGGATTTTCATCAGAAATAATTCCTGAAATAGTTCCAACTTTTGCGGTTCAGGGACAGGTTTCAGGAAAAATGGCTATTGAACTCGGACTGTCAACAAAAACGAAAATTAGTTACCGTGCCGGCGACCAACCAAATAATGCACTCTCGCTTAATGTATTAAACCCCGGCGAAATTGCAACCACCGCCGGAACTTCGGGCGTTGTTTATGGCGTTAGCGACGAGGTAAAATACGACCCGCAATCGAGGGTTAATACATTTGCACACGTAAATCACGAAACCAAAAATCCGCGATTGGGAGTTTTGCTGTGTATTAACGGAACAGGAATTTTAAATGCCTGGTTAAAACGAATGGTTGGCGAAAATCTATCGTACGAAGATATGAACAAGTTGGCTGCTGAAATTCCAATTGGCTCGGCAGGATTAAATATATTACCTTTTGGAAACGGTGCTGAACGTGTGCTTAATAATAAAAATATTGGCTCGATATTGAACGGAATCAATTTCAATATTCACCAAAAAGGGCATTTGTTAAGAGCGGCGCAGGAGGGAATTGTTTTCTCGTTTAAATACGGAATGGATATTATGAAAGGTATCGGAATTAACGCGTCGGTAATTCGTGCCGGAAAAGCAAATATGTTTCTCAGTCCTATTTTTAGAGATACACTGGCAGGAGTTACCGGAGCAACAATCGAGCTATACAATACCGATGGTTCGGTTGGTGCAGCACGCGGTGCCGGAATTGGCTCGGGGTATTACAAAAGTTCAAACGAAGCTTTTTCGAGCCTAAAAAAGCTGGAAGTAATTGAACCTGACAACTCGAAAGTTGCAGAATATCAGGATACCTATAAAAAATGGAAGAGCGAACTTAATAAAGCGATAATGTAGATTTGTTAGAACGTCATCCTGAACTCGTTTCAGGATCTTAAATTTCAGACCCTGAAATAAATTCAGGGTGACGAAAAAAAATCATCATCATAAAAATTGGTGCAAACTAAAAATAGTTGAATAATATATTATCAGAATAAATAAATTATAATTAAAATGGAAGTAATAAAAGGAAACAAAGAGTATTTTAAAGGAATCGGGCAAATTAAGTTCGAAGGTGCTGAATCGAAAAATCCTCTGGCATTTAAATGGTACGACGAAAACCGTTTGGTGGCCGGAAAAACAATGAAAGATCATTTGCGTTTTGCAGTTGCATACTGGCACACATTCTGCGGAA
This sequence comes from Bacteroidota bacterium, assembly GCA_024278975.1. Lineage (GTDB taxonomy): Bacteria > Bacteroidota > Bacteroidia > Bacteroidales > Prolixibacteraceae > Draconibacterium. The sequence continues at coordinate 15,254 of JAJRSD010000074.1, forward strand.
CCGGTGGCGATCCTTTCGGTCCGGGAACACAAATATTTCCCTGGATTGGTGCTGCTGATCCGATGGATGCAGCCAAAGAGAAAATGGATGCAGCATTCGAATTTATCACAAAAATGAATATCCCACATTACTGTTTTCACGACACAGATGTGGTTGGCGATGGTTCGGTTTTCGAGATTGAAAAGCGCCTTACAAAAATGGTTGAATACGCAAAAGAGAAACAAGCGGCTTCGGGCGTAAAACTGTTATGGGGAACTGCCAACGTTTTTTCCGACCCGCGTTATATGAATGGTGCATCTACTAATCCCGATTTTAATGTTGTAGCAAATGCCGGTGTTCAAATAAAAAATGCCATCGATGCAACAATTGCATTGGGCGGAACGAATTATGTTTTTTGGGGCGGTCGCGAAGGATACATGACACTGCATAATACCGACACAAAACGCGAACTCGACCACATGGCGCAGTTTCTTACAATGGCTCGCGATTATGGTCGCAAGCAAGGTTTTACCGGTACTTTTTTAATTGAACCAAAACCGATGGAACCAACAAAACATCAGTACGATTTTGATTCGCAAACAGTAATCGGGTTCTTAAGAAAATATGGTCTTGATAAAGATTTTAAACTGAATATTGAGGTAAATCACGCAACGCTGGCTGGACACACTTTTACCCACGATTTACGTTTTGCTGCCGATGCCGGACTGCTGGGTTCGATTGATGCAAATAAAGGCGACTATCAAAATGGCTGGGACACCGACGAATTCCCAACTAACATTTATGAAATTACTGAGGCGATGCTGGAGATTATTCAGGGCGGTGGGTTTACAGATGGTGGTATTAATTTCGATGCGAAAACTCGTCGTAATTCTACCGATTTGGAAGATATATTTATTGCTCATATTGGTGGAATGGATCTGTTTGCACGCTCGCTTGTAATAGCCGATAAAATACTCAATAACTCAGATTATATGGCAATGCGCAAAACCCGATATGAATCTTTCGACACAGGGAAAGGTGCTGAGTTTGAAGGTGGAAAACTGAAATTGGAAGACCTTCATTCAATTGCAAAAAAAGTTGGTGAGCCAACTCAAATTAGTGGCAAACAGGAGTTGTTTGAGCAATTAATTAACTGGTATATTTAGAGGGAAGTTTCAAGTTTCGAGTTCCGAGTTTCGAGTTTCGAGTTTAAAATTTATACGATAAAAAGTTAAAACATATATGAATAGTAAAAATTATCTAACAAAAATAACCCTGATTGCCACGCTTGGCGGATTGCTTTTTGGTTACGACACCGCAGTAATTTCAGGTACTGTCGGCGCTTTAAAATCATTTTTTATCGTGCCCCAAGGGTTAAGCGAACTTGCCGCGAACTCTCTTTTGGGATTCACCGTATCGAGTGCATTAATTGGTTGTATTATTGGCGGTTTAACAGGCGGTTTAATTGCCAAACATTTGGGTAGAAAAAAAGGAATGATTATCGCTGCATTATTATTTCTTGTTTCAGCAATTGGTTCATCGATGCCCGAAATTGGCTTTGCAAAAATAGGGAGTGGTTCCTATATTCACCTCACACAATTTTTAATTTATAGGCTAATCGGAGGTGTTGGCGTAGGACTTGCGTCCATGCTTTCGCCAATGTATATTGCCGAAATGGCACCTGCTGAAAAACGTGGAGGTTTGGTTTCGTGGAATCAGTTTGCAATTATTTTTGGGATGGTAATAGTTTATTTTGTTAACTATTTTATTGCCAGGCAAGGCGACGATTCGTGGATAAATACAGTGGGCTGGCGATGGATGTTTGCCTCAGAATCTATTCCTGCCATTTTGTTTCTTGTTCTGCTTAATTTCGCTCCGGAAAGTCCCCGATGGCTTGTACTTAATAATAAAGAGAGTGCGGGATTTCGGATTCTTGAAAATATTAATGGCAAAACCAAAGCAGGAGAAATTATGCACGACATTAAAAACTCAATTGAACATCATGTTTCAGCAAAAATATTGTCGTTTGGAGTTGCGCTAATTGTAATTGGAGTTATGCTCTCTGTGTTTCAGCAGTTTGTGGGAATTAATGTGGTACTCTATTACGCACCCGAAATATTCAGGACGATGGGCTCGGGCACCGACGCTGCATTACTTCAAACCATTATTGTTGGTATTATTAATTTATCGTTTACTATAGTCGCAATAAAAACGGTTGATAAATTTGGACGAAAACCACTTCAGATTATTGGAGCACTGGCAATGGCAGTTAGTATGTTTGCGCTTGGGTTCACATTCTATTTCGAGAGCGTTGGAATGGGAGCACTAATATTTATGCTCACTTATGTTGCCGCTTTTGCACTTTCGTGGGGACCGGTAACGTGGGTGCTTCTCGCCGAAATATTCCCAAATAAAATAAGAGGAAAAGCACTGGCTATTGCAGTGGCTGCTCAGTGGATTGCCAATTATCTTGTTTCGTGGTCCTTCCCAATGATGAATGATTCAACATATTTAAGTAATACTTTTAACCATGGTTTTGCCTATTGGGTTTATGGTGCAATGGGAATTCTTGCTGCAACTTTTGTTTGGAAATGGGTTCCCGAAACCAAAGGAAAATCGTTGGAGGAAATTGAAAAACTTTGGGAATAAGCCCTCTCTAATCTCACCTTAAGTGTGAGGTTAAAAGAAAAAGGTAGAATTTCAATAAATGAAATTCTACCTTTTTTAGTCCCTCCGCAAGGGAAGATTAGGATGAGTTTTTATTTCGGTTCCCAAAAACACCGCTTTGGCGAAACAATTTTCTCTTCCTTTTTTAAAACCTTCATCGCTTTATCAACCTCTTTTTTATCTAATCCAGAAGCCTCTGCAATTTCGCCGGCTTTTAATGGTTTGCCGGCAGTTAGTAATACTTGTAATACTTTTTCTGTACTCATAATCTTTAATTTCTATTAATTTTCATTCCTGAAATTCACCCATTTGTATTATGTGTGATGAGTAGATGACACAGATACTGAATCAAGTTCAGCATGACGGTATTTGTTAAATGATGCACTATATTAACCGTCATCCCGGACTTGATTCGGGATCTAAATCTATCAACAGTAAAAAACCTGCAACCCGGTTTGTGCCACTTATAACAGATTTCTCTTTTAAGTCGAAATGGCAAGTAAAATAATTCGTTCTATCCCGCAAATCGCTCCGAAATAACTTTCCAGTCCAATATCTTCCAGAAATCTGCAATGTAGCTTGGGCGTGCATTTTTCTTGTCGATATAATAAGCGTGCTCCCAGACATCGCAAGTTAAAATAGGTTTCATATTTGCTCTTAACGGGTTGCCGGCGTTGCTTGTTTGTACAATTTCCAGTTCGCCATTTTCATCGACAACCAGCCATGCCCAACCTGCGCCAAACAATGTTGCGGCTGCCTTTGAAAACTGTTCTGTAAATGCTTCGAATGAACCAAATTTAGCTTTAATTGCCACTAATAAGTCGTCTATTGGTTCGTTACAACCCTCTTTACAAAACTGATTAAAATAAAATGTGTGATTCCAAACCTGTGCTGCATTGTTGAAAATCCCGCCATCGGCTTTTACTATAATTTCTTCGAGTGTTGCATTTTCAAATTCAGTTCCTTTTATCAGATTATTAACGTTATTTACGTACGCCTGATGATGTTTCCCGTAATGATACTCCAATGTTTTTTCGCTGATATACGGTTCTAATGCGTTTTTTGCATAAGGGAGTTTTGGTAATTCGAATGCCATAATTTTTATTTTTTAAGTGAATAATTTATTTATTTTTTCAACTAAATAATTTTTATCAAGTTGAAAATAGTTAAACATAATACTGAAAAATAGAGCGTTAAAACCCCGGAGCCTCTGCTCCGGGGAAAAACCAAAAATCAACTAACCTTTAAACCTTCTGGTGATTTTATCGGTAAACGAGATTCCGTGGAACATTTACATAATCCGAATTGGGTCTTTATAAAATCACCAAATTTTTATTGAAGAATAACCAAACCCAACCGGGTCGAAAAAAATGTTACCACAGTTCGACTAAAGTTCAACGGAAATATTTTTATTAAACAATTTCTCTATTTCAAAAAAACTATTCTTAATAACAATAATAGCTGCTATTTAGAATAATTCCAAACGCTTAATAAGTTAACGATTAAAGTCTGTTTTTTGTTCATATTTTATTTAAGTAATTTTTTATAAAATATTTAATTTATTGCTTAAACGTTTACAATACAGGTAATTACAGAGAATTAAGAGAGGTTGCTTAATTATAGAAATTGTATATTTTTTTCAGAAGAGGGAAAGTAAAACTGTTAACTTTGCTCTTTGTATTAAAAATATATGAATCGGAGTATACTTAAATTAGCAATCCCAAATATTGTAAGCAATATCACAATTCCATTGATTGGCTTAGTAGATTTAGCATTAATGGGACATCTTGGTTCTGAAGTTTATATTGGCGCAATTGCGCTGGGTGGAGTAATTTTCAATTTCATTTATTGGGGATTTAGTTTTCTACGAATGAGTACATCAGGGTTTACCGCGCAGGCTTTTGGTGAAGGAAACAAAACCGAAAGTATTACAATTCTTGTGCGTGCGCTTTTGGTATCACTTCTAATAAGTCTGCTTATTTTAATCTTGCAAGTCCCAATTGCCTGGGCTAGTTTTAAAGTAATTGGTGGCAGTGCAGAAGTTGAAACACTTGCAAACGAATATTTTAGAATTAGAATTTGGGCAGCTCCCGCAGCTTTGAGTCTGTTTGTTTTCAGTGGTTGGTTTTTAGGAATGCAAAATGCCCGTTACCCAATGATAATAGCTATTGCAGTCAATGTTTCCAATATTTTATTCAGTATGTTTTTTGTTTTTATCCTGAATATGAAATCCGAAGGAGTTGCTTTAGGAACTGTAATCTCACAATATATTGGACTTTTAATTGCACTGGTTTTGTTTTCAATAAAATACAAAAACCTTCTATTCATGATCTCCCGAAAGGGAATTTTGGATTTTAAAATTTTGGTTGAATTTCTTAGAGTAAACAGCGATATTTTTATCCGAACTTTTTGCATAATTGCGGTGTTTACCTTTTTCACTTCCAAATCGGCAAGCATTAACAATACTGTTTTAGCTGTTAATTCGCTTCTAATTCAGTTGTTGCTTTTCTTCTCATTCTTTATTGATGGGTTTGCATTTGCCGGCGAGGCACTAGTTGGTAAATATGTTGGTGCCAGAGATATTTCAAAGCTAAAAAAAGTTGTAAAGCTGCTTTTTTATTGGGGAGCCGGACTGGCGGTTGTATTTACAATTATTTATTTGCCCGGTGTAAACCTGATTTTGAAACTACTTACATCGCAACACGAAGTAATTGAAAGTGCACAGCCTTTTTTAATTTGGGTAATTTTAGTGCCGGTTGCAAGTTTTGGCTCGTTTATTTGGGACGGTATTTACATTGGTGCCACCGCCTCGAAAGCGATGAGGAATACTTTACTTGGTGCTACATTTCTGGTTTTTGTTCCCACATATTATTTTTTGAATCCAATTTTTGACAACCATGCACTTTGGATGGGAATGGTTTTATTTATGTTCTCGCGGGGGGTAATTCAAACATTCTTGTATCGGAAAGCAATATTGTCTCAGTTTTAATTTGCTATATTTTTCATTACTAATATCAGGAATTTAAAAATGAGAAATATTAAAATAAAAAAAGTGTATTTTTTAGGTAATTTTTTTAGAATTGTTTGTCAGTGTAAAAACAATTAATACATTTGCACCCACGAAAAAAAAAGTAAGATAACGTTCTTTAAAAATTGTGATAAAAATTATTAATTGAATCTGTCGTCTGACGGATGAATTTAACAATTATCCACATTTAGGTGAGGTGGGTAAGTGGCTGATCCGTCGTCTGACGGATGCTAAACTGGCATTTATCCATTTCATTAAAGTTTTAGGTGAGGTGGGTGAGTGGCTGAAACCACCAGTTTGCTAAACTGGCGTACGGGTAAACTGTACCGCGGGTTCGAATCCCGCCCTCACCGCATTTATTACAATAATGGGTTAAAAATATTTTCGGGATGTGGCGCAGTCCGGTTAGCGCACCTGCTTTGGGAGCAGGGGGTCCCAGGTTCGAATCCTGGTATCCCGACAAATTAAAAACACTGAAAAACAGACACTTAGAGAGGGTCTTGCGAAAGTAAGACCCTCTCTTTTTTTATGCCTGTACACCCTTATTTGTACCATTTCACGGCATATGTTTATAAATAACACACAATCCATTTCCTAAATTGTGTGTGCTTGAGTATTCTCTCAATTCTTAGTAAGTAATATCAAATTAAGGGTAACCCACAATCGAAAGGCTGATTATATTTCTACAGAACTTTATATTGAGCCAAGTCGATTTGACATTAAATCTGGAACTGTAAAGAATGGGCCAAACAAGGCCTATATAAACTTACGGAATAGGGTAAGTTTTATAGATTCAACTTGAGTTTTGTGTTTTTATCTGCTCATCATTTTATTAAAATTCAAATTAGGCTCTCTGTACTTAGCATAAACATTCATTTTTTATTGTCTTAGACATAGGTATCCCATTGCCTTTTTGGCTTGTATTTAAAATGACCGTCCATTTTACAAACATGGCGATTTTGTAGAAGATAAATTTTGGGCAACAGCAATTAAAACAGTAATACTGGTTGAGCGTAAGTCTCATATATTCAGCACCAAAGACAAGAAATATAAAACCAGACAAGAAAAAGCCTTATACTTGTCTAATTATAAAGTGGATGCAAAAAAAGCCCAAACACATCAGAAACCATTGGTTTATTGAAAACAAAGACCATCATATAAGAGATGTAACATTAAGAGAGGATTATTCTATAATCAGGGTAAAACCTGAAAATATATCAGCACTAAGAAGCTTTGCACTAAATGTTTTACGGAAAAATAAAATCAATACTATCAATAATGAACTGTACCAAAACAGCCTACAATACTACAACCTATACAGTTATCAACAATTTATTTAGAATTGAACAGCCCTGAAATTCCACTGCTTCAATGGCATCTACGAAAGATATTAAACTATTTTCGCCATCGGAAAAATGAGGATAAAAACAGGGATAGTTTTCTTTGTCTTCCGAAATAAGAGAAAATTCACCACTCTTTTTGTTGTAAATTCCAAGACCAAATAAATCTGCTTTTTTGTCCCTTCCGAAACCAAATGGCGAACTCAGGTTAGTTAGCAATGTGTTTAAAAATATTTTTCGTGGCTTGCAGTGCACATGAACACTGGTGTTTCACTTCACTTCATGCAGTCCGCACTCTTTACCTGAACCTTGTTCCCACCACCAGCGACCGGCACGGAAATCTTCGCCAGATTCGATGGCGCGAGTACATGGCTGGCAACCGATGCTAACAAATCCCTTGTCGTGTAGAATATTATATGGAACATTGTTTTCTTTTACAAACTCTTTTGTCTGCTCCGAACTCCAATCCTTTAACGGATTAAATTTAATAATTCCGTTGCCGCCATCCCACTCAAAATGTTGCATGTCGCTGCGGTTATTGCTCTGCGAAGCACGCAAGCCGGTAATCCAAATCTCGTTGTTTTTCAAAGCACGTTTTAGTGGAATTACTTTACGAATAAAGCAGCACTCTTTACGGTTTTCCAGCGATTCGTAAAAACTAAAGGGGCCTTTTTTGTTTAGCAGCTCCTCCACTTTATCGGTTGGTGGAAAATATGCTTTTATAGGTTTCTTATATTTTTCTAAAGTACTTAAATATACTTTATATGTTTCGGGGAAAAGGCGACCGGTATCGAGAGTAATAACTTTTATATCCAGATTATTCTCAAAAATATAATCGGTTATTACCTGATCTTCGTATCCAAAACTTGTAGTAAAAACTACTTTCCCTTTATGATTTTTAATTAAAAATTTTAATTTTTCAACTATTGATTTATTTGCAAGTTGGGTGTTATATTTTTCTGTTAATTGTTGACTCGTCATAAATGTAGTTTTTACAAAAATTATTTTTCTATTTTACTTTCTCGCTTACACTTTACGAAAGCCTGAATCAGGAAGTCGCAGTCTCAGTCTCAGTTTTCAGTAAGAAAAAATAGTTGTACAGTTTCTTCTCTTTTGAACTCTAAATCTTGAACTCTCTCTCTACCCCTCTGTCTTCGACATCTCCCCTCACGAGGGGAGAACCTAAAAACAAACTATTCAGGCATTAATAGCTATTAATCCAAAACACAATCTACCAAACTCTGACTCTGAACTTTAAACCCAGAACCCAGAACCCGAAACCTGCACAACCTGCAATCCGAAACCCGAAACTTCTCCCTACTCAACATAAAGCACCAACCCCTTTAGATACTCACCTTCAGGGTGATAGATATTTACAGGGTGGTCGGTGGGTTGATTTAACTGGTGAAGAATGCGGACATTCCGTCCTGAAATTGCAGCAGCCGAAAATACAGCTTCGCGAAAACGCTCTTTCGAAACCACCTGCGAACACGAAAAAGTAAATAAAATTCCACCCTTCCTAATCTGTTCGAAAGCTCGTGTATTTATACGTTTATAACCTTTTAACGCTTGTGGTAAAGTATTGCGGTGTTTTGCAAATGCCGGCGGATCGAGAATTATTAAATCGTATTTATCTTCTATATCTTTCAGATACTCGAATCCATCGGCAACAATTGCTTCGTGGCGGGTATCTTCAGGAAAATTAAGCTCGACATTTTCTCGTGTTAAATCAATTGCTTTCCCTGACGAATCGACAGAGTGAACAGAGTTTGCACCGCCTTTTAAAGCGTAAAACGAAAATCCTCCGGTATAACAAAACATATTCAGCACATCGCGGTTTTCAGAATATTTTTGTACCAATAAACGATTCTCGCGCTGGTCGATAAAAAAGCCGGTTTTTTGTCCCAACTCCCAGTCAACCTTAAATTTTAGCCCATATTCTAAAACCTCAGTTTCCGATTTTTCGCCATATAAATAACCATCTTCCGATTTTACATCAGATTTAAACGGTAGTGTTTTTGCACTTTTATTATAAATAGCTTTTAACTTATCGCCAACAACTTCCTGCAACGCTTTAACCAACTCTTCACGAATAAGATACATTCCGATGGAGTGCATTTGCATAACAGCAGTTCCGTTATAAAAGTCAATAATTAGTCCCGGCATTCCATCGCCTTCGGCATGAACTAAACGAAAAACATTTGTTTTAATATTTTTGGTGTACCCCAAATTTTTACGCAAATTCCAGGCACTTTCAATTTTGTTTTTCCAGAAACCGTAATTGGGAACTACCTCTTTAAACGAAACAATTCGAATTGCAATTGAACCAATCTGATAGTGACCTATTCCTAAAAATTCATCTTTGTTCGAATAAACGGTAACTAAATCTCCCTCAGAAACAGAACCGTACATTTTTTTGATTGCACCGGAAAAAATCCATGGATGAAATCTTTTCACGGGCTGGTCTTTCCCCGATTTTAAAACTATTTTAATGTAATTATCAAGCATCATTATGGTTTTGGAAATTATTGTAAATCTTCAACGAAGTCCACGCGTCGGTGGCAGCATAAATTTGTTGCTTTTTGGTCAGTTCATCGGCCTCCCAATTTGTAAGTTGTTGCCCCTTCGAAATACGAAAACCACAAGCAATTGCAGTTAATTTTTTTAAACTAAAGTTTTGTATCCCCAGTTTTAGTGCACTATCTTGCAATTCCACAAAACCAGCGGGATTAAATTTTTTCCAATGCTGCAAACCTTTAATATCGTCGCGAATTGCAACTCCGGGTTTAGCAATTTCAGGATTCGAAAAAATTGCACAAATTTCATCCGACAACCCAATTTTATTTACACGAATTAAAAATGCCTGCTTTTTTGTTGATAACTGCAACAGAGCAACCTTGTTGAAAACTCCCTTTTTAAATGCAGGTTTTGTCTCGGTGTCGAACCCGATTATCGATTGCCGCGATAAAACTTCAACTGCCTGTCGGAGAGTCTTTTCGTTATCAACAACTACAATCTCACCTTCAAACCATTTCAAAGGCAAATCTACCAACTCCTCTTTTGTTATACTCTCTTTAAACATTATCTCTGTTTTCCTCGTTATTAGTACCCCAAAAACCGTCTAACCATTTTGGGTTACCACTTCCCGGCTTTATTTCTTTATCTTTTTCTGCTTCTCCAAAATCGGCATCGCTGTAAACCAGCATGTGTACGGCACGCATTACGTTTACCAATTGTTGTCCCCACGAACTTTCAAAATTAAACATACATTCGGCAAGCGAGTCGTTCATCACATCTTCGTTCCCAATGCTGTACGAAGTTAAAAAGTCCTTTAGGTTCTGATAAATATCCAATAAATTTTCCGAAACACTTGCTGTAACAGTTTCGTTTCCGAACTGAATTGCGGGGTCGAAAACTTCGTAAAAGCTATCGTTTTCGTTTAAAATATGCAACCATTTTTGGTGCAACACATTATAATCTAACTCAGTTACATATTTTTCCAGTTCATCATCTAACAACCTCTCTATTCGTGGTAAAACTGCTGCTTTTATATAAAGTAACGGTAATAATTTTTGTAGTTTCTGCAGGTTTTCCTGTGCCGGGTAATGTGCAGCATTTTCCACCGAATTACAATATTCGCTGGCAACCGTTACAAATTCAATAACATTTTTCGAATATACAATATCGTGTGTATCCTGATTTTCCATTCTTACTTTTCTAAAACTGCTGCAAAAGTATAAAAGATTTTGAAGAATGGATGAAGGCATTTTCTTTTAATCCCGGATTACTCGTCTTCGCTTTCGTCAGGTGTTGTGTTTTCTGTTGGTTCAGCAGATTCCTCTTCAAAAGGACTTACACCATCAGTAAAAATCGGGTTTTCATCTTTTGTCTCTTCAACCGGAACAAATCCTTTGGGAATTAACGCCTCGGCAGGCTCATATGGAAAAACATCAACAATTGTACTAACTGCAATTGCTGTTACAACATACGGAATTACCAAATACGACAGACTCTCATCCAGACGTTTTAGTGCTTCGTTAATGTCGTCGGCCATTATTAAATAATATGTTCTGAGCTTCTTTTCGCGACCGGCTTCCTCATCGATAGTTACCAAATTAATGGTTACTTTAAACCACCACTCTCCATCGTCGAATGAAAATACCTCTGCAATTTTCGATTTTTTTATATCAACAACCGAGAATTCATTCTTTCTAACCAACTGTTGTAACTGCCAGATTATCCGTGCTTCGGCATCGGTAAACGAAACGGCATCCAATAAAAAGTTTTCAGTTACCATTTGTTCTTTCCCACTCTCCGACACTTTCATATATTTCGCTTTACATTCGAACCAGGTTTGCATCATAATTTTTTATTTTTATTTTTTTTTGAAAAGGCAAAAGTAGTTTTCTTCAGAGAATGTACTCAGAAAAATCAGAATTTGTTTGGCGAAACTTTTCAACAAAATGAATATGATTTTTTACAGCGAAATCCCCACAACAATATACATCTGTTCTGTGGCCGGATTAAGTATCAAACTTCCATTTAGCGGAAGCGAAAATGTGTCGGTTAGTTTTATCTCTTTACTTGTGCCGATACCTAAGTTTACAAAACAAAATTCTCCGTTCGTAGTATGTAATCCATCACCGGCACCGGCAAAAACATCAATATGTTTAAAACTGTATTTAGCCTCAAAATACATATCGCCACCTGCATTTCCAACACCGCCGGCCTCGTTAATAAAATAGTTTGCTGATAATGAAAGTGCGGCAATCTGATATCCAATATTTAATTCAAATGCATGAGAACCGGTCTCAGTCGAAAAATCGAAAAACTCTGTTCCAGGGTAATAATAATCAGTCAGTCCAACTGTTAATCCAAAATCGAAGCCATAGTTTAAATAGAGGTCAACTTCGGCAGCTTCGTCGGTTGAAGTATTTACAGAACCCCATGCACCCACTGTAAATCCACTCACATTATATTCTATTGTGGGTTGAAATGCCGGACCTGTTCCAAATTTCGACCCACGCCAAATATAACTGCTGTTAATATCTAAACCTACGTTCCATTCCTGCGCTATTGCATTTGGTGTAATAGAAGTCAGAAGAATTAAACAAGTTGTAAAAAGAAGATTTTTTTTCATAGTTGTGGTTTTAAAGTTGATACTAAATAAACTTTAATTTGTTTCTCGGATAAAGAAAAATAAAAATTCAGGAGATAATTTGTATTTGACTAACCAATTCCGTCGAATTAACAAAACATTAAAATAAAGGGCAATAAATGCCAAAAAGTAATATAATATACGATGATATAGCAAAAAGATTAAATATAACAGTTATGCTTTCAAGTTGAATGTGTGACTGAAGTGGTTTCATTCTTATTGAATGATAACATACTAATCCTTAAATCTTATTACTCAACTTTTTTTTTGTTGCAAAAGAGCTTAAAAAAAAGAGTAGTTTTGCGTTACGAATAAATCATTTGGAATGTTTTATTACATTTAGGAATAGATTTTTTTTGAATTGACGCTGATGGTAAAAAAAATTGTAATTTTTTTTAAATATTTTTTGTTTTGGTTGGCTTACTTTTGGGTAGCAAAACTTTTCTTTTTGCTGATAAACTTTAATCTAAGCGAACAACTAAGTTTCCCGGAACTGGCAAATATATTTATTATTGGCACCCGTATGGATTTGTCGATGGCTGCATATTTAACAATTCTGCCGGGATTAATAATATCTGTCTCATTTCTCTTTTCATCAAAAGTATTAAACTCAATTCTCAGTATTTATACAATTAGTATTTTGCTGATAATTACTTTTATAAATTTGTTGGATTTAGCTCTCTATCCACACTGGGGAACACGTGTTGGTATAAATGCGTTTAGTTATTTTGCCGATCCAAAAGAAGTTATAGCAAACATTTCATTTTGGAATGGAGTGGCAGCTATCTTAGTTTATCTCTTTTTCTTTCTGGTTTTTATGTTGATTTATAAAAAATTTATTACAAGAAGCATTCATAAATCAGGAGTATTAAAATGGTATTTTTCGCCAATAATTCTATTTTTAACTGCACTGCTAATTATTCCAATGCGGGGTGGATTTAATGTTTCGCCAATGAATTTAAGTACCGTTTCCTTTAGCGATAAATTGTATGTAAATCAGGCATCGGCAAACTATCTCTGGAACTTTTTTAATACCATCGAGCGGCGAAATTCATACGAAAACCCATGTATTTATTTTGATGACGACGTGGCTCTTAAAATTTTTAACGAAGTAGAAAATACACGCGCTTCTTCCAATACTGTTTTGTTGAATAAAACCAACGGTGTTAATCCCAATGTAATTTTAGTTATTCTTGAAAGTTTTTCAAATAAGGTAATCTCATCGCTTGGAGGCGATTACAATGTTTGCCCGAATATTGATTCTATTTGTAAAGATGCGGTAATTTTTCCGTCGTTTTATGCCAGTGGAAACCGGTCAGACCGCGGAATTTCTGCGCTGCTTGGCGGTTATCCGTCGTTGCTCGAAATGTCGATTATGCGTTTCCCCGACAAATCGGATAAACTAAAATTAATGTCGCACTATTTTAACGAGCATAATTATTACTCTTCGTTTTATTACGGTGGCGATATTGATTTTTATAGTATGAAATCGTTTGTGTTGCAGGGGAAATACGATGATGTTATTTCGCAGCCCGATTTTCCGAAAGAGATCAGGAATTACGGAAAATGGGGTGCTCCCGACGGCTATCTTTTCGACCGTGTTTTAAGTGATATTAAAAAAGCAAAAGAACCGTTTTTTACGGTTGCTTACACACTTAGCAGTCATCCGCCGTTCGATGTTCCTTTCACTAAAATCAAAGGAAACTCAACCGATAAAAAATTCTTAAATTCGGTTGCTTATACCGACAGTTGTTTGGGTGCATTTGTTACGGAGCTTAAAAAACTACAACTCTGGCAAAATACATTGCTTATTATTACTGCCGACCACGGAGCTTTGTATCCGGGTTCGACCGAAATTCGCGAGCCGGCAACATACCGTATTCCACTAATATTTACCGGCGGAGTTATTAAAAACCCGGGAGTGGTAAATAATATTTGCGGCGAACCCGATCTGATGCCAACACTTGTTAATCAACTTGGTTGGACACACGTCTCAACACGGTTCGGACACGATATTTTTTCAACTCCGCAATACGCATTTTATATGCACGATACGGGCTGGGGATTTATAACAGAAAACGAGGAGGTTTTTTATAACAGGGCAACTTCCGACTTTAAAATATTTAAACAGAAGAGCGATAAAAAACCGGACTATAATTTTGCGAAGGCATATTTGCAGGTTTTACATAACGATTTTCTCAGTAGGTAATTTCATTCTATGAAGAAGATATATTTGATAATCAATCCACGGGCCGGGCATGGAACAATGGAAAAAAACATTGGACAACTGCTTAGCTTTTTTGAAAAGTATGAGGTTGCTGTTTCATACAATTTTACCAAAAGTGGTGGGCATGCGGTTGAACTTGCCCAAAAAGCTGTTTTAGATGATTATAATATTATTGTGGCTGTTGGCGGCGATGGAACTGTAAATGAAGTTGCCGGAGGATTGGCGGGAAAAAATATTCCGATGGGAATAATTCCGGTTGGCTCGGGTAATGGACTGGCACACGATCTGAAAATACCAACCAACATAAAAAAAGCTGTTGAGATTATTGTAAACGGAACCGACCACAATATTGATTTATGGCAGATGAACGACAAACTGTTTTTATGTGCAGCCGGTTTAGGTTTCGATGCCGCGGTTGCTCACGAAATGGCGCTCTCTACCAGACGAGGCAGAGCGGAATATATTCGCCTCACAATAAAAGAGGGAATTGTTGCAAAACCGGTGGATATGAGTTTGCAGATTGGCGGTAAGAAAATTGAGAAACCCGTTTTTCTTGCATCTTTTGTAAATGCCAGCCAGTATGGAAACAACGCATACATTTCGCCCGGGGCAAAAACCGACGATGGTTTACTCGATGTTATTCTTATTAAACCAATTTCTAAATTTTTATATCCGGTGCTGGGAGCTTCGCTATTTTTGGGAATTATTCACTGGTTCAGGTTTTACGAAAGATATTATGCCGATTCAATAATTATAAATAATGCAACTACAAACCTGTTTCATTTCGATGGAGAATCGGTGGAGATGGAGTTTCCGGTGCATATTAATCTGCTAAAAAAGAAATTGGAAATTCGGGTTTTACTGAGGTAATATTTTCATTGCAAAGTAGAATGTTTCTCCTATTCATAAGAAGGATAATTTCAATCATTTTCGTTTCAGAACTGCTACCCTAATTAAGAACCATTCATTTAGTACATCAGTTCTGAATAAGGTTTTTGGAATTGGAGTTTGTAATTTATTGAGTTCTGTTTTATTGAAATTTTGACATTTCTGATTTATCCAGATTAGGTTAATCCCGAACGAATTAAAATGCTGATAATTTTGATTATAACATATCTCTTTTTGAAATAAAATTATCCAAATTCATGTTTGTATCCTTTAACATTTTAAGAGCATCCTCATTTTCAATGCTATACAATATTTTAAGAATCGATTGCGCCCTCTCCACCAATTTATTATTTATACAAGCAACATCAATCATATAAGATCCTGCTACTTTTCCCAATTTTATCATAATAGTTGACGATAAAAAATTGAGGACTTTTTTAGTTGCTGTTCCTGCTTTCATTCGTGTTGACCCCGCCACAACAATGTATTTTAAAAATCAAAATTCGATAAAATACCTATTTTAGAACTGCTCTTTTCCAAAAGTACTATCAGCTTTTTTACGCGATTTGCCTTTCATGTTAAACGAGTAACTTGCGCTTAATTCCAGTATTGGACCATAGCGGTCGTACTCAACTTCCTGATAAAATATCTGAGTTCCCGATGAGTCGTAAGCGCGGGTATTTAAACCGGTTACATTCGAGCTTAAAATATCTAAAACTTTAACACTTAAATCCCAGCCATTTAGTGCTTTTGGCGAGTAATTCAGGGCTGCATTGCTCATATAAAACATTTCGTTTCGTCCTTGAGTAGTAACGGTTGCCGATCTCATATCGAAATCGAGGGTGAACTTCAAATCTTTTCTGAGCATCAAATTCATATTTCCTTTTAAACTCCAGTTCGTGCTGCTGTTATTTTCCTGATAACCAAATACATCGCCCTGTGTATTGAAGTTGTACAACGAGCCTCCCACAAAGAATTTTGCAAATTTACCAGCCGTTAAATTGGCATTCAATTCGGCTCCCAACGCTTTTACATTTCCCGAGTTTGTATAACTTCTAATCAGTACATTTTCCTCTTCGTAAACAGTATTTACACGAAAAATTGCATTGTCGGTTCCACGATAAAATCCGGTTAACGAAAAACTTTGATTACCTATTTTTTTATCGAGAGTCAATTCGAAATTGGTTAAATATTCGGGTTGAAGTTCGGGGTCGCCAACCAAATAAACTTCGTAGTGGCGGCGGTATAAAAACGGTGCCATACTTTTAGTTGGTGGACGATTAATCCGGCGACTTGCAGCAAAAATCAAAGCATCGTTTTCGTTAAAACTATACTGTAAATGAAGTGTTGGAAACCAGTCGAGTTGCTTAACTTTATATTCCGGCAAAATTGGT
Organism: Bacteroidota bacterium; assembly: GCA_024278975.1. Taxonomy (GTDB): domain Bacteria; phylum Bacteroidota; class Bacteroidia; order Bacteroidales; family Prolixibacteraceae; genus Draconibacterium. Next base: position 31,935 of record JAJRSD010000074.1, read on the forward strand.
TTACCGAAAAAGTCCAGCGAATCGGCATTTGCAATTTTCAAAAGCTGGTCGGTGTATTCCAAACGCAAACCTGCCATAACGGTAAAATCACCAAAAGTCCCCGAGTAATCGACATAACCCGCATAAATTGCCCGCGACAAATCTATCTCATTATTAAAATCGTCGCGTGTTCCCCAATCGCCGGTATTTACATCTAAAGTATCATAACGATATCCGCCTGCCTGACTTAAAAACTGGGGCTGAAAACCAATACCCAATTTGCTTTCATCACTCAGCTCTTTTTCATATTCTATTGAAGTTCGGAAAGCGTCTAACGGAGTATTGTCGGTTTGATAAAAGTGTTCAGTTTTTTCGCCCACACTATCTGTAGGTTTATCAAATTCGTATTCCAAATTGTTTAGTTCGCGACTTAATTCTGAATATTCGTAAAGCAGCGACAAAGTAATTTTCGATTTATTATCGAACTTTTGTGTGAGGTCGATATTACCTGTATGAAAAACTCCGTACCGGTTGTCGGTATTCGGATTATAAATCCAATGATTCCGAGGGTCGATTCCCGGAATTGGTTTTTTATCAATATCGCCATAAAAATTATTATATACATAAAATGCCGAGCGTCCTTCGGTGCGATGCCCATAAAAATATGATGCAGAAATTGTACTCATATCTGTTAAATTATAATCTACCCCAACGTTTGCCGAATAGTTTTCGTACCACTCGGGGCGTTCGCCGCTGGCAACCATGTGGTAATACGAACCATCGGATTGTAACAACCGGGCATCGCCAATACGCGAGCCATTTACATTTCGTTTGTTATAGTTAAATCCACCAAACAAACTCAAATCGTTTTTATTAAAAACCATATTTAATCCGCCGCCACCACGTCTGTCGTTCAATTCAAAACCACTGTATTTATCTTTTTTATTTCCCCATGGAGCAGCACCAAACAATCCGTCTGCCGAAACAGAAAGTCCTTCAACAGCATCTTTTTTTGTCGAAATATTAATAATCCCACCTTTCCCCTGTGCATCGTAACGCGCAGTTGGTACTGTAATAACTTCAATATTATTTATTGAATTGGCAGAAATTTGCCCCAACAAAACAGAGGCTTCCATTTGTGTAGGTTTGCCATTCAGATAAACCATAAAGTCACTGGTGCCACGTACCAAAACCGTTCCATCGGGACCAACAGAAACCGAGGGTAATTTATTCAAAACATCAATTGCTGTTCCTCCGCTGGCAGTTTCAAAATCGCTGGCGCGATAAGTCTGACGGTCTATTTTTTTCGAAGTTGTACGTGCCATTCCTTTTACTTCAACACCTTCAATCTCAACTGTTGAAGGCGAAATAGAAATATGACCTAAATTTACAGATGAGTTTTCGGTGGCAAGTGAAACCGCATTCAGAGTATCGGAATTGTACCCGATAAACGATACTATCAAAAGGTAATCGCCCGGGTTCAGTTTGTCAACTTTAAACTTTCCTTTATCGTTTGAAACAGTTCCGGTTATCAATGTTTTCAAATCTCCATCGTAAACAGAAATGGTTGCAAACGGAACTTTATCTCTTGAAGATCCATCAACTACGACTCCACTCAGGACTCCTTTTTGTGCATAAATATTTACCAAACTCAAAAGGAATAATCCCGTAAAAATCAATTTTATTTTATTCATAATGAAATATCAAATAGTATTAAAAACAGGTATCAAAAAAAACAATCGCCAAAGATAAAAGTTTATAATACAATGAGATATTTAACACTTAAAACTGTTCAGTATTTTCATTCATAACATGTAGCGGCAAAACTATATTTCGCTGGTTACCAAATCCATTCAAAACTAAACTGTCAGTATATATTTCGAGAATTGCAAAAGAGCTAATTTTTGTATTAACCATTCCTGAGATTGTAACATAGTGAATCCCGTTTTCGAATGCGTAACCTCCGTCGTGATGATGCCCGGAAATAAAAGCGACAACATTCGGGCTGCTTTCAATAATCTGTACAATATCATCGCCATTCCACAAAGAGGCAGCACGCATTGGTTTAACCGGCATGTGAGAAAATACAATTACCTTCTGATTTAATAATTCAGCACTTTTCAACTCCTCTTTTAGCCATGCTTGTTGTTTTTCTCCAACTCCTCCATTCCAGTCGTAATGATTCTTTTTACCTTCTGTTTTTGCATAAAGAGCATCAATTTTTTTAATATCGTAGTTATGAATATAGTTTGAAAAATATGCATAATCGGTAGCATCTAATACAATAAAACGCCAATTGTTTTTCACATATGAGTAGTAAAAATCTGGCATATTCAATGTATTTAAAACATCACCCATTTTTATTGAGTCAATTGAAAAATCGTGATTTCCCAACAAATGATAGTTTTCTATACCGGTATTAATTTTATCGTAAACCGGAATAATCGAATCGTAACTGCGCCACTCCTTATTAATTATGTCGCCAAGATTTTGGATAAAATGAATGTTGTGATGATTTAATGTATCAATTGCTTCTTCCAGTTTCCATAACGACTCGTTGTAAAATCTCTCGCCCACGGTAGGAATATCCTGATACTGTGGGTCGGCAATTAAGCCAATCTTAAGAATCGGTTCTGTTTGTTTATTTCGCATACACGAACTAAAAAAAATAATGCTCAGAGTGAGAAAAATATAATTCTTCATAGTAATGATTTTAATTCCACCTATATTTCTGTTTTCAAAAGTAGTTTAATATTTAACCTGATTTCAAACTTTTATAACCAATTTTTGTTGTAATTTCAATTTTTAAAATTTTATAAATTCATATTGTGAAAATCAGTCCACGCATACAATTTCTTCTAAAAAACGGACTTAAAGGAATAGTCTGGCTTTTAGTACTATTAGCTGCCTTTTTCTTGTTCGAGGAGATTGTAATCTCAAAAAATCCAGATGTCTGGGTTGAACGGTTTTATGCTCAACCGCATATTATTTACCTTATATATTTAGCTTCCGAATTCTTTTTCGGAATCATTCCACCCGAACTTTTTATGATTTGGGCAATTAATAAAGATACCATTGCACACTACTTTTTAAATCTTGCTTTTTTTGCAACTGTTTCGTATGCAATGGGTTATTTAAACTTTTTAATTGGTCGGTATTTTTACAAGCGAATAACATTTCGGTATTTCAGGCGAAAGTTCCTTAAAGAGTCGTGGCCGCTGGTGAAAAAATACGGTTTGTTTTTAATAATTGTCGCTGCACTTACACCCATTCCCTGGTCGGCGGTAAGCTTACTGGTTGGCTCAGCAGGTTACGAGTCAAAAAAATATTTAAAATACGCGTTATTCAGGTTTCTCCGGTTTGCCATTTACGGGTATATTATTTATCAGTCTCATCAGTTTTAATATGTTTAAAAATTATACTTTTACCAACAAAAATAGTTAATCAGAAGATGCTGAAAAAACTAAAGAAAAAATGGGGAATTAAGAGTGATTTTCAAATGGTAGTTTTACTGTTTGTATTTGCAAGTACCGGGAGTTTAACACTTTTTGCCCGAAAAGGAATTTTCTATTTGCTCGGATTAACACCGGAAACCAGCATGTGGATAAAAGTTCCGCTATATATAATTTTTATATTTCCTACTTACCAAATTCTGTTTTTGCTTATAGGAACACTGCTGGGGCAATTTAAATTTGTATGGGAATTTGAGAAAAAAGTGTTCGGGAGATTTAGATTTAAACGAAAATGAGAGTACTTATTTTTATACTGATTTCTTTAACTATCACAAGTAATATTATGGGAAAGGATATGGAAAAAGCCACTCTTGGCGGAGGATGTTTTTGGTGTACCGAAGCGGTTTATCTGGAACTAAAAGGTGTTGTTGATGTTAAACCAGGTTACAGTGGTGGCGATGTAAAAAATCCGACATACGAGCAAGTTTGCACTAAAACCACCGGACATGCCGAAGTAATACAAATTACATTCGACCCAAAAGTAGTTAGTTTTACCGAAATACTGGAAGTATTTTTTATGACTCACAACCCGACAACATTAAACAGGCAGGGAAACGATGTTGGACCGCAATATCGGTCTGCAATTTTTTATCATTCTGAAAAACAGAGAGAGACAGCCGAAAAAGTAATTCAACTATTTAACAAAGAGCAGGTTTACGACAACCCGATTGTTACAGAAGTTACTGAATTTGAGAAATTTTACCCCGCAGAAGATTACCATGTAAACTATTTTGCACGAAATAAAAATCAGGGATATTGCCAGTTTGTAGTAGCTCCTAAAATGGAGAAATTCAGAAAGATTTTTAAAGATAAATTGAAAGAAAAATAATAAACATTTGTTGCTTTATATCGATTAATTAGTAGTTTAGTAGTTTAGTAGTTTATGAAGATGTATTAAACTTTAAATGATAAAAAAAGTCAAATTATTTTCATTTAAAAACTTGTATTAATCTTCTCATACCAAAACCAAAAGCCAAAAAATGATAAACCAAATAATCAATTTCAGTATTAAAAATAAGCTAATCGTAATTTTGTTTACCGCAACAATTGCAGCTTATGGAATTTATGCCGTTTCTCAAATTCCGGTGGGTGCCGTGCCCGATATTACCAACAATCAGGTTCAGGTAATTACCACTTCGGGGAATCTTTCAACGCAGGATGTTGAGCAATTTCTCACCTATCCGGTTGAGCTCGAAATGTCGAACCTGCCCGGTGTAAAAGAGATTCGTTCCATCTCTAAATTCGGTCTTTCGGTGGTTACCATTGTTTTCGATGATAATATGGGAACTTATCTTCCGCGCCAGCTCATTGCCGAGAAGATTAAAACGGCATCGGCAAATATTCCCGAAGGATTTGGGACACCTGAAATGGGTCCGATTTCAACCGGACTGGGCGAAATTTACCAATACATTTTAGATGTAAAAGAGGGTTACAAAGATAAATACACTCCCATGGAATTACGTACTATTCAGGATTGGGTAGTAAAACGACAACTCTCGGGAATACCGGGAGTAGTGGAAGTTAATACCTGGGGCGGTTACCTGAAACAGTACGAGATATCAATCAATCCGCAGCGCCTGAAAAATTTTGATATCACATTAATTGAAGTTTACGATGCTGTTACACGAAACAATAGTCTGGCCGGTGGAGCCTACATCGAAAAGCAGAACCTGAGCTATTTTATCAGGGGCGACGGAATGGTAAAATCGATTGATGAAATTGGTGCAATTGTGGTAAAAAACAGTGATGATAAACCAATTTTAGTCCGCGACATTGCAGAGATTCAGTTCGGGCATGCCAACCGTTTTGGCGCAATTACCGCCAACGGCGAAGGCGAAAAAGTACTCGGGCAAATAATGATGCTGAAAAATGCCAACTCAAAACAGGTTATCAGCGATGTGAAAACCCGTGTTGCAGAAGTACAGAAAAGTTTACCCGAAGGAATTTTTATCAACCCGATTCTGGAACGGAGCGAACTGATTGCAAAAACATCGTTTACCATTGCAGAAAACCTTCTGCTCGGCTGTTTGATTGTGATTTTTATTGTGATTCTGTTACTCGGGAATATTCGTTCGGCACTGGTAATTGCCTCCATAATTCCTCTGGCATTGCTATTCACTATTTCGCTGATGTATATTTTTGGAATTGATGCCAACCTGATGAGTTTGGGTGCGCTCGATTTTGGAATTATTATCGACGGAGCGGTAATTATTGTTGAATTTATTGCCCTGCGAATCACCGCTGCCGGGGTGGAATTCAATAAAGCCGACAAGGAGCAGCGAATGGTATTAATCGACCGGATTACCTACGAAGGCGCATCGAAAATGATTAACTCCGCAATTTTCGGCCAGGTAATAATTTTGATTGTACTTATTCCAATTTTTGTGTTGAGTGGTGTTGAAGGGAAAATGTTTCGGCCCATGGCACTCTCGTTCAGCTTTGCGATTCTCGGTGCCATGATTTTAGGATTGACATGGGTTCCGGTGGCATCGGCTATGTTTTTAAGACCACTAAAACAGAACAAGAAAAGCATTTCGAAATGGCTGATGAATCTCGCCTACAATTCGTACACGCCCGTTATTAAGTTGGCATATAATTACAAAAAAGTGGTGTTCGGAATGGCATTCGCCTCATTGATTTTAACCGGTTATCTTTTTACCAAAATAGGTGGCGAATTTGTGCCCACACTCGACGAGGGCGATTTTGTAATTCAGCCGGTTTTTAAAACGGGAACTTCGCTCACAAAAACCATCGAACTGACCACAAAAATAGAGACCATTTTAAAGGAGAATTTCCCCGAAGTTGACCAGATAGTTTCGCGCATTGGTGCTGCCGAAGTTCCAACCGACCCGATGTCGATGGAGGAGGTGGATGTTATAATAAAACTGAGACCAAAAGGAGAGTGGGTTTCGGCATCTACAAAAGAGGAACTTGCCAACCGGTTCAAGGAGGCGCTTTCAGTAATTCCGGGAATTGAATACGAGTTCACACAACCCATCGAAATGCGTTTCAACGAGCTGATTACCGGAGTTCGTGCCGATATTGCCGTGAAAATTTTTGGCGAGAATTTGGATTACCTCAACCAAAAAGCAATCGAAATAAAACAACTGATAGAAGATGTGCCCGGTGCAGCCGATGTAATTATGGAAAAAACTGCCGGTCTGCCCCAGATGATTGTGGACTACAAACGCGAGAAACTCGCCTACTATGGTCTTTCAACCGAAGAGCTGAACACACAGTTGTCGATGGCTTTTGGAGGTGCGGTGGCAGGTAAAATTTTCGAAGGTGAAAAACGGTTCGATATGGTTGTACGTTTTCAGAAAGAGTTCCGCACCGACATCGAAAATATCAGGCAGCTAAATGTTGCTCTGCCCAACGGAACCCAAATTCCGCTCGAACAACTTGCAAGCATTGAATATACAACAGGGCCGGCAAGGATTTCGCGCGACAATACCCACCGCCGGGTGGTTGTGAGTATTAACGTTCGCAACCGCGATTTGGAATCGGTGGTAAAAGATATTCAGGCAAAAATTGAAGATAACGTTCAGTTGCAACCCGGAAATTACATCACTTACGGTGGTCAGTTCGAGAACTTGCAAAATGCCACCAAGCGGCTGAAACTCGCCGTTCCGATTGCCCTGCTTCTGATATTTATCTTTTTACATTTTGCTTTTAAATCGTTTAAAGATGCCGTACTGATTTTTACGGCTGTTCCGCTTTCTGCAGTTGGCGGTGTCTTCTTTTTATGGTTACGCGGAATGCCGTTCAGTGTTTCGGCGGGAATTGGATTTATAGCACTTTTCGGGGTGGCAGTACTCAACGGAATTGTGCTGATTGAACATCTAAAAGAGCTGAAAAAAGAGGGGCTGACTGACATTAGGGAGTTGGTTATGCGCGCTACACACGAGCGGTTGCGCCCCGTTTTGCTTACCGCAGCAGCAGCAGCACTGGGATTTCTACCCATGGCAATTTCCACTTCGGCAGGTGCCGAAGTTCAACGCCCGCTGGCAACCGTTGTAATTGGCGGATTGATAACATCGACACTGCTTACAATGATTGCTTTGCCGTTGTTGTACGCCGTGTTAAACAACGTAACCGGCATTCAACTTTTTCCACCAAAATTCAAACGTACCTTAATTTTAATCCTTATTCCGCTGCTTGCTTTTGGAGGGTTACAGGCAAATGCACAGGAACAAAACCGGAATATCACACTTGAACAGGCCATTGAAATTGCGGTAGCCAACAACAAAGAGTTAAATGCTTATTTTCTGATGACGGAGCAGAGCAAAGCTTTAATTCCAACGGCGTACTCCATCGATCCCACAAATATTTTTTACGATTACGACCAAAATAATATGGCTGAGAATGGCTACCCACTGAATGTTTTTGGAATTGAGCAGAGCTTTAAATTTCCCACGGTTTACACCTCGCAGCGTAAAGTGAATACGTTGTATAGCTCCATCTCGGAAACCAAATACCGGGTTCATAAAAATAAATTATCGCGGAGGGTGGCACAAAATTACCTTACCATTCAGTATTTGCTGAACAAACAGTTTTACTACGAAAAACTTGACAGTATCTATTCGGGGTTTTTAAAAGCGGTAAAAACTAATTTTGAACTGGGTGGAATTTCGCAACTCGAAAAACTGAATGCCGAGGCGAACAATCAGAAAATTGCATTGAAAAACCGACAGCTGGAGTACGATTTGCAGATTGCTTTAAACGAATTAAAATCGCTTCTGCAAACCGATACCACTTTTATTGTGCCCTACCAGCCGTTGCAGCCTTTAGCGGTAAAATCAGACACCACTGTTCACCCTGAAATAGTTTTAGGAAAACAGTTTGTCGATTTGGAGAACAGCCGTTTGAAAGCTGAGAAAAACAAGTTTTTGCCCGATATTAATTTGGCCTATTACAATGGTAAAAACTCGTATCAAAATGCTAAAAATTACAATGGCTACACTGTAGGGCTGGGCATTCCACTCTTTTTCGGGGAAAAGAAATCGCGTGTAAATGCGGCCAAAATATCTATTCAGGTTGCCATGGAACAGGAGCGAAACCTGCAAATTGCCTACAAAAAGAAACGCGATGAATTAAATCAGCAACTAAAGAAATACACCGAGTCGCTGGAATATTACAACAATTTTGGTGAGAAACTTTACACCGAAATTATTTACTCGGCTCAAAAAAGTTACGACTCGGGAGTTATCGATATTTATAAATATTTGCAAAGTATGGAAACGGCAACCACCATAAAATTAGAGTACCTTCAAAACCTTTGGGAGAGCAACAAAATTGTTTTAGAAATAAATTACTTCACACTATAAAAAAAGCACAATGAGATTTATTTATATACCTGTTTCGTTATTTTTAATTGCAGCTGCAACTGTGTTGGGTGGCTGTTCCGGAGCAACAGAAAATGACACAAACACAGAGGAACAACCGGTTTCCGACAACTTAGTTAGAATTAGCAACGAGCAATTCAAAGCCGAAAAGATGCAACTGGGCAACAGTGTTACCCGTTCGTTCTCGCATGGTTTTAGCACCAACGGAATTGTAACGGCATCGCCGCAAGACAAAGCCGATGTTTATGTTTATGTATCGGGAATGGTAAAATCGATTTCGGTAAATCTGGGCAGTTTTGTTCGAAAAGGAACCGAACTTTGTAGGTTCGAGAGTAAGGAGTTTATCAGTATGCAACAACAATACCTGGTTTTGCTGGCACAATTAAAGGCAACCGAAGCAAACTATAACCGAACCAAAGCGCTGTTCGACGAGAAAGTTGCATCGCAAAAAGAGTATTATGCCATAGAGAGTGATTTTAAAATGCTGCAAGCAAAACTGAAAGCACTGCAAGCCGAGCTGAAAATACTGAGTATTGACATCAAAAATCTCGAGAAGGGAAATATTGAAACTTACTTGTCGGTTGTGTCGCCAATTGAAGGTTATATTACCGAACAAACCTGTAACCTCGGGCAGTTTGTCGATTCTCAAAAATTGCTCTTCCGGGTAATCGACAACCGGAACCTGCAACTCCATTTTTTCGTTTATCAGGAAAATATTGATGCAGTTCGAACCGGACAGGTTTTGAATATTTACAGCCCCGACAACCGTGAAATCACTTTTGGGGCAAAAATAATTTCGATTGGGAAATCAATCGACCCCGAAACAAAAAGTATAAAATGTATTGCCGAATTGGAGAACAACTCTAACCACCGGTTTATTAGCGGCATGTATTTTCAGGTTGACGTGAAAACCGATGCGCAGGACGCCACTGCCATTCCGAGTGAAGCGGTGATGAAAATTGAAAATAAATTCTATATTTTGGTGAAGGAAAAACAGGATGCCGATAATATCTATTTCAGTAAAAAAGAGGTTGTTCCCGGATTGGTTTCCGATGGATTTACCCAAATTACCGGAAGTGGGAATCTAAACGATGTGTTAATTAAAGGAACTTATTATTACGAAAACGAGTAATTTCTTCGATTATAGTTAATGGTTCTGTTACTTTGTAGTGGAATGAACAGAGACAAGAAAAATATTATCTCTTTTTTGTTGGCAGCGGTTCTGCTAATGCCGGTAGTCGTTCAGTTTGCCGACGGGCAGTTTCACCATCACCACCATAAACACACACATTCCATAACCGGTGTGCTGCAATTGGAAGATTATAATGAAGATTGCCCGATTGCAGCGTTCGAATATTTTCTCTTTCAGTCCGACGAACTTAAATATGAACCGGAAAAACATTTGGTTGCCGATAGATTAACGATTCCGCAACCCCAAAATTCGCTAACAAATTATTTCGATTACTCCTTTCTGTTACGCGCACCACCCGTAATGTAACACTTATTTCAATTCCCTCACACTGTAAATATTTCCATTTTCAATTTTATAATCGTATAAAATGAGAAGAATTGTTTTAATGATTTTTGTATTGCTTTTATTGCTAAAAGCCGGTGCACAAAACAGGATTTCAGGAAGAGTTACCGACGAGGAAAACTTTCCGCTGATTGGGGCAAATATCTACTTCCCCGAACTAAATAAAGGTACAATTACCAACAGGCAGGGCGAATATTCGATTTCGGGATTACCGACAAAAAAACTGAAAGTACAGTTTTCGTTTGTGGGTTTCAGCAACTCCATCGAAACCGTAAATCTTTCGGATGGCGATACTGTATTAGCTATTAAACTTACCCCCGAGATTATACAATCGCAGGAGGTTGTTGTTTCGGGAGCATACATTGGGTCGCAGCACGAAAATGCAATTAAAATTGATGTGATGCGGAGCCGTGATATTTTGCTTGCCGGTACTCCGAATTTTATGGAGTCGCTGACAAAAGTCCCCGGTGTTGATATGATTTCGAAGGGACAGGGAATCTCGAAGCCGGTGATACGCGGGCTTTCGATGAATAATATTTTGGTGATGAACAACGGAATCCGGATTGAAAATTATCAATTCAGCGAAGACCATCCACTTGGGATTGACGGGAATGGTGTTGAGCGGGTTGAAATTATTAAAGGACCGGCATCGTTGCTTTTTGGTTCCGATGCCATTGGTGGAGTACTCAATTTTATAAAAGAACAACCTGCGCCAACCGGGGAAATTGTGGGTGATTATACAATGCAATTGCATTCGAATACACTTGGAATTAATAATAGTCTCGGAATAAAAGCTGCTTCACGAAACCTTTTTGGCGGTGTGCGGTTGAGCACGAAAAACCACGCCGATTATATTCAGGGTGGTGGGAATTTTGTTCCAAACAGTCGTTTTAACGAAACAACTTTTAACGCAAATTTTGGAGTTACGGGCGCAGTCGGAACGGCAAAATTGTTTTACGATAATTTCAGCCAAAACCTGGGAATTACTGCGCCGCCGGTGATAACGTTGATAACTGAACAGGGAAGAAAAGCCGAAATATGGTTTCAAGATTTAAACCACCAGATGATTTCATCGGAAAACAACCTCTATTTTGGAAAGCTAAAATGGGTAATTAATGGTGGCTGGCAACAGGCGCTGCGAAAATTAAGGACCACGCTCGAAGTTCCGGTTATTGAAATGCGGCTCAATACATTTACTTACGACTCGAAACTCTATTTCCCCTCCACAAAAAAGTCGGAGTATATTTTCGGAGTTCAGGGGATGGTACAAAATAACCAGAATCTGAATAATCGTCTATCACAATTTTTACCCGATGCCAACATCAGCAACTTTGGAGTTGTGGGGTTGGCAAAATTTACGCTGGCTGAGAACATCAAATTACAGGGCGGACTGCGTTTCGATTCAAATAAAACGGAAACAGTAGAGATAAAAACCGGTACTCAAAACAAAAATGTTACTCCGGTCTCCAATCAATCGTCGAGTTTGTCGGGGTCGTTGGGATTAACTTACCATCCGGCAGAAAAAGTTAATTTCAGGGCTAATTTCGCAAAAGCTTATCGTGTGCCCAACCTGTCGGAGCTAACATCGAACGGAATGCACGGCAACCGCTACGAAATTGGAAATGCCAATCTTGAACCGCAAAACAGTTACGAGTCCGATTTCAGCATTCACTACCATGGTAGTTTTTTATCGTTCGATCTGGCTGCTTTTTACAATAAAATTAACGACTATATTTTTATATCTCCCACTTCGGACACAACTTCAACCGGAGCTGGTATTTACCGATTCTCGCAAACTAACGCTGCCCTTTTTGGTGGAGAAGCAGGCATTCACTTTCACCCGAAAACATTGCCGTGGTTACACGTTAAAGTAACTTATGCATCGGTTATCGGAAAGCAGCAAAATAGCGACTACCTTCCATTTATTCCGGCACAAAAATTCCGTTACGAGGTTCGTGTAAAACGCGACAAATTGGGTCTATTAAAAAATCCATCGGTGCAAATTGCGGCACTTTCGGCACTTGCCCAAAACAGACCGTCGCCACACGAAACGGCAACCGAAGGATATACTCTTGTAAATCTCAGTCTCTATTCCGAAGTTCAGATTTCGCAGCAGACTTTTATTTTCGGTGTTTCAGCAAATAATATTTTCGACACACAATATTTCGACCACCTTTCAACTCTAAAACCTCTGAACTATTTGAATGAAGGACGCAATTTTAGTGTTTCTTTGAAAATACCTTTTGGGGTGAAGTAATATTAGTTTCATTATCAGTGATAAAAAAAAGCCGGGAAAAACTCCTGGCTTAATTTATATTTTCAAAATCGAACTCTGACTCTTATAGTTCCCGAATCCAAATATTCCGGTAACTAACCGGGTTTCCGTGGTCTTGCAAAACCAAGGGGGCTGCACCGTGTTTTTTAACAGTATATTCCGGAATACCAATATATTCAGTCGGGCCACGTAATTTTACATTGTTCTGAACCAGAACTCCGTTGTGCAAAACAGTTACGGTTGGTGGTGTGAAATAAGTTCCATCGTCGTTAAACCGCGGTGCTGTGTAAATAATGTCGTAGGTTTGCCACACGCCCGGCGCTTTGCAAGCATTTACAAGCGGCGGGTGTTGTTTGTACAAACTTCCTGCCTGCCCATTTCTATAAGTCCGGTTATCGAAATTATCCAAAACCTGAACTTCGTAAATTCCCTGTAAAAAAATACCGCTGTTTCCTCTGCCTTGACTTTTCCCTTTTACTTCGGCAGGCGAACGCCATTCGATGTGTAATTGGAAATCGTTAAAAACACGTTTTGTTTTTATTACTCCGGTTCCTTTTTTTACAGTTACACAACCATTCGCAACATCCCAACCAGGTTTTTCTCCTTTGTCGTTTGTCCACTCGTTTTCAAGGTCAACACCATCGAACAGAACAATTGCATCAGAAGGTGCATCCATCGGAGTTTCTCCCGGAGTTACCAAGGAAATTTCCGGATCCCAGATTTCAGTCATCTCGGGTCTCATTTTTACCGACTCCTCTTCCTGAGCCACAACAAACACTGCGATAAAAAGCAGCAAAACTGTTAAAATTTGATTTTTCATTTTTTTTAAAATTAGATAAGATACAAAGTGTTAAGTATCAAGACAAAAAGTGTTAAGATAAAAGATAAGATTTAAAAATTATCATTATTGCATTTTACAATCCAAGTTCTTCCATTGCAGCCTCAATTTTAGCCTCTGCTTTTTCCACTGCCGCATCATAATCTTCACGCGATTTCAATTCGCCTGTAACTTCAAAATAGAATTTAATTTTTGGTTCTGTTCCCGACGGACGAACGGAAATTTTTGTACCGTCCTGAGTAAAAAACTGTAACACGTTGGAAGTAATTTTTTGGTCGATTTTCTTCTCCTCGCCGGTTAACAGGTTTTTCGCAATTAATGTTGAATAGTCTTTTACCCATTCCATTGGCGAGCCACCCAACTCTTTTGGCGGTTTGTTACGAAGGTCGGTCATAATTTGCTGAATCTCTTCGGCACCGGTTTTCCCTTTGCGAACTACGTATTTCATTTTCTCTTTAGAGAATCCATATTCAAGATAAATATCCTGAATAAGTTCGTACAGAGTTTTACCCTGATCGATTGCCCATGCAGTAATTTCCGCCATCAATGCAACCGACGAAACTGCATCTTTGTCGCGAACAAAATCGGATGGCATAAAACCAAAACTCTCCTCGCCACCGCCAATGTATTTTTTCTTACCTTCCAGTTCGCGAATAATTTCGGCAATAAATTTAAATCCGGTATAAACATCGAAATATTCGATGTTGTTTTTACGGGCAATCTCTGCAATCATTTCGGTAGAAACAATAGTTTTTACAATAAACTCATTCCCTTTTAAAGTACCGGCTTCTTTCATTTTTGTAATGATGTAATAGATAAAAAGAAGGGCAGTTTGATTGCCGTTTACAATAATGTAATTGCCTTTGTCATCTTTTACAGCCACGCCAATTCTATCTCCGTCAGGATCGGATGCCATCACAACGTCGGCATCAATTTCTGCGGCCTTTTTTGTTGCCATTTCCATTGCTGCCGGCTCTTCCGGATTTGGAGAAATAACGGTTGGGAATTCGCCACTCACAACATCCTGCTCGGGAATATTAATAATATTTGTAAATCCAAATGCTCGCAAAGCAGCCGGAATTAATACAACTCCCGTTCCATGAATTGGAGTGTAAATTATTTTAATGTCTTTATGTTTTTTAACTAAATCGGGCGAAATGGAAACCTTTTTTACCTCTGCCAAAACTTGTTGTCCATCTCTTCTCCAAGAATTTCAATCAAATCGTCGGAACCATCAAACTTAATATCTTCGGGTTTAATTTTTGCTACTTCGTTTACAATATTCACATCGTGCGGACCAACAATTTGTGAGCCATCGTCCCAGTAAGCTTTGTAACCGTTGTACTCTTTGGGGTTGTGCGAAGCAGTTAAAATAATTCCGCTTTGGCAACCTAATTCGCGAATTGCAAAAGAGAGTTCCGGCGTTGGACGCAGGTCTTCGAACAGGTATGCTTTTATACCGTTTGCAGCAAATATTTTTGCACTGCTTTCGGAAAACAAACGACTGTTATTTCGGCAATCGTGTCCAATTGCTACGCTGATTTGTGGTACATCCTTAAAATTCATTTTCAAATAATTACACAAACCTTGAGTTGCTGCGCCAACAGTATAAATATTCATACGGTTAGTTCCAACGCCCATAATTCCACGAATTCCACCGGTTCCGAATTCCAGACTTTTATAAAAAGAATCTACTAATTCGGTTGTATCTTCGTTGTCTAAAAGTGCCTGAACTTCTTTTCTTGTTTGCTCGTCGTAAGTTTTCGAGAGCCACTCTTGTGCTTTGGTTCTTACTTGTTGTAATTCTTGATTTTCCATTATATTTATTTTTTTCAATTAATCAATTTCAGGATACATTTTTTCAAACTATCCTTCCAATACGGAATTTCTATTCCAAATCTATCCTTTATTTTCGACTTATTCAAAACACTAAAATGTGGCCGTTTTGCCGGTGTTGGAAATTGATCTGAAAGAACAGGATTAACTTTGCATTGTATATTTTTTATTTGGAAAATAGCTTTTGCAAAATCGTACCAACTTGCAACACCTTCGTTTGAATAGTGATAAACTCCCGGGAAAAAATCACCCGGTGTTTTTGACAAAGATTTAATTATTGATAAAATCACTCTTGCCAAATCAGTTGCATAAGTTGGTGTTCCCAATTGATCGAAAACCACTTTTAAACTTTCGCGTTCTTCGCCTAACCTCAGCATTGTTTTTACAAAATTATTTCCAAAGCCCGAATACAACCACGAAGTTCGAATTACTACTGTTGACGGATTCTCTTTTAAACAGTTCAACTCGCCTAATAACTTTGTTTTTCCGTAAACTCCCTGCGGATTTACCGCATCCAATTCGGAATATGGTGTGCAATTATTACCATCGAAAACATAATCAGTTGAGATATGAATTAGTTTTGCTCTTATTTGATACGAATAAGTTCCCAAAATACGAGGTGCCAGGGTATTTATTTTTTCAGCTAAAATGTGATCTTCTTCTGCCTTGTCGACTGCCGTGTACGCTGCGCAGTTTATAACGAAATCGGGTTTATGTTCTAAAAAAAATGAGCTAACAGCTTCTTCGTCTGTAATATCCAAAGTGTCGGCATCAGTAAAAATAAAGTCAAATTCCGAAAACTCATTCTCAAGCTCTTTTATTTCGTTCCCTAATTGTCCGTATGCTCCGGTTATTAAAATTTTCATTATAAAGAAATAAAGTTCATCTCTGCATTGTCAAAATTTGGGGCTTGTTTATCTTTTTCAGAAACAATCTGTTCCGATTTGTTTATCAACCAGTTTATTCCCAGTTTCGGGTCGAAAGGATTTATTGACCGTTCGGATTTTTTATTGTAAACATTATCGCATTTATAAGTAAAAATAGCTGATTCGCTTAAAACCGAAAAACCATGCGCAAAACCTCGGGGTACAAAAAGTTGTTTTTTATTTTCATCGCTTAATTCTATTCCAAACCACTCGCCAAATGTTGGTGAACCATTTCGTAAATCAACGGCAACATCGAAAACTTTTCCCTGAACCACACGAACCAGCTTTGCCTGTGCAAATTCGCCTGTTTGGTAGTGCAATCCACGAACTACTCCACGTACCGATTTCGATTCGTTATCCTGTACAAATGGTTTTACAATCCCGGCTTCGAAATATTTTTCGTGATGAAAAGATTCGAAAAAATATCCCCTATCGTCTTTGAAAACACGGGGTTCAACAATAACTAGTCCGGGTATTTTTGTTTTAATAACCTTCATTAAAAAGAGAATATTTGCTTATCGGCAAGACTTAAAAGGTACTCGCCATATTGATTTTTACTAAGTGGTTGCGCCAGTTCAATAAGTTGTTCTTTACTGATAAAACCTTTTTTAAAGGCAATCTCTTCTATACACGAAACTTTTAATCCCTGTCGCTGTTCGATGGTTGCAATAAAATTTGATGCCTGCAGCAAACTTTCGTGCGTACCTGTATCGAGCCATGCAAAACCACGTCCGAGCAATTTTACATTCAACCTGTCTTCTTCTAAATACAAACGGTTTAAATCTGTAATTTCCAGCTCGCCACGTTTTGAGGGTTTTAAGTTCTTAGCTTTTTCAACCACATCATTTGAGTAGAAATATAAGCCGGTAACCGCGTAATTAGATTTTGGCACTGCCGGTTTCTCTTCAAGAGAAATTGCTTTTCCTGCACTGTCGAACTCAACAACTCCGTATCGTTCCGGGTCTTTAACATAGTAACCAAAAACTATTGAGCCATCTTCAAGTTTTGCAGCATCTTCTAAAACACTTCGGAAATTGTAGCCGTAGAAAATATTATCACCCAGAATCAGACATACATTATCGTCTCCAATAAACTCATCACCTAAAATAAATGCTTGCGCCAAACCATCGGGCGAAGGTTGTATTTTATACGATATTTTCATACCCAACTGCGAACCGTCTTCCAAAAGATTTTCGTACAAACTAATATCGGTGGGAGTCGAAATAATTAAAACTTCCCTGATACCGGCAAGCATTAATACCGAAAGCGGATAATAAATCATCGGTTTATCGTACACCGGAATAATCTGTTTCGAGATAGAACGTGTAATTGGGTAGAGTCTGGTTCCTGCTCCTCCTGCGAGAATAATTCCTTTCATAATTGTTGTTTTAGAGTTTTATCAAAATATTCAATTGTTTTTTGCAATCCTTCTTTTAACTGTACGGTAGGTTGCCAATTATTAAGTTTCTCTTTTGCTAAATCGATATTTGGCTGGCGTTGAGTTGGGTCGTCTTGTGGAAGTGGCTGATATATAATTTTCGATTTGCTTCCGGTTAGTTTCAAGATAACTTCGGCAAGTTCCAACATTGTAAATTCTAAGGGGTTTCCAATATTTACGGGTCCTGTAAAATCATCGCCTGTATTCATCATTCTAATCATTCCTTCAACCAAATCATCGACATACTGAAAACTGCGCGATTGTAGGCCATCGCCATATATTGTAATATCCTCGCCTTTCAACGCTTGAATGATAAAATTAGAAACCACTCTGCCATCGTTCAATTCCATTCGCGGACCATAAGTGTTAAAAATTCGAATGATTTTAATCTTCACACTATTTTGTTGATGATAATTTATAAACAACGATTCGGCACAACGTTTGCCTTCGTCGTAACAAGAGCGAATTCCAATAGGATTTACGTGTCCCCAGTAGTCTTCGGTTTGAGGATGAACAATTGGGTCACCATAAACTTCGCTGGTACTTGCCTGTAAGATTTTGGCATTTACACGCTTTGCTAATCCCAGCATATTAATTGCTCCCATCACCGAAGTTTTAATCGTTTTTATGGGATTTACCTGATAATTAACCGGAGATGCAGGACAGGCAAGATTGAAAATTTCATCAACTTCGGCAAAATACGGAAACGTTACATCTTGCCTTACAAACTCGAAATTAGGATTTCCCATAAATGGAATAATTTTACTCTTCGAACTCGAAAAAAGATTATCAACACAAATCACTTCATTTCCCTCGTTTAAAAGTCGCTCGCAAAGATGTGACCCGATAAACCCAGCGCCCCCTGTAACTAATATTCGTTTCATTCATTAATATTTTGAGCCTCAAAATTAATAAAAGAAACAGAGTCTGCAATGATAATTTAACTTCTTAAAACTCATTTATTTACACAAAACCTTTGAAATATATTAATTAAATTATATTTTTGCGCGCGATTTAAAAACATATATATTGTCTAACTCATTAATTTATTAAGAATTACATGGTTGAAAAGAAAAAAGAAATTACTGAAAAGGAAGTAAAAGATACTCCGATTCAAGAAGAAAAAAAGGTTGTTGAAGTTGCTGCCGAGGAAAAAACTGAAGCAGTTGCAAAAGAGACAACAAAAAAAACTACTCCTAAAAGGACAGTTAAAAAAGTTGAAGAGGTTGTAGCCCAAGAAAAAACAGAAGTTGCCGAGGAAGCAAAAGAGACAAAAGAACCTGCAAAAAAGCAGAGGAAATTGTTACTGAAGAAAAAACAGAAGTTGCTGAAGAGGTAAAAGAGGCTAAAACACCGGTTGAAAATGAAAAAACCGACACTGAAGTCGAAACAGAAGAATTTGACTGGGACAGTTTAGAAAGCAATGTTGATATTTACTCTGCAAAAGAGAGAGAAGAACTTGCCAATTTGTACGATGGTACATTAAACACTGTTTCTGAAAAAGAGGTTTTAGAAGGGACTGTTATCGCTTTAAACAAGCGCGAAGTTGTTGTTGACATAGGTTACAAATCTGATGGAATTGTAAGTGTTAATGAATTTCGCTACAATCCAGAGTTAAAAGTAGGCGACAAAGTAGATGTTTACATCGAAAGCCTGGAAGACAAAAAAGGACAGATGATTCTGTCGCACAAACAGGCACGTGCAACACGCTCGTGGGAACGTGTTAACGAGTCGCTCGACAATAGCGAAATCATCAAAGGTTTTATCAAATGCCGTACAAAAGGTGGTATGATTGTGGACGTTTTTGGAATTGAAGCATTCTTGCCAGGCTCGCAAATTGATGTTAAACCGATTCGCGATTACGATATTTATGTTGGAAAAACCATGGAATTCAAAGTGGTTAAAATCAACCAGGAATACCGTAACGTTGTTGTATCTCACAAAGCTCTTATCGAGGCTGAACTTGAGTTACAGAAAAAAGAAATTATTGCGAAACTTGAAAAAGGACAAGTTCTTGAAGGAACTGTTAAGAATGTTACTTCTTACGGAGTATTCATGGATCTTGGTGGTGTTGACGGACTTATCCATATTACCGACCTTTCGTGGGGACGTATTTCGCATCCAACCGAAATTGTAGAGTTAGACCAAAAATTAAATGTTGTAATTCTTGATTTCGATAACGACAAAAAACGTATTGCACTTGGCTTAAAACAACTTACTCCTCATCCATGGGATAACCTGGATGCTGAACTAAAAGTTGGTGATAAAGTTAAAGGTAAAGTTGTTGTTATTGCTGATTACGGTGCATTTGTAGAAATTGCAACCGGTGTTGAAGGATTGATTCACGTTTCGGAAATGTCGTGGAGCCAGCACTTACGCAGCGCACAAGACTTCCTAAAAGTAGGAGACGAAATAGAAGCAGCTATTCTTACATTAGACCGCGACGAGCGTAAAATGTCTTTGGGACTAAAACAGTTAAAAACAGACCCATGGAATAATATTGATACCGAATTCGGTGTTGGAAGCAAACATAATGCTACCGTTCGTAACTTCACAAACTTTGGTGTATTTGTAGAAATTGCTGAAGGAGTTGACGGTTTAATTCATATCTCTGATTTAAGCTGGACGAAAAAAATCAAACACCCATCAGAATTTACAGCAATTGCTGAGAAGATTGAAGTAGTTGTTCTTGATATTGACAAGAATAATCGTCGTTTAAGTCTTGGCCACAAACAATTGGAAGAGAATCCGTGGGATGTATTCGAAACTATTTTTACTGCCGATTCTATTCACGAAGGAACTGTTGTTGATTTGATGGATAAAGGTGGTGTAATTGCACTTCCTTATGGTGTTGAAGGTTTTGCTACTCCTCGTCATCTTGTAAAAGAGGATGGAACAAAAGTAAAACAAGACGAAAAACTCGACTTCAAAGTTATCGAATTCAATAAATCTGCTAAAAGAATTATTGTATCGCATTCAAGAATTTTCGAAGATGTTAAACGCGCTGAAAATAATGCTAAACGCAAAACACAACCGCGTTCAAGTAAAAAACCAATGCGGGTTATGGACAATGCAGAAAAAACTACATTGGGCGATATCAGCGAATTGGCTGCTTTGAAAACGCAGATGGAAGCGAAAGAGAAAAAAGATAAATAAATCAGGATTTGGTTATTTACGATAGAATTTCGTAAATTGTAGCTATGACATTCGAAATTCATAAAAACGGAAATCATACTTTAGTTAAAGTAAATTCCGACAGACTTGACACAAATAACGCTCCCGATTTAAAATCGACACTGGTTGTACTTAGCAACGAAGGCGAAAAAAATATAGTTCTTGATTTGAGCAGTTGCAAATATTGCGACTCATCGGGATTAAGAGCAGTTTTAGTTGCCAACCGTTTATGCGAGGACGCCATTGGAGCCTTTGTGTTGTGTGGTCTTCAACCCGATGTGGAAAATCTAATAAATATTTCGATGCTTCATACAGTTCTATTAATTACTAAAACTGCCGATGAAGCAAAGAAATTACTACAGAAAAAGGAGAACCTGAAATAAGGAATGCCTTTTAATTAACCATATTGGGAAGTTGTTATACATTACCAACATCTGATAGATATTCAACTTTTAAGTATTAAATTTTATTTGATATTTAATTGCCAAAAGAGCCTGTAAGAGAGAAACTTACAGGCTCTTTTTTAGTGCCATTTAGTTATTTGTTTTTGTAAAAAACAAAGAGGCACAATCAAATTTTACTTTCGTATTCTTTTGCCATTTTATTGATCTCCTCTACAGTTGGTTTGCCCGAGAAAACAGCCAGCCGATAACGGAAAGTTGCAGTTTCGCCTTTCCCAATTGAGAAATTCAATTCCTTTTCGCCTTTCGAAAAAATCTTTTGCCCCAGGGTATTTGCGGCAAACAAACCATATCCACGTGCATGCCAATAGGTTGGATACCCAACATTTCCGGGGTGGTCGAAAATTACAATCGACACTTTTTCGCCATTAACCACGCCGTAAAGTTCCATCCATTTTGCCCGTGTTCCCCACACTTTTCCTCCTTCAATACCTTCGCTACTCAGGTAATTTCCGGTGGCAGTTTTATCATCCGACGCATCAACCTCAGTTACATTTCCGTGCGAGTCGGTTAATTTAACTTTTCCTGTCGATGGTAGTTCCAGTGCCCGGGTTACCCGAATGGCAAACATCCCCTCTTTATTGTCGGTAATATCAACTTTGCCATTCACCGCTTTTAACGTTGTTGTCCGGTCTATTATCCGGGTTTTACCTTCAACTAAAAAGGTAAACTCGCTCTTTTCAGCAAGCAGCTCATTTCCGCTGTTGTCTTTCCATGCAGCGGTTGTTACAAGTGTTGCCTTCCCTTTTCCACTTGTTTCGCTCACAATCGATTCATGATAAATTGTTCCGTACTCATCTGCTTTTTCAGGAGCTATTGCCTCCGAGTTATTCCAGAAATCAAGACCATTTACATCGCCATAATTAAGCCAGATACCAACATGGTGCGGGTGGTCGGCACGTTCACCAGCCTTTTCCTTCATCGGGAACTGCCGGGTAATTTCATTACCTCCATTTGAAATCACAGGCCATAAGACAGGTTTTTTTATGTTGTTGGGATAGATGTATGAGGTAAATAGTTTCCCCCCGATTAATACGTCAACTTTCTTTTCAGCAGTATTTGAAACCAGTTTAATACTGGGTTGGGCTGTTCCGACACAAAAAGTTACGGAAGCGATAACAATCATTAAAAAAATCTTTTTCATTTTATTATGTTTTTAATTGGTTTTAAGAGAAGCCAAGATAAAAAAAATGGTTGACTTTTGAATGTTATTGTCAATAGTTGTTCAACTTTATTTTAATCAATGATTCAATTTTATTGATAGATATCAATATTTGGTACGGGTTAACAATTAGTTTAGGTTTTTTGAACCTTTTTTGTAAAAAAGGTTTGTATAGTTGTTCTTGTTTTAGGGATTATGAAAGCCCGTGCTATTTTGTGCCGATGCAATAAATGTTTAAAGCAGTCCTGATGTAAATTCGGCCTCCAATAACTGCCGGAGTGCTCAATGATTCCTCAGCCAAATCGTTTTGTGCCAGTATATTAAAACTGTCTCCGGCTTTCAGAATTGTTGTGAGGCCTTTCTCGTTGGTAACAATAATTTTGTCTCCCACTATAACGGGCGACATTGAGAAACGTCCTTTCAGCCGCTCTTTCCAAATGGTCTTTCCGGTAAAAGCATCGAGGAAGCTTGCAATTCCAGTGTCGTTAACAATATACAAACGGTTATTATGGTATGCCGGCGATGGAACGTGAGGGCCGCCGTGTTCGTTTTTCCAGAAAAGGTGGCTTGCCGTTATGTCGCCATTGCCTCCCGGACGAATGGCCAGAATAGTTCCGTTGCGCCCTGATGCAGAGAACAAAAGCCCGCTTCCCGAAACAATCATCGGAACGGCTTCTTTGGTTGTTCCGGCAAGAGTCCATATTTTCTCTCCCGTATCGGGATTGTATCCTATAATTTTGTGTGAGCCATTGTATATCAGCTCATCGTGATCTTTTATGTGTACAATTACAGGGCTTGCCCAGCCCATTACGCGGTCGCGTTTTTGTTTCCAAATCATCTCCCCTGTGTATTTATTTAAGGCAATAAAAACAGACTCAGCATTGTTTTGATCTTGTATTAAAATGAACTTGTCTTTGTATAAAACGGGATTTGTTCCAGGACCGTGAACTGTTGTGAAATCACCAAGATTTTTTGTCCACTCTAAATCGCCATCCATGTTGCAGCAAATAACACCGCTGTTACCAAAAAACGCGATAACCCGCTCTCCGTCGGTAACCGGCGTCGACGAGGCATACGAATTTTTCCAATATAGTTTTTCTATGTTCTCAGGAACGGGTGCTGCCTTTCTCCATAATAAATCGCCATTCGAACGGTCGTAGCAAAACAGCTCCCGGATTTTACCATCTTCCGAGGCCGAGGTAATGAAAATCCGGTTATCCCAGATAACAGGCGAACTGTTACCTTTTCCAGTGAGTGCTGTTTTCCAGATAATGTTTTCTGCTTGGCTCCATATCATCGGAAACTTTGCGTCTGTCGCAATGCCTTGTCCGGTTGGCCCGCGGAAACCCGGCCACTGTTTAGCTGCACCGGGAGAAGGCATCACAGGTTCAATAATTATCTTTTCTAACTTCTCCATGGCTACCGAGCGATTTAGTTCCGACAACATGAGATCTTCAATCTGCTGGCGATTAAACTTAGGTTCTCTGTTTTTTTTGCGTATAGAAGCCTCCATAAATGCGATGAACTGATTGGCAATCTGTTTACGTTTATCGTAGGCAGATTTTAATTCCACATCGGCTTCTGTTTCTATTAGTCCCCCGTGTTTTTCAGCAAAAACGAGATAATTATCGGGTGTGGCAACCCGTTTCCACTCCTCTTTTAAATCCTGATAAATCATCGTTTCTACTACGTCTTTGTAGGTTTGACTCTCTAAATCTTCTGCGAGTGTCCTCAATTCCGGACCCAAAGGATATTGTTCTTTATCCGATTTCTGTCCGCAGGAAGCAAGTAATCCGATAAGAAAAGCCAACAAGTAAAATTTAAACAATTGATGAATAGTCATTTTTCGATGGTATTAGATTAGTGTATAAATAATCTGGAAAGCTGACTGTTTATCTGAATAATATTTTAACAACCAACAACCACAATTCTTTAAGAAGCCAAAAATACAATTTAATGATTACTCTTTCAGAACTTTTTTTGAAATAGTAATGTGAGGAGTATGCAAGGTGAGAAAATAAATCTCGGGTGGAAGAAACGAAATATCGAAGGGGTTTTTAAACTGTTCTCCCACAACTTTTTCTCCCCTCGAGTTGTAAATATTTATAAATGTAAATTTCTGTTTCGATTCGAAGTAAAGTTTCGATTTTGTAGGATTCGGATAAACTTTCAACTCGAAATTCTCTTTTAACGAGTTACTAGAAGTTTCAGGCGAAGTCTCGAAAACAAAGTAACTGACTGAATATTTTCTGACATTGAATATTGTATTCGGTTGGAAATTGGAAACAAACGGGGGAATTTCGAGTGCGACATCGGGGCCACCTCCTATTGTTGTCGATGTAAATCCGTTTACATAAAACTTCTTGTCGGTTTCGGCAATCGAATTGGCATAAACTTCGAACATCCACACTTTCCCGGTGCTGTCATTGGCCATTTTAAGATTAAATTCCTGCTCGTTAGCTGTTGCATTAATTACTACCAACCCAGTTTTTCCATCGCTAAATTTCGATGTATAAACCGTAATTTTACTATTGCTGGTAGATGACTCAACCAGATAATCACCAAAGTTTTCGCCAAAATATTTATAAATCCAATATGCCTGCCGCACAGTATAATCTGCCTGATCGGGGTCTGAGACAGCAAAAAGACCGTGTGTGCCAACTTTCCATTTCCACTCACCTACCCAGCGGGTTGCCATTCCATATCGGTTTTCCATAAAACGGCCTAAAACATCGGCTGTAAAACAGGCATTTATAAATGTTGTTGTGTGTGGCCCGCGGCAGTTGTATTCGGTCATTGCTACCGGGAAATAGTCTTTTGGATGACTGGTATTTTGAGTTGTACACTCTTCCATTGTTTTTTTAATTTGACCGATTTGTACTGTGCTTGCCAAAATATTTTCAGGGGTGGCATCTTTTTCGCCTGTAAAATAGTTATGCACCACCAGAAAATCGGCAGCATTTTTCACCTCTTTCATAACCTGTGTGTTCCACGCACCACTTTTCGAGTACATAACTGCACCAATTTTTATGGTTGGGTCAACCGCTTTCATCTTTTCTGCAAATACCCTTAAATCTTCGCCATACTCTTTCCCGGTAACAATGCTGCCGTTTACGTCGTAACCGGTCTCCCATTTTCCGTAACACTCGTTACCAATCTCCCAGTTTTTCACTCCAGCTTTTAGTGTGTTGTTCACGTAATCTACAAACCCGGCAGCATATTTAGCCGCCTGATTAACCCGTGCTTCGCGGGTCCCCGATGCAGTTTTCCCGTACCGTGCATAAAAATAATTTACAACAATTGTAGCTTCTGCACCAATCGAGTCGATAAACGCTACAAACTCTTCGATATTAAGATTTTTGCTTTTTGTCCCATCAATAGGATTGAAATCAATCAGAAAATCGTCGGGAGTATTACCATCCCAAAAATAGATGTTACTACCACTTCCTGCCGGAAACCGGAACGCTTTCATTTTTGAAAACCGATAATTGTCGAGCCGCTTTTTTACCATGTCGGTGCCACTACGAAAGGTGGTATTTAGTCCGAGCTGAGTCGCAAGAACCGGAGCAATTGTATCGTCCTGAAAAATTGAAACGGAGTAATTTGAATTGCCACTTTCAAATTCTATTCTCTCTGTCTTTTCAGGTATTCGAAAAATTTTAGGCTTCCAGTCATCGAAAAAATAGTTGGGGCTTTGTTGTGCCACAGTGTAATTTGCAATAATGGATGCTCCAGTTATAACTATCAATAAAATGTATCTTTTCATATTTTTCTTTTTTCCGACCCCTGATTCATTGGGATAGTTGAAACTTGCAAGCGCTTGCGAATGTAAGTGGAAAAAGGGATATCTAAAAAATTCATAACAACCTACTGATATACAAACCATTTAATTCAGAAAGTAAATATTTAGGTAGGTTTGCGGATATAAATTATACTTTTTTACAAAATTTAGCCAGTACTAAAATCTAACTCACCTGCTACATAAGTTTTTCTGATAAAATCTTCAAATCATTTCGATTTCGAAATTTAATATCGTGATAACTATTCAACTTTTAAATATTTAACATCTACCCATTTCTCATTTTTAGCAGATTTTTCGAGAGCTTCGAGTACTGAAACACAATCTAATATTTCCTGATGCGAGCGAGGCTCTTTTCCTGTTCTGAACATCTCCACCATATCGGTATAGTTTCTTCCCGGATGTGGTTCTTCAACCCGCGACTTCAACTCTTTAAATCCCTCTTTCGACTCCACAAAAGTTTCCCAGCCGTAAGCAACTTCTTTAAAGATTAATGTGGCGAAAAGACCCGATTTAAATTTAATACTTGCATTTCCACGTTTCCCGTTTCTGTTAACTTTTACTTCGGCAACATCATAACCAAAAATATCGAGTAAAGGCTGTACAAGGTGTGTTCCGTAAAAGAAAACATTGCCGTATTCTGAATCCAGATCTACCGGTCCGGTGCGTACAACTTGCTTCAAATCATGCAACTCTTTTACCTGCTCTTTCATGTCTAAAGTTCCATTACTATAAGCAATTGAACTATACGACGACACCGGAGTTCCAATTTTCCTTGCAAGTTCCAAAAACTTTTTCCCTTCGGCAGCACGATAACAAAATGGTTTATCAACAAAAGTTGGAATACCGGCTTTTACAAATGGCAAAGCAGCTTCGAGATGATATTTTGCATGGCGATGGTCAACTATCAGAGCATCAATTTTACCCATCATTTCCGAAGGATCTTTCACCTGAACAGGAATATTCCCTTTCTCCATTGATTTTTTTGCAAATTCATCAGTTTCTCCCCAGATATATTTCACTTCAACTCCCGGAAATTTCTTATCAATATTAAATAGTTTCCCATAACCGTAAGAGTGCGAATTTTCGGCACCAATAATTCCAATTATAATTTTTTTGTCTTCGGCAAATGTATTAGCCAATACTCCCGGAGCAATTGCAGAAACAGCAACTCCAGCGCCAATAGTTTTTATAAATGTTCTTCTCTTATTCATTTCCTTTTTTTTAAAGTTTCATTTCCCAACCTTTTTCATACTCTCTCGACCAAAGCTTTTTAGCTTTTTTATCGCCAATAATATGCCCGTTGTCAGGGTTAATTTCCAACGAATGCCCAACTCTTTGTGCAATATTACCAAGCTGAACAAGCAGTGTACTTTTATGTCCCGATTCAATACCTGCTCTGAGTTTCTCTCCATTTAAAATATTATTAAACAGGTTCTGAATATGCAGTGCATCAAGATGACTGGACGGATTAGATAAATTTGTCGGATCTATTTCCTTGGTATGTTTCACCTCTTTTACTAAATTATTTTTGAGATCGTAAATTTTATACTCATTTCCACCTGGAATCATTATACTTCCCTCTTCGCCATAAAATACAACACCAACAGAACTTCCTTCAATAGTTCTTCCATTACAACTTCGCCCCTCCCAGGTCATCGAAATATCGCCACCGAAATCAAGATTTATAACCTGTGTATCGGGCGTTTGCCAATCATCTTTATATCGATATCTACCACCGTTGGAACTCACTTTTGTCGGGTAATCCACATCAAAACCCCATCTTAATAGGTCGATCATGTGAGTTCCGTTATTTAGTGCTTCACCTGTTCCCCAGTTCCAAAACCAGTGCCAGTTGTAATGCACAACGTTGTCTTTATAAGTTTTTCGGGGGGCGGGTCCCTGCCATAAATCCCAGTTTAACCATTCCGGAATTTCCACTTCATTACCAACGCCAATCGGACCACGGTTATTAGCATACCAGCCTTTGCCAAAATATGGACGACCGATTGCACCTTTTTTCAATTCGCTAATTGCCTCAACAACATTTGGATATGAGCGACGCTGATTCCCCATCTGAACAGACTTCTTAAAACGTTTGGTAGCCTCAATCAGAATTTCACCCTCAGCAGGATTATGACTTGCGGGTTTTTCGAGATAAACATGTTTACCGGCTTGCAGTGCGAGCAGAGCCGCCGGAGCGTGCCAATGGTCGGGAGTGGCAATAACCATTAAATCAATGTCTTTACTTTCAAGCGATTTTCTAAAATCGCCAAAACCGGTTGGTTTAATATCCTGAACTTTCTGAACATTAGCCGAACACTTCTCAATTGCACGAGAATCTACATCGCAAATATGTAAAACATCACACTGTTTTTGAAAAGCAAAATTTTGGGCAAGTGCATTTCCACGCGAATTAACTCCCATTACAGAAGCTCGTATTTTATCGTTAGCACCAATAATCCGTTTATAACTTCCGGCACTAAATCCGGGAAGGATTCCGCCAATCATTAATGTTGATGAAACTACTGCTGATTTTTTAATAAAATCGCGACGAGAATTTGATTTTTCCATTTTAGGTATGGTTTAGTTTATAAACCCTAAAACTAATCTATATTTTTGAAATCTTATATTCTTATCAAATAAAATTTAAAATAGTTAATAATTTGAATGAAGTCAATGTACTTATTTTACCAGATTGACAATTTAACAGTCTTCTGTCTGTCAACTTTTCATCTTGTTTAGAAATTAAATTGCTACATTTTCAACTTTTTAACAGAATTGATGTTGAGTAGTTAAAAGATGCAAAAAGTAAGGTTCTTATTCAAAATTGAGATAACAGTGGTTGTATATTTGCGTTCTATCATTGCAATTTTTAAGAATTAAAATTTTATATCATGAAAAAAATTGGAAAATATTCATTTACATTTTTTTTGGTTGTTGTGGGAGCATTTATCTCAGTTTGGACTTACAGTACTTTTTTCGACAAACAGGACGTAATTACGATTAAAGAAAAGCAACCCATAAGATATGCGGCATTATCGACTGATGGAGAAACTGCTTTGCCAGATTTAACTTATGCTGCCGAGAAGTCTATTAATACAGTTGTTCATATTGCCACGCAGTCGGTTCGTGGCGGAGGATGGTCGAGTGGAAATCCATTTTTAGATGAATTCTTTGGAATGCGAGGTCAGCAACAACCTCAATTATCTCAAGGATTTGGTTCGGGTGTTGTTTTAACAGAAGATGGCTTTATTGTAACCAACAATCATGTTATCGACGATGCGCAAAATATTAAGGTAATTTTAAATGACAACCGCGAATTTGAAGCACGGTTAATTGGCACTGACCCTTCAACAGATATTGCAGTTCTGAAAATTGAAGCTGAAAACCTGTCAGTCATTAAATTTGGAAATTCAGAGAGCCTGCAAATTGGAGAATGGGTTCTTGCTGTTGGTAATCCGTTTAATTTAACCTCAACAGTAACAGCAGGAATTATTAGTGCAATGGGAAGAAATTTACGTATTAATCGGGATCAAATGGCAATTGAATCTTTTATTCAAACAGATGCCGCGGTAAATCCAGGTAACAGTGGAGGTGCTCTTGTTAATCAACAAGGTCAATTAGTTGGAATAAACACTGCAATAGCTTCGCGTACTGGTTCTTATACCGGATATTCATTTGCAGTTCCGGTAACAATTGTTAAAAAAGTTGTAAATGATTTAATGGAATTTGGAGAAGTTCAGCGTGCATTAATAGGAGTAAATATTAGTGATGTTAATGCTGAAATTGCAGATAAACTCGAACTCGAAAATGTTGAAGGAGTTTATATTGCCGGTGTACCGGAAGATGGTGCTGCATACGATGCCGGAATTAAAGTTGACGATGTAATAATTAATGTGGGTGGGGTTAAAATGAAAACATCGGCAGAACTTCAGGAAAAGATCAGTCAGTATCGCCCGGGAGACGATGTGGAAATTGTTATAATTAGAGACGGAGAAAAGAAACAATTTACAGTTACATTGCGTAACAAGCATGGCGACACAGAAATTGTTAAAGATAATTATGCTGTTTTAGGCGCCGAGTTTGAACTTATAGGGAAAGTTGAAAAACAAAACTTAGAAATTAGGAATGGAATTAAAATAATAAAACTGAATAAAGGGAAATTAAAAGAAGCGGGACTAAAAAAGGGTTATATTATAACTAATGTGAACAAAAAACCAATTTACGATGTTGCTGATTTTAAGAAAGAGATAGAAAATGCCACAGGTGGAATTTTAGTTGAAGGGATTTATCCAAATGGAGAATTAGCATATTACGTTTTTGGAATTGATTAATCCTCTAAATCAGCTTTAACTATTTATTAATTAAGTTTTAGATAAGCGGGTTTCTCCTTGACAATGATGTTTTAATGAACTATATTTGCACACTTTTTAAGAAAATTATATGAGACAGCTAAAGATCACAAAGTCAATCACTAACCGTGAGAGTGCCTCTTTAGACAAGTATTTACAGGAAATTGGCAAGGAAGATCTAATTACTGTTGAGGAAGAAGTTGAATTAGCGCAGCGAATTAAGAAAGGAGACCAGGTTGCTTTGGAGAAATTAACCAGAGCAAATTTGCGTTTTGTTGTATCGGTGGCAAAGCAGTACCAAAATCAGGGACTGAGTTTACCCGATTTAATAAACGAAGGAAACCTTGGCTTAATAAAAGCTGCTGAAAAATTTGACGAAACCCGCGGTTTTAAGTTCATTTCATATGCCGTTTGGTGGATTCGCCAATCTATTCTTCAAGCACTTGCAGAGCAATCGCGTATCGTTCGTTTGCCACTGAACCAGGTAGGTTCGTTGAACAAAATTAACAAAGCGTTCTCGAAATTTGAGCAAGAACACGAACGCAAGCCATCGCCAGAAGAATTAGCAGAATCACTCGAACTTCCTGCAGATAAAGTCGCAGACACATTAAGAGTTTCCGGAAGACACGTATCAGTTGACGCCCCATTTGTGGATGGCGAAGACAACAGTCTTTTGGATGTGTTGGTTAACAACGACTCGCCAAATGCCGACCGCGCCCTTATCATGGAATCACTTGCCAAAGAGATCTTTCGGGCTTTAGCTACATTGACAGAGAGAGAGAGTGACATTATCAGATTATTTTTCGGCATTGGATGCCAGGAGATGACTCTGGAAGAGATCGGTGAACGATTTGGGTTAACCCGCGAACGAGTACGCCAAATTAAAGAGAAGGCGATTCGACGCTTACGACACACATCGCGAAGCAAATTACTAAAAACGTATCTAGGTTAGATAAATTTATAAAGGTTGCCATTTGGCAACCTTTTTTTTATGATATAAGTTTGATAATGCAAACCCGAACAGTCTGATATAGTTCGTGCAAGAAAACTCACTATTATCAAGTCTTTGATAAGAAAACGTCAAAGACAGAGCTTGCCCCGTATTCTTATCGGGGGCTTTCGAAGATTTTGAAACCAAGGAGTTTGCTATTTGTAATTGACTGTTTCAAAATCGAGAGTAACGAAGTATTTGGCGTTTTCTTGCAAATATTATATAAATGCTCTTTCCCACGGAATAGCAGACAGAATTAAAACAAATCCAATTATATAAAAAATAAATGCAGCCCGGTGTTTTTTCCATGATGCCGAGTATTTTTTCGATTTTGCCCTGCCTATATGAATAATAATTAAAGCAATTGCCATCATTAAAATATGTTCGACCGCATAAAATCGTAAATCTGCATTCTTCATGGCAGCACCAAAATCGTTGAATGCAGCTTTTGTGACCGGGCTAACAAAAATGTATAACACAATCCCTATTAAAAACTGAATATCCATAAAAACTGTTAGAAGCAATCCCCATAAGTCATCTCTTTTTGTCCAGCTTCGTTTCTTAAACCAGCCGACAAAAGCAAATCCGATAACAAAAACTAAGGCAATTAATACTAACCAACGAAATAAGTTATGCGTATGTAATAATCCTGTGTACATTTTTTAAGTATATTTTTTGAAAGTAAAACATTATTGATCAGAAATTGTTGTGTTGATTTTTGCTGTCAGTATTCAATTAAATTTCCTCTGCCAGCTTAAAAACTTCATCGGCATCCCAGATTATTTTATTCGAATTAGGTGTTGTGGCTGCATTAACCATTGCTTGTGCAACAATTACATCTCGAACAGGCCGATATTTCTTTAGAATAATTTTTGTAAATAATTTGATAGTTGAAGTTGCAATAGTCTCTAATAAACGTTTGGTTTTTCGGTTACCAAGCAACGATGGCGAACGTAAAATAGTTATATTATTGAATCCCAGCTTCTTTACAGCCTCATCTAATTCTCCTTTCATTCGGGTGTAAAATACCTTAGATTTTGAGTTTGCCCCAATCGACGAAACTAAAATATAGTTCTCAATTCCATTCTCTTTTGCTTTTTTTGCAAAACTAAGGTTGAAAGTAAAATCTACTTCGTACTGCGCTTCTTTATTGCCGGCTTGAGTTAGGGTAGTTCCCAGTGCCGAAAAAAGAACATCACCTTTTAAGTATTTACTCCATGCTTTATCGTTGCTAAAACCAACAATGTGTTGTTCAAGTTTGGGGTGTTTTAATCCGGAATCTTTCCTGACAAAAATCCTGACTTTTTTGAAATTGCTATTTTTTAATAAAAGTTGAACCAATTGTTTCCCGACCAGTCCGGTTGCTCCAACAATGTTTGCGGTTAAATTCATTTGTATTTATGTTTGTATAGATTTAAATATGATAATTGATTTAACTAAGTAAGGGTTTTTAATTTTAAAATCTGATTTACGACTTTTAACTTTTGGCCTCTTCAGTCGTCTGAATTCCCAAATCAGCAATAAATATAAGAATAATATTTGTACCAGCAGCAGAACACAGTCGTTGTTTATGTTAAAAGAATGTCGTAAAACATTTGGTGATGTAAAAAACATCTAGTAAATTGCTCTCACAAACCTTTATTTTATCTTTATAAAAACAACTATGGGCGGCGTTCTTGCTGCCCTTTTTCCTTTTTATATTTTGTTATTTAATAGTTCTTCTGCTTTTTTCTGGATTAAATTCCAGGTAGCTTTTACATGTTTCTCTTCGGTGTTTGTTTGTCCTATACTCATTCGGAGTACAATTTCCCCGTTAAGTTTTGTGTGAGTAAAATATGTTTTCCCTGTTTCATTAACTGTATTCATAAGTTTCATATTGAAATCGTCACCCGCTTTGTGCCTAAAACAAACCAGATTTAAAGGTGGTTCAACAAAAATGTCAAAATCGTCCGATTCATGTACCCAGCTTGTAAACTTCCGGGAAATTTCAACATGTTTGCGAATATGATATTGTAAACCTTCAACTCCATAGTGCCGAATTACAAACCATAATTTTAATGAACGAAAACGCCGACCGAGTTGAATATGCCAGTCGCGGTAATCGAAAACTTCGCCCGATTCGGTTGCTTTATTTCGTAAATATTCCGGCAGAATAGAAAAGGTATTAATCAGTTCTTCGCGGTTGGCAACCCAGAATACATCGCAATCGAAATTGGTAAACATCCATTTATGTGGATTAAAACAGTAACTGTCTGCCAGTTCAACTCCATTTTGAAAATGCCTAAATTCGGGGCAAAGCATCGCAGTTCCCGACATTGCCGCATCTATATGAAACCAGCATTTTTCCGCTTCGCAAATTTCTCCAATCTCCTTAATCGGGTCGATGGCATTTGATGAGGTTGTTCCCAAAGCTGCACAGATAAAGAATGGTGTAAAACCCTCTTTTTTATCTTTTTGAATTTGAGTTTTAAGCAAATCGGTTCGCATTGCAAATTTTTCGTCAACATCAATTAAACGCATATTATCAGTTCCGATACCGGCAATTTTTATCGCTTTTTCTATCGATGAATGTGTTTGTGTAGAGATATAAGCAACCAGTTTTTGTTGGTTTCCTTTTTTATTCGACTGAAATTTTGTGGCTCTTTCGCGGGCAGCAATTATTGCTGTTAGTGCCGAAGTTGATGCGGTGTCTTGAATTACACCACCTCCGGTTGAAGTTGACTTGAATTTTTCGGGCATTCCCATCATTTCGGCAAGCCAGTCTAAAACACGGGTTTCAAGCTCTGTTGCTGCCGGACTGGTTGCCCAAATCATTCCCTGTACTCCCAGTCCCGATGAAATTAAATCGCCTAAAATTGCGGGAAATGATGTGTTTGCCGGAAAATATGCATAGAAATTTGGCGACTGCCAGTGTGTAATTCCGGGCATTATTTTCTCATCAATATCTTTAATCATTTCATCTAACGATTCACCTTTTTGCGGCGCACTTTCAGGTAGAGTTGCTTTAATATCTCCCGGTTCAACCTGAGACAGAACCGGATATTTTTCAATATGTTCGTAGTAGTCGGCAATCCAGTCGATTACTTTTTTGCCCTCTTTGCGAAATTGCTCAGGCGACATGTGGTAGTTTTGCATTTTCAAATTGCTTATGAATTTTATTGTTTTTCAATAATGGCTATTTCTTCTTTGGTTAATTCGTAAAGTTCGTAAACCATTTGATCTATTTTTTTGTCGGTTTGGCTTATTTCGGTTTGTAAATTGTTGATTTCTGTTTTAAAGAAGTTAAAATATTCCACCCACTCATCTGGTTGTATAAGCGAAAGTTTAATCTTTTTCTTATTTAATTCAGACAAAAATATTTTAAAATCGTGATTATAGAAAGTATCTAATTTTTTTGAAATTTTATCTATTTCGAAGTTATCTGTTACGCGGGTTATAAACTTATTTTTCTTTTGTTTAATAAGTTTATCCCTATCTAAAATAAAATCTGATTTGATATTGAACTCTCGAATTATATTAATATTTGCATTTGGTATTGGGGTATTTTCAATAAAAATTTTCGAGTATTGAATACTGTTTTTTCCAAGCGAACGCAAATCAAACTCTAAATACCATTGCATTAATTTTGAAGCTAATATAGATTGATAATAACCTAAATTATCGCCAACAATCATAAATGCTGTTTTGTCGATAAAGTAGCTCTCTTTATCTCTGTAAAATTCAGCTCGCCGGACTGTTGTTTCGGGATAAATAATTTTTTCTTTTACAAATAAATCAACATAAGCACAACTTCGTAAATTATAAGGTGTTTTACCTTTGTCGCTTCTTTTTGCCAATCTTGTCCAATGTTGATCGAGGTATTCTTTTATTTTCGGATAATTATCAATTTTAATTTCTTTAATATTTTTGTACCCATTATGTGTATTTATTAACCACAATCCAGCCCAACTTTTAGAATATCTATGTATATCTCTACCACGTAATAAAGGTTTTATTATTTCAATGTTTTCAGGATTATTATTACATAGTTCATCTTTTTTTGCAGTGTCAATTATAAAAGCTTCATTGAATCCATTTTTAATTCCATATTTAATAATGATGTTGTGTTCTTTTAAAACAGGTTTTTTATCTTTTATTTTCTTACGTAGTTTACTAATATCCTGCTTAATAATAAACCATCTGTCAGCTTTTAAATTGGTTATTTGCAACGAATTTTGAGAAATAAAAGTTTTAATATCCTCTCCCTTAAAATTATTTAAGAATTTACAAGCCTTTAAATTAAAATCGCAATCCTCTTTTTTGCTAATAAAAATACTTGAATCAATAGTTGCATCTTTAAATATTTTAACTCCACTAAAATTTATTAACTCTACCGGATTTGAATGAGTTACAAAATAATTGCGTAATGTTTTTCCGTAT
This sequence comes from Bacteroidota bacterium, assembly GCA_024278975.1. Lineage (GTDB taxonomy): Bacteria > Bacteroidota > Bacteroidia > Bacteroidales > Prolixibacteraceae > Draconibacterium. The sequence goes on from JAJRSD010000074.1 coordinate 67,979, forward strand.
TGTGCTTGTAACCATTGGTTTGAAGTGATAAAAGAAATTAATCCATTTGGTTTTAAAATATTTATTCCTAACTCATAAAACAGACAATAGATGTCTCCACTTTTATCTGCGTTAATATAATTTTCTTTCAAAAATTTTAATGATTGTTTGTTTAGTGTAGAAATTGGAAAATACGGTGGATTGCCAATCACAACATCAAAACCTCCTTTGTTAATTCCATAAAGTTCTCCGTTTTCGCTAACAACCTCATTCTGTTTTTTTGCAAATTCGTAAACTTTCTCAGAATATTTTATTGCTTCTTGCGAAAGCTGTACAGCTTGTTTGGCTTTTTCTTGTGCCAATTTTGCATTATGCTCAATTAATGCCAAATAATTGGGGTCTTTATCAATCTGTTTAATTTCGTGTTTTGTTAGTTTTACTTTCTGAGATTTAAAGGCTTGTGGAAATTCTTTTCTCCAATTAAAAGCTTTGTTTCCAGCAATTTCGGGGTCGTTAATAAGTGAATTTCCACACTTGATGTTATTGCTTAAATTAGATAGTTTTCTGTCTTTTTGCGCGGTGCGTAACCAGAGAGACAGTTTAGCAATTTCAACACTCTCTTCGTTAATATCAACACCATAAAGATTATTCTCGAGAATGCCTTTATCAGTATCAAACAATCGTATTTTTTCGCCTGTAAGTTCCGCAATAATATCATCAATTTGTTTGTGTTCTTCAATTAAAAAACTAAGTGCCTGATTTAAAAATGCACCCGAACCACAGGCAGGGTCAATTATTTTAAGTTGTTTTAGCCATTCTTTGTAAGTGTCGAGTGTATTAAACAGTTTCTTGCCTTTTACAGAAAGTTTGCCGTCTTTGGTTTTAAAAGTCCCGTCAAATTCTATCTCGGTAATATTTAAATCTTCACGTTTTTCGCTACAAAGTTTACCTATGGTATTTTCAACAATATACTGCGTTATATATTTGGGTGTGTAAAAAACGCCGTCTTTTTTACGTTTGTTTGTTTTCGGGAATGGAATATGCGAAGTTGCAGATGTTGCGGTTATTTCGGCAGTTATCTCCTCAATTTCGTTTAACGAATGTTCAAAAATATGCCCGAGAATATTAACATCAACATCGGTATTAAAATCGTATGATGATAAAAGCAGAGCATCGTCTTTTAAAATCTCATCGTCAATAATTACATTGTCGAGAATTTCATCGGGAGCAAACAACCCTCCGTTGTAGGCTGGCAAGTTGTATGTTTTGTATTTGTGTCCTTTGTTGAGATGCCCAAAAAATTTCACAAAACGACTGTAAAGTGTGAAATATTCATCGTTATCAATAAATATTTGCCATTGTTCTACAATCTTTGAAATGGCATTGGGTGGAACCAATCCGGTATCCTCGGCAAAAAACACAAACAATAGTCTATCCAAAAACTTCTGTGACTTTTTAAATAGCGTTAGTTTATCGTATTGTGGATTGTTTTTAATGAGGTTGTTGTATATTTTATTTTTATAGTTTGAATAATCATTATAAAGTTTGGTAGAAATATCTTCTTCGTGAAATTTAGTTTCGGCTTTTAGTTTAAGTGGTAAGCCGGATAAAATGCTCTCTTTATGCAAGATTAAATACAATAACTCAAAATCATCTTTTTGCAGATTAAACAGATCAAACTCCTCGTATTCGTTTGAATAATCAATATAAAAACGCAGTTTCTGAAAATTTGATGTGATTACATATTTACATTCCGGCTGATTATTTTTATAGTTAAAAGCTTGTTCGGTAATGTTTTTTAAATCTTTTGTTTTGGTCGATTTTAATTCGATTATTGCAATGGCTTTATCGTTTTTCAAAATAGCACCATCTGCCTTCTTCCCATCCGATTGGTTTTTAAACTCTCTTACGAGATTATAATTTTCGTCTGGTTTTAATGTGTAATCAAAAATATCAACAAATATATCTCTTAAAAATCCGTCTTGGTATTCTTCCTCTTTTAGACTTTTTATTTCAGTTAATTTTGCGAGTGAATAGTTCTGTTTAAATTTATCAAATGCATTATCAATTTCCCTTTTGTCGAGATTTGCAATATGATTTTTTATTACCGATTTCTGAAATATCCCCATGTTGTTTTTTGTAACAGAAGTATAAAAGTATAAATAATATTGGTGCTATGGAAACAAAACAGCGATTGTGTATGAGCGATGAAAAATAAACAGTTTAAGATTTAATCTCGAACTCTTTAAACTTAGAAAGAAGTTGCATTTTATATTTAGAAATTTTATCAACCCGGGCACGTGTTGGTCCAATTTGCAGGTAGTCGATAAAAGTATTTATATCTGTTTTGTTACCTTGTGCAATAATCAAAACTCCGCCATTGCGACTGTTTTTTACCCAGCCGGTAATTCCAATTTCAGTTGCTTTCAGTTGTGCAAAATATCGAAATCCAACGCCTTGTATTTTTCCTGTTATTTTTATTTCGTATTGAATCATCATTCGTTCCGAGTTCCAGGTTTCAGGTTTAAAGTTCCGAATTCATATCTTTTTTTAGTTTCCCCTTCGGGGAGATGGCTTATTCCCCGATTCTGACTTCCGAGTTCCAAGAAAAAAAATTGCACTTTTTTTCTACTGAAAACTGCGACTGCGACTACAACTTTTTAAACGCCTCTACATTTTCGGGCTGAACGAGTGCCCAAATGGAATAAACTCCAACGGCAGTACCCAGCGGAAAACTTAAAAGATGAAGAACCGAAAGAATGAGTGTTAAAATTCGTGCCCACTCTCTTCTTTTAAATAGTCCTATTCCGGCAATAATTCCGGGGATACTAAATATTGTAACCATTGTTATAATTACATTGGCTATTATTGGTAATATCATTTGTGCTTCTTGTTCGTCAACAAAATCGCCAATAACATGAAAAACAATAAATAATATAGTGCCAATTACAATTCCTAAAATACTATACCCAATCTGAAGTGCTGCCACAACATTAATATGTCTTTCCATAACTTTTATTTGTTTGATAAATTATTTTAAAGATAGTTTGAAATATTTAATTGGAGAGTATTTTTCGACCAACAATAACAATTTCTCGTTAAACTTGTTACACTGATATAGAATCTTGAAAATAAAGAACTAATTTTGTTGCTGAAAAAGGAGATAAAAAATGGAAGTGTTAAAAGTTATTTTATTGGCAGTTGGTTTAATGGCATTTGCAATAGCCGGAATGGCAATTACTATTTTAATTAAAAAAGGTGGAAAGTTCCCGAATACGCATGTTAGCGGAAATAGATATTTAAAGAGAAATGGTGTCTATTGCTCGCAGACTCAGGATAAATTGGAGCAACGAAAAGGACGGAAGCAAAATCAGTTTAAAAACCTGAAATTTGCACCTGAAAATAATGCCGGTTAAATGCCGGTTTTTTTATGTTCCTGATTTAATTCAATCTACGATAAAATCTTTAAAACCCTCCGACATATAAATTTGATTACTCCCGGTTTTGTCGGCATAAATAAAATATATTTCAACCTCCGGAATTTTTTGAGCAATTTCAATTCCCTGTTCCACTCCTAAAACCATAAAAGATGTGGCAAAAGCATCGGCTGTCATACAATCGTTTGCAACAACTGATGCACTTAACAAACTGTGTTGCACCGGATAACCTGTTTTTGGGTCGATTGTATGTGCGTATCTTTTCCCGTTTTCAATATAAAAATTTCGATAGTTCCCAGATGTTGCCATCGCCCGATTTGGTAGGTGCAAAATTGCCTGTAAATCTGTATTAGAAACTAAAATATCGTCCTCCGGTTTGCTAATTCCGATTGTCCATACCTTGCCTTTTGCATTTTTACCCATTGCAGCCACTTCGCCTCCAATTTCGACCATGTAATTTGTACACCCTTTTTCTTTTAGGAGGTTGGCAATTAAATCGCTTGTATAACCTTTCGAAATTGCACTCATGTCAATATTTATCGCAGCATTCTCCTTAATTATTTTTCCATTTATCAATTGAATTTTTTTGTAACCGGTTAACTGTTTCAGACTGTCAATAATTTCAGGAGTCATTTTTTCTTTCTCTTCAGGACCAAATCCCCACGCATTTACCATAGAGCCGGCTGTAATATCGAAAGCACCGTTTGTAATCTTCGAAATTTCCATGGCACGCTTAAAGCAGTTGATAAATTCGGGCTCCAATTTTGTCTCTATATTTTGGTTTACTTTCGAAATAGTTGATTCCGGTTCGTAGGTAGAAAAAACCATTGTTAATTCACTAAATCTATTGTCAATCTCCTTTTGATAATCGTTACCATCAGGGCTTTGGTAAACAATGCTGTACACTGTTCCGTAGATAAAACCTTTGTTATAAATATATTTTGATGTTGAATTCTGGCAAGCGCTAAACAGTATTGTCAGCATAAATAAAAAGAGCAGTTTTATTCTCATTTTTTATTGATTTATGTTGATGCAAAACTAAGAAATTAGATTGTAGATAACATTGATTTTTTAGATAATTGAAGAAAGTAATATGAGTTAATTCGTATTATTTATTTTTTAAAGAATTTTAGGAGTGGTAAATTTATTAAATTTGGATTTTAATTTTATTAGTATGAAAGTCAGAATATATATAATTATTGTTTTTTCGGTATTTGTTTTTTCTTGTAACAGTTCTAAAAAGCAAAAACGTGAGCAACCAAAATTAACCAAAGATGCAGTGCAAACAACCGAATATACATCTAATTCGGGCAAGAAATTTATTGTTAGTATCGACCATTCTTTGGGAGCGAGTATTGATTATGTTGAAATAAAAACTTCAGGTTTCGAAATTATAAACACAACTCATATTTTAGGTGAGACTGACCCTGTTGAAGAAGTCTTTCTGGCAGATTTAGATAAGAACGGATACGAGGAGATTTATCTTTTAACAAGGAGTGCCGGTTCGGGCTCGTACAGTAATATTTATGGAATGGCCTCGAATAAAGATAAAAGTGCAACTCCAATTTTTGTACCTGAGATTTCAGAAAAACAGATGGAAAAAGGTGGTTTATTTGAAGGCTTTATGGGGCATAATAAATTTACTTTCGAAGATGGGAAACTGGTTAATAAATTCCCTGTTTATCTTAAAAAAGATATTAATGCAAAATCAACCGGAGGTAGTAAAATGGTCGAATATAAACTAATTGCCGGCGAAGCAGGTTGGATATTAAAACCTAAAGAAACTGTTAAATAAGAGAATTATATAGTTTTATTTTTCAGTTGTTCTGATTTTAGCGCAAAACATCAATCATACTAATAAAGATTATTAGTTTTGTTCTCATTAAAATATAAATCAAATGAAACTTAATAAACTGGCATTTTTTAGCTTAACTATTTCTGTTTTGCTTTTCTCTTTTTCGTGTTCGCAACAAAAGCAAAAAACAGAGACAAATAAACCAAACATTGTATTAATTTTTGTTGACGACATGGGTTATGGCGATTTAGGTTGCTACGGTCATCCGAATAATAAAACGCCAAATATTGATAATATGGCCGACGAAGGCATTCGGTTCACCTCGTTTTATGCGGTGGCTCCGGTTTGTACACCGTCGCGCGCCGGACTTTTAACCGGTCGCTATCCAATACGAAGTATTCCGACCAACTGCGGACCCTCGTCGCCCGAAAAAGGGATGCCGGTTTCGGAGATTACCATCGCTAATATTTTAAAAGATGACGGTTACAATACTACTGCAATTGGCAAATGGCATCTTGGTCAGGCAAAACGTTTTCTGCCAACATCGCGCGGGTTCGATTCGTTTTACGGATTACCGTACAGCAACGATATGATTTTGCCGTGGTGTCCGTGGCTAACCGGAAAAGACACGCTGTTTATGTACGAAAACGATAAACCTGTTAAAGTTATTAATGACAACCAGGACGATTTGATTGTTGATTACACAAACAGAGCGGTTGAATATATTAAAGCACAAAAAAATGAGCCATTCTTTCTGTATCTCGCACATGCAATGCCACATTTGCCAATTAGCACGGCAGACGAATTTAGAGGAAAATCGGATGGCGGATTGTATGGCGATGTGGTTGAAACACTCGATTGGAGCGTGGGGCAGATTCTTTCAACTCTAAAAGAACAGGGTCTCGACAATAACACTTTGGTAATTTTTACAAGCGACAACGGCCCCTGGCAAAACCTGCCCAAACGAATGTTACAAAAAGGTGTTGAACCCTGGCACGGTGGAACTACCGGGCCACTTCGCGGGGCAAAAGCTACAACTTACGAAGGCGGATTTCGTGTGCCGGGAATAGTACGCTGGCCTGGGCAAATACCACAAAAACAGGTATCTACAGAAATTGCTACTACAATGGATTTATTTTCAACAATTGTTGAAGTTGCCGGTGCAAAACTACCGACCGACCGTAAAATTGACGGGCATAATATTCTTCCTCTTTTAAAAGGCGAAGCAAAATCGCCAACAGAAAAACTCTATTATTTCAATAGTAAAAAAGCAGAAGGGATTCGTAAAGGTGAATGGAAATTGAGAATTACTAAAACAGATGGAGTTCAGTTATTTAACCTTAAGGACGATGCGGGAGAAAAATATAACCGGGCAGAAGATAATTTGGAAACGGTTATTGATTTATATAATGATTTGAAAAGTTTTTCGGATAAAAATGGTGGGGAGATTGTCGAATTGACATTATGATTCACAGTTTCTCTTCAAAAAAAAATCCCTGTTTTGAATAAATACAAAACAGGGATTTTTTTTAGCATAAGACAAATGTGTGATTATAGTTTTTTATGACACAACCACCAGTCGTAACATTCGAACTCTCCGTTTTTAGCTGCTTCTGTTCTGCTTTTTGCAGTTGCAACATCAGTTGCCGGCGGAATAATTACTCGGTCGCCTAACATTTCGTTATTTGGCCAGTTTGCCGGCATGGCAACTCCGTTATTATCCGAAACCTGCATTGCTTCAACAGCTCTTAAAATCTCATCCATATTTCTGCCAAGTTCCTGCGGATAGTAAATCATTATACGAAGTTTTGCATCAGGATCTACCACAAATACAGCACGAACAGTATTTGTTCCTTTTCCCGGATGAATAATCCCAAGTGTGCTGGCAACTTTTCCCGTATCGGCAATAATTGGAAATTCAATTTGAACATCCATATTGTCTTTAATCCACTCTTCCCATTTTATATGAGAAAAAACCTGGTCAACACTTAACCCAATCAACTCGCAATTAAGTGCTTTAAACTTATCGTATCGTTGCTGAAATGCAACAAACTCGGTTGTACAAACCGGTGTAAAATCGGCCGGATGACTAAATAAAACAAACCATTTACCTTTAAAATGTCCTGGTAAATTAAAAACTCCGTGTGTTGTTTGAACTGTCATCTCAGGGAAACTGTCGCCTAATAATGGCATTCCCTTTTTTTCATTTGAATTTTCCATAATTTAATTTTTATTATTTAAACAATTTTCGCAAATCCCAATTATATTAAACTGAATATCAGTTATTTTGTTTCTCTTCTCAATAAAATCAACAAACTCCTTATCGTAAAAAACATCGGTAACTTTACCGCATTCGCTACATTTAAAATGTCCGTGTTCCTGCAAAACAGCATCGAAACGTAATTCGTTATCTTCTATTTTTACCTCTCTGATTAAGTTTTTACCCGCCAGTAATTTCAATACATTGTAAACAGTTGTTTTCGAGAGTGTAGGAATCTGTTTTTTCAAATCGTTATAAATTTTAAAAGCTGTGGGATGAACATTATTCTTCCGTAAATACGAATAAACCTGCAACCTTTGAAACGATGGCGAGATTCCGTTCTTAATCAATATTTCTTTATTGTTCATAATTTATACTTATTACAATTATGTAATGAGTACAAATATATAACTAATTTAAATAAGTTCCAAATGTTTGTTATTAATCACAGCATAATAAAAATCCAACACGCAAGCAACCCTAAAAAATCAAAAGAGCTAAAATTTTCCACCCTACCAGAATACAATTTCAAATATTTGCCAGAGATTATATTTACTGGCGTAAATTTGATTTCAAATATTCGTCAATTCTTATTATATTTGGCGTAAATTAGAATTAATGCCAAAATTTATTGAAAATAGATTAATAAAAGAATTTCAAGAAAGAGATACTTTCTCAAGAAATGAGCTATTTGACTTTTTCAGGTACTTCGAACCTGATTTAAAGGAAGGTACTTTTGGATGGAGAATTTATGACCTTAAGAATAAGGATATTATAAAAACGATTAGAAGAGGTTACTACACTATTTCATATAAACCAAATTATATAACTGAAATTTCTGAAGAACTTTTAAAATTTGCTAAAGTAATTTCTGAACAATTTGAAGACGTTAAATATTGCCTTTGGGACACTGATTGGATAAATGAATTCTCACAACATCAGTCAGGTAAAAAATTAATCATCATTGAAATTGAAAAAGATTTTGTTGAATCTCTCTATTACGAGCTAAAAGATTCTTTTCGTTTTGACTTTTATTTAAATCCTGATGAAAAAGCCATTGACTTTTATATATCCGAAAGCCAAAGCCCTGTTGTCATAAAGAAACTAATTACAAGGTCGCCAATTACAAAACGAACAGAAAAGAAAATTAGATTCTACACTCCTTTACTTGAAAAAATATTAGTTGACCTTTTTACTGAAAATAAGCTATTCTATTTCTACCAAGGAGTTGAACTGATGCATGTATTTGAAAATGCTTTAAAAAAATATACACTCAATTACACAAAACTATTCAGTTACGCTAAACGAAGAGAAAAAGAACAAGATATAAAGCAATTTATGACCAATCATATATATCATCTTGTAAAAGACATAATCGAATGATAAAAGAACATTGCTTTACAGAAGAATGGTTGGATGCTTTCAGAAAACAGAATGTGCATAAACGAATAGACAAAGCTATTCTCGAAAAAATGGTTTATGCACTTCACTTACTGGAGCGCATAAAAACCAATGGACTTGATTTTATATTCAAAGGTGGTACAAGTTTGGTAATCTTACTCGAAGAGGGTAATAGATTCTCAATTGATATTGACATTATTTGTAGCACAGATAGAAAAACTTTAGAAGCTATCTTGCAAAAAGTAGTAGAATCATCAAATTTTAATTCGGTTAAATTAGATGAACACCGTAGTTATCAAGCAGGAGTACCAAAAGCGCATTATTCTTTCACTTTTGATTCTGCAACAAAAGGGAAATACTCAGGAACGATACTACTCGACATTTTGATAGAAGATTCTATCTATCCTGAATTAGAAGAGAAAACAATTCAAACAAAATGGATTGAAACTGATGCTGAAACATTGGTTACAATGCCAACTATTGATGCGATTACTGGAGACAAACTTACTGCATTTGCTCCCAACACAATTGGAATTCCATATTTCAAAGGGAAAGATAATCAACCATTTTCAATGGAAATTTGCAAACAATTATTTGACTTAAGCAAACTCTTTGAAAGAATAGAAAATTTTGAAACTTTAGCTCAAAGTTTTGAAGCTTTTGCAATACAGGAAATTGAGTATCGTAAGACTGAAACACCAGAATTAACACCGGAGAAAGTGCTACAAGACACTATTGACACCTGCTTAATTTTAGCTAAAAGAGGTAGCGGGACAGCTGATGAAAAATCAAAATTTGCTGAACTTCAAAAAGGGATTAGGGCTTTTGGTACTGGATATTTAATGGTTGGTAATTTTAGAATTGATGATGCAATACCAGCTTCGGCAAGAATAGCTTATTTAGCAAGCAAAATATTATACAACGATATGAATCCAATTGAATACTACAACGGGCAAGACATAAAAGAATTAAACATTGTAAATCAGGATTGGAATTTTCTAAACCGCTTGAAACGACAACCTAACAAATCGGGTTTTTATTATTGGTACAAGACGGTACAATTATTAACAAATAGTGAAGATGAATAAAAAAGACTTTTCAGAATCGGACATAAAAGCAAAGTTTATCACACCTGCGATATTGAAAGCTGATTGGGACGAAAAAACTCAGTTAGGTCGTGAAATTTTCTTTGATGCCCTTAAAGATGAAGTCGTTCCATTGCAATCATTAAATGGATTACGAGATGCCGCTCAACATTACTCATTAGAAATACCTGAACAGCATCTATATTTTCAAGCCCAGCCGTTTTCAATACAAATTAGTTGAATAACAAGTGATGGTAAAAACACAACAATTAAGCGAAAAGTGGATAAAAGCCTCAATCTTAGGGACAATCTGGGCATCTTCAGAAATTGTACTGGGTAGTTTCTTACATAATCTGCGTGTTCCGTTTAGTGGTAATATATTAACTGCAATCGGTATAATAATTCTGATTTCGGCAAGTTACAAATGGAAGGAGAATGGTCTGTTTTGGCGAGCCGGAGTTATTTGTGCGCTACTAAAAACATTGTCGCCAAGTGCAGTTATTTTTGGACCGTTTGTGGCAATTATCAGCGAAGCATTTTTGTTGGAACTTTCAGTAAGAATACTGGGACGAACAATTCCGGGGCTAATTCTGGGGTCTATTCTGGCAATGTCGTGGAATCTGTTTTACAAAATATTTAAATTAATGCTTTTCTACGGAAATAATATTATTGACTTATATACTAATTTGATGCAATACGCCGAGCAGCAATTAGGATTGCAATTCGATGCAGTTTGGACTCCTCTGATTTTGCTGCTCTTTATTCAGATGCTTTTTGGACTTGTTACGGCGTTAATTGGAATACGTACCGGAAGCGAGACCGTAAACGACAAAACACCATTTCGAAACAAATTTACTAACCATAAAACTAAAAACTCATTTAAACAAAGTTATTTTAACCATTCTATTAACTGGCTAATAATCAATGTGATTTTAATGATTGGGTCACTCGTTTTAATCGGTCGTATTAATTTTGGGATTTGGGTAATTCTCGAAATTTCCATCGCAATAATTTGGGCACTTCGTTATAAAAGAGCTCTCCGACAACTTGTTCGTCCACAAATATGGATTTACTTTGTTGTTATTACAATGATTACGGCGTTTGTTTTCACACGACTTCAATCTGGTAAAACCATAACCGATGCACTTTTAATTGGTATTGAAATGAATTTGCGGGCAATTATTATGATAATGGGATTCTCGGTACTTGGCACCGAATTATATAACCCTAAAATAAGAGACTATTTTGCACGAAGTTACTTTAAACAACTTCCGGTGGCACTTCAACTCTCGCTGGAAAGTTTGCCAATGATGATTGCAAATACACCCGAATTAAAAGCAATAGTTAAGAACCCAACCCTGTTTGTTCATCATATTATGGCGTTTGCCGATTTCCGGTTAAATGAAATAAAAGCCAAAGAAAGTTTTAAACAAAAAGTATTTATTATTACCGGCGAAGTTGGCGGCGGTAAAACTACTTGCATTAAAAATATAATTGAGAATTTACAGCAAGAAAACATTTCTGTTTCAGGAATTTATTCGTCGAGAATAGTTGAAAATGATATTACAACCGGCTACGATGTTATTAATATTTCCACCAATAAATCAACAAAGTTCCTACGAAAAACAGGAGATTCTACTCAGCAAAAAATTGGTAAATTTTACATTTTTAACGAAGGATTAGATGCAGGAAACGATACATTGAAAAACAGTGATTCGCAAATAGTAGTTATTGATGAAATTGGCAAACTGGAATTAACCGAAAATGGGTGGTTTGATTCTGTTGAACTCATAATTAAAAAACAGGATAGTCATTTAATATTAGTAGTTCGCAATGAATTTGTGAGTCAGATAATTGATAAATTTAGAGTAAAACCTGAATTTATGCTAAATGTTTATGAGGAAGATTGTACTACTATTTCGGAAACTATTTCCTCTGCGGTAATTACATAACCTGAGTATATCTAAGAGATTTTTTTCTGATTACTGCGACTCTCTTCCTTCTTCCCTGCGACTGAAAACTGCGACTGCGACTCTCTTCCTTCTTCCCTGCGACTGAGAACTGCAACTGCGACTCTCTTACCTTTCCTAATCCTTCTCTCGAAACAGATGAAAAAATCCGTGTGCCCGCCGTCGTGTTCCGTCTCTACCTTCGCCAACAATATTATAGTAGTAAACGCCAGGACTTGCATATCTGCCACCCATTAATTTACCATCCCAAACTGTCTCTTCCCATGTTCCTTCAAAACCTCTTACATTCTCGCTTTCGTAGTAATGAATTCTTTTTCCCCAGCGATTAAAAAGCGAAATCTGCACACTTTGCATCGAAAAGAATTTCACTACAAACTCATCGTTAACACCATCGCCATTTGGTGTAAAAACATTGGGTGCTTTTATATACGACGAATCGATTACAATATAATCATCTATATAAACTGTATCAACACAAGTATGCAATTCTGATATATGTTTCGAAACCAGTTTTACATCGTAAACCCCGACATTTTCGTAGGTATAAATAGCATTATCATCGTAACCAATAATCATTATACTATCGATGGGTACAGTCGAACCTTCCGACTCTCTTTTTATCTCATCCAAATCGCGAAATAAAAACCATTCGTACGAACCCGACGTTCCGTTTTCCGATTCATTTCTAAACTCTACCGTTAACGGAGCTTCAAGTTCTGTTGGGTCTTGCTCGCCAAAGTCAACTGTAAAAATTGCTTTTGTTACAATCGAATTATACGTCCCCGTTCTTGTTCCATCGCAATCGAATTTATCGTAAACACGCAAAGTATATTCGGTATCTTTTGTGGGCGGGTCGTAAATTGTTGCATTCAAAGTTGCGGAAACAATATCATCACCATCTTTCCACTGCACTTTAACATCTTTATAAACCAGCAATTCGGTATTATCCGACAAATCGTAATATTTCAGTTCGGCGGTTGTAAATTCGCCATACATTTTAAACGATATACAATTCGATGAAGTATCGGGGATACTTACAGTACCAACCTCCGTCCAATTATTAAAAACCCAGGCCCGGCTAACTACCGAATTTCCACCCTGTGTAACTGTAATACGATAACCGCCGTCTGCCAATCCCGAAATTTCAGAATTATCAGCATCAGTACTTTCCGAAAAATAGAATTCGAAACCGGCGGTAATACTGTTATATTTTTCCCAAAGAAAAGTTTTAGTACCTGTTAAATTAGTGGTCATCCTCAACCTGCCAATTTCGTCGATGTCGCTATTTACACAAAAAATAAAAATACTATCTGTTTCCGGGAATGTAGGATAACTTGTAACATCGGAACCATCGGAACCGGGTGCAGAAATCTGAGACTGTGCCACTGTCGAAATCATAAAAAACAACAAGAATCCAAATAAGTAGAAAAAACTCCTCTTCATAAATGCATCTATTTGAGCTACAATATTAACGTATAATTTTTATATAATTGTCCGGTTAGGCACAAAAATAGAGATATCGTGCCGAAACTATAATTTTGTTGATAAATGTTCACTCAAAAACAACTAAAACCATCGAACAACTTTTACTTTTGTTTTTATTTTGAAATAATAATTTTACTGAGTTGGATTATCTACAAAATTTAAATAAAGTTCAGAAAGAGGCTGTCGTCAGAACAGAGGGACCTGCCTTGGTAATAGCTGGTGCAGGCTCGGGAAAAACACGCGTTTTAACATATCGTATTGCACATTTATTGAATCAGGGAGTGCACCCGTCAAAAATTTTAGCTCTTACTTTTACCAATAAAGCGGCGCGCGAAATGAAAGAGCGGATTGCGCAGGTTGTTGGCGAAAAAATGGCGCGTTATCTTTGGATGGGGACTTTTCACAGTATCTTTGCAAAGATGCTTCGGGCAGAACACGAGGCGATTGCTTACCCGTCGAACTATACAATTTACGACAGTGCCGACAGTAAAAGTCTGATTAAAACGATAGTTAAAAGTTTTGAGTTAGACATTAAAATGTATAAACCAAATGTTGTGGCAGGTCGTATTTCCATGGCAAAAAACAACCTGATTACACCCATGGTTTATGCTAATAATGCTGATATAAGGAAAGTTGACAAAAGCATCAGAATGCCGGCAATCGCCGAAATTTATAAAGAGTACGCAAAACGTTCGTTCCTTTCGGGAGCAATGGATTTCGATGACTTGCTGCTAAAACCAAACTTGCTTTTTCGTGATAACCTTGAGATTCTAAAAAAATATCAGAACCGGTTCGATTATGTTTTGGTCGACGAGTATCAGGATACAAATTTTGCTCAATATATGATTGTCAAAAAATTGTCGGCAAAACATAAAAATATTTGTGTGGTTGGCGACGATGCACAAAGTATCTACTCTTTTCGGGGTGCAAGAATTGAAAATATCCTCAACTTTAAAAAAGATTATCCCGACCATAATACTTTTAAACTCGAACAAAATTATCGTTCAACACAAACTATTGTAAATGCTTCAAACAGTATTATTGCAAAGAATAAAAGGCAAATTCCGAAAACTGTTTTTTCTGAAAAAGATACGGGCAATCTAATAAAAGTTTTATCGGCGTTAACCGATAACGAAGAGGGATTTTTGGTGGCACAGGAAATTGCAGAAACACAACTGCGCGACCATTATAAATATCAGGATTACGCAATTTTATACCGTACAAATGCACAGTCGAGAATATTTGAAGAGTCGTTGCGAAAAAGAAATATCCCCTATAAAATTTATGGAGGATTGAGTTTTTATCAGCGTAAAGAGATTAAAGATTTATTGGCATACTTTAGAATTTCAGTTAACCCCGCCGACAACGAAGCACTGAAAAGAATAATCAACTTTCCGGTTCGCGGAATTGGTGCAACAACAATGCAAAAACTGGAAACTGCCGCTGCAAATAATGAAACTACAATTTGGAGAATAATTATAAATCTGAATGAATCGAACCCTGCAAACCTGAATAAAGGAACAATCTCTAAAATTCAAAAATTTATTATTATCATTCGTAATTTCAGTATTTTTGCTGCCGAAAACGAAGCATTCGATACTGCTAAAACCATTGCAAAACAAACCGGCATATTAAAAAGTTTGCATAACGACAAGTCTCCCGAAGGAATGAGCCGTTACCAAAATATTCAGGAACTCTTAAATGGTATTCAGGAGTTTACTCTTTCGGCACTTGAAGAAGACCGCCCCAACAAACTTGAAAACTTTTTGGAGGATGTTGCACTGCTTACCGACCAGGATAACGAAAAAGATGAGGATTTTGACAAAGTAACTTTAATGACTGTGCACTCGGCAAAAGGACTGGAATTTAAAAATGTGTTTGTGGTTGGCCTGGAAGAGAACCTTTTTCCCTCGCAACCACGTGGCGACAATAATACAGAACAAGCGCTTGAAGAGGAACGCCGGCTGTTTTATGTTGCACTTACACGAGCCGAAGAGAATGTCTGGTTTTCGTACGCAAATCAACGATACCGTTGGGGAAATCTGGATTTTTGTTCACCATCCAGATTTCTCGAAGAGATGGACGAACGATTTATCGACGATTCCGGGGTTTCCGGATTTACACGTCCTTCACGAAATGCCACACCTCAAACCCGTGACAACGAGCGACCACATTTCCAACGCCGCTCTGCAACTTCTACAATTAAACCTCCCGAGCGTCCGGCAATGTTTAACCGTAAACTGGTTTCGTTAAAAGAGTCGGGTAGAAGACAAGCCTCGTTTGCCGGCGACACTCCCGAAAGTATTCAATCGGGAATGGTTATCGAACATCAGCGTTTTGGCGAGGGTAAAGTTTTACGCGTTGAAGGAGTTGCTCCAAATATTAAAGCAACAATATTTTTCCAAAAACACGGGCATAAACAGTTGCTGTTGAAATTTGCTAAATTGAGGATAAAAAGATAACTAACCCGAGTGCGAAGCAATTATTTCCGTTCATCAATAAATTCCTTTAACCAAATTAGCACATCGAAGATAGCCCATAAAACTGACTTAAATGTGTACGATGAATATTTCTGAATTTCGTGCGATGCTGGGTGACAAATTCCAATTATTGTTTGAATTTGTTGAGAGATATAAACGCCTAAAACTTTTCTCCCGGAATAAGACTCACCTCTAATTGAAACGTGCATTCCATTTAAATATTTAGAACAATTTGCAAGACCTATTTTTTGGTTTTCAAAATTAACTAAGGCATAAGACAAAACTTTTTCATCAACCTCATTAATTGTTCTAAATACATTTTCCAAAATCATTCTAACCGGATTAAAAAGAAAGTTTTCAGCATTTTTTATCTCACTGTTTTGAAGAACTAAAACAACATTCATTAATAGCTCCTGATATTTATTATCTATATAATCTCCTCCAAAACAAGAAAATGGTTCGGGATATTTCATTTTTGGAGATTGTGCGATTTCTTGTTTAAGAAAATTAAACACATCTTCAACTTTATGTCTGCCTTTTGTAAATACTCTCCCCTCTGCAATTTGTTGTTTTAACATACTCAGTTCATCAGTGTAAGCAGTATAAATTGCATACGGAATTTTGGCAGCTTTTACCCATGTAAAAGATTCAAACAAATGAGCTTCCGAAACATCATCGTCAGCCGTTAATTGTCCTTTTGCATCGAGAACAACTGCATCTGCAATATTATTTTTGAGGTACTCTTTTGTTTTGTCCCAACTTGAAAATGTTACAACATTTACATTTTCTTTGGCACTTTTCAGTTCGAAGATATCTAATATATCTTCGTTGTCATCATCTATTACAATTGTAGGTATATAACTCATTTTATTATATTTTAGGAATCGAAATCGAGAAATGTACATTTACAGAAACTACCTTCCCCTTTTCAGGTTCTATTCTGTTTCCCAAAGGTAAGATTTCTAATACTCCCTTATGGTTTTTAACAACACTATTTATCAAATATCCACCTAAACCTTGTCCCTTGGAATCTCCCGATTTCTTTCCAAATTTTATAAAGTCTTCAATATAAAAGTTTGCAGGTAGTGGCTCTCCATCATTCATAAAATCAATTACTATACTTTCTGAATCTTTATCTTCAGTAATATTTACTATAAAATTCAATGGCTCGGCAGTTTTTCCATGACTAATAGCGTTTATTACCATATTTCGAACAAGGTATTCAAACTGACTATTATCTATTTTAGCTAAAATATTTTTGGTGTTTTTAAAATCTCCATTAACAATAACAAACCAATTGACATTGCTGTTTGGCGTCTCATATTCGATACACTTTTTTATAAACGGTTTTAATTCAGTTTGTTTTGGTGTGAAATGTTTTTTATCGGAAAACAAAATGCCTCCTATGTTTTCTAAAACACCATAAACCTTACTAATGTTGTTAACTGACATTTGTAGCATTTCTTCGACAGTTTTCGGTTTCGAATTAACAATTGGAGAATTAAGAGGTATATTATGATTTTCAAAGAAATCTGGTAACAAATCAAGGAAGCCATTCGGCCCTTGTAATATATTTCCAATTTCGTGTTTTAAAGTTTTAAAAATGTCTTTATCCGAGACCGTACTCTCATCTGTTTTTACAGAAAGGTTTTGTTCTTTACTAAACAAGATTCTATCTTCATATATACGAACTTGTTCATCATACGACGGGAACTTTACTTTAACCGACAATATATCCTCTCTGCTAATTCTTTTAATTACAGTACCTTTTGCAAGTTTGTTCATTTGTTCTACAACATAATCAGCTTTTAACTCCTGAATTAAGTATGATGCAAAAACCTTTTCTTCATCAAACGAAAAAATCTCTATATCGTTATTTGTCACTAATTTATAAGAAGTAGATTCTTCTAGAATAGGATAATAGTTATCCTTTATTCTTCCTATTAAAATTGCACGTTCTTTAAAGTAGCGTCCGCTTTTGTTCGCTGAATCTTTACTGCCAGATTTAATGTTTATGTTATTAACTTTTGATATTTGATAATAAAAGCCTTTCAAACGTCCCTCTTTAATTCTTTTTGTTCTAAGCGGTTTAATTATTTTACCCAATATAGAATAATCCTCATTATACTTTTTATTATCTAAAAAATATCTCCCTTGATCTAAACTGTATTTATTGTCTCTAATATCAGACAATTCAACATCTTGAATTTCATCTTTTTTGCCATAGTCAGCAATCGGTTCAGTAACAACTGCTTCTTCAATGCTATTTTCTAATTTAAATTCCGTCATTATTTTCTCTACTTTTAACGAAATAGATTTATCAGCTTTAATAGTATAATATTTCGAAGAAGTGGCATCGATGAATCTGACAGGTTTGTTATTGTTCCTTTTATCGAGTACCAACAAACTTGTTTTTACAGATGACTGAGGAATTATTCTTGCCGGCAACGAAATAATTGTTTTTAATATTCCTCTTTCAACAATCTCTTTTCTGAATTCTTTTCTCGCACTACTATTCGAATAAAGTATCTCATCATTAATAATATAAATTGCAACACCTTTGTCATTCAGTTTAATAATTGATTGTGAAATAGTGTGCAGCACCAACTCATTATATTTTCGATTCTGGTTAGTTGCTGTTTTCCTAATGTTAGATAATGGTAAATTACTTACAATTACATCGTAATACGAATCTTCTGAATCTACTATTTCTTTCCCTGAGTCAATATTGGAATAATTGAAAGAATAATTGTTGATTTTTGAAAATGCTTTCCCGTATTCATAAATCGAATTATTAATTTCTGATGCCTTTATACGTATTGACGATTCTGAAAATACTTTTAATCCTGTTGCTAAATTTAAGAATCCGGCAGCGGGGTTATAAAGTTTTAAACTTTTCCGCTTTGGAAGTAGGTTTGCAATTAACTTAACAACTGATTCGGGTGTGGAATATAATCCTGAATTTCCAAACTCTTCGGCAATTAAAAACTCAAATAACTGTGATGTAAACTGATACATTTTTCTTGTAGTTGAGAAAAATTCCTCATCCCAATCCAATTTATCACCATCAATATCAGAAAATGAAAAGTCAAAAGTTGTTTTTGAACTATCTTTGTCGTCCAAATAATCAGAGTCAAACTTAAGACTACTAGTATCCCAGAATATACAAGAAGAGAGTTCTTCAAATACATAAGTTTTAATTTCAGTTATTGTAGGATGCCATTTTACTATTGAAATTCTTAATCCATCTAAGAAATTATCAATTTTAGTTTGAAAAGATTTAAAGACTTTTCCATCATATTCAAATGCACCAGTATTCTCCTTAAAAAATTTCAATAAATAATCATCTGAATAATCATCTTTTAAATATGAATAAGCTTCTTTAAAAGATATTTCTCCCTTATGTTTCTTTAATATCAGTTCAAAATCTCTATATAATCCCATAGCTATCTTTTATTAAATCTTCTGCAAACATATAACCAAGCTGTGCAATACAACTGCACAGTAATTTAATATTGTTTTATTGTTTTTACTAATCTTTCGTAAATCCTTGATTTTAAGTTCACTGGGCTAATTATCTTCACTTTTTCACCAAACGATAATAATGTCATTTCCAATTCATAATTTGGAATCAACTTTAATTTTACCTGTAATTCCCCTGTTTCCAGAAATTTTGCCCGTTGACTTGGGTGCAGTGGTTTTGTATTTATATAATTGGCTTGCTCTTTAGAGAAAATCAATTCAACTGTTTCAACCTCATTGTCATTAGGTGTTGTAACACCTATTATATCGTAAAAATGTTCATCCCAGTCAATATTACACGTAATATAAGTTTCAGAAGTTTCTTTTATACTTTCAATCCTGTCGAGTGCAAGATTCCATTTGCTAATATTTAATTTCTTATTTAAGCCAAAAACAAACCACCGATTATTATATTGTTTCAAAAAATATGGATGAAATTGTAGCGTGTATTCATTTTTATTAAAGGGTTTGTAATTTATCTCCAGCACTCTTTTATTATCTATTGCATTGAAAACAGGAAGTATTTTATCGTAACCTGCATAATCAATATTTGTTTCAAACGACATTATTTTTTGACGTGCAATGTTAAATCCAAATTGTGTAGAAAGCATTGGACCCATTTCGTTTACCCATTCAAACTCAGGTGCTCCTTCAAAACGTTGTAAAATTGATATTGCTCTTTTTAAATGTTCAACTTCAGTTACATTTAGAGGTTTTTTGTTGATTGAGAAATCTTTATTTCCATAACGATAAAATGCTTTTCTACCATTTGTGATAGCCAAAATTGGAGCATCAAAACCTACTTCACTTCGCATAAACTTAATATCATCTCTTAGTTGTCTTGTTTTTATTCCCTCAATATCAGGGTTGTAATTCCACAAGGCATTATTAACTTCTTCAATTAGTTCATCAAAATAATACTTCCTTCCGAAGTTACTAAAACATTTATCCAATGTATTATAGCGCAAGACTGCATTTTTATTGGTTGCCATTTAAATTACTGTGCAGATTATTCGCACAAATATACAAAATTTTCAAATTCAATGTATTTTCAAAATAGCTTTGAGTTTCAAAAATAAAAAATTGCCAATTGAAAGGAATTCATTAGTTTTGCAAAATATCTTCTGGAAAGATATCAATGGATTTCCTGACAATAAGTTAGTTACCAAAATAAAAATTTAAATGGATTATAATTCACAAAGGAAAAAACTTCCACTTCCTGAATATGGAAGAAATATACAAAACATGGTCGAATATATTATGACCATTGAAGACAGAGAAAAACGGAACCGGCATGCGCAAACCGTTATAGATGTTATGGGAAATCTTTACCCATATTTAAGAGATGTTGAAGAATTCAGGCATAAACTATGGGATCATCTTGCAATTATGACCGATTTCAAACTGGATATAGATTATCCTTACAATCCTCCATCGCCGGATATTCTTACCGAAAAACCTGAAATTGTACCTTACAACCAGCATCGGATTAGATACAAACATTACGGCAGAACCATGGAGTTGATGATTGAAGAAGCCACAAAATTAGAGGGTGAAGAGAGAGAAGTAATGATTGAATTACTTGCAAACCACATGAAGAAGTCGTATTTGGCATGGAATAAAGATGCCGTGGAAGATGATAAAATTCTTGGAGATTTGACTGAACTTTCGAAAGGCAGGCTTGAAATTAAAAAAGATATGAAACTTACAGAAACTAAGCTTCTTCTTTCGAAACCTAAAAAGAAAAAACCGACACAAAATAAATCTCATAAATCTCATAAGAGATATTAATCTTTTTAACTTTTTAAAATGTCAACTTTCGTAATTGAGGGTGGATTTAAATTATCTGGCAACATAATTCCGCAGGGTGCAAAAAATGAGGCACTGCAGGTTATTTGTGCAACCCTGTTAACAGATGAAGATATTCAGATTGAAAATATTCCGGAAATAAGTGATGTTTTAAAACTGATTGACATTTTAAAAGAGTTGGGTGTTAAAGTAGAACGACTAAAAAAAGGAAACTACCGATTTAACGCAAAAAATATTGATGTTGATTTTTTAAAAAGTCCTGAGTATGCAAGTCAGGCAAGTAGTTTGCGGGGTTCGATAATGATAATCGGGCCACTGCTCGCCCGTTTCGGTAAAGCATTTATTCCGCAACCCGGTGGCGACAAAATTGGCAGGCGAAAAGTTGACACTCATTTTATTGGATTACAAAAACTTGGTGCCACATTTAATTATGATCGCGAAAAACATTGGTACTCTATCTCGGCCACAAAATTAAAAGGCAAATACATGTTGCTCGACGAAGCATCGGTTACAGGCACTGCAAATATTGCAATGGCTGCCGTTCTTGCCGAGGGAACAACCACTATTTACAATGCTGCCTGCGAACCATATTTGCAACAACTTTGTAAAATGCTGGTTTCCATGGGAGCAAAAATTAATGGTATCGGGTCTAATCTTTTAACAATTGAAGGTGTAACTTCCTTAACAGGATGCACACACCGTATTTTACCCGACATGATTGAGGTTGGTAGTTTTATCGGTCTCGCCGCAATGACAGCTTCCGAAATTCCCATAAAAAATGTTGGTATTGAACACCTGGGGATTATTCCCACAACTTTCCGCCAACTGGGAATTGATGTTAAACAAAATGGCGACGACCTGATTATAAAAAACACCGACCATTACGAAATTGAATCGTACATTGACGGTTCGATAATGACCATTTCGGATGCTCCCTGGCCCGGGCTGACTCCCGACCTTTTAAGTGTTTTACTGGTGGTTGCCACGCAAGCAAAAGGTACAGTTTTAATACATCAGAAAATGTTCGAAAGTCGCCTCTTTTTTGTAGATAAATTAATTGATATGGGAGCGCAGATTATTTTGTGTGACCCGCACCGTGCAACTGTTATTGGATTAAATCGAGAAAATAATTTACGCGGTACAAAAATGACTTCGCCCGATATTCGTGCCGGAATTGCACTTTTAATTGCAGCCATGTCGGCAAAAGGGGAAAGTATAATCGACAACATCGAACAAATAGATCGTGGATATGAAAATATTGACGGCAGACTGAATCAGTTGGGTGCTAGAATTTCAAGAATTTAATTCAGTATAAAAATTTCCAAATATAATTTTCATTAACTATTTTGCACGAATTAAGTTCTGACATAAAAAATATTGTTGTCTGGATATTTTGTAAACTTTTAACCATATTAATATGTTATGATTGAAATTTATATTTTTACGTAAAAATTAAACAAATAATTATAATTATGAAGAAATTAGTTTTAGTAGTTGCAACCGTTTTACTGGGAACAGTAATCTCATTTTCGCAGCAAAAAATTGGTATTAACATTGGAGACAAAGCTCCTGAACTTATAGGTACATCGCCCGATGGGAAACAGATAAAACTTTCTGACACCAAAGGGAAGTTGGTTTTAATCGATTTCTGGGCTGCCTGGTGCGGACCTTGTCGTAGAGAAAATCCAACGGTTGTTAAAGCGTACAACACTTATAAGAATAAAAAATTCACAAATGGTAATGGATTCGCAGTATTTAGCTCTTCGCTAGACAAAACAGAAAGCGCTTGGAAAAAAGCTATTGCCGACGACAAACTTGCATGGCCATATCATATAAGCGATTTAAAAGGCTGGAGCTCGAAACATGCCGCAATTTATGGTGTGCGCAGTATTCCGGCAAACTTTTTAATTGATGGAAACGGAATAATTGTGGCAAAACAGTTAAGAGGTCCGGCGCTGGAAGCAGCACTTAAGAAGTATTTAAAATAGTATTTGTGGGGTATATAATTTCCAATACTCATAATCCCTAAATTATAAAATTATCCAAATTTTAAACCGATTGAAAGTTTGTTTTGGGAAGTAAATCTGGAATAAGCTATTGTATTTTTCAAAATGCCTTTTAGTGCATTTTGAAAAATAATTGGTATAACTCATTTTAACTTCTGAAATCAACAACCGTTAATCGATATTCTGAAATCGAATTTTATTTTTGTAATCCTTTTGCCGAGCGGTCTTCCAAAGGTGGAGCAGGAGTCATAATATGTTTATTCTCTTTAACCAGCTTTAAAACTTCCTCAACTACTTTTTCCATTTGAGGGTCGCGTCCTTCCATTAAAATATTTGGGTCGTCCCAAACTTTGAAATCGGGGCGCACACCTTCACCTTCCCAGAACCAATGTCCGTCGTTATCGTACAATCTTGCTCCAGGTACGGTAATCGAACCACCATCGATAAGCATGTGCCCGGTTGCCGGTCCAATTAATATTCCCAGTGTACGTTCGCCTACAATCGGACCTGCTTTTAATTCCTGAAAAGCCCATGGCAAACCATCGCCGCCAGAACCTGCCCAGCCGTTTATTAACATCCCCACCGGACCGGTATTTGTTTTAATCGGATTTGTGTGGTCCTTTCCGTGCCGCCAGTGTAAATTGTAGGTTACCGGGCGTTGAAGCAACTCCAGAAAACGGTCGGCAAGTGCACCTCCTCCATTAAATCGTTCATCTAAAATAAATCCTTTTTTATCTAACTGACCGTAAAACATACGAACCAATTCCAACTGTCCCCGACTGGAAGTATTAGACATATAAATATAACCAAGTTGACCGTCGGATAATTTATCAACCAGTTTGCGATTGTTTTCAAGGTGTTCTAAATAACGAAGTTGCCTTTCCTGTCCGGCAGAGAGACATTTAACAACCAAATCTTTGGCATCGTCAATATTTCCGGTTGATGATATTTTTAACGAAACTGTTTTTCCCGAAAGTCCTTCAAAAGCGGAATACGGATCTTGCTGAGGATTTAATTTAATTCCGTTTACAGATATAATCACATCGCCTTCAGCAACTTCCACTCCCGGCAAATCGAACGGAGAACGAATCTCGGTATCCCATGCAGCAGGTTTTACGATATGTTTAATTTTATAATTTTCGCCATCTAACTCCCAGTTAATTCCCAGAAATCCGTTACCACGCGATGGCGCTCTTTCAACATCGCCTCCGTTTGCATAAGTGTGCCCGGCACTTAATTCGGCAACCAGATTTAGCTGGAGATTGGTAATATCCCAGCGAGTGCGGGCATCGTCAATTAATACGGCATATTTATCGTGCACAGCTTTCCAGTCTAACTGGTGCATATTTGCATCGTAAAAAAAGTCGCGGTGGCGGCGCCAGGTATCATTAAAAATCTGTCTCCACTCCTCTTTCGGAATCAAATCCATAACCAATCCGTCTGTAGGAATTGGCTTATCAACTTTTTGTTTAGGTGCAGCTTTTATAATTCCATACTTCCCTTTTGCACTAACAATCAACGATTTTCCATCGGCAGTTGCAGCAGCCCGGCTAATTCCTTCCATTATCGTTTTCTCTTCGCGCTCTTTTAAATCGAAAAAGTGTAACGACGATGAGCGACTACCCGAACCTGTATTTGCACGACGTATATAGACAAGTTTATTTTCAAAAGGAATTAAACCTGAAATGTTTCCTGCTTTGGGAGGAAGCATTACCAAACGCGCCTCCATATTATCGAAATCTATTTCAACTTTTACACCTTCATCTTTTTTATCCTTTTTATCTTCTTCTTTCTTCTCTCCTTCTTTTTTTTCTGAATTTTCCTCTCTCTTTTTATCTGCTTTAATTGCCACAGTATCGTTTTTTGCAGCCAGAATCGAAGGTATTTCTTTGGTTAAACTAAGCGATGCTATTTGTGTTGAATTCGGATAAATCCATGTTCCATCTCCCAAATCGGAGTACATGGCATTCATATTCCGGTTGGTCAGAAAAAACAGGTATTTTCCGTCGGCACTAAAAACCGGATAACTATCGTTGTAGAAACCGCTTGAAACCTGTGATAGTTTTTTGTCGCCTAAATTATAGACGAATATTGCATTGTTCGAGTTGTCAAGCCCTTCGCTAAAAGTAATCCATTCTGAGTTGGGAGCCCACGAAATAGGAAAACCAAAACGCGAGCCGTGACCAATATTCCAGCGGGTATTTCCGGCAACCATGATTTCTCCACTTTCGGCATCGATTATCGAAATGTTATTGGTTTCGTCGATAAATGCAATTTTCTTGCTGTCGGGCGACCAGAACAATTTATAGCCAAATCCTTTTTTACGTTTTGTCAACTGCTTTGCCTCTTTATTATTTTCGCTGTCTTGCAAATAAATTTGATATTCGCCAGATTTATCGCTCCAGTATGCAATAGTTTTTCCATCGGGCGACCAGGCAGGATTTTGGTCAAATGCACCGCTCGACTTAGTTATATTCAATGTAAAGCCTTCTTTTACAGGAACATTAAACAGTTCGCCACGGGCTTCAAAAACTATCCTGCTTCCGCCGGGCGAGGCAGTCATATTCGAAATACGTTTACTTACATCTTTTGTCGTTGGCATTTCTACCGATAAATCGCTGACAACATTTATTGAAACTTTTTTATATTGTTCCGTCGCCAAATCCATTAAATATAAATCACCTCCCATTTCAAAAATTAACTCTTCCGGACCCGCCGAAAGGAATGAAATATCGAAATCTTTAAATTTGGTAATCTGCTTTTTCTCTTTCGTTTTTGTGTTGTATTCCCAAATATTCAGACGCATATTTTTATCGCGGTCCGATAAAAAATAAACTTTATCGCCCGACCAAACCGGTTTTCCATCGTTTGCTTCGTTGGTTGTAATCCGCTCTGTTTTATTCGATTTAAAATCGTAAATAATTATGTCGGATGTTAAACCGCCCCGGTATCTTTTAAACGGATAGTTCTCGGTTATTTTAGTTATGTACGCAAGTTGTTTTCCATTGGGTGAAAACGAGGCAAGCTCTCCATACGGGATTGATAATTTTTCGGGGAAACCACCATTTTTGTCAACCAGGAAAAACTGATTAAGACGACTTACTCCATTTTCGCGAGCCGAGGCAAAAAGAATTTGCTTGCCGTTGGGATGCCAGTCAATCATTCTGTCAGAAGCCGAATTATAAGTTACGCGCGTAGGAATGCCGCCTGTAACAGGCATTACAAATATGTCGGAATTCCCGTTGTATCGGGCAGTGTACGCAATCTGTTTTCCATCGGGCGAAAACTTTGGCCACGACTCTTCGCCGGGCGAGTGAGTTATCTGCATTGCTGTACCACCAGTTTTGGGAACTATCCAAATATCGCCTCCGTAAACAAAGGTAATTTGGGTTTCCGAAACATCCATGTAACGCATTAGTTTGGCACTTATTTGTGCGTGTGTACTAATAATTACAGTAAGTGCAATAGCAAGTAAAAATATTTTTTTCATGATATTCTGATTTATTTATTCAATAATTTTTATATAAATCATTTTGAAATACATTCGGTATTAGTCGCTAAAATACTCTTTCAATTACAATTTAACGTCTGCCTGTTTTTTACTCAGTAAAACTGCGTCTTCCATAATTACTTCATAAAAATAACCAGCTCCAAAATCTTTGTTAAGAGTTAACTTTCCTTTAAAAACAACCTCATCACCAACTTTGGCAATCTCTTGTGTTGTAATTGTCAGGTCGAAAATTCCATTGTTGCTGGTACCATCCTGGATATGAATCCAGTTTCTGCCCATAACTTCTTTGTTTACTTTCACAACTACTCCCCTAATTTTAAACTCTTCAGCCGAATATTTTTCCCGGTTTTCGAACACCTTTGCCAGCGTAATTTCATTTACCGGCTTTTTCAGTGTAATTGTGCTCTCTTTCTTCGTTTCAACTTTACCGGTGTGTTGCTGCTGCATTCCCATACTGTTTTGGGTCATTGGCATTTTACTTGCCTTATTGAGCGGTGTTTTGCTAATCTGGCTCACAAAATAGATAACATCGAAAGTGCGGTCTAAATCTTTACTTTTGAAATTTGTCATCTGTAAAGCGTCGTTGTAATAATATACATCGCCCACTTTAATATCCTGTTTTGAAACTGCTACCCACCGTTCACCAAAATTTTCTTTCACTTTTAA
Source organism: Bacteroidota bacterium (assembly GCA_024278975.1). Lineage (GTDB taxonomy): Bacteria > Bacteroidota > Bacteroidia > Bacteroidales > Prolixibacteraceae > Draconibacterium. Next base: position 95,385 of record JAJRSD010000074.1, read on the forward strand.
ATATGAGTAACTTGTAGCTTGGATTACCTCGGTTACCTCAAAAGCTTTGGAGTCATCCGGCATTGCATTCTGTATATTCTGTGTATTTTTATTTCTAACACACGACATAAAAGACATAACTAAAACAAACATTACTAAAACTCTCATTTTGCATTTTAAATAATTAGTACTAAAACTTCCTTCTCAGGTTTATATAAACACGATTATAATTTTTCTCTTTCTGAAAAGTTGCTTCGAAATTAACAGAAAAATACAGTTTTTTATTGTGTTGATATGAAAAATTAATTTCCGCAATATTTTGTATCAGATTATTAGCTGTACTTACATAATTAAAATTTACAAACCGGTAGTGTAATTGAGAATAAATTTTGCCTTTAACGAAATCTTTAGACAAACGAGCACCATAAACCTGTCCGTCTAAATAGCTGGTTTGCATAAAATTAGATGTAACAGACAACGATGCATTGATAATCGGAACCCGTGTATAAGTTACAACGCTATTTATTGTTTTTGTGGGTCGGGGGTCTTCTTTCCTAAAACGAGTTCCGGCATTAATTCCAAGGTTTAAATAATTAATAGGTCTATAATTAATTCTAAACCTCAAACCTTGCCGGCTTGCCTGCTGTAAAATCGCGTCGGTATAATTTTTAAACGTTTCGTAATAAATTACATTTTTACGGTTGTCATACGAAGAGAACAACGATAAGCGGCGCGAAAAACGATAACGAACTGAAAGGTACAGACTTGTTAAGCTGATTGTATTTTGAGGTTTCCCGTTTTCCAACTTATACAAGTCTAATTCGAATGACGAAAAGAAATTCAGGTTTTTAATATATGAATTACTATGCTGGAAATAGGTAAACCGGCGGTCGGTATTTGAGCCGTTTCTCTGCTCGAAAAAAGCCAGCGAAGTTTGTATATAACCATTTTCAACTTTATTATTATGACCAAAATAAGCTCCAAACTCTGGCAGGTTAATATTATAAGCGTAATTATGAAAATCGGGTCGCGAGCCAACTACTACCCCCGCAAAGAAATTATTAAACTGTTTCTGAAACTGAAGACCATCGACTGCTCCAATATTTGCAATTTTAGGATTTATTTTTCGACCAGCCCAAAGTGTAGCCGTTTTATTAAAATCGTACTTCAATGCCAGATTGTATATTTTTAGTGCATTATTTAAATCTTCTTTCACCAAATTCCATTGGTTTAATTTGTGTGAAAAAGAGATGTATGTTTCTACTGAAAATTTCGATGCCGAAATATTTAAAACTTTCATAGAGAGGGTGTATCTAAACCTGTGAATATCGTTACCTGACGCATTGGAAAAGTTAGAATATGAAGACAGTGAGATTCTTCCAACAACATCCTGTTTAACTGTTGATTTCACCGTCTTTTTCTCAGAAGAAATTATAGCTTGCTCATTTACATCCCGCTCAATTTCCTCTTCGGGTTGCAACCGGGGAGTCCCTTTAGTTTCAAATCCTTTTTGCTTTGCAATAATTATATCCGCGACCTCAAATATATTATCTCCAATAGCTCTGCATAAACATGAAATAGAAGAATGATTTTCAACCACTAAAACCGGGTTCAGAATTTCACCTTTCATCATAAATAAAGTATCACCATTTTCGATTCCCCTTGTGCTTGCAAATTTTACATAAATACTTTCTCCGGTAATATACGACACCGCTCCCTCCTGCACATTAATTTCCTGAGCACTTAATTGAAGTACCATTCCCAGTGAAAAAAGGAAGAGTTGAAATATCTGCTTTATATGTTTTTTGTTTATAATCACTAATCTTTTCCTGTTGGATGACATGCCAGACAATTAACACTATTGTAAACATAACCAGATACGTCGCTGTGCTCATCTGCCATGTCAGTTAAACTATGTTCGTGGCAGTTTGTACACGAAAAAACTGCGTAATTAGTTGATTCGTTATGGCAGTCGGAACACGAATTCCATTCGTCCTGATGTTTTCCGCTGTAAATAGGAAAATACTGACTGTCGTGATCAAAAGTTGAAGGTTTCCAAACATTTTCTGTATGGCAAGTTGTACAGTCTGTAGAAAACTGAGCCGTTGCATGAGCAGGATCTGAAGTGCTATTGTACTCGGATGCATGACAACCAAAACATGAATTTTTCGTATTGTTGTAATCTCCTGCATGGCATAAATAGCAATTGTTGCTAATGGCAGCATGAGCTCCGTTTAGTGCGTAATAATCATTATGATTTGAGAGTAAAGCAGGTTCCCATCCCTGATTTGTTGTATGGCAATCTTCGCAATTCGACGATATTCCAATGGATAAATGGTTGGGATTCTGAGTTTCGTTATAATTAGATTGATGGCATTCGGAACATGATGTAGATGTTCCGGCATAACCCTGGGAATGGCAGGCTGCACATTCGGTAGCAACATGAGAACCTGTTAACGGAAAGTTAGTTGCGTTATGATCGAACGTGGATTCCTCCCAGCTATTTACACTATGACACTGCAAACAGTCGTTAGGATAATTTTGTGAAGCATGATTTTCAGCCTGGTTATAATTTGCCTGATGACAACTAATACAATCGGAACTGGTTCCGGAAAATCCTGATGTGTGACAATCCAAGCAATTGGTTCCCACATGCGCACCTTTCAATGGGAAGTTAGTGGCATTATGATTAAAAGATTCCGATTCATTTCCCAACGGATGACAAGCAAAACAAGCCACGCTGCTATACGAGTAGCCATTAACGTCATCATGTTCAGAGTCCATTTCACTCCTGTTGTGCTCGTGACAGTCTATACAACTAAAAACAGAGAAACTCTCAGGTTGTGTGTGGCAATCGATACAATTATCCCATTCGCCATTGTGTTCTCCGGAGTATATTGGAAAATATAGCGCATCGTGAGTTTTAAACTCAGCAGGTTTCCAATCCGGTTCGGTGGTATGACATTCAATACAGTTAGTTGAAAAACCGGAATTTTGATGCGATGGATTTGTTGCAGAAACATAATCGCTTTGATGACAACTATAGCAATCAGGAGAAAGTGGCTCTGTCGATCCGTTAGTATGACAAGTTGCACAGTTATCAATTTCATGACCTTTTGTTAAAGGAAAAAAGTCGTGGTTTATTCCTGATGCAGACCATTCATGAGCATCCATTTTATGGCATTCAATACAATTAGTCGAGTAATCTGATTGTACATGATTTGGCGTTGAAGTGGCTAAATAATCTTGCTGATGACAATCGATACATTCCACTCCAAGCGGTTCAAACTCAAGCAGCGAAGCAGATTTATGGCAATCGGAACAACTCGCGGTGGTATGCGCACCAACTAACGGGAATCTGCTTAACTGGTGAATTTCAGTAATATTCTCAACAATCCACGATTTGGAGTTATGACATTGTTCACAATCCGGTCCAACTGTATTGTTGTGCATATCAGTATGGCAGCTAATACAACCAGATTCAGCTTCCGAAAATACCAGAGATGTGTGACATGCAGTACAATTGGTATAAAAATGCTGGCCTTCTAATTTAAACGGCGTAGAGTTGTGATTGAATGCAGATGTAGCAGAGGAGAATTTCCAGCCTTCTGTTGTATGGCAAACAGTACAATCTATTGTTAACTTATCGCCATGAGGATTTTCCTGAGCCATAGCAACAACCACAAAAAAGAATAATATTACTATAAATGACAGCTTGCGCATGATATATTTTCGAATTTATAAATTATATAAGTCTTTAATAAAGCATCGTTTGGTTTATGACATTTTGCACAATCCAAACCTAAGTGTTTTCCATCAACCTTAAAACGAGTATTATTATGATCAAATTTATCAGGCTTCCAATTATCGTTCGTATGACAACTTTCACAATTATTTACTCCATTATCTTTAAACTGATTAAAATGAATATCATTGTGACAGTTCGTGCATTCCCGGTTTTTCCAAACAAATTGTTGCTGTAAGTTTTTTTCCTTGTTAATACTAAAATGACATTCACGGCAAGTAACTTTTGCATGTTTTCCCAGAAGTTCAAAATTAGTGGTTTTGTGATCAAAGTTTATTTTGTTCCAATTTGCAACAGAATGACAATTTTTACAGTCGCTTTTAGCCATATATTTTTCATCAATATAATTTTTATGAATGTTTTCGTGACAGTCAACACAGCGGGTTTTCATGTTTGCAAAGTTCCATTTTTCTTCGGTTTTATGGCAAACAAAACAGGGAGATGCAAGGTGCGCTCCATCTAAAATAAAATCAGAAAGATTGTGTTTTTCAATAGTGTAATCCGACGGTGTAAACCTTTCGACCGTATGACACTCGTTACAATCGGGCGACTGACCATTTTCCACGAATTGATTTTCGTGGTAATCGACATGACAGTCTGTACAACGATTGTATTTAACCGGACTCGTGTAACTTCCTTTATGACACTTTTTGCAATCTAAATTTACATGTTTTCCACGAAGAGGATAATCCGTCTTTTCGTGATTAAAATTGCTCATACTTTTTATTTGCGAAAAAGAAAATTCGGAATGGCATTTTCGACAATCGTTACCAAATTTATTTTTATGAATATCTTCGTGACAATCGGTGCAGTTTTTAAATTTTACTCCTGAAAATTCCTGAAATCGGATTTCGTTTTGTCCTTCAATTTTATGGCACTTTGCACAATCAACATTTTTATGTTTACCGACAAGCGAAAACCTGGTTTTGGAATGATCGAAGCCGGAAGCCGGTTTAAACGTATTCTGATTATGACACGACAAACAATCGTCTGAAAGAGTTTTTTTGTGATAATCATTGTGGCACGATAAACAACCGGTACCCAGTCCTAAATAAGTATCTCTCTTTTTTTGCGAAATATTATTTTTGATAAGCTCCGGTTTATGGCAATCTACACATTTAATTTCGCCGTGTTTTCCAACCAGCTTATAACCGGCCAGTTTATGATCGAATTTTTTTTCGTCAAAACGCACCATTTCAAAATTCTTACCATGATGCTCATTATGACATTCGGCGCAGTTCTTTCCTTTCGTTTCCACAGACGAGTGGTAGCCCTTTTTGTCAGAAATAAGTTGTTTGATTTCGGTATGGCATTCGAGGCATTTCGAAGTGGTTTCTTTTTCTCCTAAAACATGGCATTTAGTACATTTCTTTAATCCTTCAAGATGGCTGTGTGCTTTTGACAGTTCGCCCGGAGAAAGTTGTGCAAACGAATGGTTAACCAAAAAAATCAGGCTAATCACAACAAAATAATATTTTTTAAATTCTCTCAATTCTATTTATGATGTTTTAAAAGTGCCTCACCAAATTTCCGGGTAATCATAATTCCTGAATTTTTCAAAAACTGAGTTGGCAACTTTCCTCCGGCAAAAATATAGACCAGATCATTATCCAGAATTAAATTTTGGTTGCTCTCCTCAATTTTAATGTGAACCGTTTTTTCTTCAATAGATATTACATTTGAATTCAGCACAATATTTATTTTTTGTTTTGATATTGCTTCCTTAATTTTTACATTATTTTTAGGTTTCAATCTCGAAAAAGATTCTTTCCGGTACGAAAGGGTAACTTCGTTTTCATCCATCAAAAGCAATGTCGATTCGATGGCTGAATCGCCTCCGCCAACTACAACTATTTTACTATTTTTAATCAATTCCGGTTCCAGTAAACGATATGCAACCTTTTGTAAATCTTCTCCCTTAATTCCTAATTTACTTGGCGAACCCCGGCGCCCAATTGCCAACAAAACCTTTTGGGTGGAATATGTTGCCCCATTTTTTATTACAACTTCAAATTCTCCTTTTTTCGAAATTATTTTCTCCACCTTTTTATTTTCATAAATCTCAATTTTATTTTTTTCGAGAACTGTTAACCAAAGGTCTAACAGCTCTTTTTTACTGGTTTCGTATAATTTAATCTTACCAACAAGTGGTAAATCCATTGCCGATGTCATCACTATTTTTGCACGTGGAAATGTAAAAACAGTTCCGCCCAATGAATCTTGTTCAAATGTAATTGCTTTCAATCCATGTTTTTTTGCCTGTAATGATGCTGATATTCCTGCTGGTCCGCCACCCACAATAATTAAATCGTATTCAGTATTTTTGTTCTTATCTATTCCTTTTACCAAATTATCTACTGCCTGTCTGCCTTGCTCCACAGCATTTTTTATCAGCCCCATTCCACCCATTTCTCCGGCAATAAAAATCCCTTTTATGTTCGATTCGAAATATTGATTTAAGTGAGGTAGATCGACACCGCGTTTTTCGGTTCCGATATGCAATGAAATTGCTTCTGTTGGACAAGCATGAAAACAGGCGCCATGCCCGATACAACGACTTGCATTAATTACAGTTGCTTTTCCGTTTATTATTCCCAGAATATCAAGCTCGGGACAAGCCAAAATACATGCTCCACTTTTTATGCACGAATTAACATCGACAACCGGATGTAACGAAACAGGCTCGTGTAAACCCTCTTCTTTGGCTATTTTAATCTTATCTCCTACTACACGCGATTCTCTTTTTAGTTTCCTGATATAGATATAAAACACTATGAATAGAAAAAATCCAACAGCACCATAAATAATAATCTTTTCAACTGAAATATTCATATTTTAAAATATCCATTTATACCCAAAAGTTAAAGCAACAATAATATGAATAATCATTATTACCAACATAATTAATGCAAAAGGAAGATGTGCTACATGCCAGTATTTCAAATATTTCTGCATTGTATTAAGCCATGCAATCCTTCGGCTCAGAATAATATCTCCTTTAATAAGGCTGATTATCTTTTTGTAATTCTTACTGGAAATATCTTCTGTTTTTAACTTCAATTTAAATTGCCTTACCAATTCTTTCTCAAATTTAAAACGCTTGTATATTCGGCGAAATAAATTCCCATCACTCAAACTCGATTTATCTAACAGCGATCTGTTTAGCCATGCAATGACATCAGAATTAATATGATATTTTTTTTCAAGTTCAACATAAAAATTCACCTTTTTATTATTCAACTCATTCAAACTCATTTCTCGCCCTTCGATTGTACGCGGAATTTGAATGTATATAAACCTTCCGAATATGCCACTAAGAACCACAGCAATCATACTCCAAAAGCTAATAGATACAATTCCTCCAAATTTAAATGTTGTATGATATAGAATTAAAACCGGACCTAAAGCACATAAAAATATATGAAATTCGAGCCAGTATTTTAATGCTCCTAAACGAGAAAGGAATCTAAATCGTTTCCGTGCCATATAACCAAATACTCCGATTACAATTAATGCAGAACCAACAATCCCAAGCCCATGACCAATGAACCCACTTGGTTTTAGCAATTCGTGTTGACCATGAAAAAATCGTTCTTCGAGATTGGTTGAATAATAGTCGGCACCATAAAAAGCTAAAATAAAAAAAACAGCAATTGTAATTGCTGATAACATAAAAATATAAAACCGATGGGCTAATCTTGACATATAACAGTTATAGTTTTTAGAATATACTAACTAAAGGAACGTATATTTCCCCAATATAATACGTTATGTCTTTTGGTTTAGGTATTTTAAAATCGTTCCAAATTGACATTTGTCAATCAAAGCAAACATATGCTAATTAAGTTATTTAATAAAAACTATTCCCACACAATTTTTTGAAGCTCGTTCATCAACGAATCTTTTACAATGTTGTAGCGGGCGAGGTTCTCCTCTTTTACCGGTTCAACCGGTGGAGCTTTTACCTTTAACGGGTCAACCGGACTGCCATTTTTATGCACCCTGAAATCGAGATGCGGGCCGGTTGCCAAACCTGTTGAGCCAACGTAGCCAATTACCTGCCCCTGTTTAACGCGGCTTCCGGTTGTTACTCCTTTTGCAAAACCGTTAAGGTGCATGTAAGTTGTGGTATAAACCGAGTTGTGTTTTATTTTTAAATAGTTGCCACCACCGCGTCTCTGGTAGGCGCGGGCAATTACTGTTCCATCGCCGATGCTAATTACCGGAGTTCCTTTTGGCGCAGCATAATCTATTCCGTGGTGTGGTCGGCGAATTCGTAAAACCGGGTGCATCCTGCTATTAGAAAACCGCGAACTGATACGCGAAAATTTCAATGGTGCCTTTAAAAAAGCCTTACGTAAACTCTTCCCTTTTTCATCGAAATAATCCAGTCGGTTATTCTGATCGAAAATAAATGCATAGTTTGGTTCTCCGTAATGGTCGAACTCCACGGCATAAATTTCACCAATACCGATTGATGTTGAATCGACAAACCGCTCGTCGTAAATTACCCGAAAACGGTCTCCTTTTTGGATGGCAAAAAAATCGATTGTCCATGCAAAAATATCTGAGAGTTCGAGTGCAAGCATCGGGTCTTGCCCGCTGTTTACCATGGTATTCCACAGGGAGGTTTCCACAACTCCCTGCGCATTTCGCAAACGGGTTTGAATCTTTTTTTCGCTCTGATAAATATTTAGCGAATCTGTTAACTCATAAACGGTATATTTTGTTGCTGAGTTTTCGTACACAAAATAGCGAGCTTCGTGAATTGAATCGAGTTCCGAAAAGATGATAAATTTATTACCACTCTTTATTTTTCGCACATCGAAAACCGATTTCGATTTACGGGCAATTTTATCGATGGCTCCCATTCCAACTCCGCGGGCATTCAGAATCTGGCTGAGGTATTCGTTGGATTTAACTACACCTGTTTCCATTAAAAACGAATCGACAGGCAGACCATATTTAAATACTTGCTCTTTTACAATTACCGTATCAATCTCAACTGCATCTGTTTCTCCGGTCTCCCTGTTTTTCCTGTTCACACACGAAAAAAAGGAGTTTGAAATAACCAGAAAAACCATCCCCACAAAAATCAGTTTGATATATTTATTCATACGTTTAAAATTAATTACTTTTCAATGGTAACGTATGTAACTCGCCAGTAATCATACTCCTGTATGTAAAGACTTTTATATGCTCGTTTCATCGATATTTTTTAACAATGCGCAAAAATATAAAAACTAATTTAATGGGAGTTTAGTATTGTCATTTAGTTGTAATTTCAAATTACGTCACATTAAGCAAAGTCAAAGCATTTGCTTTTAAAAAGCTGAATATTGCAGTTATTTCAACGACGAAGAGCCTGTCCCGAAAGTCGGGAAGGAGGAATCTGTTTGATTGAATAGATTTCGGGTCGAACTACCAATGACAGATTCTTTTAAAAGACCCTGAAACAAGTTCAGGGTGACGTTCTAAGGTAATATGGCGTTTATAAATACCGTTATGCTGTCCAAAGGACTACCATGGAGAACTTGATTCAGCATCTCTCTCTCAAATACTCATTATGCCCAATTAATTTGGGTGAACCCCCGGAATGACAGGAAGACGATTAAAATTTCTTGTCATTTCGACGTAGGAGAAATCTCTCTCTCTTCAGAGAGATTCTTCACTGCGTTCAGAATGACAGATTTGATTTTATTAGTTTTTCTACCCTTTTGTCTTCGACATTTCCTCCGTCAACCGACGGAGGAAAACGCTTTGAATTAACTTTGTGGTAAATAAATAACGTTTTCAAAATAAAATATTTCACTTCGTTCAACTTCCTGTCATTGGCTTATTATGCCCAAATATTTTGGGTTAACCCTCAAGATGACAGCTAATATAATTCCACTTAAGATTAAAATTCTTTTCTTGTTCCTCTCCTTTGGAGAGGTTAGGAGAGACATATTTACAACTTAATTTTATCGAATCCTTCCCCATAAACGCCCATCACACTTCCCATCGAAATAAATGCGTTGGGGTCAATCTCTTTTATTTTTCTAAAAATAGCAGCGGTCTCTTTCTTGCGCACAATCGACATCACAACTTTGGTATCTTTTTTTGAGTACCAGCCGGTGGCATCCAAAAGTGTTACTCCACGAACCACTTCGGTATTTATAAATTCTGCTATCTCGTTGTAATGCGCCGAAACGATAAGCATTTGCGCCGAACGATTTGCACCACTCAGGAATGAGTCGAGTGTGTAGGAGAGTACCCACATGGTAACGTAACCGTACACCATTTTTTCGGCCGACTGAAACACAAAATACGACGATGCAATAATTATCACATCGCATAACATGATAATACGGCCCGGGCTAACGTTGCGGTATTTGTTTACAATCATGGCAAAAATGTCGGTGCCGCCGGTACTTCCCCCGCGCGAAAAAACAAGCCCCAGACCAATTCCTCCTGCCATTCCTCCCAGCACTGCCGAAAGAAAATCGTCGTCAACAATTGGCTCCTTAACAATATTTGGGAATACGGCAAAAACCAAAGAAACAATGACAATGCTGTAGATGGTTTTTACACCAAAATTGGCTCCAAGAATTTTAATGGCCACCAAAACCAATACAACATTAATGGCAAAATAGGAAAGTCCCACCGGCAATCCTGTGGCAAAAAAAAGTACCGTTGCCACACCGCTGATACCACCACCGTTTATTTCGGCTGGAATAAGAAATAGTAACCACCCCATTGCAAAAAGCAAGAGGCCGAAAGTGATGATGGTGTAATCTTTGATTACCCCTGCCACTCTGCTGTTTCCCGAGATTATTTGTGCAAACATTACCGTTAATTTTTAACCGTTTAAATTTTGCGCAAATGAACAAACTGAAAAGGGATTTATTCGTGAGATTTATCAGTTATTTTGGCGATTTTAAAGAGAAATTCTAAAAGCCTTTAATTCCCCAAAAGGGACTTTTACGGGTTGCGGAAAAAGTGAGGGTTTACTATTTGAAACCCTCACTGTATAAAAAAAGAATTACGTTTATTACTGTTAAGAATCTGCCGTTGGATGACACACCGAACACTCCAGTCATTTTTAAAATTTAATTTATATATCCCAGTTTTATTAAGTCGTTTCTGTCTTTTATTAAGTAAGTTTTGCCATTTAAAATTACATAAATGTCATCGCAAATATCAATTATGTGCTCATACAAATGGTCGGTAATTATTATTCCTTTATTCTTTTTCTCGATGTTTATTATACTTTTAATTGTGTCAATATGCACTGGCATAACTTGTGAAAATGGCTCATCCAACATGCAAAATCTTGTTTTTGAAGCAAGAATTAAATAGATTTCTAAAATTCTGTTTTTCCCGCTGGAAAGGCTTTTTAATTTAAAATTGTAATATTTTTCAAAATCGGGGAAGTATTCTGTGAACTCCGAAAAATTTAAATTGAAGTCGTTAAAAATCCTTTTAATTTTTAAGTCTCTCGGAATAAAATTGAATTGAGGTAAATACCTTAAAATTTCAGGACTTCGGAATCCATCAAAAATTGCTTTCCCATCCAGTCTGATTGACTTATTATTTGTTTCAAGTTCTCCGTAGATAATATTCATTAAGCAGGTTTTTCCCGTTCCATTTCGCCCAAGTATTCCAGTTATTTTCCCCGTTTCATTTTTGAGAAAAACATCCTGAAGTACCCTTTTATTTCCAAATTCAAGAATTATACTATCAACTTCCAGGGAGTGTTTCATGAATATTTGAGGCTAAAATTATTATGGTAATTAGAAAAAAGAGAAAGTCAAATATTAAAATTGGCAGCCAAAGTGTAAGTTTTGAAATTCCAAGATTTTTGTAGTAATACATTTCGTTTCTTTTATAACTGTTAATGTAGTAATAGAATAATCCCAGCGTGGCTATTTTAAACCAAATAAGAACAGTCAGCGTGCCAATCCCATTTGCATATACTATTGATGCACAAGCAAATGTTATTAAAAAACTTAAAAAAGCAAACGACTTGTAAAATGTTAATATTAATCGTATTGTCTTCATTTTTAACGGTTTAAACATGGTGTATGCCGCACTTTTAAACGATTATTTTTCAAGTTACGACTAATTTTATTTTGTGTACTAACTTTCATATATACAGCTATTTGCGGCATGCACTATATTTTTTGCTGGCAGTTCGTTGTTTTCAGTTTTGTTGTTTTTTATTATTCATTTTCTTCGTAGTAATATGAATAGTCAATCCCTTTCATAAACATTTCGCGGTCGTTTATTTTGGTAGTGAGTGTTTTTTCTAAAAGTGATTTCAGAACACTACTTTTGGTTAGACTTAACATCATTGCTTTCATATAATCTGACTTGCTTATTTTACTCCAATCAACGCATTTTTTGATGCGTTTTTTTAATATCAAATCCAACCATATTCTGCTGCTTCTACCATTACCCTCCATAAAAGGGTGTGCAATGTTCATTTCTACATATTTGTTTACGATTTCGTCAAATGTAGTTTCGGGCATTACTTCTATTTGTTTTAGTGTATTACATAGAAAGTGTGATACAGCAAATTGAAACCCACCTTTTGAAATATTTTTTTTTCTGATTTGTCCCGCAAAATCATACAAACCGCCAAATAAATAGGCGTGTATCTGTTGTAAGCCTTTTGCTGTTCCTACTTCTATACTGTTGATAAATGAACTTTCAAACAAGGCATAAGCCTTTGTCTTACTTTTTCCATCGATGCTTTCATCGCTGAAAGTAAACCATTCAATAAACCGGTTGGCTTTTGTTCCGGGAAATGTTTTACCTAAGGTAATAATACCGTTGTAGTCAAGCATATCGGATAAACGCTTTTTTCCATCAGGTGCAAGAACTTTCAACTGGGTAGTAGCACTAACCACTTGACTATTCTCTTTCTTTAGCTTAGCCTTAAGGTATTTCCAATAGTTACGGGTTTTAGTGTAGTCGTTTTGGTCGGTAAGCACGGCTACGATATCCAATACCGAAAACCACCATTTAGCGTTTTCTTCATCCCAAACAGCACGCACTTCGCGGTCGTCAAAAAAACGTATGGATATTTTTGCATTACTCATAATTTAAATGCTGTTTATTCTGTCACTCTATAATTATTTGTTCAAATTTACGATAATTTCATCTTGAATTTACTAACTATTGTATTCTTGTTGCAATGACCAACAACGGTTTGGCTATGAAGCGTTGGGCATTTTGGAACACTTCATTTTCAGTTTACCGCAATGCTTATTTATATCTATAATTTCATTTAACCGCTTATTATCCAATGATTTATACACTTTATACTTTGTTGTTTAAGCTATTTCTAAATGAGTATTCGTATCAAAATCTATTGTCATTTTAACTTTAGCTTTAAGAGCATTGAAAACTTTCATAATAGTTGATAATCTTACGTCTTTTGTATTGTTCTCAATTTTCGAAATCTGAGCTTTCTGAACACCTACTAAATCCCCTAATTGTTCCTGTGTTAAGTGTTTTTCCTTTCTTGCCTTTTTAATCATATCGCCAAGAACATCTAATTTAAGTTCAAACTCAAATTGTTCTCTGCTGTCAGTTCCCTTTTCTCCAATATATTTATCAGTTAATTCTTCTAATGTGTATTTTTTCATTTTATTTTCCTCCTGTTTCGTTAAAATAGTCATCTCTAATTTTTTTTGCTTTTTCAATTTCTGTTTTTGGTGTTTTTTGAGTCTTTTTAATAAATCCATGAGTTGCAACCACCAAGGTTTCTGTTTTCTCAGTTTTATCCCAAAACGCAAGCAATCTAATTTGTTTAGATAAAAACTTAGTTCTAAATCCTATTTTATCATTCTATCCTTTTTGTACAAAGATAATCATTGTTTCCTTATTGGGAAACTTAATTTTAAAATTCTGATGTTTGAGGTAGTTGTCTGCAATAAAGTATAACGGTGGCAATATGAAATTTTGGGCATTTTGAAATACTTATTTATCAAGTTGCTACACCTTTTATTAAGTGTTATGTTGCTCAAATATACTACTTCCCGCCCAATTTTTTATATTGTTTGCCCATGCTTTTTCTTCAGGAGCGTTGGGGGCAGCTATACTCTTTGACAAGTTTTGGCTCGTGCGGCTGGTTTTTCGAGCGACTTGGCAATGTGTATGGCTTGAGTGCTGGCATCATTAATCGATGAACAGAAAATAACTATCTGAATGTTGGTAATCGTTCATAGTACGCTTTATTGTGTTATTATGATTATAAGATTCTACGAAAATCTCTTTTGCAATTTCAGTACTACAATTTAATGCACTTTCAAACTCATAAATTCCTTGTTTGGGACGAGTGAAAATACCTGCTTCTAAGTCGAGTAGGTAAAGGGGAATCTCACCCCTAAACCTCTCACGACTTGTCCCGCTTCGGCGGGAGAACCGTACGTGACAGTCTCCCGTCATACGGCTCTTCCTGCCCAAGTCGCTACGGGAGAAAACCAAGCTCCCAATGCCAAAACAAATAAGGATAGTGCTTAGCAACATTGCTAAGCCACCTAAAAGCATGGGTTTTAATTTTCTTCCTAAACCTTCGATACTTGTTCCTTACCCACATCATCAAACGGTAATTGAGAACCCTGAACACTTTTCGCATTTCCGAAAACCTGAATTTACCATAGTAATTTATCCAGCCCCGTATTTTTGGTGCTAACAAATTGGCAATGTCTTGTAATGAAAATTGAACCATACGGTGAATCTTCATTTTGTACAAGGTTTGACCTATCCGCTTGCGCCGTTTATTACTAATGGCTGGCGTAAATACCAAATGATACCTCCCCCACTTGCCTTTTACCCATCGGGGCTTAAAGGTGAAGCCCAGAAAATCAAATTGATAATATTTGGGCTTAAATGGTGGATGATTCTTCTGATTTCGTTTGCAATAAACAATGTTCGACTTCTCTTTCTTAATTTCCAACTTGCTTTGTTTCATCCGCTGTTTTACTGCTGCCAATACGTTGAGTGATTCTTTGAAAAACCTGCAATGAATAATTATATCATCTGCATAGCGTTCATAAGAACTCTCTGGAAATGTTTCTTCAAACCATGTATCAAATGCAAAGTGCAGGAAAATATTCGCCAGCAACGGGGAAATTACTCCTCCTTGCGGCGTTCCTTTGCCTTGCTTGGCTTGAAGCGTTCCATCTCTCTTTTGTATTGGCGCATTGAGCCATCTTTTTACGTACATCAAAATATGTTCCGACGTGGTAAAATGTTTGACTGCCCTAATAAGTAGCCTGTGGTCGATATTGTCAAAGAACCCTTTGATGTCTAAGTCGATTGCCCAATTAAATGTCTGACAATTTAACTCACATTGTTTTACCGCCTGATGCTGGCTCTTTTTGGGACGATACCCAAAAGAGTTAACACTAAAATGCGGTTCTACAATCATCTCTAATTCCTGACGAATTACTTCCTGTGCTACACGGTCTAAAACGGTGGGAATCCCCAATGCTCGTTTCTTGCCGTTTTCTTTGTCGATAAGTACCTCACGTACTGGTACAGGCATATAACTGCCGCTTGCCATCCGGTTCCATAAGGGATACAGATATTTCCCCGGATTGCTTTCGATTTCAACAATTGATAAATTGTCAACCCCGGCGCTGCCGTCATTTCGCTTTACTGCCTTAAAGGCTTCCCATACCTGCCGCTTCTCTATCGGTTGCGACTTTTGTTTCTCTTTAAAAATCATTCTACAAAATCATTGCGATTTTAAGTTGTTATATAAATTGAAACCA
>JAJRSD010000075.1 GCA_024278975.1 Bacteroidota bacterium
CGATGTTCACAGTTTCCCAAACCACATTGCATGCGATTCGCGTTCGAATTCCGAAATTGTTGTTCCGTTTAAAAACAGAGAGGGTAAAATTATTGGCGTTTTAGATGTTGACAGTTCGCAAAAACACTCTTTTTCGGATGTGGATGCAAAGTGGTTGGAGAAGATTTTGGAGTTGATTTATACAAATGCAAATGCATGAGCAAAAAAATAATGATGCTATTTCAATATTTTAATCTAATTTTAACCGTTCAAAATCATATTTCAAAAACTTAAAATAGAAATTGGATAATCGAATAAATATGGCTTGCGTTATTATCAGAAAAAACAGATACATTTTATTACTAATTCTTTTATTCGAATTAATAATACCCGACTCATTTTCTCAAGGGTTACAATTTCACTCGAATAAAGATTTAATTGAGTTTCGTACATCCTATAACGTCTTTGCTAAAAAACAACCTGCATTTAAAGACTTTCTGGAAATTAGGTTCGACCTATCGATTAATTCACCCGAATCGTTTGGTTTTATTTTATATGTAAAAGATGATGAGAATAATCATCATTACAATCTGGGTTATACAAACGAAAACGATAGTCTGAATTATCTTAAATTCAGTATCGACAGCAAAGAAACTGTAATGACGATTCCTCTTTTAAAAATGAATCTTGGAAAAAGAAAGTGGGTAAATATTATAGTTAAATTAGATGCCATAAACGATTCGATTGAGCTTAACGTTGATAATATACGTTACAGAATAAAAGCAGATTTTTCATCAAACAAATTTAAACCATTAGTTTTTTTCGGGAAACATAATAGTTTTATTGATGTACCGGATATATCAATCAGAAATCTGAAAATATCAGGCGAAAACAAAACTATCAGTTTTCATTTTAATGAAATCGAAGGATCTCAGGTTCATGATTCGGAAGGAATTGAAAGAGGCAGCATAGAAAATCCCATTTGGCTAATCAACGATTCGTTTTCGTGGAAGTTGAGATTCAATTTTAATTCAAATAAAGTTACTGCAATTAACTACGATTCTAAACATCAAAGATTTGTTTTTATAAATAACGATTCACTCTGTTTTTACGATATTTCAAATAATGTTTTAATTAAAAATAAACTTCCAAAAAGAACTCCCGTTCCTCTACGACTTGGATTAAGTTTTATTTCGGACAATGGAAATGAATTAAGTGTTTACGAAATTAATGATGTAGGTATTGATAAACCTACATTAGCCACATTAAACTTAGAAACACTTCAGTGGAAACTGTGGTCGTTTGATCAGCTGGAGAAGCAGAGCCATCATCATATAAGTAGCTTTAATCAGGAAAAAGGAGAGTACATTATTTTTGGGGGTTATGGAAATAAAGAATATTCAAACAAATTTTATTCAATTGCAAAAAGCGATTCAACATGGCAAAAATTAGATTTTACCGGTGACACAATTTCGCCACGCTTTTTTTCAGGAAGTACAAAACGCAGCAAAAACGAATTGCTTATTTTTGGAGGAGCGGGTAACTCTTCAGGAGACCAGAGTACCGGTAAAATATATTATACTGACTGCTATCTCGTAAATCTTCACAAAAAAAACATAAAAAAATTATGGGATTCGAATAGTATTTTCACAAAAATGGTTTCAGGTACAAATTTAATTTTATCATCCGATTCGTTATCTTTTTATACAATTTACTATCCCGAATATATACCTCACACTTTCCTGAAACTTTATAAATTTTCGATTAAAACAGGTGAATATGAAATTCTGGGAGATTCTATTCCAATGATCTCGGAACGAATTAGAACGAATGCAAATTTATATTTCAACGGTATTTTAAACGAACTATATTGTGTAACTCAGGAGTTTAAACTCGATGGTTCATCAATTATTAAAATCTATTCAATATCCTCTCCTCCGGTGTCAAAAATAGATTATTACAGTGAAACAACGAATCTGGCAAAGTACAGATTTATTTATATAATATTTGCCTTATTAGGTGTGCTTATTTTATACTTTGTATGGAGACATTTCAAACATAAGAGGAAACTTGAAATTCAACGATTACTGGTAAGCGAAGACAGAAACAGTATAATAAAACCAACCAACCAATTCGAAAACTCGGTTTATCTGTTTGGTATTTTCAAAGTTTACGACAGAAGAGGAAAAGAGATATCGTATCTATTCAGTCCAAAAATACAACAACTTTTTTTACTTGTTTTATTGAATAGTGATAAAAACAAGGTAACATCGAATGATATTTATTCAGTTTTATGGCCCGAAAAACCGACACAGAAAGCAAAAAACTCAAAAGGGGTTGTACTAAACCAACTCAGAAAAATAATTGCAGATATTGATGGGTTGGAACTGTTGAATGAAAACAGACATTTGTATTTTAAAACAAGTGCTCCATTTTATTGCGACTATTTTGATTATCAGTCATATATAAAAATTCTAAAATCAAACGAATCTTCGGCAGAAAGCGTATTAAGTAATCTGTTTACCGTTGTTTCGAGAGGTCGTTTTCTGCAATTTGTCGATTTAGAGTATTTTGATACAATAAAGCAACATTTTGAAAATGAAGCTTTATTGATAATTCCATATCAACTGGGAAATTACTTTAAAAAAGAGAATTACAATAAAGTGATACAGTTGTGCAAAATAATTTACAACATTGACATGTTAAACGAACTAGTATTTCATTATGAATTGATTTCGTACGTAAAACTCAATATGCCGGGAAAAGCGAGAAAACGATTCAATGCTTTTTCCATAGAATATAAAAATGAGTTTAACGATGATTATATCTACACTTTTGGCGACCTTGTCAGCAACAAGTCAATTGAGTTTATTAAGAAAAACTCTATTGATTAATAACAGCAATTCCGAAAGTAGTTTTTTTTAAAACTTTTTCAATTCACTTTGTTTTTAAGACATAGCAATGCCACTCTATACGAATATAGAAGTTTGTAATTTCACAAAAAAGTTATGTCATATTATTAAGTGATTTAACTTC
>JAJRSD010000076.1 GCA_024278975.1 Bacteroidota bacterium
CGGCAGCAATACTGGGAGATACCCTCTTTCAGGAAAAATCATCGATTGCCATAGGTTTACAACGAATTGCAATCAGAAGTAAAATGAAAAAAGCTGATTTTAAAATATATTATACTACTGATGGTACAACTCCAACAACAAATTCAAAGTTGTACAAAACCCAATTTGAAATTGATGCCGAAACAGTTGTAAAGGCAATTATTATGAAAAACGGCAAACAATTTATGGAATTGAAAGAACGGTTCAGAAAAGGGAAAGAGCCACGTTTTACGGATGATCGCCTTTTAATTTCTGATGATGTGACCGGAACTATTTTTAACGGGCCTTTTGATTCTGAAGTTGCAGGCAGGTGGAAACATAATGACACAGTATATTACTTTGACAAAAAAGGTAACACGTTTCATTTGGATGGCGATAAAAGAACAAAAGTTGGACGTTGGTGGTACGACTTCCCTGATGACCCTTTTGAAAACCCAAATTATAAAGGCGCCGGAGAGATATTCTGGAATAATTCAAATTTGAAGGAAAGACTAAGCCTGACACCCGATGGTAATATGAAAGTTGAAAAGGATATTTTTTATAAAAAATAAGTTTTAAATTAACCAGATGAAACGAGTATGCAAAAGACTTGATACACAGGCGGATCACTATAAGCGAGATACATCGAATACCTTTGAAAATTTAAAATTATAATGAGATGAAATATATATTTAATATATCAGCGATCTTAACCTTGATAATATATTTTTCAGTTTCACTTTTTGCACAGGAGAAGCCAAACATAATATGGCTGATGGCAGAAGATATTGGCACTGACCTTGAGTGTTATGGCATGCCGGCAGTTAAAACCCCAGTTTTGAATAAATTGGCCGAATCGGGCCTGAAGTTTACCAATACTTATTGTACCAACTCGATATGTTCGCCAAACCGGTCGGCAATGATGACAGGAGTTCATCAAAATAAAATTAATGCACAACACCATCGGAGTAATAGGGATGTTCCGTTGACAAAAAATGTTCAACCGTTTACCTACCATTTGAGAAAAGCCGGTTATACCTGTATCATAGGCAATGAGTTGGTTATGAGAAAAGGCCGTAAAATCGATGTTAATTTCAAATACAGTGAAACAGGTGAGTGGGATGGTGAAAATGAATTTGGGCTGTTTGACAAGAAAGATACCTTTACCCCTGAAGATCAGCCATTTTTCGCACAGATACAACTGGTAGTTACCCACCGGGGTGACTGGTGGAACAGTATCCGTGAAAGATCAAAACATCCCGTAAATCCTGACAAAGTTGTAATGCCACCATATATGGCCAATGATTCTGTTATTAGGATAGACTGGGCTAAATACCTCGACCAGATTGAATATATGGACCATGAGGTTGGGTTAATTATTGATGATTTGAAAAAGAAAGGGATGTATGAGAATACGATAATCATTTTTATTGGAGATAATGGAAGGTGCAATATCTGGGGGAAAGGATACCTTCATGATCCCGGAATACACATTCCTCTGATTGTAAGCTGGCCAAAAGGGATTAAGACCAAACAGGTTAGGGATGATTTAGTAAGTACAACCGATATTACTGCAACAATTCTTGATTTCGCCGGTATTGAAATACCAAAATATATGACAGGAATGTCATTTATGGAGAAAGATTTTAATCGTAAATATATTTATTCCGCACGTGATTTGTGGGACGAGGTCATGGAGAAATCCAGGAGTTTAACAGGGAAAAGATACAGGTACATTCGCAATTATATGCCGGAAGTGCCATGGGATGCCCATCAGGCTTATCTGGAGTTTTACCGCCCGGCAGTTCATGTGATGCGGAAGCTGAAGCTTGATGGAAAGTTAGATAAGAATGAAACTTTATTCTTATCCAATTCAAAACCTGTAGAAGAATTATATGATTTGGTGAATGACCCGTATGAATTAAATAATTTAGCGGAAAATCCGGGGCATACAACAACTTTAGAGCAAATGAGAAAAGATTGCTCACATATTGAAACAGAAATGACTTCGCAAGACAAAACTTTCCATCCGATATTCCCCGTAGCTGTAAATGTCTTTGATTTTGTTAAGTATAAGTATCCAACGAACTATTTAGAGATGCTAAATGGGAAAGAAATAGG
The DNA here is from genome assembly GCA_024278975.1 of Bacteroidota bacterium. Classification (GTDB taxonomy): domain Bacteria; phylum Bacteroidota; class Bacteroidia; order Bacteroidales; family Prolixibacteraceae; genus Draconibacterium. Next base: position 2,140 of record JAJRSD010000076.1, read on the forward strand.
TTTTAGGAAATTTTTGGATTTGTATAAAGAGCGAGCGGTACAACAATGACCGGGCTGTTTAATCCTAAGTTGAAAATATATTTTTAAAAAGCAGCTCCAAGCCCTTTCCAATCAGGACAATGGCAATGCAGTAACAGGTTGCGTTCTTAAAATAGCCTTTTAGGTCGGTATGTTTTGTGCCTCTTTTGAGTTGGAATGGATTAAGAAAACTGCAAACATTAATCAGTGTTTACAAACGTACCAAAGGCAGGAATCTTGTTGAAAGGCTGATTAAATACCAAGATGCTGTTCTGGCGTTTGCATTTTACGAACAAGTTCCTTTCACCAACAATCTGGCAGAAAGGGATATCAGCCCAACCAAAATAAAACAGAAAAAATCAAACTCGTTCCGCAGTTTTAAGGGGGCAGGAAACTATGCACGAATAGAGGGTTTTATATCCACAGCGAGAAAGAACAATAAAAATATTTTTCAACGAACTTTCGACTACCTTTGAAGGCAGCAACTTTACTACAGAATTAGCTGCTAAATAATTACCAATTGTATTTTAAAAAAGGCTAAGATCATGTTATTAAAAAAAATATTTATTTTTATTCTATTATTTTGTCCAACTATATATCTATTTGGACAAAATGATTTGGAAATTTCTGCTGATTTTCCAGGGGGAAATATAATTGTCGAAAATTGTGATAATAAAAGTACATTATATTATCAAGCTACATCCGATACAATAAAACTTAGGCCTGATCTCCGGGATACGGAAGGAAATTGGTTTTATTGGTATTCCAGGGTCACAGGAGCTGCGAATCGCAACTTGTTCTTTCAGTTTGCCGGACATCCAATTGGATCTTTTGGTCCTGCTTATAGTACGGATGGTGGCAAAAATTGGAATTGGCTACATGACAAAATTCAGAAAAACCATAGTAGTTTTTCATTTTCGTTTGGAGAGAATCAGGATTCGGTTATGTTTTGTATGGGAATTCCATATCTTCAGAATAATTTTGATGAATTTATTTCTGGTTACAGGAAAAATCCATACGTGTCGATTCATTCATTAACGAAATCAGAAAAGGGCAGGGATATCGAGGAAATTCATATTTGTAATCCTAAAATCACCTCACAATATAAAATGATTTTAACAGCTCGCCACCACGCTTGTGAAATGATGGCAAGTTATGCTTTGGAGGGTTGAAACATGTTATACCGGCTCCAATAATTCCACAATTATTGGTAAGTGGGTTTGTAAAAGAGTTAGACTCAAAAGAACCAATTGAAGGTGCTACATTATTCGTTTTTAATCCAAAATCAGATAATGTAATGATTTTAGAGAGTGATTCTTTGGGGAATTTCGAAACAGAATTGGAGTACGATAATCCATACGTTGTTAAAGCAATGAAAGATGGATATATTTACGACTGTACGCCATTTAGAACACCAGAGGCGGGTGTAATAGAATATCGTGTGCCAAGAGATTTATTACTGTTTAAATTGAATATTAACCAGAGTTTTATAGTAGAAAATATTTATTACGATCTTGATAAGTGGTTTATCCGTGAAGATGCTAAAATGCCTCTCGATAATCTAATCAATATTATGAACCAATATCCGATAGAAGCAGAGTTGTCTTCTCATACCGACTCCAGAGCTTCTCATAAGTATAATATTGAATTGTCTCAAAAAAGGGCTGAATCGGCGGTAGAGTATATTATTGCAAATGGAATAAGTCCCTCAAGAATTACAGCAAAAGGTTACGGCGAAACACAGTTGGTAAATCAATGTGCTGATGGAGTTAGCTGCACAGAGGAGCAACATCAGGCAAACAGGCGTACAGAATTTAAAATAACGTCGATTGACCAATTGTCTGATATGCAAAATCCTTTTGACCCTGAAGTTTTCAAGGTTGGCGATGTTATTAGTATAAAACTGTTTGATGAAGGTTTTTTTAGTAATTGTTTGTCACAAGCGGAGATTGAAAGTAATTCAATCAAAAAAAACGAGAATTCTACCGATACTTTTGATGGTAAAATAGACCAAACTAAAATACGTAAAAACAAGAGAGCCGCGAACAATAAGATTGTGATGCCTGAATCAAATATTTCTGATAAGAGCACTTCTGCAAATACTTATCATGTTCAAGTTATTGCAGTAACCAAAACACTTGATAGAGAATCGTATTTTACTAATATTAATGACTTAATAGACAAATACGGAATTTCAATATCAAAAGTTGATGGACTAAATAAATATCAAATTGGAAGTTTTGAAAACTATTCGGATGCAAGTAAACTAAGACAGGCACTTATTTCGAGAGGTTATAAAACTGCATTTATAGTAAAAAATGCTGTGTAATATAAAGTGGAAGGATATTACATAAATTACGGTAATTGAAGTGACACCGACAGATGAGGTTGACCGTGGTTATATGTATCTCGATCATCGTTTATCGACCGACGCAAATTGTGGTGGCGAAAAACTTGCAAAGCCTTCTAAATTATTGGGAAGTATTTATAAATCGCAAGAATCCGGGACAATTCCATTATACGAATTTTTTATTGATGCCCCCGGAACTGACCATGCATATTCTGTTAACATAGATGAGTATGATGGCAAAAATGGTTATCAGTTAGCAAGTAGTGGAAATCCAATCGGATATGTTTATCCTGCAAAATAAATATACAGAATAAAACTACTCTTTCTCCAAAAAAATAGTTTGCGCACGATTAGGTCCAACCGAAGCAATTGAAATTGGAATATTCATTTCATCTTCAATAAAACTGATATAGTTATTTAATTCTTCGGGGAATTCATTTTGGTCTTTTATTTGTGTCAGATCGGTTTTCCAACCGGGCAGTTCAACATAAACAGGTTTAACATCATCGGTTAATTCAAATGGAAAATGTTCTACCACTTCGCCATCAATTTCGTAACCTACACAAATTTTTATTGTATCGAAATCGTCTAAAACATCGCCTTTCATCATAATTAATTCGGTAACACCATCGAGCATCACCGAATATTTTAAGGCTACCAAATCGAGCCAGCCGCAACGGCGTGGTCGTCCGGTAGTAGAACCATATTCGTTTCCGGCATCGCGTAATTTTGTGCCGGTATCGTCGTTCAGTTCTGTCGGGAATGGTCCCATTCCAACACGGGTACAATATGCTTTGAAAATACCAAAAACATTACCGATTTTCTGCGGTGCAATTCCAAGTCCGGTACAAGCTCCGGCACAAATAGTGTTCGAACTGGTTACAAACGGGTACGACCCAAAATCTATATCGAGCAGTGTTCCCTGCGCACCTTCTGCTAAAATAGATTTGCCGGCAATTAATGCCTCGTTTATCATGTGTTCGGTATCAACAATTTTAAACGATTTTAAAACATTAATTCCTTCGAACCAATCTTTTTCACACGCATTTAAAGTTTCCTCGTAATTGTATTTGAAAAATTCGGTGAGCATGACTTTATGATTATCGATACGGGAGTTATATTTTACATCGAAATTGTGTATTAAGTCTCCAACACGCAATCCGTCTCTACCAATTTTATCTTTGTACGTTGGTCCAATTCCTTTTAGTGTTGAACCAATTTTTGTTTTGCCTTTTTTCTCTTCCGAAGCAGCGTCCAACAAACGGTGAGTAGGTAAAATAAGATGTGCTTTTTTCGAGATATAAAGGTTCTTCGAAATGTCGATGCCTACATCGTGAAGTTTATCTATTTCCTGTTTAAAAATAATAGGGTCGATAACAACTCCATTCCCAATAATATTTATTTTATTTTCTCTGAATATCCCTGATGGGATAGTATGCAAAATATGTTTTACATTGTTGAATTCTAAAGTGTGGCCTGCATTCGGGCCTCCCTGAAAACGAGATATTATATCGTATTTTGGTGTCAGTACATCAACAATTTTCCCTTTTCCTTCGTCGCCCCATTGGAGTCCAAGTAATACATCTACATTCATTATATTGATTTTTTTACATACGAAACCGCAAAAGTTTCATGTTTACTAAACAAACTTGTGCGGCTTTTAATTTAAGCGTTTAAAAGTACAAATAATTTTTGGTTACGGGCATAAAAAAATCCTCCCGAAAAAGAGGATTTTATGATCTGTTAAAACAGATGGTTTTTTTAATTCTTATCGTTATACTCTCCATAAATATAAAGAGTATGGTGCGAGAGCTTAAAGTTGTTTTTTATACATGCATCCTCAATTATCTCTCTGATACGTGGATCGTAAAACTCAACCACTTTGCTTGTCGAAATATCAATCATGTGGTCGTGTTGCATCATTGCATACGCCTTTTCGAACTGTGCAATGTTTTTACCAAACTGATGTTTTACAACCAATTTACAATCTAAAAGTAAATCGATGGTGTTATAAAGTGTGGCACGGCTCACCCGATAATTGTTATTCTTCATCGAAATGTATAACGACTCAATATCGAAATGACCCTCGCGACAATATATTTCATCAAGTATTGCAAACCTCTCTGGAGTTCTTCTGTGCCCGTTTTTTCCCAGATAATCAGTGAACATATTTCTTACTGTTTCTCTGGTTTTATGGTTATTCATAATTAAACCAATTTTAAATAAGATACAAAAATATAATTTTTTTTGAATTTATTAAGAATCAATAAAAATTATTCGTCTAAGTTTTCAATCCGCTTAACACTATTGATTCCTTTAATCTTTGTTAACCGTTCCATTAATTTGTCTAAATCGTCGGTATTGTGGATATACAGAAATAGTTCGCCAGTAAAAATTCCCTCGTGTGCATCGAAATGCAGCGAACGCATATTAATATTATTCTCTTTAGATATTATGGTTGTAATCTGATTTGCAATGCCTAATCTGTCGAATCCATCTAACCTGAGCCGGGTTAAGTACGACTGTTTTTTAAATTTTGTCCACTCGGCCTCAACAATTCTATCGCCTTGGTTCGATAAATATTTAGCCAACTCCTTGCATCCTGCTTTATGAATATTCACATGGTCGTCGGCACTCAAATATCCAATTACCTTTTCTCCCGGAATAGGATTGCAGCATTTTGCCAGCGAAAATGAAATATTATCCTGAGCTTCTTTTAAAATAAATAGTTTTTTATTATCAATTTTCCGAGTGGGATCGTCTTCTGTTTCGTCGTCTTTATTTTTATTTCCAAAAGTGATATTCCAATATTTTACAAGTTTACTTTCTGATTTCTTACCCAGAATTTCGTCAATATTTTTCAGCTCTAAAAATCCCATTCCAACTTCGGAGTAAAGTTGGTCTTTATTATTTAGGTTGAAATGCCCAATAATTTTTTTCAGATTATTTGAAGTTAGCGGAGCATTTGCCTTTTTTACCGCCTCGTCAACTATTACCCTTCCTTTTTCGATGTGCATGCTTTTTTCGAGTTTAAAAGCTGCTTTAATTTTTCCACGTGCTTTTGCCGAAGTAGTATATTGTAACCACTCGAGTTTTGGAGTTTGGTTTTCAGATGTTAATATCTCTATCTGGTCGCCACTTTTTATAACATGGCTAACAGGAACGAGCTTTAAATTTATTTTTGCACCAATACATTTATTACCTAAATCGGTATGTATTTCGTATGCAAAATCGATAATTGTCGAATTTTGCGGCATCGAATACATATCTCCTTTTGGTGTAAAAACATTTATTTCGGTTCCGTATAAGTTCAGTTTAAACTCATCCAGAAATTCAAATTCATCGGTATCCTGGTTTTTCAGAACATCGCGAATTCGTTCGAGCCACGTTTCCAGTTCACTTTCGTAGGTGCTAATATCTTTGTAACGGTAGTGAGCGGCAAAGCCGCGGTCGGCAATTTCGTCCATGCGTTCTGTACGAATCTGAACTTCAACCCATTTTCCCTGTGGACCCATAACTGTAACATGCAGCGACTCGTAACCATTTACTTTTGGTAGATTTATCCAGTCGCGAATCCGGTCGGGTTTGGGTCTGTAAATATCTGTAACAATAGATAAAACATCGAAACATTGTCGTTTTTCCGAAAGTTCGGGTTTTGCCTTTATAATTATTCGAATGGCAAGAATATCGTAGATCTCGTTAAATGTTACCCCCTTTTTTTGCATCTTCTGCCAAATAGAGTAACTGGTTTTTAGCCGGTGCGTTACTTCGCAGCTAAAATCTTCGGCTGCAAGTTTTTCGTTTATTGGCTTTATAAATTTGTTTACAAGGTAGTTTCGTGTCTCTTCCTGGTTGTGCAACAGATAAATTATCTGATTATGTTCTTCGGGATGTTTATATTTAAAACTCAACTCTTCCAACTCGGTTTTAATTGCATACAAACCAAGCCGATGCGCAAGCGGAACATAAAGGAAAAGAGTTTCTCCGGCAATTTTAATTTTTTTGTGGGGCAACATCGAGTCGAGTGTTTGCATATTGTGCAAGCGGTCGGCAATTTTTATGAGAATAACCCGCACGTCATCCGAAAGGGTCATCAATATTTTTTTAATGTTAGTGCCTGTCGCGAGTCAAAATCGCCTGAAAGTTTTGTTAACCCGTCAACAATTCTGGCAACTTTTCCGCCAAACATATTTTTGATGTCGGATATCCTGTATTCGGTATCTTCAACCACATCATGAAGTAACGAAGAAACAATTGAAGTGGCACCCAAACCCAAATCTTTTGCAACAATTTTTGCCACTGCAATTGGGTGAATAATATATGGTTCTCCCGACTTTCGTTTTATTCCATCGTGTGCAGCATTGGCAAACCGAAATGCCTTCTCGATGCGGGCAAGGCGCTTTTCATCAAATTTCTCGCTAACCTCTTTTCTGAAGTCTTCGTAGCGATCTTCGATAAGTCGTATTTCTGCTTTTGTAAAATGCTGCACTTTTATATCTATTTAAATCTTTTTGCTGAAAAAAATCATGAATATATAGATTCTTTCCGACACCCACGTTTATCTCTCTGTAAAATCACTTTTGATCACTAATAAAATAGATTATTAGAGTCTGAATTAATTCCCGATTTCGTTTACAAGTTGGTAAATAGCTTTTGTCATTTTATCCCAACTGAACCTCTCTTTCTCTTCAATTACATTCGTTGTAAAAGAATCTTTCCTGTTATTCTCGTAAAAATCTATTAACGCTTTTGCAATCTCGTTCGAGTCAACCGGCACAACATAACCAATTTTCATGTGCGGAATTATTTCTGACAACCCGCCAACATTGGTTACCAACATTGGTTTATTAAAATGATATCCTATTTGTGTTACTCCACTTTGAGTGGCTGATTTGTAGGGTTGTGCAACAATATCGGCAGCGTTAAAATAGTCCTGAACTTTATCGTTTGGAATATATTCTGTTTTTAAAATTACAAGATCTTCCAGATTGAGATCTTTAATAAGTTGCAAATATCTGTTTTCATCGGCATAAAATTCACCCGCCACAAGAAGTTTAATACTATTTTTTCTGAAAAAGCTATTTGTAAATGCTTCGAAAAGCAAATCGAGCCCTTTATAATCTCTTATAAACCCAAAAAATAAAATGTAATTATTATTAATCGGTAGGTTTAATTTTGCCAGTGCCGTTTCTCTGCTTTCAATTTTTCCGTAATGATCGTAAATTGGATGGGGTGTTAGTTTCTTGGGTTTCGAGCTGTCGAAATTATTAAGGTCGTTTAAAACACTTCCCGACATGGCAATAAAACCATGAATTGGTTTAGCAAAATATTTACTCAAAAAACTATCTCCCGGTCTTTTTTCGTGTGGAATAAAATTATCGACCACCGAAATGATTTTTGTGTGTTTATTCTTTTTGACAAATCGGCAAATTGTTCCCAAACTCATTCCCATAAAAGGAAGCCAAAACCTCACAATCAACAAATCGGGTTTTGCCTTTTGCAATTTCTGTCCAACCTTAATCCAGTTAAGTGGGTTTACAGAATTTACTTCGCGTGTTATCGGAAAATTAAAAGTCTCTTTTTGTTCTGAAAACTGCGACTTGCCGGGGAACAATATTTTGGGATATTGTACTGTAAACGAAACTATATTAACATTGTGCCCTTCCGAGATTAGTTGTTTTGCAAGTCGTTCGTTTAGCGCAGCAATTCCTCCTCTAAAAGGGTATGCCGGCCCCAGAATAGTAATTTTCATCTATTTAGTTTTTTAATTTACGAACCACAAATTTATCAATTGGAAATGTAAACTCATCAATATTCAGGTTTTTTATTTTCTCCCACCGGAAGCTTTGATTTCCATTTTCCATTTTCTCAAAATCGAAAGGTTTTTCTGAAACCTTAAATTGAAGTGGCTCTTTTAAATCTGCCAAATAGTAGATACTTATTAATTGCGTGTTTTCGTAAAAAAGTGCTTTCTGATAAAAGTCGGTCGTATAAAAATGCCGGATATTTTTAATCTCCTGCCCGTTGCACTCTTCCCCGAATTCGCGTTTTAAACAATCTACTGTTCCCTCTCCAAATTCTAATCCTCCGCCGGGGAGTTTGGTCATTTTAGTTCCAAGTTGAAACTCATCTGAAATCAAAATCTCTTTTTTCTGATTGATAATTATTCCGTAAACCCGAATTGTAAAATTGCTTGATTCGCTCATGTTTAATTTATTTCACTCTCAATATATTCAATAATTTCCTCAGTTTGATCTGGTTCAAACCATCTCATATTTTTATCTTTTCGAAACCATGTTAATTGTTTCCGTGCATATCGTCGCGAATTTCGCTTAATAAGTTCTATTGCTTTTTCTCTCGAAATTTCGCCATCGAAACATGAAAATAACTCGCGGTAACCAACCGTGTTTAACGAGTTTAAATATTTTTGTGGATATACTTTTTTTGCTTCCAATTCCAATCCTTCCCCAATCATTAAATCAACACGTTTATTTATGCGATTATGTAGAATTTCTCTGTCGCAATTTAGTCCAATTTTAACAATCGTAAATGAGCGTTTCTTATTTGGTCCCGACCGAAATGAAGAGTAAGGTTTTCCGGTCATTAAGCAGATTTCGAGCGCGTGTATAATTCGCACCGGGTTTTTCAGGTCAACAGTTTTATAATAATCGGGGTCTTGCTTTTTTAGTTGAAGTCGTAAACTTTCCAAACCCTCTTTTTCAAATTGTTTTTTTAATGAGTTTCGAATCTCCTTGTCAACGTCGGGCATAATATCAATGCCTTTACAAATTGCATCTATATATAACATTGATCCGCCAACAAGCACAATAATATTTTTTTGTTCGAAGAGTGTTTCCAATAGTTGTATTGCTTCGGTTTCGTACCGGCTGGCATTATAGTTTTCGGAAATTGAGTGCGAATGTATAAAATGATGTTTTACTGTGGCAAGTTCGTTCTTAGTTGGTACGGCAGTTCCAATTCGCAACTCTTTAAATATTTGGCGCGAGTCGGAAGAAACTATTTCGGTATTAAAATACTGTGCAATTTTAATACCGACTGTGGTTTTTCCAATTCCGGTTGGTCCGGTTAAAACAACTAATATTTTATGCATTTACACTATTTTGGCTGACAAAATAAGAACAAAATAAGCAATTTTTGTATTCTAAACCATACGTTATTATTTGTTCGGTGTTTGCGAAGGTTAATGATTTGCTCTAAATATTACAATAACTCTTGTTGCTGTTTCAATAGTTTATTTTTTATAAACATAGTTTATCCGGATTTATTTTCCTTATAAGGGGAAGTAGCAAATCTTAAAATGTTGTTAATAAAAAAACATAGTATAAAAAGGAGATTTAATTACCTTTGGTCAGTTTTAGAGGAATAGCAAGAATATGGAAAATTTTATTGTTTCAGCACGAAAATACAGACCCGATACATTCGAGACAGTGGTTGCACAGGCATCTATAACCAGCACATTAAAGAATGCCATTAAAAGTAATCAGTTGGCTCATGCTTATCTGTTTTGTGGTCCGCGAGGAGTTGGTAAAACCACCTGTGCCCGTATTTTTGCAAAAACCATAAATTGTACAAATTTAACTACCGAAAACGAAGCTTGCAACAAGTGCGAATCGTGTACTTCGTTTAATAGCAGCCGCTCTTTTAATATTCACGAGTTAGATGCAGCATCAAATAATTCGGTCGACGATATTCGAAATCTCACCGATCAGGTTCGCATACCTCCGCAAGTTGGAAAATATAGCGTGTATATTATCGATGAGGTTCACATGCTTTCGGCACAGGCTTTTAACGCATTTTTGAAAACGCTGGAGGAGCCGCCAAACCATGCAATCTTTATTTTGGCAACCACCGAAAAACACAAAATCATTCCCACAATTTTGTCGCGTTGTCAGATTTTCGATTTCAATAGAATTGGTGTAGCTGATATTACCAGTCATTTAGAGTTTGTGGCAAAAAGCGAAAGTGTTGAAGTTGAAAGTGAGGGGCTGAATATTATCGCACAAAAAGCCGACGGTGCAATGCGCGATGCACTCTCTATTTTCGACCAAATTGTAAGTTTCTCGGGGAAATCGATTACGTATAAAGATGTAATTACCAACTTAAATGTGTTGGATTACGACTACTATTTCAAGCTGGTTGACCAGTTTTTGAAAAATGATGTTACTCAGGTAATGATAACATTCAACGATATTCTGGTGCATGGTTTCGACGGACATCATTTTATTACCGGATTAAGCAGTCATTTGCGCGATGTTTTGGTTTGTAAAGACACGGCTACAATACAACTGTTAGAAGTTGGCGGCGAAATTAAAGAGAAGTACAAAAAGCAGGCTTTGGCAGCCGATAGTAGTTTTTTGCTCGATGCACTTTTAATAAGTAACGAGTGCGATAATCAATATAAACTGAGTCAAAATAAACGACTGTTAATTGAACTCGCAATTATTCGGATAGCACAGCTAACCTTAAAAAAAAAATAGCTGACGTTAGCTCACCCACCGAAATTTTAGAACCTATTTTTTCAGGGAAAAACCTCCCGGAAGAGAATGATGTTAAGGAGAAAAAAGCTCCGTACACACCTTCCGTAACTCCAGCAAAAGAACATACACCTCCAAAACGAATTGTTAAACGAACATCTAAATATGTTAGCACACCCTCGATAAAAGCAGCTTTAAAAGGAGAATTTAAAGACGATAAACAAGAGCTCTCGGCAAAGCAGCAATTCGAAATGCATACAAAAGCCGATGAATTTGAGGAGTTTAAAAAGGAAGATCTGGAGTTGAAATGGAAGGAGTTTTTGACCCGGCTTGATGACCGTCCGAATTTACAATCGACGCTTGCGCAAGTGCCGAAATTAAAAGACAATTCTGAATTATACCTCGAAATTGACAACTCGATTCAAAGCAATTTAATTACTTCTATAAAGCCAGAGTTAGTATCTTTTTTAAGAAGAGAGCTACGAAACTCGAATATTGAACTAACTGTAGAAGTTACCGAAAATATCAAAAATCGGATTATTTATACTGACAACGATAAATTTGACGAAATGGCAAAGAAAAATCCAAGTCTAAAATTACTTAAGCAAAAGTTTAATTTAGATTTTGGATAGGAGTATGGTGATTACACTTAGTGTCAAGTCAATCGTGTAATTCTAGAACGTCATGCTGAACTCAATTCAGCATCTATATTTTAAGCAGTAGATTCCGAAATGAATTCGGAATGACGAGCACGAAACATTATACTTGACATAACACTTTGGCTTATCTCTCAAAAAAGCTAAAATTTACTTTTCCATAATTACGAACCTCCTTGAAATATTTATGTTTTAAAAATTGAAATTCTTTTGGGTGCTCCAAAATAAACAACCCTGTTTTATTTAAAATATTTGCATCCAGTATTGCGTCTGGTACATCTTCAAATCTATTCAAATCAAAAGGTGGGTCTGCAAAAATGAAATCGAACTTTTGTGGGCAAGTTTTTAAATATTTAAAAACATCGGATTTAAAAGGTGTGGCGTTCTCAATTTTTAAACTCTCCAAAACATCAAGTATAAACCTATAATGTGTAAAATTGCTTTCAACCAATGTTACTTCCCGGCATCCGCGGCTTAGGAATTCGTAAGCAATACTTCCGGTTCCCGAAAACAAGTCGAGTACTGTTTTGTCGGTGAAATAGTAGCGATTATTCAAAATATTAAAAAGTCCCTCTTTTGCTACATCAGTGGTTGGGCGGGCTTTAAATTTCTTGTTTGGTCTAAAAATCCGTCCCTTATATTTTCCTCCAACAATTCTCATTCCTATATAATTTTTAGTGTGTTACTTTGGGATTCGATGTAAATGGATAGAGTTCTAACTCTTTTATTTCGGCAAAATAGGGTTGTAACGACTCTTTTATTTTTGGTAGTTTATGGGTGTTCGTAACAAATAAATTGGTTGCCGGGGCTGCTATTTCCATCTGTTTTAAAGTTGTCAGAACATAATAAATCACATCGTTTGTGTGTGTCATTTTAAAACTGTTGGCAAGTATAACTTTATTTTTATTGAAAAGAATGGTGTAAAAATATTTAGCATCGAAAAGTAAAATCATGCCATTCTCCTTTTCTGTTTCGGGGAGGTTATTTAAAACAATTTTTACAGGATGAATAATTTCGCACTCGCCAATTTGTTTAGTAATTACACTGTTTAAACCCGCAGGCAAAGCAAACATAAGTCTGGTTTTAAGTTTGCCAATAATATTTGCTACAATCTCCGACTCTCCATTTTTTTCGAATAGAAGTTGCGGAATTTCTTGTTTTAAAGTATCATGAAAATAATCCTCCGGAATTAGTGTGAATTTTTCACTAAAAATAATAACCCAGATTTTTTTAAATGGTCTCTGTATTAAATCTTCAGATTTCCACCAATCGTCAAACCGTCGGGGAATTAACGATGTGTTGCTAATTTTAAGAGGAACATATTTGTAGGCGAGTGTTTTATCACCCTGATTAGAGAGTACAGAAAAAGAAAATCCATCCAGGCTAACCTGAATGGATAATATATATTCGTAAGTTTTTTCTATATCGAACGACTCGAAGGAAACTAATTCAGACATTTGGATTATTCCCAGTTACCTGCATTATTTACTGTTTCGGTAAGCGAACCAACTTTAAGTCCCGGGTATTTTTCGTTTGTCCGGCTTCGGTCGTTAAGATTAATTATTAACTGTGGATTAAGACCATTAAGAATAACATTGTTATGTGCTTTTGCCTCAAAAACCGGAACTTCGATACCGGAGCCTGTAATAATTACAGTTGCGCCAAGATGAAATTCGGTTGGAGTTCCGGGAGCCGGAATCATTTTAAGATCGCTGGGATTTATTTTCCCGTCAAAAATTGCTTCGATAACACTTACACGAACTGTATCGCGAATTAGCAGTCCCATTTCAATTGCTTTTCTTTCAGAAAGTCCGGCCTCAATCATACTGTCGGTTAGTTCGCCAATTTTACGAACGTTCCGAACTGAGTCGGTAGCAACAAAATTAATAAGTGTGTCCCAACTTCCGGTAAATTGTCCATAAATCTCTTTGTACGCAACCTCAGCTTTTCTGATATCTTTTAATCTTTCAACTGTAGCTGCGTAACGTGCCTCTTTGGCTTTTTTAAACTCAATAGGGCGCTGAATACTTTGGTAAATAAAATAAGTAAGCACTACGGCTGCAATAACAAGCAAAATTTGATATACGATCTTCATTTTTATAATTTTATTTAGTTTATTCTTTGTTAGTGTGCAAATTTATAAAAAAAAATAAATTAGTTTCGTTTACTGAAAGTTATTTTAACTACTATGATAAAAAATCATCTAAAAAATATCCTGACTCTTAATTTGCCATTCACTCCAACCAATTGTCAAAAGAAATTAATTGAGGTTTTATCCGGCTACATTACCTCTTTCGAGCCCGACGAAATAATGCTGATAAAAGGGTATGCCGGAACCGGAAAAACTACAATGGTTTTTTCTTTAACGCAAGGTCTTGCTTCTCTCAAAATTCGTTCCATTTTATTGGCTCCAACCGGTCGGGCTGCAAAAGTTATGGCTGAATACAGCAAAATGCCAGCGTTTACCATTCATAAAAAAATATATCGGCAAAAATCGTCGAACGATGGGATGGGCAAATTTTCGCTCGATAAAAACTTATATAAGAATACTTATTTTATTGTTGATGAGGCTTCGATGATTTCCAATGAGTTGAATGAAAACTCTGTTTTTGGTAGTGGACGGCTACTCGATGATTTGTTAGAATATGTTTATTCGGGAGAAAATTGCCGTCTGGTTTTGGTTGGCGACACCGCACAATTGCCTCCTGTTAAATTAAATATTAGCCCGGCCTTAGAAGCTGCATCGTTAGAGTATTGCGGTTTTAGCGTGAAAGAGGTGGAATTAAAAGAGGTAGTTCGGCAGGCTGAAGATTCGGGTATTTTATTTAATGCCACCAAAATTAGAAACAGAATTTCGAGTTTTAATGATAATTCGGGTTATTTCCCGATAGACATAAATTCGTTCGACGATGTTGAAAGAGTTTCGGGAGGGGAGCTGATTGAAACCATTTCGAGTGCCTACGACAAATACGGGTTGTTCGAAACTACTATTGTTACGAGGTCGAATAAACGTGCGAATTTGTTTAATAAAGGTATTCGGGGCTCGATTTTATATAAAGAGAACGAAATTGAAAAGGGCGATTTGCTGATGATTGTAAAGAATAACTATTTTTGGGTTAACGACGACATGGAGTTAGATTTTATTGCCAATGGCGATATTGCCGAAATTGTAACAATTTATGGTTACGAAGAGTTATACGGGTTTCGTTTTGCCAATGTTAGTTTGGGTTTTATCGATTATGACAATATGGAAATAGACTGCAAAATATTTTTAGAGACTTTAGAAATAGAGACTGCATCTTTTCCTTACGAACAAAACCAACGGCTTTTCGAATCGGTTTCGGAAGATTATGTTGATGTGAAAAATAAACGTGACCGCTGGAAAAAAGTGAAAGAGAATCCTTATTTCAACGCGTTGCAGGTAAAATTTGCTTATGCTGTTACTTGTCATAAAGCACAGGGCGGGCAGTGGAAAGCTGTATTTGTTGATCATGGGTTTTTAACAGAAGAGATGTTAAATACTGAATATTACAGATGGTTGTACACCGCTTTTACACGCCCAACGGAAAAACTTTTTCTTGTTAATTTTGATAAGAATTTTTTTGACGGAGAGACAGATTTTGAGTAATTAATTAAGTTATATCTATTATGATACGAGATCTTATTATCAAAAACCGAAGCTACCGTCGGTTTAATTCGTCGGTGAAAATTACATTCAAACAAATTGAAAAGTGGATTGAGCTTGCCCGGTTTTCGGCAAGCGGAAGAAATATGCAGCCACTTAAATATGTAGTTTGTACCGATGAACAAATTAATGAAAAGATATTTCCCAATCTTGGATGGGCAGGTTTTTTAACTGATTGGAAAGGTCCGGCTGAAAACGAAAGACCGGTTGCTTACATTGCAGTTTTACACGATAAAGAATTATCCGATAATTATTATTGCGACGATGGAATTGCGATCCAAAGTATTTTGCTGGGTGCCGTTGAAGACGGATTTGGTGGGTGTATTATTGGCACGGTAAATAAAAGTAAAGTGGCTAAAATTTTAAATATCCCCGATAATCTTGAAATATTGTGGATGATTGCTCTCGGAAAACCTGCGGAGAAATGTATTCTCGAAGAGATGGAAAATAATGACATTAAATATTGGCGCGATTCTAACGAAATTCACCATGTTCCGAAACGAGCTTTGAGTGAGATAATTAGTAAACACGTTTAGCAGTTTTTGATTTTTATATTTAAGTTTATGTGATTAAGTTATGTTTTGTATTTTCTAATTATTTAGAATCCGGCACTTTGATTGTTCCTGAAAATCAACCTCTAACAAAAAGAGCTTTAATAATTTCCGTTGCCATTTTCGGGTTTTCTTTTAGGCGGCGGGTCGAGTACCCAAACCAGTGTTCTCCATACGGAACATAAACACGCATTGAATGCCCTCTTTCTAAAATCGATTTCCGTAAATCGGGAGTAACACCAAAAAGCATCTGAAATTCGTACATACTTTTCGGCACTCTGTATTTCTCGATTAATTTGTACGACTCGTTAACAAGAAACTTATCGTGAGTTGCAATTCCAACGTACATTTTATTTTTAAACATATATTCCAGATCACTTAAAAAGTTTTGCTGAACCTCCTCAAATCCCTGAAAAGCAACATTCTCCGGTTCAACATAAATGCCTTTGCATAGCCTGAAACTCAGTGGATTTTCTTTTGTGTTTATTTCATTTAAAGATTCCAAATCGCTCATTGTACGTCGCATATACGATTGAACCACAAGACCAACATTTGCCGGAAATTCTATTTTTAGTTTTCTAAATATTTCAATTTCCATATCAACACATTGCGAATCTTCCATATCAATTCGTACAAAAGAATTTTTTTCGGCAGCTAGCGCAACAATTTCCCTAATGTAATTATAACAAATATCTTTATCGATTAAAAGTCCGAACATCGTAGGTTTCAGTGAGAAATTACCCCTGATATTTTCTTTAGTAAATTGAGTAACAATTTCGATGTACTGATTTTTATTATCCTCAGCTTCGTCAATAGTTTCAATAAATTCACCAAGTAAATCTATGGTAATCTCAATGCCTTTTTCGTTCAGCAGTTTCGAAGCCAACAAACCATCTTCTATTGATTCGCCGGCAATATATCTTTTCGAAAATAACCAAACCATATTTTTTGGCATGTGTGGCAAAATATTAGCAATTAATTTATTCAACATTTTTATTTTACAGAAATTAATTAAAGTGTAAAAATAATACCTGCAACAGGTTTTTTTCAATGATGTTTATCAGTCAATTGTTATGATTTAATACATGTTTTTATTGATATTTGCTGATAACCAAGCAGATAAAAAAAAGTATCGATTTCAGTAATCGCATTTCAACTAAAAAATTACCTTTGTCGGATATTTATAATGAAAATTAAATTTTTGTGAAATGAAAGGGACTTCGTTAATTGTTAGTATTGTACTATTTGTGGCCATCGCGGTTTTATATGTATTGCATTTTGTAGGAGGAGAGTTGAATGAACAGGGTTCGGCAGACGAAAACAGAGCTGTAATTAATAGGGGAGGATTGAAAATTGCTTATGTAAAAGCCGATTCTGTACTATTAAATTACGATCTGTCGCAAGAATTGCACGACGATTTTACCAAGAAACAAGAGGCCTACACAACTGAATATGGGAAAAAACGCCAGTTGTTCGAAAAAGATGCAGCAGCATTTCAGGAAAAATTGAAGCGTGGTGGTTTCCTTAGCGAGCAGCGTGCCGTACAAGAGCGCGACCGTTTAGTTGGTATGGAACAGGAAGTTTTAAAAATGGATCAGGAATTATCGACAAAACTGTCTGAATTGCAGGCTGAAAACAACAAACAAATTTTTGATAAATTGATGGAATATCTGAAAGAGCTGAATACAGGTAATAAGTACGATTATATATTTAACGCATCGAATATTTTAATTGGCGACGAAGCAGATAATTTAACTGCCGATGTTTTAAAAGCGTTAAATGAAAGATATAATGAAGAGACAAAATAATATTGCTTCAAAATAATATTTTAGGAATCCGGATTTAACCCCGGATTTTTTTTGCTTTAATTTGTAGTTTTGTATCGAGATGTTTGCAGATAAATATTTACAAAAACAAAACAGGGAGACGTTAATTGGTGTAATTCCACGTAACGATGTTGGAATTATTGTTGTGATTCCCTGTTTCAGGGAAACTGAAATTCTAAAAACTTTAGAGTCTATAAATTACTGCAATCTGCCATCACAAAAAGTTGAAGTAATTGTTTTAATTAATCATTCAGAGTTGGTGCCGGAAGAGATTAAAGTATTCAACTTAAAAACTAAAATTGAGCTTGAAAATTGGACTTCGACCATCGATAATACAAAGCTGCAATTTTTTATTACCGGACCAATTGAACTTCAAAAAAAATGGGCAGGTGCCGGACTGGCACGAAAAAGTGGAATGGACGAAGCTGTTCGGCGGTTTAATTTATTAAAAAAACCAACCGGAATAATTGTTTCGTTGGATGCCGATACGTTGGTTGCAAAAAATTATTTGGTAGAAATTGAAAATCATTTCAAAAAAAATCAAAAAAATGTTGGGGCAACCATCTCTTTCGAACATCAAAAAAATGGGTTGAATAAGAAACAGTTGCAAGGAATTCAGCTTTACGAAAAGTATCTCGATTATTATAAAAATGCACTCGATTTTACCGGTTATCCACATTCTATGTTTACAATCGGGTCGGCGTTTGCAGTAACTGCCGATGCATACGTAAAACGCGGAGGAATGAACAGGAGGCAGGCGGGCGAAGATTTCTATTTTTTGCAGAACCTGGTTCAACAAGGTGTGATTGGCGAAATTTCAACAACTAAAGTTTATCCGTCGGCACGATTGTCTGACAGAGTTCCGTTTGGTACCGGACCGATTTTGCAAAAATGGATGAATGGCAAGGAGGATTTAACTGAGACATATAACTTGCAGGCGTTTATAGATTTGAAAGAATTATTCGATGTAAAAGAGAGATTCTTTAAAACCGACGAAACCGAATTCAATAAAATAATTGCAGATTTACCAAAAACTGTTAGGCACTTTTTAACCCACGATAATTTTTGGAGCGAACTCGACGATTTGAATAAAAATTGTTCAACTTTAAAAACTTTTAAAAACCGCTTTTTTCAGAAATTTAATGCTTTTAAAATATTGAAATATTTGAATTTTGTACACGAGCATTTTTATGAAAAAGCAAATTTAACAGTTCAAATAGAAAAACTTAAAATTAATATGAGATGAAGATAAAAACTCGCGCGTTAGTAATTTCAACTCTGGCTCTCTTCTTTTTTGTTGGCTTTATTATTTCATGCAATACAACTAAAAACGAGATGCAAATTTTAGAGTTGCCCATTTCAATTCGCACCGAAGGAAATAGTTGGGTTGTAGATAATCTGGAGGAGACTAAGCAGATTGTAAAAAAGGATGGGATTGTTAACTGGTCGCAAAAAGATACAAAAATCCGCACCTATTTTAAAACTACTAAAACAGGGAAGTTGAATGTTGGTATTTTAGGAAATGCGGTTGCCGGATTATCTAAAATAAAAGTTACATGTTGTGGGAAATCCGAAATTGTAACAGTTGAAAATTTAAAAGAGGATACAATTCCTGTTGGTGTTTTCGAGATTAAAAAAGCCGGATACAATTGGATAGAAATTCAGGGATTTGAAAAAGCGGGGGAGTATTTTCCTGCAATCTCGAGTGTTTTAATTGGAGGAGAAGCAACTTCGGGTAAAGTGTATTTTGCCAAAGAAGATTTTTACTGGGGACGGCGTGGCCCGTCAGTACATCTTAATTTTCAGGTTCCCGAAACTGTTGGAGATGTTGTTTATTACTACAACGAAATTACGGTTCCTGAGAGTAATGATGTTTTGGGTTCCTATTTTATGGCAATTGGTTTTGCACAGGGATATTTTGGAATGCAGGTAAATTCGCCTACCGAACGCCGGTTTCTGTTCTCGGTTTGGAGTCCGTATAAAACTGATAACCCAAACGAAATTCCCCAGGACCAAAGAATAAAAATGCTTAAAAAAGGGGAGGGTGTACAAACCGGTAAATTTGGAAATGAAGGCTCGGGCGGACAGAGTTATTACAAGTTTATGTGGAAAGCCGGAAATACCTATAAATTTCTGTTAAAAGGAGTGCCCACTGGAGATGGAAAAACCGATTTTACTGCATGGGTTTTTGCCCCTGAAGTGAATAATTGGAAATTAATTGCCAGTTTCAGACGACCAAAAACGGATACTTATTTAACACGTTTTCATTCGTTCTTAGAAAACTTTCGAACCGAAACCGGAAATGTAACCCGAAAAGGATTGTACTCGAACCAGTGGGTTTATAATACAAAAAAGCAGTGGGTAGAAATTACAAAAATGAAATTTACTGCCGATGCCACAGCCCGAAAAGAGTCGAGAATGGACTACTCCGGCGGTGTAGAAAAGCAGGTGTTTTTTATGAAGAATTGTGGCTTTTTTAGCGAAACAACTACCATCGATTCTTATTTCGAGCGACAAAAGAGTGGAGTTGCCCCGGTTATTAATTTTGATGAATTACCATAAAAGCAAAGTTATAAGGTTATTATCGTCAACAACAACAACTTTATTTTAAACTTTTATGGTGTAGTAAAAAATTAAAAAATAAAAGCGACAATCTATTTCAAAAAAATTTTAATTTTGCCTCAGAAATTTACGAAGTTCATTAATAATGATTAGCAGAAGGATTATCAGAACCAAGGTGTTGCAAGTGTTGTACGCCTACTACTCTTCAGAAGAGAAATCGCTTGGCAAAACCGAAAAAGAGCTCTTTTTCTGCATCCACAAATCTTACGACCTCTACCACTATTTAATGTTGCTGGTTATCGATATTGCAGATTATGCCGAAAAGCGAATTGAAATTAGAAAGAAGAAACATCAGCCAACACACGAAGACCTTCATCCAAATACCAAGTTTATAACTAACCTGGTAATCGAGCAGTTGCGTACAAACCGGCAGTTAAATGCGTATCTGGAACAGAAAAAACTTAGCTGGGTAAATAACCCCGAGCTGATAAAAGAACTTTACCTTATTATGGTAGAGTCTGATTTGTATAAGAATTACATGGCCACTGAGGATCGTTCGTATCTCGACGACCGAAAATTTATTGCAAAGCTGTTTAACAAGCTAATTCTTATTACCGAAGATTTATATATTGTTTTAGAAGAACAGAGTATTTTTTGGAATGATGATGTGGAATTTGTGATTTCGATGATCGTAAAAACTATCAAACGATTTAACGAGTTTGCCGGCTCTGACCAGAGTTTGATGCCAATGTATAAAGACCAGGAAGATCATGATTTTGCGAAAGATCTGATTCGGAAAGCAATAATTAATCATGATGAATTGCGTGGACTTATTGAAGAACATTCTAAAAATTGGGATGTTGATCGCATTGCATTTATGGATATTCTGATAATGCAACTTGCCATTGCCGAATTTCTTTATTTTCCGAGTATTCCTACAAAGGTTACTATGAATGAATACATTGAGCTTTCGAAATTTTACAGTACCGAAAAAAGTCGGAATTTTATAAATGGAATTCTGGATAAAACTTTAAAAGTTTTAAAGTCATCGGGGAAAGTTGAAAAAGTCGGGCGTGGTTTAATTGGAGAATAATAAGTGCCACCTAACCTCTCCTAAAGAGAGAGAGCAAGAAATGGAAAATTGATTTCAAGATTTTGAGATATTATATTTGAAGCAAGAGAGAAAGCTGATTTTAATGAATAGATTCTTATTTGTAATTTTTATTTTTACCCTATTTTCTTGTTCACCACAAAAAAAAGGGAATCAGAAAAAAATTAATGTTGATATTCCCGAAAAATTAACGGGAATAACAGAAATAACATTTAACGAAGAAATTCATGATTTTGGGCAACTAATATCGGGAGAAATTGTTGTTGCCACTTTTGTTTTTACAAACTCGGGGAAACACAATCTCGTTATTGAAAAGGTAGAATCGGATTGTGGATGTGTACATGTTGATTTCACAAAAGAACCTGTAGAACCGGGTAAAACAGGGTTGATTGAAGTTGAGTTTGATTCGTCGGGAATGTTTGGAAAACAATTTAAAACAATTGAAATTGGTGCAAATAGTAAAGAACCAAAACATTTAGCTATTTTTGCCATAATTATTAACGAACAATTAGAAATTAAATATTAAAATTTGAAGTTATGTTGAGTATTATTTTGATGATGCAACCACAAGGAGAAGATGCGGCAAATCCGTTAATGAGTTTTCTTCCGTTACTATTAATTGTTGTGGTATTTTACTTTTTTATGATCCGCCCACAAATGAAACGCCAAAAAGAGACCCGCAAATTTCGTGAGGGTCTGGCAAAAAACGATAAAGTAGTTACTACAGGTGGAATTTACGGAAAAATTGTATCTATTCACGATACAACTATTAGTTTAGAGGTTGCCAAAGATATCGTGATTAAAGTTGATAAAAATGGTATTGTAAAAGATATGAGCGACGTGCAACCACAACGCTAAAATTCTTTTTACTGAGTTAAAAAAAAGGATGTCATCTCTTTAAAAAGATGACATCCTTTTTTTTGATATTTACGATTTTTGGGTACTACACTTTTTACACAAATATTATTTTTTGGAAACAAGAAAACAAGAAAACAAGAAAACAAAAAATAATAAATGTAAAGGTGTTTAATATGATGGATAAAAACTTTCTTATTCCTTGTTGGATATGTTAGCGTTAAAAATATCAAGTTTCTGATTCATTTCTATTACTCACCAAATCGTTTTTTAGCATCCTCTAAAATAGCGATAGTTGCTGTTGCTCCGCAGCGTGTGCAACCTGTTTCCTGCACTGCAATAAGCCCGTCTAACGAACGAACACCACCGGCAGCTTTTACTTTCACTTTTGGCCCAACACTGTTTTTCATCAGTTTAAGATTTGAAATTGTGGCTCCCTCGTACGAGTATTTTCCATCGTCGTCTTTTACAAATCCAAACCCCGACGAGGTTTTTACATAATCGGCACCTACTTTTGTGCAAATCTCACACAACTTAACAATGTCGGCTTCTTTGGTTACAAAATCGGTTTCGAAAATAACTTTTACAATCGCACCATTTTTATGACTGGAATTGGTAACCGCTGCAATCTCTTTTTCAATGTAGTCCCAGTCGCCTTGCAAAGCTTTCCCGATATTTATTACCATATCAATTTCAACAGAACCATCTTTGCAAGCAGTTTCAGTTTCGAAAACCTTAACCGGAATGGCAGAATTTCCTGATGGAAACCCAATTACACAACCAACAAAAACATCGGTTCCTTTTAATAATTCAACTGCTTGTTTAACAGCATAAGGTTTTACACAAACCGATGCCACATCGTATTTGGCTGCTACTTCACACTCACGTCGTAAATCCTCATCGGTCATTGTTGGGTGAAGAATTGAGTGGTCGATCATTTTTGCGAGTTCTTTTACTTTGTTCATTTTATTTTTATTTAATTAATCATCAATAGATTGCATTATTAACTGGCGATATTTCCAGCCTGTTTCATCATGTACTTCTCCTTGAGTTTGTTTCATAATTACTCCTATTACATTCTCAACCGGGTCGGCAAAATAGCTTGTGTTGAAATAACCGCCCCACTCGAAAGTTCCGGTGCTCCCAAGCCCACCTTTGTTTTGTCCGTATTTTGTGAGTACCGAAAAAGCCAGTCCGTAATATTTATCACCCTCTTCGCCCCAAATATTGCCAATTTGGTTTCCCATAATCATTTGTACAGTGGTTCTGCTTAGCAATCTCACGCCGTTATATTCGCCGCCATTCAAATACATTTGAAGAAAAGTTGCATAATCTTTTGCTGTGCTTGAAAGTCCTGCGCCACCTGCAAAAAACTTCCGGGCACCTTTAATCGGATAATCTGTATCGTATGAACTAACCGGGAATCTTTCCCATTTCCCATCCACTTTATGCTGAACCGTAACCAGTCTGTCTGCTTTTTCTTCGGGCAGATAAAACCATGTATCATTCATTCCCAGCGGATCGAAAATATGAGTTCTCAGGAATTCGTCAAATTTCATCCCCGATACAATTTCAATAAAATAGCCCAGTACGTCTAATCCCTCGCTGTATGTAAATTTTTCTCCGGGTTCGTGATGAAGTGGAAGTTTTGCAAGCTTTTTAATATTCTCCGCAATTGTTATATTTTCAGTTGTAAATGCATCAATTATTCCAGCCTTGTTATAAATCATTTTCATTCTCTCGTCGGCATCAATAAAACCATATCCAATACCGGAAGTGTGAGTTATTAAATCGCGAATTGTAATTTCAGATTTGGCAGGTTTTGTTGTATAAGTTGTATCGCTGTATTTGAATGTTTCTAAAATTTGAGGATTTTTAAACTCCGGAATATATTTCGAAATGGGGTCGTCCATTTGAAATTTTCCCTCTTCCCAAAGCATCATTACAGCGGTTGAAGTTATTGCCTTACTCTGCGAAGCTATTCTGAAAATAGCATCGCGTTTCATTTTTTTACCTGCTTTATTATTTGCCATTCCGTATGCTTTCCACTGCACAATTTTGCCATTGCGTACAACCAATGTAACAATGCCGGGAACGTCGCCTTCTTTAACAGCATTCTCGCACATTTTATCCATTCTTGCCAACCGTTCCGAAGATATTCCAACACTTTCGGGAGTTGCTTCGGTTAGTACAGGAGAATTTTTAATTGATTTTGTTTGCGCATTTAAACTCGAAATAGAAATTACAAATGCTAACATTAAAATAGATAGATGTTTCATTTTAATTAGATTTTGTTTTAAATATAATAGTTATTCCCTATTGGAAATTTTTTAGTGTTGCAATACAATTCGCTATAAATAGTAAGGTTGCTAACGCTTGTTTTAAATTGAACCGAAATATGTAATATTGGCGAATGTATCTCAATTTGTAGTATTTTGGCTACTTCTTTGTTAGCAAACTCGGCACGCAATTCTTGCGAGGAACCAATGATTTCAATAAAATACTTTTGACTTAAAGTTTTAAAAAATGAATTATCAATAAAACTTACATCTTTAAATTTAGGTAATGAAATATTTGAAAACCAATTTTTTTCAATCATAACAGGGGTTTCTCCAACACAACGCAATCGCTCGAAAAACCAATAATCAGATTTCTTATCCTCATCTTTTAGTGCTGTAATAATACTCGAATTCAATTTTTGAAGAGTCGGTTTTTGAATAAATATCGTTTTTACATTTTTGCCAACAGCTTCAGAAAAACCTTTTACAGTAAGTAATCCAAGAGACTTCCTCCGTTCAATAACACAACTTCCCTTCCCATGTTTCTTCTCGATAAAACCCTCTTTTAAAAGTTCATCCAACGCTTTTCTTGCAGTAGTTCTGGTAATAGAAAACTTTCGGCACAATTCGTTTTCCGATGGTAAAAAATCGCCAACACCAAAAGTTCCTTGTTGAATTTGCTCTTTTAAAAAATTACGGACAGCGATATATTTCAGTTCAGTCATTCAAAAATCAAAATTGAACAACAAAACTATAAAATTTAACTTGTACGTACAAGCTGTTGGCTTAAATTGTTGAATCTTTTTCAAAAAAAATGTATCTTGTACCAAGTTAAAATTATAATCATGACAAACAGAAGAAATTTTTTAAAATCGCTTGCAGGTGCAACTGCTGCACTTTCATTAAATAATATGGCATTTGGTGCTGAGTCAAACTCCGATCGTTTGGGTGAAGTTCTGCCAAAACGTAAATTGGGGCGAACCGGTGAATATGTTACCATGCTCGGAACCGGCGGTTATCATGTTGGATGGACAACTGAGCGTGATGCGCAAGAGGTAATTGAGGCGGCACTTGAAGGCGGAGTACGTTTTTTTGATACGGCTGAAAGTTATGCCAAAGGAATAAGCGAAGAACGTTATGGGAAATATCTGACTCCCAAACACCGCGACCTTATTTTCTTAATGACCAAATCGACAGGAAAAGATGCAAAAACTGTACAAGAGCATTTAGAGGGATCGTTACGGAGATTAAAAGTTGACCAAATCGATCTGCTTCAGGTTCATTCATTACGGACACCGGAAGATGCCGACAGCCGGGTTGAAAACGGGGTTTTGGAAGTATTAATAAAAGCAAAAGAACAAGGCAAGATTAAATACATTGGGTTAACCGGTCACCAAAATCCTTATGCGCTTAACCGCATGTTGGAACTTACAAAAGAGAGCGATATTTTCGATGCGGCACAAATGCCAGTAAACGTTCTCGACCAATCGTATTACAGTTTTGCAGAAAATGTAATCCCAAAAATATTAGACAGAAACATGGGATTGCTTGCTATGAAATCGTTGGCCGACGGGCGGTTTTTTGCAAAAAAGGAGAAAGCAAACTGGACATCGGAAGACCCTTTAATACCCAACTACCTGAGTATAAAAGAGGCAATGCACTTTGTATGGTCACTACCGGTTTCGGTACTAATTTCTGGAAATGAGAATGCAACTTTTATGCGCGAGAAAATTGCATTGGCACGTTCATTTTCAAAACTTTCGGAAGAAGAAAGAATTGCATTGATAGATAAAGTTAGAGATATTGCATTAACAGGTAAATTGGAGTATTTTAAAAAGAGAGAGGTGTAAATGAAAAATCCCGGAGCCTCTGCACCGGGATTCAAACTAAACCTAACTAAACCAAACTTATGAAAAAAATACAGCTTTCGCTGTGAAGTATTATTATAAACGTAGAACTTTAAAAAATGTTCACCGTTTAATTGTTCTCATGACTATAAGTAGTTTAACAAACTACGTGCCAAAATAATTTTTTATCCATAAACTTAACTTTTGTTAACAGAATCCTCGTATTTTACATCATTTTTTTGAAAAAGAAGGATTAATTCAGAGTATAGTATTTTGGGCTAATTTATGAAATAGTAAAAATAGGTGATGACAACAGGCTGCGAACCCATTAAATTTGAAAATTTAATACCTTTGCAAAAAATTTAAGAGTATTCAATATTTTCTCTTAAATGAATAATACTATTTAGATGAAGAAAATTCGGAACTTTTGTATAATTGCACACATCGACCACGGAAAAAGTACCTTGGCTGACCGTCTTTTGGAATTTACCAAAACTGTTGGTGAAAGAGATATGCACGCTCAGGTACTCGATAACATGGATCTGGAGAAAGAGCGTGGAATAACTATTAAAAGCCATGCTATTCAAATGGACTATTTATACGAAGGTGAAGAGTATAAACTGAATCTAATCGACACTCCCGGACACGTAGATTTTTCGTACGAAGTTTCGCGCTCAATCGCTGCTTGCGAGGGGGCTCTTTTAATAATCGATGCAACCCAGGGAATTCAGGCACAAACAATCTCGAACTTATATCTGGCAATTGAAAATGATTTGGAAATTATTCCGGTGCTTAATAAAATGGATTTGCCAAATGCAATGCCCGAAGATGTAGAGGAGCAAATTATAGATTTAATTGGTTGCGACCATGAAGATATTATTCATGCCAGCGGGAAAACCGGTGATGGCATCGAAAAAATCCTTGAAAATATAATTCATAAAATACCAGCTCCGCAAGGAGATCCGGAAGCACCTTTGCAAGCTCTTATTTTCGATTCGGTTTTTAACTCATTCAGAGGAATAATTGCCTATTTTAAGGTTACAAACGGACAAATCAGAAAGGGAGATTTTGTGAAATTTATTGCAACCGAAAAAGAGTATAAAGCTGATGAAGTTGGCGTTTTAAAGCTTGGTTTAGAACCACGCGACGTACTTTCTGCCGGCGATGTTGGATATATAATCTCGGGAATAAAAACTGCAAAAGAGGTGAAAGTTGGCGATACAATTACACATGTAAAAAATCCGTGCACAAATATTATTGAAGGTTTCGAAGAGGTGAAACCAATGGTTTTTGCAGGTATCTACCCAATTGATGCCGACGATTATGAAGAGTTAAGAAATGCAATGGACAAGTTGCAGTTGAATGATGCTTCACTAACATTCGAGCCGGAATCGTCGGCTGCGCTTGGTTTTGGGTTCCGATGCGGTTTTTTGGGATTGTTGCACATGGAGATTATTCAGGAAAGATTGGATCGCGAATTCGATATGAATGTGATAACAACAGTTCCCAACGTTTCGTATCTGGCACATTTAACAAACGGCACTACCCAAACAGTTTACAATCCATCTGGAATGCCGGTGTCAACAACAATTACTGAAATTGACGAGCCATATATTCGCGCAAACATTATTACAGCATCGGAATATATTGGTCCGGTAATGAATCTGTGTCTCGATAAAAGGGGAACTCTGATTAGTCAGAATTACCTGACAGCCGAGCGTGCCGAGCTGGTTTTCAACCTGCCACTTGGCGAAATTGTTTTCGATTTTTACGATAAACTGAAAAGTATTTCCAAAGGTTACGCATCGTTCGATTATCACATGAGCGACTATAAACCTGCAAAATTGGTGCGTTTAGATATTCTTTTAAACAGCGAAATGGTTGATGCACTTTCGACGTTAATACATTTCGATAACGCTTATAATTTTGGTCGGAGAATGTGCGAAAAGTTAAAAGAGCTTATTCCGAGACAACAATTCGATATTGCAATTCAGGCAGCAATTGGTGCAAAAATTATTGCCCGCGAAACAGTAAAAGCTGTGCGGAAAGATGTTACCGCAAAATGTTACGGTGGCGATATTACCCGGAAACGTAAATTGCTGGAGAAACAGAAAAAAGGTAAAAAACGCATGAAACAAGTTGGTAATGTTGAAGTGCCGCAAAAAGCGTTTCTGGCTGTCTTAAAACTCGATTAAATAATTTTTTTAATCAGTTTAAAATATTTAAACGGAGCATATTTTAGCGGAATGTCAATCCATGTAGGAGAAGTAACAATTGCCCGCTGATTACTAAAAGCAAGAAAACTACCATGCCCGTGATATTTACCCAACCCACTATTTCCAACACCTCCAAAAGGTAACTTGTGGTTAACTATATGCAGAATTGTATCGTTAACACAACCTCCGCCCGAAGATGTTTTTGCTAAAACATCTTTTGCTTCTTTATTCGTGCCGAAATAGTAAAAAGCCAAGGGTTTTTCATTTTTATTTATATACGAAATTGCTTCGTCAACTTGTTCAAAATCCATAACCGGCAGTATCGGTCCAAATATTTCGTCCTGCATTATCAAATCTTCGGGTACTATTTCGTCTATAATTGTTGGCGAAATAAATTTCTCATCGTTATCAATTTCGCCCCCCGAATGTATTTTCCCCTGATTCATTAAACCTTCCAAACGGTTCATTGCATGTTCGTTTACAACTCGTGGGTAAAACCTGCTTTGTTTAATGTTGTCGCCATACATCTGCTTAATGTTCGATGCAATTTTATCTAACAATTCTGCCTTAATAGATTTATGAGCAAAAAGATAATCGGGCGCAATACAAGTTTGCCCGGCATTAATTGTTTTGCCCCACGCAATTCGTTTTGCTGCCATGTTAATATTCGCACCCTTATCAACAATACACGGACTTTTACC
Source organism: Bacteroidota bacterium (assembly GCA_024278975.1). GTDB lineage: Bacteria > Bacteroidota > Bacteroidia > Bacteroidales > Prolixibacteraceae > Draconibacterium. The sequence goes on from JAJRSD010000076.1 coordinate 31,292, forward strand.
ACCTAACTCTAAAATAACCGGTGTTAGATATTTGGAGGCTGCTTTCATAACCACTTTCCCAACTTTCGGACTTCCGGTAAAAAATATTATATCAAATCGTTGTTCAAATAGTATCTCATTTGTTTCGCGCCCACCCTGTACCGTTGTAATATAACCCGAGTCGAATGTTTCCAAAATCATATTTTCCATAACTTTGGCAATTGTAGGAGTATCGGGCGAAGGTTTTAAAATTGTACAACAACCTGCCGAAATTGCTCCAACCAACGAATTTATAAGTAATTGAAACGGATAATTCCATGGCGCCATTATTAAGGCCACTCCAAGCGGTTCGTAAATAATTTTACTCGTCGATGGTAAAATATGCAGAGGAGTAGAAACCTTTTTTGGTTTTGCCCATTTTTTTAGATGTTTTGAATGAGTATCAATTTCCTGATTTACAATACTAATCTCGGTTAAATACGACTCTTCCGGCGATTTGTGTAAATCTTTCCAAAGTGCATCTTCAATATTTTTCTGATTTTTAAGTATCGTGGCTTTTAGTTTTTTAAGCTGAACTAACCTAAAACTAATATCTTTTGTTTGATGAGTAGCAAAATAATTACGCTGATTTTCGATATGTTGAATGATTATATTTTCTGCAGTTTCTTTCATTTTCATACTTGGCTTAATACTAGTTTCCTAAAAATAGCCCAAACTTTCATTCGGGCTATTTTTAATAGTTTCGATATTTATATTTTTCAGACAATAAGTTTATAACCTTTTCCGTGTACATTAATAATTTCCACAGATTCTTCAGCCTTCAAATGTTTACGAAGTTTGGTAATATACACATCCATGCTCCGTGCGTTAAAATAGTTGTCGTCTATCCAAATAGATTTTAAAGCATAATTACGCTCTAAAATTTTGTTTTGGTTTTGACAAAGCAATCTTAATAAATCCGACTCTTTTGTAGTTAGTTTTACGGCATTGTCGCCATCAGAAAGTATCTGTTTTCGGGTGTCGAAAGTAAATCGTCCGAGTGTAAAAATTTGCTGTGTCGATGCTTGATTGTCATGAGAAGTTCTTCGCAAAATTGCTTCAATTCTTAAAATCAACTCTTCCATGCTAAAAGGTTTTGTCATGTAATCGTCGGCTCCCAATTTAAAACCTTCCAAAACATCCTCTTTCATGTTTTTTGCTGTAAGAAATAGTATTGGAATATCGGCGTTTACAATGCGAATATCTTTTGCCAATGTAAAACCATCTTTTTTTGGCATCATCACATCCAGCACACAAATGTCGTAATGCCCTTTCATAAATCCTTTGTAGGCAACTTCCCCGTCGGGGAACAAATCGGCATCGTAACCTTTCGCTATTAAATATTCTTTCAATAGTAATCCTAAATTCTCATCATCTTCTGCAAGTAATAATTTTGTTTTTTGTTCCATGGTTAATTATTTATTTGTGGCAATAATATACTAAATTTTGTTCCTTTATTTAAAGCACTTTCAACCTCTATTTTCCCATCATGCGAATCTACAATCTTTTTTACATAACTCAACCCAAGTCCGAAACCTTTTACATTATGAACGTTTCCGGTGGGAACTCTGAAAAACCTATCAAAAATCTGTCCTTGATGCTCTTTCGGAATTCCAATCCCATTATCTCGTACCGAAATTACAACATATTCTTTTATCTTTTTTGCCGACACTTCAATTTCAGGTGTTTCGTTGCTGTATTTAACGGCATTGTCGAGTAGGTTAAAAATTACATTTGTTATATGAACTTCATCGCCTTTCACAATTAATTCCGAATCAGTAATATCTACTTTTAATGTTCCGTTTTTACTTTTTACTCTCAGCTCAAAATTTTCGATAATCGTTTTTATCATTTTATTTATGTCGAATTCTTTAAACTTGAATTTTAATCGGCCTTCGTTAAAAACTGCCATCTGCAATACTTTCTCAACCTGAAATCCTAAACGTTTACTCTCCTGATTAATTACATTAGAAACATGTTGAATCATTGCTGGTGTATTGGTAATGCTTTTATCTTGAAGCATTTGACTCGCCAGCGAGATTGTCGAAATTGGTGTTTTCAACTCGTGAGTCATATTATTGATAAAATCGTTTTTAATATTCGACAATTTTTTCTGCCTGAATATAACCATAATTGTATAGATAAAAATACCGATTAGCAGCGCAGTAAGTATTATTGTTGGTATAATTGATAATCCGGTTGCTTTTAACAAATATCTCGACCTTTTTGGGAAATAAATATTTAGGTAGTTTGGCTTCGGGCCGTCAAAATCGTGACGGAATAAATGTTGATTAAACTCTTTGCTCCTGCCCGGATTATAATCATGATTTCCGAAAACTATTTTCTCTTTGCCAAGATTTGCATTTTTTATGGCGTATTTAAAATTAATCCCAATCCCAGTTTCAGCGATTGCTGCTTTTAAAAGATTATCTAAAAAAGTAGAATCAATCCGTTCCTTAACAGGACGTCCTTCCAGCAGTATTTTATGGGTTTTCCACGAATCATTTCTTATCCATAATTCACGTCTCCGTTGCTGTTCTCTAATAAAAAGCTGTGCAATTACCAAAGAATCGGTGGCTGAAATATTATTTAAAGAATCCTTAATTTCAATTTTATATCCATCCTGAATAAATCGATTTGATGCTTTATTAATAATTGAGACGCCAAAACTTAACGAACTTTGAATATTGTTATTTCTGGGGAAGGTGTTAAAACTTTCGGGTATTTCGGTTTTAATTGGAAGCTTTTGCAACCTCGCATTCTCCCTTGCCTCACGCTCTTCGTACAGATTTAACTGAGTAGAAACAAAAAGCAATACATTTTTTACCGACCTGTTAAACTGCTCCTCCCGAATATCGGAAGCAGATTTAATCATGTTGGCTTGAACAAATATCAAACCTGAAAGCACCGCTGCCATCACAACAATTAATGTTATTAACATCTTTCGGCTCATGCGACAAAGATAGTTTTATTGAAATGCCTTGAAATATTCACTTAACAATATTTAACAAGGTATGTTAATTTGTAATCTTTATTAACCAGACTAACCATAATTGGGCAGTAAACAGGTTTTATTTAACATATCTTAATAACCTTATTCCTAATATCAGAATCGGGTTAATAGAAAATAATTGTTCTACTTTGGTTGAATTAAAACTTTCTCAATTACTTTCGGGAAGTGTTTATATTCTAATTTATGAATTTTATTTGCAACATCTTTGGGCAAATCAGTTGGTAAAACTGTACACTTTGCCTGAAATATCAACTCTCCATCGTCGTATTTGTCGTTTACAAAATGAATGGAGATACCCGATTCTTTTTCATTGTTCTTTACAACTGCATTATGTACGTTCATCCCATACATTCCTTTTCCTCCATATTTTGGCAGAAGTGCAGGATGTATATTTATGATTCGGAATTTTTGAGTCAAATTCGACGGAAGCAACCAAAGAAAACCTGCCAAAACAATTAAATCGATATCTCTTTTTTCTAACTTTTCAACAACAAAATTGCTGTTTGTAAACTCCTCTTTGCCAAAAACAAAGGTTTCTATTCCAAAATTCCCGGCTCGCGTTAAAACGTATGCATCTTTATTATTAGACCAAATAGAGTCGATGGTAACATTCTCATTTTCAGAAAAATACTCTATTATGTTTTGTGCATTAGTCCCCGAGCCGGATGCAAATATTGCTATTTTTTTACTTTTCATTTTAACAATTCTTTAAAGTATCGAATATTCGAATAAAGTATTCAAATATAGAATGTTATATCTTACTTCTGAACCTCGTTAACAACTTTTTTATTTTTTTTATTTGAGATATAGAGTGTAAATGTATTACTTTGCAGCGAATTATTTAAAAACAAATTTAAGTATTAATCAAAATTTAAAAATTATGTCTGACGTTGCAGAAAAAGTAAAAGCAATAATCGTGGATAAATTAGGAGTTGACGAAAGTGAAGTAACCACTGAAGCATCTTTCACTAATGACTTGGGAGCAGATTCTCTTGACACAGTAGAATTAATCATGGAATTCGAAAAGGAATTTGATCTTGCTATTCCAGATGATGAAGCAGAAAAAATTTCGACAGTAGGCGAGGCCGTTTCTCATATCGAAGCAGCGGTTAAGTAAATTCACACAACATTCATTTATGGAATTTAAACGAGTAGTTATTACTGGTGTAGGAACTGTTAATCCATTGGGTAATTCTGTTGACGAGTTCTGGAATAACCTTAAACATGGAGTTAGCGGTGCCGGACCAATTACACATTTCGATGCGTCGTTGCAAAAAACACAGTTTGCGTGCGAGGTGAAGAGTTTCGATGCAACCCAATTTATGGAGCGCAAAGAGATTCGCAAATACGACTTGTACACACAATACGCATTTGCAAGTGTTGATGGAGCCATTAAAGACTCTAGTTTAAACATCGAGGAGGTTGATGGTGATAGAATTGGAGTTATCTGGGGAGCAGGAATTGGAGGGCTTCAAACTTTTTTTGAGGAGAGTAGAGCCTACAAAGAAGAAAGACCACGATTCTCACCCTATTTTATCCCAAAAATGATTGCTAATATTGCAGGAGGATTACTCTCTATTAAATATGGATTCAGAGGTCCAAACTACACAACTGTTAGTGCCTGTGCTTCGGCATCACACGCTATGATAGACGCTATGAATATGATTCGCATGGGAAAAGCAGATATTATGCTGACTGGTGGATCGGAAGCAGGAGTTAACGAAGCTGGGATGGCCGGATTTAACTCGATGAGAGCAATTTCGACTCGCAATGATGATCCAAAAACTGCTTCGCGTCCATTCGATAAAGACCGTGATGGTTTTGTTATGGGCGAAGGTTCAGCAGCATTTATCCTCGAAGAGTACGAAAGTGCTAAAAACAGAGGTGCAAAAATTTATGCTGAATTAGCAGGTGGTGGTATGTCGGCCGATGCATTTCACATGACTGCCCCGGATCCAGAAGGACGAGGTGCGAATTTAGTTATGAAGTGGGCGTTGGAAGATGCAGGATTGAAACCTGAGGACGTTGATTATATCAATGTTCATGGAACTTCAACCCCGCTTGGAGATATTGCTGAACCAAAAGCTATTGTTAAAACTTTTGGAGAACATGCTTACAAATTAAGTATCAGCGCAACTAAATCGATGACCGGGCATTTGCTTGGTGCAGCCGGTGCAGTTGAAGGATTAGCTTGTATTTTAGCTATTAATAATGGTATTATTCCACCTACTATTAACCATTTTACCGACGACCCGGAGATTGACGAAAAATTGGATTTTACATTCAATACTGCCAAGAAAAGGGAAGTTAACATTGCAATTAGCAACACATTTGGTTTTGGTGGACACAATGCAACAGTAGTATTTAAAAAACTGTAGAAAACTGTGGTTAACAGAATAGTACAACGAGTAAAACTCTTTTCGTCTGATCGGAAAGAGTTTTACTTATTTTTAAAAGAACTTATCGGGTTTTATCCTCAAAATCTGAAACTATACGACCTTGCATTTAAACACAAATCGGCCTCTATTTTAGATTCGCAGGGAAATTTCGTAAATAACGAACGATTGGAGTTTTTAGGTGATGCCGTACTTGGTTCAATAATTGCCGATTTTTTATATAATCGTTTCCCGCAGGAAGATGAGGGATTTCTTACCAAAACCCGTTCGAAGTTGGTAAACCGTGCATTTTTAACAAACCTCACTCTCAAGATGGGGTTAGATGTTTTTATCGATTCGAAGACAGCATCAAACATCAAAAAAAGTCATATTTTAGGTGATGTTCTGGAAGCTTTAATTGGAGCCATTTATCTCGACAAAGACTATAAAACAGCTAAGTTTTTTGTAATAAAAAAGATACTCTCTTTTGTAAACCTTAACGAAGTTGAACAGAGCGACTCTAACTATAAAAGTCAATTAATTGAGTGGAGTCAGAAAAATAAAAAAGAGATTGATTTTGAAACGGTTGAAGAGTCTAAAGAAAGTTCTAAACAGCCACTATTTAGAGCAATTGTCAAAATAAACAATAAACAACTGGGAAAAGGAACTGGAACTTCTAAAAAAGAGGCACATCAGAATGCCGCCAAAGAAGCCTTTGGAAAGTTGAAGGGTTTGTAATTATCATTAGATATATACTTCAAATAAGTTTTTATTATATTTGCCGCCTAAAATAAATCCAAATGAATGAATACCTAATTATTGCTTTTGGGTTTATTGCTCCCATACTATTTTTTGCACGAACCATAATTCAATGGTATAAGTCTGAAAAAGAGAACAAAGTAAATTCACCGGTTATTTATTGGCAAATTAGTCTGATTGGGTCAATCATCCTTTTAATATACGGTATATTGCGAAATGACTTTGCAATAATTCTCGGACAATTTATTGTATATCCAATTTATATACGCAACCTGCAATTAAAACTCGTTTGGGATAAAATGAGACTATTGTCACAAATTATAATACTCTCGTTACCACTAATCTGTTTATTATGGATATTTTGGGCCGGTTCGAACAACTGGCATTCTATTACAAACAATAGTGATATTACCGGATCATTAATGGCATGGGGAGTTGCGGCACAGGTTGTTTTCACCTTTCGGTTTGTTACTCAATGGGTTTATTCCGAAAAGAAAAAAGACTCTGTTTTGCCGCTTGCCTTTTGGGTTATTAGCATTATTGGCTCGGTAATGATAATATCGTATGCCATTTTGCGTTTAGATCCGGTATTCTTTTTAGCACATATCTTAGGATTATTCATGTATGTTCGAAACATATTTCTACACTTTGGTAAAAAAAGTATTTTCCAGATGGATTTTCTTAAAAAAATTAATATTAATAAGATAGATAATGAAAAAACGAATTCAACAAATTAAAAATATTATACAAAAATTGTTGACAGAGATAATATTTCACCGGTATTTAAAACACCTCAATAACAAAAGTGTCGCCATCGATTGTGGTGCCAACGTTGGTGAAATTAGTTTTAAACTTGCAAAAACCGGGGCAAAAGTTTATGCATTCGAACCTAACCCTTTTGCATTTAAACGACTGACAGAAAAGGTGAAGGACTTCGATAATGTAACTTGTATTAACAAAGGCGTTTGGGACAAAAACATTAAAACAAAGCTGTTTTTTCATGAGTTAGCAATGGGAGACGAAGAATTTTGGTCGTTCGGCTCGTCGATTATTGAAGAAAAGGAAAATGTTAACAGTGGGGAATCGGTAGAGGTGGAACTGGTTGATCTAACTGAATTTATTGAAGACTTAAACCAAAATGTCGATCTTCTGAAAATTGACATTGAAGGAGCTGAGTGTGAAGTTTTAGAGAAGTTTTTTGAAAAAGATTTGCACAAAAAAGTTAAAATAACTTTGGTTGAAACACATGATGCTAAAATATCTGGACAGAGAGAAAAAACAGATAAGGTGAGGAAAATTATTAAAGATAGGAATATAACCAATGTTGACTTATCCTGGTTGTAAACAATGTTAAATAGGCCAATTTTATTTAAATTGACCAATTTAATTACTTTTTGAACATCTATTTTTCGCGCTTTATTTTTTCGCGTAAGACAACCCAAATTGGGATAGAAATAATAAAGTAAAAAGTTCCGTAAAGCGGGGCAATCATACTAATCCTAAATCCGCCTGCGATTAATCCCGGCGAGATATCTCCAGCCTTCTGTATGGCAGCAAAAGCTTCGAACATTCCGATTGCTTGCGCAAGAACACCCCAGATAAATGCCATGCTACCAAACAGCAGAATGTAAACTAATCCCTTGCCCGAGTAATCTTTCCGAACAACTATTTTAATAATTGATTTAACCGCATAAAACAACATTAAAAGTCCGAAAATAGAAACAATACCCATAAATAGCGATCCTCCCATTCTGTAGGTTTCAGTTAAAAATTGAAATAAACTCATAGTCTAAATTTTAAAAGTTATTACTAAAACAATATTATTACAATAAAAAGGTATAAAAAAAATTAGTCGGCGAAATACTCGAATACGTTATAAAACAACAATAAATCAGTATTTTGATTTACTACGGTTATTTTTTGTTGTTTTACCACATTTTTGTCAAGTTCATCGAAATTTTATTCACATTGAAGAATAAAATGTAACTTTTGTGTTTTTAACAGAGATTCTTCATTCATTAAGAGAACATGGAAACTAAAACGGCTTCAAAGTATTATCGTATTTTTTCACATCTGATTTTTTGGTTTGCAGCCTACCTGTTTTTTGTGATTTTTTACGGGCGTGCAAATCGCGACTATTTTGTTACACAGATTTTTGCATCAATGCTTTTTCCTCTGTCTATTGCAACTACGTATTTTATAAACTATTATCTTATTCCACGATTTCTTTTTACCCAAAAATATTCGAAATTCATCCTTTTTTCATTTTATACCTTTGTTATTTCTATCTGGCTCGAATTGCTCATTTCTCTTTCGGTTTTTGTGTTTTTTGGAAATTATCAAGTCTACAAAATGGATCCCTCGTCGTTTGATGCCGTTTTGTTATTTGTTGGGCTTTACTTTATAATACTTGTGGCAACTGCCATAAAATTAGTGCGTCACTCTTTCCAGATGCAAAAGAGAAACAGGGAGTTAGACAACCTGAAATTGGTGACAGAACTTAAATTAAAAGAAGCCGAATTAAAACTTTTGAAAGCGCAAATTCATCCCCATTTTCTATTCAATACACTTAATAATTTATACGGATTAACGCTCGAAAAGTCGGATGATGCACCGAATCTTGTTTTACGACTTTCTGAAATTCTGGATTACATTTTATATAGATGTAACGAAAAACGGGTTTCACTTTCCGAAGAGATAAATAACCTAAATAATTATATCGAAATTGAGAAAATCAGATATTCTGATAAACTAAAACTGGAGGTTAATTTTCCATCCAACACAAATAATTTAAACATTGCGCCATTAATTCTTTTGCCATTTGTCGAAAATGCTTTTAAACACGGTGTGAGTAATTTCCCGGGAGTAGCAAAAGTAAAAAGTAAAATCTCTCTGACTGAAAATAATCTGATATTCAATATTGAAAATACAAAAAATCCTAATATTGATAAAGAAAAAAACTACTCGAAAGGAATTGGTTTGAGGAATGTAAAAAAGCGGTTGGATTTAATGTATCCCGAAAAATACTTTCTGGTGATTAATGATAAAACCGAAACTTTTTCAGTAAATTTAATTTTGCAATTAGATTAATCAAAATATGTACAGATGCATTATTATCGACGACGAACCCATTGCAATCCGGGTAATCAAAAAACACCTTTCGGCTTTTACTGATTTTAAAGTTGTTGCCGAATGTAGCAATGCGCTGGAAACGATGCCAATTATTTCAAATGAGAAAATCGATTTAATGTTTTGTGATATTCAGATGCCACAAATTACGGGAGTAGATTTTGTTCGTTCGCTGGCACACCCTCCAAAAGTAATATTTACAACTGCTTATCGCGATTATGCTGTTGATGCTTTTGAGTTAAATGTAGTTGACTATTTGTTAAAACCAATTTCGTTTGAGCGATTTACAAAAGCTATAAATAATTATTTGGAACAAAATTCGGCAAAAAACAGCCAACAAAATATCTCTGAAACAGACGCAGAACAACGTGATTTTATTTTCTTGAAAGCTGATAAAAAACATCACAAAATAAATTTGAGCGATATTCTCTATTTCGAAAGTTTAGGCGATTATGTTATTGTTTTTACTGCTAATAAAAAGCTGGTCACAAAAGAACGTATTGGTAGTTTTGCTGGCAATCTTCCTGCCGAAAAGTTTATTCAGATTCATAGAAGTTATATTGTTTCCATTTCGAAAATAGAATCGGTGGGGGCGGGTTTTGTCGAAATCAACAAGAAAAAATTACCCGTTGGAAGAAATTATAAACCTGAATTAAATAAGTTACTTCAAAAGAATAAATAATTTTTACTGTGTTTTTGCTTTTGTTGTATCATTCTTAGACACCAGTGCAGGCTTGATAATATTTTTGTAAACACTCCATCCTTTTTGTTCTTTTTTAAACTCGTGACCAAGAATCCACTGATTGTAAATATCCTGAAAAGTTCCATTTTTAGTTCTGAAATCAATCCATTTATCTATGTATTTACTCCAGACTTCGTCGTTTGCCAGCGGAAATACCAAAGCATTATTTATATGATATGGCAGTGGATTAACCATTTTGTAATCAGGGTGATGAATGGTTAACGCACTTGCCCGCTCGGCACTTGTCAGATATGCATCGGGTTGTATTGAATCTTCGGCAGTAAACGTAAAAAAGTCGATTATATCGGAAATAGCATAAGTACCCGCCTGCGAAAAATATGACACAAACTCTTTTGCAATTTCAAATCGCTCGAAATATGCAATAGTAAAAGTATCGAGCTGCGAAGTAGTTTCAAAATCATCAAAATTAGAATTATCTTTTTTTACAACCAAAGCCAGCGAAACATTCAAATATGGTTTCGAGAGTTCGATTTGCTGAGCGTAATTACTCGAAATAAAAATACCCGACATTACAATATCGTAATAATCGTTATTTATTTCTTCTATTAAATGTCCGCTGTTTATTGGTATAAACTCGATATTTACGTTGAGGTCGTGCGCAAGTTGATGTGCCAAATCAATGTCGTAACCAACAAGCACACTATCTTTATTATAGAATGTAAAAGGCATCGAATTTTCGTAAAACCCTACTCGTAATTTTCCTCTTCTTTTAATTCTGCTCAGTGTGTTTTCGCCTCTCCATTTTCTATTCGGATTTCGTTTTGCTTTTTCCAGTATTTCAAAAGGTTGTTGCGGACTAATAAGTGTAAATTTATTCATAATCTCCTCGTTGGTAGGAATATTTTGCATACTTTTTTTTAGCAATATATTCAATCCAATAATAGATAGTATGCCCGAAACGGTTATTACAATTATTGCTTTTATTAATTTCTTTTTTTTGAGTTTTAGAAAACCCTGGCTTGCCGAAATTGTGAGCAATGTTAAGGTGATAAGATGGAATGCGCCCATTACAACACGAATACGGTCGGTTATAACAGTTGAAACCACAAACAGTTGAAATGTTTCTTTTGGAATATTTAGTAAATCGAGGCTGAACGGAAGTCCGGTAATTGGAGCAACAAAACTACTTAAAAGTGTCGAGCTTAAAAATATGGGATAATCGGAAAGCAGTAATTCTTTACCCGAATACCACGCTGCAAATGGCACAAAAATAAAAATAAGGAAAGTCCCAAGGTTTGGGAATGGGTACGCCAAGGGCATTAAAACATCGACTTCGGAAATGGCTTCGTTGGTAGCTCCTTTTTCTGTTTGTAGAATTTTTTTTATATCATCGATAAGTTGTGGGAAGACAACAATTATTTTACCTGTGGCAAAAATAGTGATCAGTGTCGAGTATGTAATTTTAAAAATTGTTTTGGGCGAGTAAGGTGTGAAAATAGAGATAATATATGGCAGAACTACAAAAGTTACAATTACAACTGCCAAAACATAAATCAATAAATATCCCTGCAAGCGACTTAAATCAGACCAGCTTAATTTGCTAACTATTCCGGCTCCAATACTAAAAACACCAAGAGGAGTAATTTTTACCACCATTTTATTTACATGGTTCAATGCCGAGATTACCACATCTAATGGTTTGAGCAGAGTCTCTTTGTTGGGTAATTTCATTATACCCAGCCCAATAAAAATGCTAAAAAGTACAACCGCCGGAACTATATTATTACTCAACGATTCGAAAGGATTTGCAGGAATATAAAGTTTTACAAAATCGAATTGTGTAGACGCTTGAATAAAATCGCTACTGTAGAAACTTCCGCTGCCCCATTTGGGAAATGCAAAAGGCAAAGCAAACAGAAATATAAGTCCAACTCCCAATAGTAGTGCTAAAAAAAGTAGCCCGTATTTTATGAGTTTTCGCCCGGTGTCTAACGATAAACGCCCGATATTGACAATTAGCGAAAACATTATATATGGGAGAACTGTCATTTGCAGTAACCCAATAAAAATATCACCAAGAATTGACATCCACGCAACATCTTCACCAAAAAGAATACCGAGTAAGATACCAGCAACAACACCGATTAGAACTTTTGTGGAAAGTGATAATTTTTTCATACAATTATTTATGAATCAAATATAGAAATAGATTATTAAACATTTACTTTCTCAATCTGTTTTATTATTTTTATACAATTGTATTTCAAAGAGCAATTGGTATTAAACTTTATGACCGACAGAAACAAATATATCGCCAGAGAAGGCTGGCTCTCAATTATCGGGAATGTTCTCCTGTTTATTCTGAAATATTGGGCAGGGATTGTAACAGGTTCAATTGCATTAATTGCCGATGCCTGGCACACTCTTTCCGATTCAGTTTCGTCGGTAATAGTTTTAATAGGTGGTAAAATCTCGAACAAACCAGCCGACGAAGAACATCCTTTCGGACATGGGAGAGCAGAACATATTGCAGCAATTATTATTGGTGTTTTACTGGCAATAGTTGCATTCGATTTTGTTTTGAGTTCAATAGAAAAATTTGGTATCCACGAAAAAACAGTTTTTGGAACTATTGCCTGGGTAGTTACGATACTCTCTATCTTAATAAAAGAGGGGATGGCGCAATATGCATTTTGGGCAGCAAAAAAAGCCAACTCATCAATTTTAAAAGCCGATGGTTGGCATCACCGAACCGATGCACTTTCGTCGGTTGTTATTTTAATTGGTATTGCCGTTGGTAAATATTTTTGGTGGACAGATGCCGTGCTGGGATTTATTGTGGCAATTATGATTGGTTATGCCAGTTTCGAAATTCTTTCGAAAGATATAAAATCGTTGCTGGGCGAGCGACCGTCTGACGAACTTTTAATTTCAATTCGTGAAACAGCACAAAAAGCGTGTAACACACCACTTCATCTACACCATATTCATCTTCATAATTATGGCAACCACACCGAAATGAGTTGCCATATAAAACTTCCACCGGAAATGAAATTAGTTGAAGCCCACGAAATTTGCTCTAAAATTGAACAAGCAATAAAGAATGAATTTGGTTATATTTCCACTGTTCATCCTGAACCAATTAATTGGTAAACTCAGTAAAACTATGGTAATATAATAACTTTAATATTTCTAAATTGAATTTCGGCACCTTCAGATTCGAGACAGATGTACCCGGTTTTTTGCGACGATTTGCTAATTCCGTTTACAAACTTCCCGTTCACCGAAAGTTTAATTGTTCCATCAACACAAACCACATCGTAAGTGTTCCATTCACCTTTCCCTTTGCAACGGTTCTCTATCGATTTACTTCTCGTTCCACGTGGGTTGTCAGGAATAATTTCGACACCACCAACACCAAAAACTTCGCCATGAACATAAGCAATTGGCGGTTTTACACCATCTTTAATGTGTTGATTTACCCAGTCTAATTCGAGCATTTGAACTTCAACTCCATTTGGCAGACGATTTTTACCCGGCTCGGCATTACTCCACACAAAAGTACCTGAATTACCGCCGGCTTCCATGTGTCTCCACTCGATGTGCATCACAAAGTTTTCATATTTTTTTTCTGAGCGAATTACACCTATTGGATGACCGGAACATATTAACTCGTCACCTTTTATTTTCCATGTATCAGGCTCTGTATTCACCTGAATCCACTGTATTGATTCGCCTTTTACCTTTTTCCCAAAGTTCACTTTATCAAGACCAACCTCTTTGCCAAATTTAAATAATGGTTGTTGGGCAAATGTAATTACAGTGCTGAGAATTAAGAACAGAGAAAAACTTATAGCTTTCATTTTTTATAATTTATAATTATCAGAATTAAAGTGCTTTATTATTAGTTCCCGGTCGTGGATACTCTTCCGGAATTCCGGGAACTGGACCAAATGCATACGTTTTTGGACCAAGATATAAATCTGAATTTAGCATCTCTTCCCATGTAACATCTTTTCCGGTGTATGCTGCAATTCTTCCCATAATAGTTGTTAGAGTTGAATTTATCTGAGCTTCTGCATCATTAACCGGCTTGCCTGTTCTAATTCCGGTTACCAAATTAATATGTTCCTGAACATACGGATTAGTTACTTTCCATTCAGATTTGGTGTCGCCCTCTTCGGGATGAGGATATTTCCAAATTTCGTTTCCCTGAAGATCATAGATTTTACCGGCAGCATCGGCATAACCTTTTGTTCCATTTATTTGCTGTACTTTCTGATTTGTACATCCGTTAATTTGACGTGCAGCACAATGTGTCCGCATCCCATTTTCATATACATATTCGATACTAAAAAAATCGAACTGATCGCCACTAACGCGCCTGTGTCTGCCACCCCAGCCAATTGCTTTTACCGGATTCTGATTCATGTGCCAGCTCATTACATCAATTTCGTGAATAAACTGCTCTGTAATATGGTCTCCCGAAAGCCAGTTGAAATTCACCCAGTTACGGAGCATGTATTCCATATCCGTCCATTCGGGCTTCCGGTTTCTATACCATAAAGCTCCTCCGTTTCGAATAATATTTGCCCCCACAATTTCGCCAATTTCGCCATTTGCAACCCGCCTGTGTGTTTCCATATAATCTTTCTGAACCCTTCGGATTGTACCACTTACCATACATAAACCAAGAGATTCTGCTTTTTTTGCTGATCCCCGAACTGAACGTGCACCAACCGGATCAACAGCAATAGGTTTCTCCATGAAAATATGTTTACGGGCATTTACTGCCGCTTCAATATGCGCCGCACGAAAATGTGGTGGAGTTACAAGCAGAACCAGATCCACACCCGAATCGATAACTTTCTGATAACTGTCGAAGCCAACAAAGCATTTTTCGTCGGCAATTTCAACACCTTTTTCCTCTTTTAGCTTTGCTCGGCAGTTATCAATTTTATCTTGAAAAACATCGCCCAATGCTACAATTTCAAGGTTTGGCCCGGCATCGAGGAAATTCACCGCAGCACCTGTTCCACGCCCTCCACAACCGATTAATCCGGCTTTTATAACTTTTCCATCAGGAGCCTGATCAAGTAATTCAGGAAGTTTAATCTCTTCTTTGGTTGATTCTGAACTGGAACACGCAGTTATAATTGCGGCTGCTCCGAGTGTTCCCACAGTTGCTTTGGTAATAAAACTACGACGGTTTAGATCTTCATTTTTCATGTTTTATGATTTAGATAAATGATTTTAGAACTTGCTAAATTAAAAAAAGATCTTCAACAAAAAACGGTATCTCAATTAATTTACTTTTCGCAGATGTAAACTACTGTCTGTCAGATAGATTAAAATCGAAGATTCTATCTTTTGCTACTGAATATTGAAAGATGGAATCTTTTTTTTACAAAAAAAAGCCGTCCTCTTTTCAGAGAACGGCTTCTAAATATTATAGAATAAATATTTTTTACTAATAAAACTTAGATCTTTTGTCTACAATTTCTACCGATTTTCGGTGTGCTTCAAAAGCCTGTGAACTTGCACGCGAGTTAAAGCTTTGAGCTAAACGTAATTGCTCGTTTGCAATATCTTCCTGAGTGCCTTCGTCAATAGAAGTAACCTTTACAATATAAACTCCATTCATTCCGGTAACTGGTTTCGAAATCTGATCGACATTTAACGATACAACAGTTCCGATAACAGTAGGTTCTAATCCTAAACCGGGAATTGAATAAGTATTAAAACTGATATTAGCAGCATTTTTTACGGTCGATTTTAATTCGGCTGCAACGAGCGATAAATCAGTTTTACCGGTTAGTGCAGTATTTGCTTCTTCAACTAAATACTCTGCCTTTTTCTCTTTAATTACTCCTAATTCTACTCTGGCTCTTACATCATCGAAAACTGCAATACCTTCTTCTGTAACTTTGGTAAGGATTGCAATAACGAAGTTGTCGCCCAGTTCGAAAATTGGTGATTCCTGAGAGTTGATAATTACATCGCCTTCGTCTGCTTTATATGCTGCTCTAATTAATGTTCTTGCATTCTCTAAGCCAGCAATCTGGCGGTCGTTTTCGCGTACAGAAACCACTCTTTTACTTAATTTCTGTTCTGCTACTGCTGCTTCAAATTCTTCAATTGTTGTATTTTCTCCGGCAAATTTACTTGCCTGTGCATAAGTATCTTGAATTGTTTTGGTACTTGACTCAACATTACGGGTTAAGTATGCAATTTGTACTTGTTTGGTTTCAATACCACGTTTTGTAGTTTGAATAATGTGAATTCCGAATTGCGATGCCACTACTGTAACTTCGTTTTTCTTATTATTAAAAGCAGCTTCTTCAAAAGGTTTTACCATTTGGCCACGTTTAAACCAACCTAAATCGCCACCATTAATTGCTGAACCCTTGTCGGTTGAATATTTTGTAGCGAGTGTTGCAAAATTACTTCCATTTTCAATTGCAGTTTTTAAACTATCTGCCAATGCTTGCACTGCAACAACTTCTTCCTGAGTATTTACTTTTAATAAAATATGTCTCGCTTCAACTGAATCAGGCATCATTTCAATGGCATGAACTTTTGCCAGTGTATAGATATTATTTTCAAAATAAGGTCCAAAAACATCATTTACTTTGGCATTTTCATCGAATACCCAAGTCCCAATATTTTGTGGTAGATTATCTTTTTTACTCCAGTTTGCAACAAAACTTTTATCCGAATTTGAATTAACAAATTGAATATTGTCGGTTGCAGTTCCAAAATCAGCTTTAATATCAGTAATCCAGTTTTTAGCATCTTCGAAATCTCTTGCCGATGGTTTTACCTGATATGTAATGTATTCAATCTTACGTAATTTCTCTTGTTTGTAATCACTTTGATGTGTGTCGAAATAAGCTTTTAAATCGCTCTCGGTTACAGTAACTACACTATCGGCAACCGAGTTGAAGTTTAAAGCAACATAATCGAAGTTTACTTTTTTACTTTTAGCAATTACACTTTTTTGAGCTTCTTCGCCTGTAACGTACAAACCTTTTCCAACCATATTTGAATACTTTGTCTGTGCACGTTCGATAACAATTTGTTTCTCGAGGTACAACCAGTAATCGCGTTGTTCGGGTGCTACTCCTGTTTCTAAACTTTTCAGAAAACGGATAACTGCTCCACGATCTACTTGTCCCGTATTTGGGTTGCGGAATAGTTGTTGAATAATTGGATGCAGGTTTGCACCTTGAATCATATCGAAAAGTTCGTCAGAACTAATTTCAATTCCCAATTCGTCGTACACATCACCCATCACAATTTTCCGAATAAAACTTTGCCAAGCTTGTTCTCTTACTTGTACCCAACTATTTTCATCGAGTTGAGTTTGCTGGGTGTTTTGCTTATAGATTTCACCCAGCTCTTCTAATTTCTTTTGAAAATCGGGATATTGAATAGACTCTCCATCTATTTCTCCCACTTCCATTTGGTTTTTTTGAAACATTGACGAACCACTTTTTAGCATGTCGCCAAGTACAAATGCAGCCAACGAAATACCGATTACAATTGCGACCAGTAATCCTGCTTTTGTTCTAATTTTTTCTAACGTTGCCATTGATAAACAGTTATTTTAATGCAAATTTTACTTAAAAATTTCGAGCTACGAAGGTAACAATTTTAACTATTTTCCGTAGTAATTTGCTATTTTTTTAACAGTCCTTTAGTAGTTGACTTAACTTGTTGATAATAAGAAATATATTAGTTTGTAAAACAGAGGTGTTTACTGCTCTTGAAGGGTGATTTTTACCAATTCGATTTTTGTGTTGGTTGCTTTTAGTATTTTGAAATGAAATTTCCCGGTTTTTATTACTGAATTGATTTTTGGAATGCTTTCGTGATAATATAATATCAGACCGGCAAGAGTTTCGAACTCTTCTGTTTCGGGTAAGTCTAAAAAATACTTTTCGTTTAAAAAATCAATCTCCGAACGCCCCGAAAAAATAAATTCAGTATCGCTAATTTTCTTCTCGATTATTTCGCGGGTATCGTGTTCGTCTTCAATTTCTCCAAATATTTCTTCCAAAATATCTTCGCTGGTAACCATTCCCGAAGTTCCTCCAAACTCATCTACTACAATTGCAATGCTACGGTGTTCTTGAATAAATGTGCTTAACAATTTATTTGCCGGCATGGTTTCGGGTACAATTAAAACATTTGTGAGATGTGGTTTTATGGTTTCGGGGTTTTGGAATATCACCGATGAATGAATATAACCAATAATATTATCGATATTTTCATTGTAAAAAAGAATACGGGAATAACCAGTTTCAATAAATCTCTGGCGAAGTTCGGTAACCGAAGAGTCAATATCTAACATCTCTATTTCGGTGCGGGGAATCATAATTTCCCTGAGTTTTACTTTCGAAAAATCGAGTGCATTTTTAAACAGCTTTATCTCGGTTTCGACATTTATTTTTTTCTCTTGTCCGGAATCTGTTTCGTTTACAAATTCATCTAAATCTATTCTGCTAAAAACAGGATTTTTATTATTTGATTTAATATCGGTTTTCAAAACTACCTTTAATAATAAATTGGTAATTGCAATTGCAAACCGGGTAATTGGGTAGAATACTATATAAAAAAATGCCAACGGAATTGAGAAAATCTTCAGTAAGATATTGGGGAAAATACGGAATAATGTTTTGGGAAGGAACTCGGCAAAAATTAAAATAATTAGCGTAGAAACAATGGTTTGCAACAATAGAATTATTAATTCTGATTGAATAAAGGTGTGGAGGACTGGTTCTAAAAGAGCAGCAAAAGCAATTCCATAAATTACAAGGGCAATATTATTTCCCACCAACATTGTGGCAATATAATTTCCGGCATTGCCAGTAACAAGTTTTAATATTTTTGAGTTAAATGGTTCCGATTGTTTGTCTAATTCTAATCGTAATTTATTTGCCGAAACAAAGGCAATCTCCATTCCTGAGAAGAATGCTGAAAGTAGAATTGTAACTAAAATAATAATTAACAAGTTCATGCAAGGCTATTATTTTTTTAATTGAAGCGGGCGATTAAACGGTTTTTCTCTATTTGATGAAGATTTGGATTCAACTTTTTTTGGTGCATTAGATCTTCTTTTTTGTTTGTCGTCAACTGTAACATAAATATCGCCTTTCAAATCTTTAATCCTATAATTTTTAAAAGATGCATCGGAAGTAAATCCAATACCCGTAATAATTTGGTTGGGGCGAATGAACTTTACAAACTCGTTGGTATAAATCTTTTCATCTCTTTCTTCCCAAATCAGATGTTCGGTTAATAATGTATCGCCGTGTTCGTTTGTGGCTACAACATTATTTTTTGCTTCCCATCTTTGTTCTTTTATAAACTGTTTGGCATAATCGGCTGTCAAACTCGACACAGTTTTTCCGGATGCATCAAACTGTGTTATTTTTACCCCCTCCGGGAATTCGAGAAATGCCTTCCCTTCGTTTTCGAACCGGAGTAATTTGGGTGTTTTTAAGGTGTATCTAATTTGCCCCGAATCGGTAAATATTGTCTCAAAATTCTGAGCTTCAATTGTTGGCAGGTTATCGGTAGAGGCAAATGCTTGAATTTCTTCTATATCGTTTTCGCAGCTATATAAAAGTATTGCAGCCCCTATAACAAGAGCTGCAATAATAATATTTTTAATATGTCGATAGATATTAAAATCTAACTTTTGTAGTTTCATTTATCCAACCTTCAACTTTATAACTTTTACCTTCTTGTAATCCTTCCATAAAAGCATCTTCTTTATTTGGAAAGTATTTTTTATAAGTCGATACTTTTTTGCCAGCATCTATTGTACAATCTTCTCCGCGTCGGGCTTTATTGAAATAATCAACTGCTACCCAGAAAACAGCCGCTTTTTCTAAATTTGTACCTTTAAAATTTTTGCTTGCAGTAACATAAATATCACCAATTAACATGTTTGCTTCGCAAAGATTCGGGTTTATAGCGAGTGCTTTTTTAGCATAAGCACGTGCTTCAGAGAGTGCGCTCTCTTTTGCAAAAATAAATAATCCGTATTCGTAATAGTAGGTTGAAAGCAAATCTTGATCTGTCTCCTGTTCCATGGCTTGTTGGTAATACCCTTTTGCTTTTTCCAGGTCGTTAAGTTTCAGATAT
Source organism: Bacteroidota bacterium (assembly GCA_024278975.1). Lineage (GTDB taxonomy): Bacteria > Bacteroidota > Bacteroidia > Bacteroidales > Prolixibacteraceae > Draconibacterium. Next base: position 51,444 of record JAJRSD010000076.1, read on the forward strand.
CTGTGTGCCATATTAAATGCTGCTTCTGCTGATGGCTCCAGTTCATATAATTTCCCGGTGGCATTTTCATACAGTTCACTGTCGTCGCATCCTGCTTGTCGTAATCTTCGAAGCATAGTTTTGATAAATTCAACATCGGTCGCATTCTCTTCAAATTGTGGAGTGAAAATACTTATCAGTGCATCGCAATCAGCGGCTCCCGATTTACCAAAAATGTCTTCAATATAAACCTGAACTGTTTTTGCTGACTCTAACTTTTTAGCATCTTCCTCATTTTCGATATGATGTTTTACAATCGCATTACATTTTTCGTAATTGATAACTACTGTCTCTTTCGGAAGTGCGCCCAGTTTAAAAAGTGCTTTTGTTGTTTGCATCAGTAGTACTAAAATAGGTAATTCGCTTTTGTCTCCTTGCTCATCAACCGACTCGTTAATCCATTCGTAACCACTTTTTAAAGCTTTTACCTGTTCGTCGCCTTCCAGATTGCCTTCCAGTAATTTATATTTTAGCCACGTTGTTCCTTTACGACCTAAAACGTATCCTTTATTATCGAAGTGTTTTATCCTATTGTCGTAAAGTTTCATGTACTCAACCAAAATCTTATCTTTTTCTTCATCTGTTTTTGCGTTGGCAAGTTGGTACTCAAACATTTTTGCACCGTGAATATAAAGATTGGGAGTACATTTTGGATATTTAGTGTACAATTCTCTCCAATAAGGGAGTGCTGAGTCATAATCTTTTTGCTTGTAAAACTCGGTATATAAAGAGAGTCCATTCATAAAATCTTGATCTTGCGATCCCAGTAGCTGTTCCATAGATAGGAGACATATATCTCCACTTACGGCTTCTTCATTTCCACTTGGAATTTCGCCGGTGAAGGCATAATCAAAAGTATCGCCCGGTTTACCGGCAATTTCAAGTTTCTTTACTTCATCGATAAAAGTAAACTTTATCCACTTTGTTTTTGCATCGGCTTCAATCTCATACTTTCCGTCAAAACTAGTCATCATCGATCCACCTTTGTGAGCTTCAACAGTTATTCCTGCAGCCAGTTTGCCATCCATGTAAACAGTTCCTTTTATTACTCGTTGTCCTACAGCGATAGTTGCTGCTGCCGTAAATATTAAGGCAAATAAAAATGTTATGCGTAAAAAAGTTTTCATAATATATTTTGTTATTAGTTTTAATCAATACGTCTTTTCACAAACCATATATCGTATAGGTTTACACTTAAATTCAATCTGGCATAATTTTCAAGTACCAGACCATTTTGAGTTGTTCCTCTTCTGCCAAATTCTGCCGCAATGTTAACTGTCGAGTTAGAACGGTAAATTGGTAACCCAACACCAAAACTTATGCCAAGATCATTTATCTGCTGATCTCCAAACAGTAAATAAGTCTCTTCGTATTTGAATCCTACCCGATAAGCAATTTTTTTTACATAGCTTCGTATCGAAAACTTATCCGGAATCCATTCGCCACCAATTGCAAATTTATTTAAATCTGTCAAGAATGCACCTTTAGATCCAAAAAAAACTGCATCTGACCACGTTTGATGAAAATAATCGACATTTATTTCTAATTTATTGTCTTTAACAAACGAAATTCCACCTCCCAAAGTTAGAGGCATTTTAATAGAACTTTGGTCTTCTTCAGCAAAATACAATGTGTCTCTGTCGATTGTGTTTCCCGAGCTCAAGTTTTTTTGAGTAATATTAGAAAGGTATGATGTGTATTCCGGTTGGTTTTCGAGTACTGCCGCAAATACAATGTGTGAATTATTTTTTAAAGGTAATGTTACTTGCAACCCAAAATCGAAACCAAAATCGCTCAACCGAAAATCTCCATACTGTTGCATTCCATAAAAATCTGCTGCATCAAGAAAATATACTTCAGCATTGTGATTTAATTTACCAACCATGTAATTTAAATTTGCACCAATCGATACATTCTTTAATGGTTCTACGGCAATACCAAAAAATGCATTCGACACGGTTCCCGCTCCATAATATTTGGTTAAAACACCTCCCACATTATCAATCTCTTCGTTTACATCAACGGCATAACCCATGTCGGAGAAGGGTATTAATCCTATACTTGCAGCTACCCGATTACTTATCTGAAATTTCATGGCAAAATACTGGAAGTTTACGTTATTGCTATTTGCACTTCCCAAATCGTTTTCAAACTTCGAATAAACTCCATCGATCCCAAATTCGAACATAAAATTTAACGAATCTATTGCTGAATAAGATGCAGGATTTGAAAGATTTATCTGCTGATTGTATCTACTCGCCAACGAAGCTCCTCCCATTGCAACGGACCGCCCGAATCCATACGATTGAAGATCTCCCAATCCAAATCGTGAATATGGCGACGAGGTATTGTTATTAAATGATTGTGCGAATAATAATGCCGGAAACATTATTAACCCGATTATAATACTTACTCTACGAATTCTGCCCATTATATTCTAATATACGGTTTAAACCCATGGCTATTAAATTAAAGTGTACAAAGAAAGAATTTTTTAATTTCTTTTCAAAGAATTCTGCATTACCTCCTGTAATAATAACTTTTAAATTATTATAAAATTCCTTAAATGTGTCAATGGCTCTGTCAACCTCAAATACAACACCATTTTGAACTCCTGCCCGAATTGCATTCTCGGTTGAAGTACCATAAAGTTTGTCGTATTCTTGTTGAGTTACCAACGGAAGTTTATCTGTAAAACTGTTTAGTGCTTTAAAACGCATGTCTATTCCCGGAGAAATATTGCCTCCTAAATATTCATTCTTATCATTTATAATATCGTAGGTAATTGCAGTGCCGGCATCAATTATTAATATATTATTTCGAGGATACAGATCGGATGCACCAACAACTGCTGCAATTCTGTCTTTCCCCAACGTATCTTTAGTTTTATAGTGGTTCTCGATTGGTAAAGGTGTATTTGCATTAAGCTCAATAAACTCCCCGAAATTTTGTTGAAGGGCTTTTTTAAGTTCAGTTGAATAATTTTTTGTTGCCGAAAGTATTACTTTATTCAAATCGGGATGTTCGTTTTTCAACACAATAATATGTTCGGGTTTAAATTCATCAACCGGTACAGTTATTAAAACTTCGCCTCTGTTAAAAACGGAGAACTTGGTTCTGGTATTTCCAATGTCAATTACCAGGTTCATTTAATCAATAATTTGTTGGCTGATGTCGAGTGCTTTTACAGAGTGAGTTAATGCTCCGATAGAGATATAGTCAACTCCGGTTGCTGCTACTTTGCGAATTCGCTTAATTGTCATATTACCCGAAGCTTCAATTTTTGCTCTATGGTCTATTAATAGAACGCACTCCTTCATTAATTTCGAGCTCATATTATCTAACATTATAATATCCACATCGGCATCCAGCGCCTCTTGTACTTGTTCAATAGTTGTGGTTTCCACTTCTATTTTAATACTTTTCGGAATATTTTTTCTGATGGATTCTACCGCTGGTTTTATTCCTCCTGCTATTTCAATATGGTTGTCTTTTATCATTACCATATCGTACAACCCAAAGCGGTGGTTCGATGCTCCGCCCATTCGTACGGCGTATTTATCTAAATGTCTGTAACCCGGCAGTGTTTTTCTGGTGTCAAGTATTTCAACTTTATGCCCTTCAATCTCTTCCATACATTTATGTGCATACGTTGCAATACCCGATAAACGCTGTAAAAAATTCAATGCTTTTCGTTCTCCGGTAAGCAGTGCCCTGTAATTTGCGGTAAACTCGACTAACACATCTCCAGGTTCAACTTTACTTCCGTCGGGGAGTTTAACATTCCACTTTAAATTTTCATCGAATTTCCTGAAAACCATTTCGGTAACCGGCAATCCTGCTACAACGCCACTCTCTTTTGCCACAAGTCGTGCTGTTCTGGTTTCGCCGAAAGGAATTAAATTATTTGTAGTAATATCGCCATCGCCAATATCTTCTGCATAAGCAAGGTCGAATAAAACTTCAGCCGATTTTAATACTTTATCATCCATCTCTATTTTCTTATGGGTTCAAATTGAATATTTTTTTCTTTTTGCTGAATTGAATGAAATTTATAATCAGCACTTTCTTCTCTGAAATCTTCTCGTATCTGGCTGCCCCTGCTCTCTTCCCTTGCGAGTGCAGCACGAGCAATTAGCAAACAAACGTCAGCATTATTTTTTATTTTGCATAAGTTATACTCAATCATACATTCAGTAAACTCATCTCTAATTTTTTGAATCTCATTAATTGCATAAACCAGGCCTTTTTTATTACGTACAATCCCCACGTAATTATTCATTATTTTGGCAATTTTATTTTTACGGTCTAAAAATACCATCTCATTTTCGGTGTCGAGCCGATAAATTTCATTGTCGAAATCAATATCTTTTTTGGGTTGAATACTCCCGGCTACAATTCCTGCTCTCTTACCAAAAACCAAACATTCGAGAAGCGAATTACTGGCAATCCTGTTTGCTCCCATAACACCTGTAGAAGCAACTTCGCCGGCAGCAAAAAGGTTTTTCACACTGGTTTGCCCGTGCAAATCGGTTTTTATTCCGCCAATTGTGTAGTGGGCAGCCGGAGCAACCGGAATATTATCTCTAGTTAAATCAAGCCCAAACTCTTTTAGTTTGCCATAAATATGAGAAAAGCGCTTTTTTATTTTTTCACTATCTAAATGTCTCAAGTTGAGAAAAACATGTTCGGCTTTTGATTTTTGAATCTCTTTAAATATTGCAAATGCAACTACATCGCGCGGGGCAAGTTCTGCCAGCTCGTGTTTCGATACCATAAACCGCTCGCCTTTTTCGTTAATTAAATGCGCGCCTTCTCCACGAACTGCTTCCGAAATCAGGAATGCATCTTTATCTGCAAGGTGTAATGCTGTGGGATGAAATTGTACAAATTCCATATCGGACAATTGCACTCTCGCATGAAAACCCAATGCATAACCATCTCCGGTTGCTGTGTGTGGATTTGTTGTTCGTGTATATATACGAGCCAATCCACCGGTTGCAATAACTACTGCATTTGCTTTAAAAATAATATTTTTTTGCGATCTGAATTCAAGAGCTTTTACTCCATTGCACACATTGTCATTAATAATAAGATCAACAACAGTTGTATTTTCGTAAGCAGAGATATTATTATTATTTAAGATTCTTTCCAGCATAAATCGTGTTAAAACCTTTCCGGTTGCATCACCTTCTGCATGTAAAATCCGACGTTTGCTGTGTCCTCCCTCAAGTCCAAGAGTAACTTTACCATCGATTTTGTCAAATGGCATTTTCATTTTTATGAGGTCGCTAACACATTTTCTGCCCTCGTTAACTAATACTTGCATTGCATCTTTATCGCACAAACCGCGCCCCGCAATCATAGAATCGTCCATGTGCGATTTTATTGTGTCGTTATCGCCAATTGCCGCCGCAATTCCACCTTGCGCATTGTACGAATTACTAATATCTAACCCCGATTTAGTAATAATTGCCACTTTACCATATTGCGATGCATACAGTGCCGATGTTAAACCTGCCAGTCCACTTCCTATTACAACCGTATCAAATTCAAATACTTGCATCTTTATTAACCTAGGTAATTCGAGCGTGCGAAGTTAATATTTCTTTTAACGAATAACCTAAATTTATTACAATTATTGGTGGTTACTTAACAGACATACTTTTAATTGAATTGTGGCATGAGATTAAATTTAAATTTTGAGGTAAACTCTTTCTCTATTAAAACCTTATATTTGCGCTTGTTTTAAAAAATAGATCATGCAAAAAACTAAATTAATCAACAATATTTTAGGATGGGGAGTATTCCTTGTGGCCGCAATAACATTTTTTCTAACACTCGAGCCCACAGTAAGTTGGTGGGATTGTGGAGAGTTTATTACCAGTGCATTTAAGTTTGAAGTTGGTCATCCTCCCGGCGCACCTTTCCACATGATTTTGGGGAGGGTATTTTCAATTTTTGCCCCCGATGCTTCAAAAGCAGCATTTATGGTAAATTCGATGTCGGCAATTGCCAGTGCTGCCACAATTATGTTGTTGTATTGGAGTATCGTTCATTTGGCAGCTAAACTTTTTTCTTCTGATAAGTTATCAAATGGAGAACAAATTGCAGTTTGGGGAAGTGGTTTGGTAGGTGCTTTGGCATTTACTTTTACCGATTCGTTTTGGTTTTCGGCAGTTGAAGGCGAAGTTTATGCACTCTCGTCGTTTTTTACAGCAGCCGTTTTTTGGGCTATTTTAAAATGGGAAAATGTTGCCGATCAGAAATATTCGAACCGTTGGATCGTGTTGATTGCATATTTGGTTGGTTTGTCAATTGGGGTACACCTTCTTAATTTACTGGCTATTCCGGCAATTGGTCTGGTTTATTATTTCAAAAAATATGAGTTTTCGTGGAAAGGTGTTGTTGCTGCAATGGTTGTTTCGATACTGATTTTAGCAGGAATTCAATATGTTATCGTTCCGGGAATTGCACGTTCGGCTTTTATTTTCGATAAAGTATTTGTAAACGGATTTGGATTACCGTTTAATTCGGGAATTATGTTTTTGGTTGTGCTTATAATTGCTGCATCGGTTTGGGTAGTGCGCTACACTCATAAAAAGAATCTTGTAATTTGGAATCTTGCCGCAACAGTTGTAATTGCCGTAGTAATTGGATATTCGTCTTATGCACTAATAATAATTCGTGCTTCGGCAAATCCGCCAATGAACCAAAATCACCCTGATAATGCATTCGCATTGCTGCGTTATTTAAACCGCGAACAATATGGGTCGCGACCGCTGGTTTATGGACCTTATTATAACGCGCCTGCTATTGCAAGTATCGACGAAAAAGATCAGTACAATAAAGTAGATGGAAAATATAAAGTTACCGGATCGTTAGCTGGCGGAACGAAGTATGAACCCAAGCTGGAAACTATTTTTCCGCGAATGTACAGCCGAAGTGCAAACCATATAAAAGCATACAAAGAGTGGGGGAAAATTAAGGGAACTCCTGTTCGGATTCGTGAAAGAGGAACAGTAAAAACAGTGATGAAACCAACATTTGGCGAGAATCTCCGGTTCTTTTTTACCTATCAGATTGGGCACATGTACTTGCGCTATTTTATGTGGAATTTTGTTGGCCGGCAAAACGATGTTCAGAGCCACGGAGGTTTTTCCAACGGAAACTGGATTAGCGGAATTAATTTTCTGGATGAAGCAAAAATTGGACCTACGGAAAAAATGCCCGGGTTTATGAAAAATGATCCCTCGCGGAATGTCTATTATTTTTTACCACTTCTGTTTGGTCTGGTCGGGATGTTTTATCAATATAACCGGGGAAAAAAAGGGAGAGAGGGTTTTGCAGTTACAATGATACTTTTTTTATTTACCGGACTTGCAATTGTTGTTTACCTGAATCAATATCCATTTCAACCCCGCGAGCGTGATTACGCCTACACTGGTTCGTTCTACGCATTTGCTATCTGGATTGGGCTGGCTGTTCCGGCTTTCTATTCAGTAATAAAGAAAATAATTAAGGGTGTGCCGGGAGCTACTGCTGTTACTTTAATTTCGCTGGTACTTGTACCGGGAGTTTTGGCCACTGAAAACTGGGACGACCATAATCGCTCGCGACGTTATATGGCTCGCGATTATGCGAAAAATTATCTGGAATCGTGTGCGCCAAATGCCATACTTTTTACTTATGGCGACAACGATACATTTCCGCTTTGGTACGTGCAGGAAGTAGAAGGAGTGCGCCCCGATATTAAAATTGTTAACATGAGTTATTTGGGGATGGATTGGTACATTAACCAGCAAACTATGGCAACCTACGATGCTGCACCCGTTCCTTTTACGTTTAAACCAGAACAATATTTTATGGGAAATCGTGACGTTGCACTGTTTCAGGAACGTATTAAAAAGTCGATTGAGCTTAGCGAAGCGATGAAGTTTTTGGGAGATGACGATGTTCGTACAAAAGTTAAAGTGTCCAGCGGAGAGATGATGGATTTTTTCCCGTCGCGCGATTTTCATATCACAGTTGATAAACAAAAAGTATTAGAAACAGGAACTGTTAAACCCGAAGATGCTGATTTAATTGCTGATAGAGTAACCTTTCGTATTGACAAAAACTTTGTTTCTAAAAGCGAAATAGCAGTATTAAATATGATTGCTGCAAATAACTGGGAACGACCAATTTATATCGACCACAGTTTACTTTATACCGGAAACATTTATTTTACCGACTGGCTTCAATTCGAGGGACTTGCTTACAGGTTTGTTCCAATAAAAACAAAACGTAATGGTGCTTCAATGGGGCGTGTTGATGCCGATATTTTATATAATAATGTGATGAATAAATTTGTTTGGGGAAATGTTAACGACCCAAGAGTTCATTTAGACGAGTACAATAAAAAGGAGATTAGTATTATTCAGGCGCGTTACTTATTTGCACGGTTGGCACAGGCGATGATAGAAAAAGGTGATGACAAAAAAGCTGTCGAAGTTTTAGATAAAATGTTTGAACTTTTTCCTGATGCAAAAATGCCTTTAACTTACGATTCTTTCCCGGCGGTGGAACTCTATTATCGTGTAAACGAAAATGAAAAGGCAAATGAGTTGATTAAGATTATGGCAAAAAATAGTTTTGAATTATTGGAGTACTATATTTCTCTGCCCGGTAAATTTGCCAGGGCTTCTCAAAACGAACAAAAACGCGAAATGTCGCACTTACAAAATATGATAATAATTACGCGTAAATACCAGCAGACAGAGTTGAATAAAGAGATTGACGATAAATTGAAAGAGTTGATTGCCGGTGTTCAAAAGGAGATGGGAAAATAGGAGAGAGAGGTTTTGAGTTCCGGGTTTCGAAATAGTATATAAATTGATTTAAAAAGCCTCCATCACACCAAAGTAAAGTCCTTGGTTTCCGTCAACTCCCCATGCATAATCAAGTCTGAGATTGATACGTTTTTCTCGCGAAACCATAAACCTTAATCCGCCGCCCACACTTGGCAGCCAATTTTTCTTAAACGATTTCTCTCCTTCATTTTCGTCATCGGTGCCCCAAACTCTACCTGAACCTGCAAAGGCAACTGCTCCCCACCGTTTATAGAAATTCCAGCGATATTCGGCCTGCGACGCAATCATGTGCCGCCCTTTATATTTTCCGGTAGAATAACCACGCAGACTGTTTCTAATGCCGTAATTTTGGTAACCATCAAACGGAACATCGCCGGTTGCAAAACCGCCATTCACCGAAAATGCAAGAACCTGATTACTGGCAACCGATTTGTAATATTTTAGAGCATAGTCGGTATCAACATAATTATTGTCACTTCCTAACCAGCCGGCATTCAATTTTGGTCTGATACTCATATCGAAGCCGCTAGTAGGGTTGTATGGATAATCGCGGCTGTCAAACGAAATATTTAATCCGATGCTTGAAACAAAATTATCTGTAATTCCATTTTGTTCAAAAAAGTCTTTTGCAAAATCATTTTCGGTGTCGGTTCCTTTATCGAATTTGTAAATAGTTTTAGTACCAAGATATATTAACCCAAGGTATAAATCGCTCACAATTTTTCTGCTGTATTCCATCGTTAGAAAATAGCGCAATTCAGAAAAAACCAAATTCAAGTCGACTCCTTCATAATCGTAATCGAAATTATTATTAATGCGCAATGTACCTGTAATCAGAGTAGCTCTGTTTTTATTTTCGCCCCAAAATAATTTTGCCATCGGCACAAAATAGTAGCTGTCGTTTGTTGAATACAAGCCTCTAACTGATACTACCGAAGGTGGAGATAATTTATCATCTGAATTTACTTTAAAAAAATACATTGCCATCGCACCAAACCCGGTTTTCATTGCCGGATTATTACTAACTAATGGCACTGCCACAAACGTTTTAGACGAACTGTCGAATAACGTATCCTGATCGGTTTCCTGTGAGAATACAAACTGGCACATAAATATAAGTGCCATAATCAATACTCCTCTCGTTGATAAATGTAATTTAGATTTTTTCATTCATTTAAAATATTTTACCGAAAAGTTGCTGTATAATAATTCTCCTGCCGACAAACTGGTATAAGACTAGTTGTATGAAAACTATTTATCAGACACATTTTCAGAGTGGATTCAAAATCAATACTATTTCGTTTTAATCCATTTTCTACCCTTCCATCCCAGCGGCTTTTCAATATCGAAGTTCGTTAAATTTTTACCGCAAATGAATTCCGTTGCTTTATGATTTTCCGACAATCTTATATTTGATATTTGTAACCCCGAAACATCATCAACAAAAACAGGAGCGCGGTTGTCTTCCTTGTTAACACCAAAAGTTACATTACTAATATTAATACCTTTTGCGTGGCGGATAAAAAATCCGGAAGCGGGTAAAGTTTCCCATGTTGTGGGTTGTGGATATCCCTGAGGATCTTCTTTTACATTTTCGTCGAATGTCCCCGATTTTACTCCGCCTTTTGTAAACAGTTGAATATTGCTGAGAGAAATATTTTGTACGGGAAATCCCGGCTGACCTGTAATCGACGATCCCCACTCTCCCGCACCATAAGCAACAACATTGCTTATTGATATATTTTGAATTTTCCCCATTCCGGGTTTGGGCACATCGGCGGTGTATTTCCGCGCACGGTTACCCAACCTAATATAAATTGGTGCCATTGTTCCGTATATTGTCAGATTGTTAACTGATATTCCTTCCATAACACCGCCGTCAACAATTATTAGCGAAAGACCAGTAATTCCAATTTTGGGCGTATCGAAAACTGGTGTTGTTTCCGAGATTGATGGTTTTACCACACAGTTTGAAATTGTAATATTACGAAATCCTCCCGACGATTCGGTGCCTGCTTTTATGGCATTACAAAAACTACTTACAATACAGTTTGTAATTACAATATCTTCGCAAAGAGCAGCTCCCGTACTTTTTAGTGTGATACCATCGTCATCGGAGTCGAGAAAACTATTCGACAGAATAAAACGCCGGCAACCATCAATGTCAATACCGTCGTTGTTGCGATTGCTGTGATTGTAAACCGATATTTTATCCACTTTTACATCCTCGCAATTCAGATAATGTTGATTCCAAACACCTGAATTTTTAAAGTAAAGTCCTTCAACAAGAACATTTTTACACGAAATAAGAAGCAGGTTTCTTGGACGGCCGTCAATATCGCCAGCCACAGGATTGGGGCGAGGTTTTTGTAGTTTGCCTTGTCCATCAATAGTTCCGTGTCCTGTTAACGAAATATTCTCTGCACCATCAGCATAAATAAGTGCAAAAAATCCGCCCAGTTGATCTTTATGCGAACGGTATTCGGGAAGCGGTTGAAGCGGAAAGTCTTCGTGCTTTGTACTTGCAAGTAAAGTGGCATTATGCTCAAAATGCACCTCTACATTACTTTTCATAATAATTGTTCCCGATAAAAATGTACCGGCAGGGATGGTAACTTTTCCGCCACCCGATTTTGCACAGGCATCTATTGCCGCCTGGATTGCTTCGGTGTTAAGAGTAACTCCGTCGGCAACAGCTCCGTAGTTTAAGATGCAAAAATCATTCGAACTCTGTTGCCTGTGATTACAACTAATTGTTATGGAGGCAATTAAAAGTGTAAAAAGAAATAGATTTAGTTTTTTATTCATTGTAATAGTTTTTAACTGCATATTGAATAAAATGTGCCTGACTTATCACTCCACTCCACCAAACTGTATTTTCAATATTATTCCAAATTCCCGGGATTATGACGGAAGTTTCTTGAACGTGCAAAATAATCATCCAACAGCTCAATTCCAAACTCTTCTATCATCTCTTCGGCACTTATATTTTTGTGCTCGCTCGAAATCAATACTGCACCAACTTCTCCCGGGTCGTAAATAGTTACTTTGTCGCCGTATTTGTTTTTCAGGGCGCGAAGTTTTCCCCAATTGAAATCGAGATGAGCCAGCCGCGAATCTAAATTAATTGTAGTTACAATAAAATTGAAATAATTGGTTGTGGTTGCCACAACATCTCCCAACGGATTGCGGATTTCTGATGGTGCTGTTCTCGTTCCCAAAGCACTCACAAAAAATGCTCGTGTTGAGTATGCCCAGTAATTTTGTACCAACCCACCATGATACATCGATGGAAAAATAATAATATCGGGTTGAGATTGTTGGTATTTTTTTAGCAATTCATCAAAATTCAGGTCGAAACAAATGGCACAGCCAACCGTGCCAAAGTCGAGTTTAAAAACCGGAGCTTCGTTGCTTGCTTTTATATCGGCTTCCATCTCGCCAATTGTCGGAAAATTTTTATTGTATATCCCATTAATCTTCCCGTTTCTATCGATAATAATACACGAGTTGCGCCAACTCCCATCGTTTATTTTATGCTTTGTACCAAACGCGATGTAACAATTGTTTGCCTTTGCCACAGAGATAAAATAGTCTTGAACCTGATTTTTTCGAACATCGAAATATTCAAATTGCTGTTTTGTTTCCAACCCACGTGGGCGGTCGCAAGCTTCGGGGAGAACTATTAAATCGGGTTGGTCGGGAAGTACTTGTGCTAATTCTCTTTTCCAAAACTCAATCATTCCGTCAACCATTTTTTGGGGCGAAGTACCTTGTTCGAATTGTGGAGTAACAGCCCCGATTGTTGCAATTTTTACATGGTTTTTTGCATCTGTTTGAAAAGGAAATGAGATAAACAGAAACAGGCAGATAATCAATATTAATTTCTTCATGAAGTTATGGTTTATTTGATATTAGTATAGCAAAACAAAGGTGCTAAAAATATTTCAACTTCAATAAAATAAAAAACCACCTCCCAAACGGAAAGTGGCTTTTTAGAGTAATTGTTTTGCTACTACTCAGTAGTACTAGTAAAATTCTTTAACTGCAGCATTCATCGCATCAAACTGTTCTTCCATACTTGTTAATAATTTATATTGCGCATGGGTACGAATCAAATTATGGTCGGCCGATTTTGTTTTGTAGTAATTATCGCCATCAATGTAATCCATCAGAAACCGAAGTACCTGTTCGTAGGTAATATATTTTGCCGAGAATGCAAGATACTCAATCTCTTTTTCGGTTAAAAACGACTTTGTCTCTTCGAGGTAACCTTTGGTAAATGCCTTGAAAATTTCAATGTTCATAGTAACATTGTCTAAATTTGTGTCGTCTTCTGAACCTGTATTTGTGTATGTTCGCATGGCATCGCCAAAATCGTTTAACACTGTGCTGTTCAAAACGGTATCTAAATCGATAACACAAAGCACATCGCCTTTTTTATCGAAAAGTATATTATTTACTTTTGTGTCGTTGTGCGTTACGCGTGTTGGGATAGTCCCGTCTTCAACCAATTTCCAGAAATCGAGCATCTCTTCGCGGCGACTTTCAATCCAACTAATCTCTTTGGCAACTTCCGCTTTTCTACCCACGGGGTCTTTGGCAATAACTTCGTCCCACTGTTTATACCGAAAACGGATATTATGAAATCCGGGTAAAATATCGGTTAGAGGGTGTTTTAAATCTGCAACCAACGATTGAAATTTACCAATCCCTTTTCCGCCGGCGTACGCCAGTTCGGGAGTTTCGGCTGCTTCGTATGCAATTGTATCGTCGATAAACTGACAAACTGCCCAGTATTCATCCTCATCGTCCAGGAAATAGAGTTTCCCATCGGTTGCCGGAGTTACTGTCATTGCTTCGCGCATTGGGTCGCCACCGGCTGCCACAACCTTTTCTTTTATATGTAAACAGACGTTTTGAATGTTTTCCATCATTGCCGGAATGGGCGAGAAAATCTTTTTATTTTTTCGTTGAAGGATATAATTCGGCGAATCACCCTCGGTTTTAATAATAAAAGTGTCATTTATAAATCCTTCGCCAAGTGGCGCTACTTCTGCAACAACTCCCTCGAGTTGAAATTGTTTTGCAATCTCGTTTAAATTAATGCTCATTATTTTTCTGTTTTTATTTGTTCCAAAGATTTTCGGGATACTCTCCGTTTTCAATTAATCTGTTTATTTTTTCAACAACAAAAGGTTTGTCCTCTTTATATGTAACTCCAAACCATGGCGAGTCGGCTTCTAAAACTTTAACTGTTGCTTTCTGCTCATCAATCATCTCAAAAACTACCGATGGAATTAACATTTCAGATTTTGGTTTATCCATTTCAGCATTTAGAAAATCAACGAATTTATTACCGATAGTCTCAAAGAGCGATGGTTTAAAACCCCAGATATTCATCGAAACATTTTCTTCTCCGGTAAGTATCGTTTCGCTTCCGTCCTCTTCAATAGAGATTATTTTATCGTTTTTAGTGAGAATTTTTAAAGTTTCAACAATTTTATTCAGGTTGCTATTTTTATCAACTTCACAAATTCCTCTCGATACAGACCCAAACTCTGACATTGTTTTGTTTAAATGATATCCCACCATCGAATATTCCTCAGTGTTTTCTGATGAGGTCAGGAATTTAGCCATAACGTCGTATGCAGCTTTACCATAAAAATCGTCGGCATTAATTGCACAAAATGGTTCGTTAATAACATCTTTTGCAACCAAAATTGCGTGTGCTGTTCCCCACGGTTTTTCACGTCCTTCGGGCAAAGTAAATCCATCGGGTAGCATATCTAACTCCTGATAAACATATTCAACCTCTATTTTCCCCTTCAATAAACTGTCGAATTTCTCTTTAAATGCATCGGCAAAACTTTCGCGAATTACAAACACAACCTTACCAAATCCGGCACGGATAGCATCGTAAATAGAGTAATCTATTATCGCTTCTCCACTCGGGCCAATCGGCTCAACTTGTTTAAGTCCTCCAAAACGACTCCCCATTCCGGCAGCTAATATTAATAATGTAGGTTTCATATTTTTTAAAATTTAAGTCAACAAATTTATAAAAATTAGCATATCTCAATCTAAATAGTTGTTAAAAAAACTGAAGTACTACATATTGATAAAATTGAATAGTTTTAAAATGAATTACGAGAACAAATAAAAGATATTATATTCGTAAAAAATTAATAATCAATTAAAATCTATTATGGGAAATTCTGATTCGGCTAAAGTAAAAGGGTTTGTTCTGCCTCTTGTTATTATTGGAGTAATGTTTTTTGCAATTGGGTTTGCACTTGGAATTAACAGTTATCTGATACCGTTATTAAATCAGGCTCTGGATATATCATCCGGAGAATCGTATTTAGTTCTCACTGCTACATTTGGTGCATTTCTGGTGTTTGGTTATCCTGCATCGCTTGTTATTGGCAAAATTGGGTATAAAAAAACGATGGCATTATCGTTTTTACTTTTTGCTGTTGGTTTTTATCTTTTTATTCCATCGGCAAAAATGGAGAGTCTTCCTCTCTTTTTATTGGCTTCTTTTATTAGTGGTGCCGGAAATGCATTTCTGCAAGCTTCTGTAAATCCATACATTACTATTATGGGACCAATTGAGAGTGCTGCCAAACGAATGAGTTACATGGGCATTGCAAATAAACTTGCCTGGCCAATAGCACCACTTTTCCTTTCGTTGGTTATCGGCAAAAGTGTTGACAGTGTTATGCTGACAGATATTAATCTTCCGTTTTATATAATTATTGGTGTATTTATTATATTGGGAGTTCTGGCAATTTTAGCTCCACTACCTGAAGTTAAAGCAGCAGGCGAAGACGAAGAGAGTGCAGAGGATTGTCCGTATGCAGCCAATAAAACTTCGATTTGGCAATTCCCGCATCTTTTGTTGGGGGTACTCGCGCTGTTTGTTTACGTTGGTGTTGAAACCATTTCGTTGGGAACATTAATTGATTATGCCGAAAGTATTGGAATGGCAAACCCGGAAGCTTATGCGTGGATTGCTCCAATTGGATTAGTTTTGGGGTATATTAGTGGAGTTCTGCTTATTCCAAAATATTTAAGTCAGGAGCTTGCGTTAAGAATCTTCTCTTTAATTGCAATTTTTGGCTCTGTAATGGTTGTACTGATGCCTGAAAGTATTTCGATATTCTTCGTGTTTTTTATGGCACTTGGTTGCTCTTTAATGTGGCCGGCTTTATGGCCACTGGCAATGACCGACCTTGGAAAATTTACAAAAGCAGGTTCGTCGTTAATGGTAATTGCAATTGTTGGCGGCGCTGTTCTTCCAACAATATATGGATTTCTTAAAGATGCATTTGGAGGTCAGAATGCCTATTGGTTAGTACTACCCGGTTTTTTGTATATTCTTTATTATGGAATTAAAGGGCATAAAATTCGATAGAGATTTTTGTGTTATTTATTCTTTATACCAACTCGCATACATTGCGTAAGAATTGGCAATTCGGTTAATTTCTCCTTCCAGTAATTCTGTGCTGATATCTTTTATTTTTTTAGCAGGAATTCCAGCATAAACAGAACCCGATTTTACAACTGTTCCTTTTGTAACCACCGATCCGGCAGCTATAATAGAATTGCTCTCAACCACTGCATCATCTAAAACTACGGCATTCATTCCAACCATCACATTATCTTTTATAGTGCAACCATGAATTATTGCACCGTGTGCAACTGTTACGTTGCTCCCAATATTTGTGGGCGACTTTTTATAGGTAGCATGCACCGTCGCATTATCTTGTATGTTAGTATTGTTTCCTATTTTTATGTAATGAACATCGCCCCGAAGTACGGCACTGTACCAAATACTACAATTGTTACCAATTTCTACTTCGCCAATTATAGTTGCTGTTTCGGCTAAAAAGCAATTATTGCCTATTTTTGGGGTGTTTCCGTTGAGTGTTTTTATCAGTGCCAATCTTAAAATAATTTAAATTGTTTCCAAATATATTAAAACCTGTAAATAATTGGATATGTTGCAACAAACTTGTTAAATAATGGTTATTTTTGTGCGAACATTTCAATAAAAAAAATGTTATGAGTTCGATTTCAAAATTGTAAATTTTTATTTTTGAAGTCGATTTTCTTTTAAATTAAAATTTTTACAATATAAAAAATAGTTAAATGAAGGATGCGAAAGTAATTGAGATGGAAGAAGTAACCATCCGATTTTCCGGAGATTCTGGTGATGGAATGCAACTCACCGGAACATTGTTTTCAGATACCTCGGCGTTGCTGGGTAACGATATTTCTACATTTCCTGATTACCCCTCAGAAATTAGAGCACCCCAAGGTACTGTTGGTGGAGTTTCAGGTTTTCAGGTTCAGTTCGGACAAAAGCAGGTTAATACACCCGGAGATTTTGCCCACGTATTAATTGCCATGAACCCGGCAGCAGTTAAAGCTAATGCAAAGTTTATTAACCCGGGTGGAACCATTATTTATGACTCTGATGCTTTTACCGAGAGAAACCTGAAAAAGGCAAATTTTGTAACCGACGAGCCATTTGTGGAATGTAATCTGGAGGATTATTTTAAAATTCCTATCCCTATTTCGAGCCTTACAAAAGAGAGTTTAAAAGATTTTGGACTCGATAATAAAAGTGTTCTTCGAAGCAAAAACATGTTCGCGCTTGGGTTGGTCTGCTGGATGTTTAATCGTCCGTTAGAATATATAGAAGAATTTATAAGCACTAAATTTGCAAAAAAACCGGTTGTTGTTGATGCAAATATAAAAGTGTTGCGCGATGGTTTTAATTACGGAATGACAATGCAACATATGACACCAAGTTACATTGTTAATCCTGCAAATATAGAGAATGGTACTTACCGGAATGTTAACGGAAACCATGCAACTGCGTGGGGACTTCTTGCTGCTGCCGAAAAATCGGGGCTTGAGCTGTTTATTGGTTCGTATCCAATTACTCCCGCTACCGATATTCTTTCGGCACTTTCGGAACGTAAAGATTTGGGTGTAAAATCATTTCAAGCCGAAGATGAAATTGCAGGAATTGCATCGGCGATAGGGGCTGCTTTTGCTGGCGACCTTGCTGTTACTACTACTTCAGGTCCCGGACTTGCATTAAAATCGGAGGCAATTGGTTTGGCTGTTATGGCAGAACTTCCGCTTGTAATTGTTAATGTTCAGCGCGGAGGACCATCAACCGGTTTGCCAACAAAAACCGAGCAGTCGGATTTATTACAGGCACTTTACGGAAGAAATGGTGAAAGCCCGGTGGTTGTGTTAGCTGCCAGTACTCCTTCAGATTGTTTTTGGTACGCTTTTAAAGCTGCTAAAATTGCATTGGAAAGAATGGTGCCGGTTATTTTACTTACCGATGGGTTTCTTGGAAATGGAACCGAACCATGGAAAATTACAAAAATGTCGGAGCTGCCATCAATTACACCAAGGATTGCGAAAGATGCTGCTTCGTTTAAAGCTTATAAAAGAGATTCGGAAACACTTGCTCGCGAGTGGGCTGTTCCCGGAATGCAAGGTTTTGAGCATCGCATTGGTGGTCTCGAAAAAAATGAAACCGGAACTGTAAACCACGATCCGGATAATCATCAGGCTAATACTGAAATACGTGAAGATAAAGTGCAACGTGTTGTTGACATGGTTCCCGACTTAGAATTGTGTGGCGATGTAGATGGTGATGTGTTGGTTGTAGGCTGGGGAGGAACTTATGGACACTTAATTAGTGCTGTAAAAGAACTCCGACAAGAAGGTAAAAATGTGAGTTTGACTCAATTCAACTATATCAAACCACTTCCTAAAAATACTGAGGAGATATTTAAAAAGTTCAAGAAAATTATTGTGTGCGAATTAAACATGGGGCAGTTTGCCGGCTATTTGCGTGATAAAATGCCTGAATTTAAATATCATCAACATAATAAAGTTAAAGGCTTGCCTTTTACCGTGAAGGAACTGAAACAGAGTATCTATAATTTACTGGAGGAATAAAAAATGATTGATTTAAAATATACTGTTAAAGATTTTAAGAGCGAAAATGAAGTTCGCTGGTGTGCAGGTTGTGGCGATTTTGCAATTTTAAATGCTGTTCAGCGAACCATGGCAGGGATGGGAGTTCCGCGCGAGAAATATGCCGTTATTTCCGGAATTGGCTGTTCTTCGAGGTTTCCATATTACATGAGTACTTTTGGATTTCATACAATTCATGGACGGGCTGCTGCCGTTGCCACGGGAGTTAAGCTTGCAAATCCTGATTTACGTGTTTGGGTTATTACCGGCGATGGCGACTCTATGGCAATTGGTGGAAATCATTTCATTCATTTGATTAGACGAAATATAGACATGAATCTGATTTTGTTTAACAACCGGATTTACGGGTTAACAAAAGGTCAGTATTCGCCAACAACAGCACGTGGCTTTAAAACAAAAACTTCGCCATTTGGAACCGTTGAAGACCCATTTGTGCCGGGGCAGTTGGTTATTGGCGCGAGGGGAACATTCTTCGCCCGTACCATTGATGGAAATATGAAATTGAGCCAGTCTGTTTTCGAAACGGCTGAAAATCATAACGGAACTTCAATAGTTGAAGTTTTACAAAATTGTGTGATTTTTAATAATGGAATTCATAGTGCGTTAACTGATCGCGAACATGCGGCCGACCGACAATTAATTCTTGAACATGGAAAACGGATGCTTTTTGGAAAGGAAAAACAAAAAGGGTTGGTATTTGAAAAAGGAAAATTGAAAGTGGTAGTGGTTGGCGAGAACGGAATAACTATCGACGATATTCTGGTGCACGATGTTACCGAGGAAGACCCGATTTTACATTTGGCATTAATAAATATGCAATTACCCGATTTTCCGGTGGCACTTGGAGTTATTAGAAGCGTTTCGGCTTTGGTTTATAATACCGAATTGGTAGAACAAATTAAAGACGTTCAGCAAAAACGTAAAATTACCTGTGTTGACGATCTACTTAACTCCGGCAATATATGGGAAGTTGAAGGAAATGAAACAGAGGGTTCAGAGTGTCCTGATTTGAAATTGAAATAAAATTTAAAACCATATTATTATAAAAAAAGGCTCTGCAATTTTGCAGAGCCTTTTTTATTGACCTTTTTGAAATTACTTATACGATATTGTTATAGATTCATAAGATGACTAAATTTACATTTTTCTACTTTTCGTAGAGGACTCAATTTTTAATAAACACAAATCACAAATAAATTTCAAATATTAAAAGTCAAAATAATTTTGAATATTAATGTTTTGGTGCTTGTATTTTATTTGTAATTTGGTGCTTGATTTTTGAGAGTCCAATTGATTACAATATTTTGAAAAAATAATTCGTGCCATATAAAAAACCTAAAATAGAGAAGATTTTTTTTACAATTGGTGAAGTTGCCGATATGATTGGCGAAAACTCTTCACTGATTCGTTATTGGGAAAATCAGTTCGATGCGCTAAAACCTAATAAAAATAAAAAAGGAAACCGCCTTTTTTCGAAGAGTGATATTGAGACTGTAAAACTAATTCATTACTTAGTAAAAGAGCGTGGCCTGACTTTAAAAGGTGCTAAGCAAAAGTTAAAAGAGAACCGCAACGAAACCATAAATAACTACGAGATTGTGAAGAGGTTGCAAAGCATCAAAGATGAGTTAATTGGAATCAGGGATGGGATGGACGAATAAAAAAAAACCATCCTAACCTTCCCTAAGGAGAAGGGGAAGAATAAGAAAACAAAAAACAAATTGAATGACAAAACTAAAAGAGATAACAAACTTTTTCGAAAATTTGGCACCGCTGAGTTTACAGGAGTCGTACGATAATGCCGGATTAATTGTTGGCGATGTAAATGCCGAAATTTCGTCGGTGTTGGTTACGCTGGATGTTACCGAAGAAATTATTGACGAAGCAATTGAGAAAAAGGCAGAGTTAGTTGTTGCCCACCACCCCATCATTTTTTCGGGATTGAAAAAGATAACCGGAAAAAACTACGTTGAACGCACTATAATTAAAGCCATAAAAAACGATATTGCTATTTATGCAGCACACACAAATCTCGATAGTATTACCGGCGGAGTGAACAGCAAAATATGCGAAAAACTTCAGCTAGAAAATTGTAGAATTCTGCAACCTGTTAGCGGGCAATTAAAAAAACTGGTAACTTTTATTCCCATAGAACATTCCAATAAAGTTCGTGAAGCAGTTTTTAGTGCAGGTGCCGGAACTATTGGCAATTACGATTCGTGTGGATTTACGATTGAAGGACAAGGCACTTTTACAGGCAACGAAAACAGCAACCCTTTTGTGGGTAAAAAGGGCGAAACTCACACTGAAAAAGAAGTCAGGTTTGAAACAATTTTTCCTGCTTATTTACAGGGCAAAGTAATTCAGGCTCTGTTAAATTTTCATCCGTACGAAGAGGTTGCTTACGACATCTATTCGCTCGACAACAAATTTAACAAAGCTGGGATGGGAATGATTGGCACTTTTGCAGTGCCTAAATCGGAAAAGGAGTTTCTTATTCAACTTAAAAACACATTTAACACTGGCATAATAAAGCACACTGCATTAAAAAACAACGAAGTTAAAAAAGTTGCAGTTTGTGGAGGTTCCGGTTCGTTTCTTTTAAAACAGGCAATTGCAGCCGGAGCAGATTTTTTTGTGTCGGGCGATTTTAAATATCATGAGTTTTTCGATGCCGAAAATAAAATAGTAATTGCAGATATTGGTCATTTTGAAAGCGAACAGTTCACTAAAGAACTTTTTTATGAGTTACTTACAAAAAAATTCCCTAAATTTGCAATCCATTTATCAGAGGCAAATACCAACCCGGTTTTTTACTTCTGATTTTTTAGTTAGAATTTAAACATTACAAGCGATGAATAAGACATATTCAAAAGGTAACGCAGACGTTTCTATTGAAGAGAAATTACGGGCTCTGCACGATTTGCAAAGTGTAGTTTCTGAAGTTGACAAAATTAAAACACTCAGAGGCGAATTGCCATTGGAAGTTCAGGATTTGGAAGATGATATTACCGGATTGAGAACAAGATTAACAAATCTGGATGTTGAAATTAAGAATCTGGACACAATAATCAGCAATAAAAAAATTGCCATTAAAGACTCACAAGCATTAATTGCAAAATATACCGAGCAGCAAAACAATGTTCGTAATAACCGTGAATTTGATTCACTTTCGAAAGAGATTGAATTTCAGAATCTGGAAATTGAGCTTTCTGACAAAAGGATTAAAGAGTTCACCATTGAAATGAAGGAGAAAAAGGAGACTGTTTCTACTTCGAAAGTATCGCTTAAAGAACGCGAAGAGGATTTGGTGCGTAAGAAGAACGAGCTGAAAGAAATTACTGAGGAGACTAAAATTGAAGAGGGAAAATTGAAGTCGAAGTCGGAAAAAATTGAATCGTTTATTGAGCCTCGTTTGTTAACTGCTTTTAAACGAATCAGAAAAAATGCACGTAACGGATTGGCTGTTGTAACTATTCAGCGTAACGCTTGTGGCGGTTGTTTTAACAAAATTCCACCACAACGCCAGATGGATATTGCCAACCGTAAAAAAATTATTGTTTGCGAATATTGCGGTCGTATTTTAGTTGACCCCAAAATTAACGTTTTGGAAGAAGACGCTGCAAAATAGATTGTAAAATATAAGTATTAAAAAAGCCGGTTCAAGTTATTTTGAACCGGCTTTTTTGTTTGTTAAATTTGCAGTTCTCTCTTTTTTCTTAAAACTTAAACTTGAAACATTGAGCTTTCACAACTATTTGAAAGCCACTACAAAAAAAAGAACCGTTCCCTTCTCTACAAACAAGATTAGGAACGGTTCTTTTTTTGAACCCGAAACTCGGAACTTTTTCAGTGACACTCAACTTTTGGGAGCACAGTGAACCAGAAGTTGTAAGTGGAACTAATCCCGACTTTTCGTCGGGGAAACCCGAAACTAAAACCTACCAACTTCCACCGGCACCGCCGCCACCAAAACCGCCGCCACCGAAACCACCAAAACTGCCACCGCCCGACGAGAAATTACCAAACGAACCTCCACTGGAGCGTCCTCCTCCCGACATCATTCCCATTGCAAGCCAGAATGGTAAACTTCTACCCGGCGAATAAAAACGTCGGCGTCGGCCTCTTCCAAAAATTGAAATAATTATTATGACAATAAATATAAAAAACGGCACTGCCGAGCCTTCTCCTTTAACACTTTTCTGATAATTATCTGCCGTGTATTCGCCGCGTGTAATATCCATCATCACTTTAATTCCGGCAACTAACCCACCAAAATAATCATCCTGTTTAAACCTCGGAATCATCTCGTTATCTATAATTGCGCCATTTACAACTGCATCGGGTAAAACACCTTCCAGACCATAACCGGTGGCAATAAATACCTCACCTTTACTTTTTTTTGTTTTTGGTTTCAGCACAATAACTAATCCATTATCTTTCCCTTTTTGACCAACTCCCCATTTTTCTGCCAAACGAACCGCGTAATCTCCCGGTGCGTATCCATCCAAATCGGCAACTGTTACAACAACTATTTGTGTTGAGGTTTCGCGTGCAAATTGTACAAGTGCACTTTCCAGTTGAGTGCTTTTATTTTTACCTAAAACACCGGCAAAATCGTTTACCAATTTTGGCGGATTTTGACGGTCAGGAATTTGAGCATGCAAAACCGATGCTAAACTAAAAACCGTAATTAAAACTATTATTATTTTCTTCATTATTGTTTTATTTTTCTCCAAACGAAATCTCGTCTGATAATTCGTTTATATCATCATCCTGATACGGAAAATGTTCTTTTAACTGTTCACCGGCTTTTATAATTCCTTCGGCCAGACCATCAGAATATAGTCCCTCTTTAAATTTTGCCACAACACTTTCTTTAATACTATCCCAAAAATCTTCGGGAACTTTTTGATTAATTCCAACATCGCCAAGAATTGCAAATTTATGGTCGTCAACTGCGAGATAAAACAAAACTCCATTCCGCAATTCTGTTTTATGAATTTTTAATTTCTCGAAAATATAAGCTGCCTGATCGAGAACGTTGCCTTTACAACGCGACTCGATGTGGACCCTGATTTCGCCCGAAGTATTTGTTTCGGCAACTTTGATTGCATCAGTTATTTGCAGCTTATTTTCGGCTGTAAAATATTTTTGAACACTCATAACTTTCTGAATTAAAATTTAACTTCGGGTGCTTTTTCTGCTCCCTGTTGCGCCTCGAAATAAGTTTTCTTTTCGAAACCAAACCACCCTGCATAAATCATACGTGGAAATTTTCGAATATACGCGTTATAGGTTTTCGTTGTTTCGTTAAACTTTCTACGCTCAACTGCAATACGGTTTTCAGTACCTTCTAACTGTGCCTGCAAATCTAAAAAGCTCTGGTTGGCTTTTAAATCGGGATACCGTTCAACAACAACCATCAACTTACTTAAAGCCGACGACAAACCTTGCTGTGCCTGATTGAACTGCTGAATACTTTGTGAATTCAATTTTGATGGATCGATGTTTACCGATGTAGCTTTCGAACGCGCTTCAATAACTCCGGTTAGTGTTTCCTGCTCGTGCGCTGCGTAACCTTTTACGGTATTCACCAGGTTCGGAATTAAATCAGCCCGGCGCTGATACACATTTTCTACCTGTGCCCACGACGAAGTAACCTGTTCGTCCATGTCAACCATTTTGTTGTAACCGCAACTTGTAAATAAAAAGCCACCAATTACTGCAAATAATACAATGAATATTCTTCTCATAACAATTATTTTTTTTGAATAATTACAAAGATTTATAAAATGTGCGAAATATCATCACAAAATTCGGGGAAACATAATAATTTGCCGCCGTATTTCATATATTAAAGGATTAAGCAAAAAATTCACAGACAATGAATAATTTCAAAAAAGCAATTTTAGAAGGAATTCTGAATATTTTACCTTCAGCAAAACCATACAATTCCGGTGCAAATCATGCCCCAAAACGAAAAGACATTCTTACTGATAAAGAGAAAAAGCAGGCACTAAAAAATGCTTTGCGTTATTTCCCCGAGAACTTGCATAAAGATTTGGCAGCAGAATTTCTAGACGAATTAAATCGTTTTGGCAGAATTTATATGTATCGGTTTCAACCGGAATATAAAATGTACGCACGTCCAATTAACGAATATCCTGCAAAATCGAAACAGGCAGCATCAATAATGTTGATGATTCAAAACAACCTCGACCCGGCTGTTGCCCAGCACCCGCACGAACTTATTACATACGGCGGAAACGGAGCAGTTTTTCAGAACTGGGCGCAGTATTTATTAACCATGAAATATCTGGCTGAAATGACCGAAGAGCAAACTTTGGTTATGTACTCCGGCCATCCGATGGGACTTTTTCCATCGCACAAAAATGCACCGCGGGTAGTTGTTACAAACGGCATGGTAATTCCCAACTATTCGGGTCGCAACGATTACGAAAAGATGAACGCACTTGGTGTTTCTCAATACGGACAAATGACTGCCGGTTCGTATATGTACATTGGTCCGCAGGGGATTGTACACGGCACAACAATTACGGTTATGAATGCTGCTCGATTACACTCGCCGGGAGAATTTGCCGGTAAAGTTTTTGTAACCAGCGGACTTGGCGGAATGTCGGGAGCGCAACCAAAAGCCACTGTAATTGCCGGGATGATTTGTGTGATTGCCGAGATAAATCCGAAAGTTGTTGAAGTTCGCCACAGTCAGGGTTGGGTTGATGAAGTTTTTACCGACCTCAATATTCTGACAAAAAGAATTGTAGAAGCTCAAAATAATAAGGAAGCAGTTTCGCTTGCGTATCAGGGAAACATTATTGATTTGTGGGAAAAACTGGCTGACGAGAAAATAAATATTGAATTGGGTTCCGATCAAACATCTTTGCATAACCCGTTTGCAGGCGGTTATTATCCGGCAGGATTAACTCTCGAAGAGTCGAATAAAATGATGGCAGAGCAACCTGAACTTTTTAAAGATAAAGTTTACGAATCGTTGCGCCGCCATGTTGCTGCAATAAATAAAATGAGTAAAAACGGAATGTATTTCTGGGATTATGGAAATGCCTTTTTGCTGGAAGCAAGTCGTGCCGGTGCAGAAATTACAAATGCAGATGGCGAATTTATTTACCCATCGTATGTTCAGGATATTATGGGACCTCTGTTTTTCGATTACGGATTTGGTCCGTTCCGCTGGGTTTGTACTTCGGGAAAACCGGAGGATTTAGCAAAAACAGACCAGATTGCAGCAAGAGTTTTAACCGAACTTGCAGAGACTGCACCCGATGAAACTTCGCAGCAAATGCGCGACAATATTCATTGGATAAACGAAGCGGGCAAAAACAATTTGGTGGTAGGTTCGCAAGCTCGTATTTTATATGCCGATTGTACAGGGCGTACAAAAATTGCAACTGCTTTTAATGATGCAATTAAATCGGGCGAAATTACTGCTCCAATAGTTTTGGGGCGCGACCACCACGATGTTTCGGGTACCGACTCGCCTTACCGCGAAACTTCGAATATTTACGATGGCTCAAGTTTTACAGCCGACATGGCAGTACAAAATTTTGTTGGAGACGGATTTCGTGGTGCAACATGGATCTCGCTGCATAACGGCGGCGGAGTTGGCTGGGGCGAAGTTATAAATGGTGGTTTTGGAATGGTAATCGACGGCTCGCCGGAAGCTGAAAGTCGTATAAAAATGATGCTGCACTGGGATGTAAACAATGGGATTTCACGCCGAAGCTGGGCTCAAAACAAACCGGCAAAATTTGCTATTCAACAGGCGATGAAAGAAAATTCTGATTTAAAAGTTACTTTGCCTAATGAAGCAAATGATGAATTATTAGATGGACTTTTTAAATTGTACAAAAGTTCGAATATAAAATAATTGTAACCGACAAAAAATAGATTAACAAACTATTTGAATACATAAATCTGGTTACGTTTTACAGAAGTGGCGGTGAATACCGTACCTCCACAAGGCATAGTAACACGTATGTCAACTTTCTTATGATTAGGCAACCCAAAATATGCAATAGCTTCAGTTCCACTACTGTAACCATTAGAAATAGTGATAAGCTGTGTTCCTATCAACTCATCATTTATACCCAATTTGTCTGGGGAATACAATTCAACTCTGGCATCAATTCCATTCCGGTTAGAATGCTCTGCCAACTCCAGCTTAACCGCAAGATACTTTTTTGCTCCCGATGTTACATTTCTCAGAAGTGGCGAAGGATGGGATGGGAACCATTCAGGACCAAAAAAATCTAATCTTCCATCCCGGTCATAGTCTCCGAGAGGACCAGAAGCCCAATAACCTTGTGCCCCTTCAAAACCAGAACCCACCGGTTGGTCGAATTTAGGTATTCCATCTTTTACCCCAACATTACGATAAACCAATGCACTGCAACTACTCACCACAATATCATTCATCCCATCATTATCCATATCCTGAATCTGTATTTGCGGATTTCTATAAGTGGGAGGCATGACACCTGCATCGTTACTAATTTCACGTAATATGGGATTGCCTTCCTGGTCGTTCCCTTCGTTGAGAAATATAAACAGCTTTCGGGATACGGTATCACCTATAGGGAAATGTTGTCCCATAACAATATCCATATCCCCGTCATTATCCAAATCACCAAGATCTGCAGCACAAGTCCAGTACCCCGATGCTCTGGTACCAGATAATGTATATTGCTGAGGTACCAAATTGTATTCTTTCTCCCGAAAAGTGCCATCTTTCTGATTAATGAACATCCTACAACTATGGGCAAAAAATACATCTGGCCATAAATCCCCATTTATATCACCCACAAAACCACCAAGACCATATAATCCATTTCTGAAACCATGCGGAAACCCTGCTTCTTCAGTAACATCTATAAATATCATATTGCCAATGTTCTTCATTAATCTGGAATTTCCACCTGAAGTAGAGTCAAGTACATAATCCTCCTTCATAAACAGATCGAGAAGTCCATCACCATTATAATCAAATACAAATGTACTCCTGCCCGTAAAAGGCCAGCCAAAATTCAATCCGGATTTTTCTGTAACATCGGCAAACGAGCCATTACCATCATTTTCAAACAGGAAGTTCCCCGTTTTGCTAATAACATTTTCCCTTGTTTGTTCTTCACTGCTGTACGAATTATGTGACACAACCAAATCAAGATCTCCATCGTTATCAAAATCGGCAAATACTGCTCCTGAATTCCTTCCATATTGGCGTATTGGACTTTCCATAACCTCTTCAAAGGTTCCATCTCCTTTATTCAGAAAAAGCTTGTCTGGTTCGGGTTTTGCAGGATGTCCTCGTTCAGCATAGTGTTCGTCAGATCTATCTGAAAAAGTTCCAAAAAACAGATCGGGATAACCATTCCCTGTTACATCACCCCAGACAGCTCCATGACCTTTCATCCCTTTAAGAGGTTCAATTAGCCCGGCACTCTTTGTTACATCTTTAAATTTTATCTGTCCACTCGCAGATATAGAAGTTAACAGGATAATTGCACAAATTAAGAAAGTATTTTTTTGTTGCAAAAAGTTAATCATAATACTGAAATTATTATTGATTTTTAAACCATTTTATCGATTCTCGTTCAACCAATTACCCCGTAATGGTGTGGAATTATTCTTCCACCTGATGTTGTTCTCCCATATATTTCTCGCCTTCGAGAGTGAGGAAAAAATCCATCCAAATATAAGCAAGTTTATCGCCATCGGCAACCGAAACATAGTGTTTCGATGCAAGTGGAATGTGCAACATCATATTCTCAGTTAACACAGTCTCTTCCCCATTTGCAAAACAACTGCATCTGCAACCTTTTAAACCGAAAAAAATCTGGTCGAGCATTGGATGTTCGTGTTCTCCAACTTCATCGGGTCCCTGAGTTTCTACCGAGCCCATTGCAAACCTCGGAACCAAACCTTCGGGCAAAATCATTCGGTTCAGGGTTTTCTCACTTTTAATATCTTCGGTGTAAGTCGGACAATCGGCAAGCGCTTTTATATACAACGAATTAAAATCTTCGATTCTGCTTTCTATAACCTGTAAGTCTTTTTTATCGAGCAGCTTACGTAACCGGATAAAATTAAACTCTTTCTTGTTATCAACCTTAATCGAATAACTTTTATTGTATTGAATGCGCGTAATTGTACTTGTATTAATTTTATAATCTGAGTCGTTGGTTTGTAGCAAGCACTCTCCATCTACTGTTAGTAAAACATCTAAAATATCAGGTTTTGCCGATACATCGAGTTTATACTCTCCTTTTATTGAAAAGAACTCGATAAGCACATCCTGCACTTCGTTTTCTAATACTATATTTTTTATTAAACTGCCGGCTGACTTGCTTTCCAGTCTGTTGGTTTGTATTATTTCTGTAATCATAATTTTTTCTTTTAGTTGTTTATCTTTTTAATTCAGGGTTAAAACCCGGGAGAATCTTTATCATATATTTTGGTTGGGCTATGCGTAGCTTGGGGTTTTGAAACACTTAATTTTCAATTTACCAATAATTTAATTCAACGCTATAATCCTTAAAACTAACACATTACCCAAATCGCGCATAGCATTTATTGTATGGTAGCTATTTTCTTTCATCAGCGTTGGCATTTTACTAATTTATAATTAATTCGTGTTTCTCACTTGGTGGAAATAACAAGTCTAATCCTTTTGGCTTTATTTTAAATAGCGGTCCTTTTTCAACCACTTTCCCTTTTGAATTCCTTTTAATTAAATGGTCAAGTGTAATTATTCCTTGTTCAATTAATATATCGAATTGAGATATTATTGGTCTTTTTGTATGTTCCACTTTCGTATATTGAAAATATTCTTTACCGCTAATAATTTTACAGTCAGCTTCTACCCAAAAAGTTTCTCTATGTTTTTCTAACAATCTTTGATGTAGTTTATCCAAAGTCCAAACAACAAAGTCTCCAATATTACTTTTGTCAGAGTTTTCAATAAGTTGTTTAATGTCGCTGTCCATTTTTAGACTTAAGCCTTGTGAGTTTCTTGTTATTGATGATACAGTGCAGTACAATTTGAAATCTTGTTCTCGCCAATATCCAAATGCATCTAATATTTCTGCTGAACTTTTGAATTTACTCAATTTCCAATCTGGAACTTGTGCAAATAAATTTTTCCTATTCCCTTTTTTGCCTCGAAACGATTTTAATTCAATCCCTTTATAATCTGGCTGCTTGGAAGAATTAATTGCAATTCCCAAAGCCGTTTCAAGTGTTCTTCCTACTGAAGTGTCAGCGTTGACCATTGATGGAATAGCTCCATCATTAGCAATCTTTTTCAACTTCAAAAGTAATTCATTAGCAATTGCATTCTCTTTACTATTAATTTCGTCCACAAGTTCTTTTAGTGGATTCATTATCGCAGATTCTATAAGTTTTTCTATCGGTAATTGAGTTAAATTAAAAGCGTGAATTATTCCATCAAAACATACAATAACAATAATGTCATTCGCGTTGGCATGTTTTGTCAATCCAGATAACCAAATTCTTGGGTCTCCCTTTTTTGTATTAGGACGATACAAGGAAATATTCGATTTGAAAACTTTAAACTGTTCATAAATTAAGCCTTGGATATTGATTTTGTTTTCTTGACCTTGAAGTTGAACTTCATAATCGTGAAAATAATTTTCTTTAAGATAATTTCGAACCGAACCCGTAGCGTCCATTATAGATTTTTTAAGCCCAGTTTCAGTTGGTTCAATCAAAGTTAATGATACAGAGTTTTTAGTCAGCACCTTTAGTCTATCTTCTTCTTTTTTTGTTAGAACTCTCATCGAATATTTTTTAATATTTCAGTTGCAATAGCACGAGCCAGTAATGGTGGTACAGCATTTCCAACTAATGTATATTGCGGAACCTCAGTTTTTCTATTGTTTCCACCTGTTGAACGCTTTCCCTGAAACACAAACGAATCATCAAATGACTGTAACCTTGCCATTTCTCGAACCGTCAAAGCTCTCGGTGAATTATAATGAATGTAATCATCGGGAATAGTCATAACTGTCGGGCTTTGTTGTTCTGGTTTTAAAACATTATAGTTTCGTTTTTTTGAAGACAAGCCACATTCATTAAGTTTTAATTGTGCTTTTTTATAGCCTCCCTCTTTCAGAATTACTTCAAGCCTTTTCACAACTGTTTCATTCTGATTACTTGTCTTATGGTTGTTTAAAACATCATAAAATTTTTCACCATTTTTCAACGCATCAGTATTTCGAACATAAAATGGTTTGTTAGCATTATTGAACCTTTTTATCAACCTACCTTGCTTACTCCATTCAGAAAAAGTTTTCCCTGCTTTTGAATTAGGTTTTCCATCAATAGTTCTTTTCTTGATTAAACTCTTCATCTTTTTAGCAGTTCCATTATATTGTTTTGAAATGTCAACCAATTCATAATGATGTGCTTCTTGATTATTGCCAACAAAGTCTAAATCGTGAAGTGCTTCAAAAATTGAAACCTTTTGATTTTCAGTAACTGTTGGTGGTATTTCAGATATGTATTTCTGGTCTTTTCGACAACCAATAAACAAAACCCTTTCTCTGTTTTGCGGAACTCCGTAATTCGAAGCGTTAGCAATAAATGGTTTTTCAATTTTGTACAGTCGGATACTTTCTATTATTTCATTCAATTCTTGCTCCTGACTTTCATTGCAAGTGCTTCTAATATATTCAATAGTATCATCAAAACTATAAGTGTATATTTTTAAAGCAGAAATAATATCACTACAATCTGCGTCAAATTCTTTTGCAACATTTAGTTGACTAAAAGCTTTTTGAATTTTGTCGATTATTTCAGAGGTTCCCAGTTGTGTGAGGAAGTGAGTAAAAGTGTCAACATAAAAGTCATTGTCAATATTGCAAAAATCTTTTTCTTTTATAATGTCCCTTTTTAACTTTTCCCATTCTTTGTTTCTTATTAGAATATTGAACCCGTGTCTGATTGTACTAATTTTGTCATCTGTTTTGCTCGTTTTGTAGTCAACAATTTTAGGTGTTAATAATCGGAATTTCGACTCGACAAATCTTATATAAGTTTCTTTACTCTCTTCTTTTCTTGGTTCATTGTGTTTTTCTATTTCAATTCGTTTTATCAAACAGTCAATTATAAAATCATTCTGTTTGCCTGATTTTTTCATCTTTTTAATGAATGAAATTAGCTTTGGGATTTCATTTACATCAATAATAGAATTAATTTCTTTAAGGATAAGTTCTCCTATTTTCCCCTTCTCTTTGGTCAAAATACCTTTTACATTTTCCATTACAAAGTATTTCGGCTGCAACACTTTAATTACCTCAAGATAATGAAAAAACAGGTCGTCTTTTTTATCGAATTTCTTCCTTTTACCCGCTAAACTAAAACTTTGACAGGGCGGACCGCCGCACACAACATCTATTTTTTTTGCGCCAATTTTTCCTAAAAGGTTATCTAAGAAATCTGGCTCAGTAATATCCTGACTCAAGAACTTTGCATCTAATCCAAGTTGATGATTATATCGAACTACGTGCGTTAATTCGCAATTCTCATTAATATCGCTTGCTGCTATAAAATCGAAGAATTTGTTTCTAACCTCGGCTTGAAGAAATCCCTCACTAAATCCGCCTGCTCCCGCAAATAAATCTACAAATGTGAAAGGTTTGCCGTAAAGCGACAATTGCTCTCTTACGATATTTACATTGTGATTTTCTTTATAATTATCAATATGTTCATTCAGCAAATCTTTAATTTCCTTTTCAGTGTATGTTTTTTTATATGAATGATTTAATAATTCATCTGCTCGCTTTTTTAGAAAATTCAAATAATGATTAATTTCTAATGAGTCTTTGTCTGCGCCTTTAACTTCCTTTGTAGTCTTGTTAAAGTTATTTGGATTTATTTTCTTCCCAGTTGATATTTTAATCTGAGAACCATTACAATTAATTCGTAAATGTATTGGTGCAAATCCTTTTTTGTCTTGTTTATCCAAGTAATAATTTATTGTAGCCATATTTTACGGACATTTTTACGTACACGGACAAATTTACGGACATTGTTGTTCTCTTTCAAATTATAATAAAAGAAAGTTATCAACATCTTTTCAGCGTGGGAAGATTTGGCTCTTTTACAAACTGAAGTTTCAGCCATTGCGCAAGAGTTTGTAAATGTGCCAAATGTGCGGTGGGTTTTCAGCTTGCATACAATAATCCTATAAATGGAAGGGGAAGTAATAATTTCTACAAAAAATCAACAAAATAGCAGCTATCATTTGCCGTTGGTTTTAACCAACGGATTAATGAATAAACTCCTTAATTCTGTTAATATAAATTTGCCCGTAAACATACGCCCCCTGTTCGTTTGTATGACAATAATCTGAAGACCAGACCGAATCTGCCCTTACAACTTTTATTGTTCGGTTTTGCGGTGCATTCCTATTAAAAACAAGTTTCATTTTTCTGTTTACACTATAACTTTTATCGTAAGCTTTTTCAATATTCAAATTGCTTTTCGAGGCTTTTTGATTTACTGAATATCCTAATCCGCCTTCAATAAAACAATCTATTCCATACACATTTTTATTGTTCACCCAGACCTCGAAACCTTGCCAGTGACCTTGCCACGGCAAAGTGTATTCGCCCCTTCCATCAGCTTCAATTTCAATAAACGATTTGCCTGAAATATTACCTTTTTGGAAATCGTACAACCAATCGGTAATTTCGATTGTGTTTACATTGTGGAATTTTGTGGCGAGTTTTCTGTGAATAATATGGTATCCCCATAACTGTCGTCGTCTGTAATTCGACAAGCCAGGCTGTGCAATCAGGAGCTGTGTTTGTGGCGAAATATTTTGTAATTTTTTGATGAGGTTTTCGTATTGAATTTGATAACCCGACAAATTGCGAACCGAACATTCGGCTCCAATTAAATCGGATAAAGTTTGAACATTTAAAATCAGTTCCGGATTTATTGGTTCGAGCCAGGTAACTTTCCCATTTGGCAAATCAACCCGGTCAATCTCTCGACAAACCACTTGTTTGTTGTCGCCGTGGTAATTGCCAATTCTGATAATATCGCCCGGAGCTACATCCGAATTAACAATTTGCGGGCAGGTTAAAGATAATTTTTTGATGTCAGAAATCAGTCCGGTATTTACAACTGCGGTGTAATCGTCTGTATTTTTCTGAAAAGTTACTTCGTCGAGTTCCAGTGCCCAAAGTTGTTTAACCTCTTTTTCGCTCAATCCTGTCAGAGTTCGTTTTAGTTTTCTTTCACCAAAAGCCCAGTCGTCGTTGGTGGCATTTTCGGTAACAATAACATCGGGAGTAAATTTTGAGAAAAAATCGTTGTAATCATTAATTCCATCGCCATCTAAAAATCTGGATAAAGTCCATCCACCAATTCCGGCATTCATAAAATTATGAAAACGGTTTGATGCAAAATTGATTATAAAATATGGATTCTGTCCATCTATAATTTCAATTTCGAAATGCCGTTTTTTCTGCTCTGTAAACTTATGAATCCAAAATGCATCCTTATCTATATAACGATATTCCAGTCCTGAAGAGAGAACAGCAGGGCTTGCAGGGTCGAAAGAAACCGTTCCCTCGCCATATGAAGTTTCGTTTTTATCATTGCTATCTAATTGCCCCACAGTGGAACCTTCGAACGCAACAATTCTCCCATATTTATACTGAACAGAAATTTTAGCTCCTTTTTCAGGTGGGTTTTTAAACCAAATATAATGAATGGGATTCTGGTTTTTATCCAATTTTCGAATAACAATAAAACCCGGATTCTCCGGCGACTTCCTCGACCAGCCTCCCGTATAGATTTCGCCTTCTGCTATTTTACCATTTACTTCAACTTTATGGTCGTAAGTTGCCGGATGGGTTAACTGAAACTTTACGGTTGTTCCGTCGCCGGTAAAAAATTGTTTCTCTCCCCCAACTGTTTCATTCCGATTTTCGAATTGACCAATAATCTCACCATCGGCTTTTACCTGAATTAAGGCATAATCCGAAGTTCTCAATTTTGTATGACAGATTGCAATTTCATCTCCAAACAGGTCGAATTCAATTTTTGAGTTTACACCCGTAATCTTTTCCCCAAATCCTTTATATTGCAGCAGATTTTTAAATTCGGCAACATCGCCTGTAAAGTTCATTTCTGAAGAGAGAATCGTTGTGGCAAATTCGTTCTGAATATAATCGACAACCTCGCCCGAAAACCTATCCTGAATACTTCCTTCGCCCCAGGTAATCGAACTGCCCGACAAAACAATTCCTTTTGTTGGTGGTGCTGTTTTTTCGTTTTGTGCAAAAATTTGAAAAGTAAAAAAACAGATAAAAATCAGCCCGGTAAATATCCTCATAATATAAAACTGATAAAATATAAATTACTCTTTAAAAGGCACTGCCACCGGAACTATTTGTTTCAAATAAAACTCCTCAGTAATCTCTTTTATCTCCTCTTCGGTGTCGAGTTTTATGTACCAATTTATATTTATATCATTTGTTAAATTTCCGGAGCTTATGAAAGTCTCTTTTTCCGATTGGTATAATTTTGCGTGAAGTCCGGGCACTTCAAAAAGATTTACTTTTAAACCTTTCATCCCATTATAACCTTCACCTTCGCGAACATAATATTTCACCTCGACACCACGTTTTGTGGCATCGTTAATGGCATTTTTAAGTTTGTCCCAACCTTCAAAGTCGTTAAATGGTGAAACAATTATAAGGAACTTTTCTGCATTCTCGGCGAGGGAGATTATGCTTTTTAGATTTTCTTTTATTTCAATAAATTTCATTGTTTACAATTGTTTATTTTTTACAGCGAATGGTTTGATGTTTTTCTCGAAAAAGTTTTTCATTTCAATAATCTCATTTTCGAGGTCTAAAACATAAGTCCAATTAATATCTTCGTTATACTTTAAATGGGCAGAACCAATTACTGCTTTATTTTCTGAATAGAACATTTTTGAATGTAGATTTGGCACTTCATAAATTACAGCATCTAACTTTTCGGTGCCGGGAACTCCCTCTTTCTCTCTCACATAATACGACACTTCGACACCTCTCTTTACCGCATTATTTATGGCATCCTCAAGGTTTTGCCAACCATTTAAATTGGTGTATGGTGTAACCAAAACGACATATTTTTTCGCACCATCTAAAACAGAAATAATGGTGCTAATACTTTCTGATGGATTTACAATTTTCATAATTTATCTTTATTATTTAATTTTTAGTTGAACTCTCCTGTAATCGTATTTGTGAGCATAAATAGTAGCTCTCGAAACCGGGTCGTTTTTATCGTTGTACAAACTTTCAATTTTAAACCAAAGGTTAAATATATTATCATTTGGCGTATTTTCGGCAATCGAAAGAATTGTTCCGGTATGAGTTTTTGATGCCTGACGCAACCTCTCCTCATATTTCAGTTGGGTTACGTTTATATATGGTTCGTCGAGATGGTTTAATAAGTAAGTCCGGTGAAATGTATTTGTATCGTTGGCAGCCATCCCTTTTGCCAGTTTAATATATACCAGCACATCTTCTCCACGTTCTAAAATACCATTTCCATTTCCGTTGCCACCCGAAATCTTCTGGTTTTCAATAATATTTGGTCCTTGCGAAAATATTGGAATATCGCTAACAGTTCTGCCATCTAAAATTATAATATCATTTTTATTGATGATAAAAGGGGATTCTGGTGTGGTAAAAAACATAATCTTTTGCGTGTCGGCGATTGCTCCATTTATCTTCACTTCAAAAAATATAGTTCCAACAAAATTGGAATCGGTATGTTGACTGAAACTAAAATCAAACTGATTATTAAGACTAATAAAATCAGCAGAATTGACATTTGATATTTTTATAATACTGTCTTCAAAATTATTAAATGGATGGGGAGAAAAGGCTTTAATCTCAATATTTTCAGCACTCTCGACACCAATATTAACGAGCTTAAAATCCAGACCAAAAGATTTTCCAACTTCAAAATAATAATACTCTTTGTTGTGATTTTGAACTATTCGCAGCTTTGCGTTAACCCCGGCATCATCACCGTTAATACCAATAATATGACCACCACCTCCAAGTTCAAATGTCAGTTTTCCATCGGCAGAAGCATTTATATTCTGAGACTTTATCTTTTCGGAAGTGAGATTATAAGTAACTATTCGGTTTTGTTGGTTCATAATGATAAACTTATCAATAAATTTCTATTCATCATTAAAACTAATTACATAACGATAAGTATCCGAATCCCAAATTTTAGCTCCGCCACCGCGTGCACCTAGTCGTGTGAGATAAAGTTCAATTGTTTTATTCTCGCGATTCTCGAACAGTCCAAAATTAGAGAGTTGAAGGTGTT
Organism: Bacteroidota bacterium; assembly: GCA_024278975.1. GTDB lineage: Bacteria > Bacteroidota > Bacteroidia > Bacteroidales > Prolixibacteraceae > Draconibacterium. The sequence continues at coordinate 88,781 of JAJRSD010000076.1, forward strand.
TTGAATCCAGCCCCGGATTAAGTTCATCGATAATTGTAACTGTCTTTTTTTTCAGGCAGACTTTATCTTCATCAATTTCCACAATTTGCAAAGGATAGCGTGGACCATTCCCCAGCGGAGGAGTTGTGTTGATATTTAAAACACAATATAGTTTTCCGGTGGCTGTTGAACGGATGGTTTTTGCAAATGTTGCCGGAGAATAAAATTGTTCACCCGTATCGTACCTGAGATCTTTTATCTCGCTCCATGTTAAACCGCCATCATCGCTTAAACTGTACCATTTTCTACCGGGACACTCCATGGGATCTAAACCAACATTCGAGCCGCGCATAATAAGCAGTAATCTTCCATCTTGTAGCTCGCTGATATCTATTTCAACCAAACCTCTTGTCGAAATTTTTCGGGGAAGAAATATACTATTGGAAATTTGCCAACTGTAATCCTTAAGTTCAGCATTCCATTTTCCCACAAAACAGATTGCTCCCGCTACACAACCCTCTCGGTAAGTATTTGGAAAAACAACCGGTGTTTTCTCATCCTCCGTATCGCGAAACGGTACTGGAACAGTGGCGGCGATAATTACATTTCCTTTTGAATGAATTGTAATTCCTCCGATGTACATTTCGTTGGTACGAAGATATTTGGGATTACCCCAGTTTTCAGGGTCAAAATCAGGACCCGATTCGTATTTAAGTAAATGTCCCTCATCCCAATTCTCGCCATTATCAGAAGAGAGTTGATAAAAACCATGATCGAAAAATTTCCGATCTCCCGACCAAACAGCATGGAGAGCTTTTGTAGGATCTCCCTGAAGTATTCGTTGAAAAGCTGGTTTTATTAGCATTCCGGAAGCAGGATCGAAAGTGGCTCTGTCGTTTTGCGCAATATCTCCCGAAAGAACAAACCCATTTTGCTCGGGTGCTTTTTTAAAAACAGTTTGCCAGTTTGTCCAGGTTTTTCCATTATCGAAAGAGTAGCGTTTGCGGTGCGTGTCGGTCCAATCGCTGGAAGATATATTTGCTCTGTATTCGCAACGTTTTAAACCAGTGCCAACATAATGGACATTTACATTTGTTGCCGTTATTGAATCGGGAGACGGAATAAGAAGTTGTTTTTCGATGGTGCATATTTTACCAATTCTTTTGGCTCTGTAAGTGTATCTGCCATCAATATAATAACCTGTAAATATTCTTGCAAAACGCCAACCCATACTTCGTTGAGCCGCAGAATTAAAATGAACATTGTCTCCTTTATTTTCCAAATCATCGGTTCCTATCACAAAAGTATTTTCATCGTTGACAGCCACTTCGTGAATAATTTTATTAATGGAATTCCAGTGAAGCTGTCTCTCCGCATTTGCAAAAGTTCCCAATTCGCCAATTAGAAAAGGCAAGTTATCGTTACCGACTTCATCTCTAAAAACCGAAATTAACTCTTCTAAACTTTTTTTGTATTTCGGTATTAATTCGGGCGAACCGTCGCTCTCTCCCTGATGCCAAAGAATTCCCTTAATTACACCATGCTGTTTTGCAAAATCGAGCTTGTTTTTAAAATTACTTAAAAGTTGTACTTTTTGATGAATAGAGTCGCCAAGCCACTGCTGAACTGAACTTCCTCCAACAGCACACGGAATTAATGCGATGCTCACTGAATCAGGAATATACTTAATCAGCTCTTTGCCAAAAGACAAGCCACAATCTAACCCAGTTAAATTGGGTTGATAAAAATTCAGTGGCTCTTTTGCAAGAATCCATTTATTGTTTTTCGATATTGTAATTATTCGCGAATTGGGCAAAGTATCACCCGGCTCGACAAGTCCGCGACCTGCCATATTCGATTGCCCTGCAAGCATAAAAACCCTAAGATTATGTTTTGCAGGCATTTTGCCAACAGGTACTTTTTGTTTTGGGAAATTTGTGGTTCGGGAGTTTGTAGCTTTTAGCTGAACTACATTCTGACCGAAAAGCAAACCGGTAATTGAGATATTGATGAGAAGTATTACTATCTTTTTCATTATTATATATTCTTAGGGTTTGTGAAGAAATAACATGACTGGAATTGACAAAGTTATTTTGTGCGATAACAAGGCAAAAAACGTAGCTATAGCCATAGTTACAGCGAGGCTTTTTAACGAAGTTAGCGTGCAAAAGAACAAGTTAAAACGGTCAGGTTATTTCATTACAATCCCTTATTTATTATTTGTATTGCAATTTATTGCAATTATAATATTGTGGCGCATGCTTACTCGTTTTTTTTAATCAACAATCATGGTTGCGCCTTGTATTATAAGTTAATTCGTACCCACCGGGCTAAAGCCACGGTGTAAAATATCTTGTTTATTTCATCAATTACAATTTTATTTTTTACACCATGCTTCAGCTTGGTGTTTAACAATTAGAAAGAATTCCGGCTTCAGCCTTTAATAATTACCTTTTGTCCTGTCTTTGCAAGTTAGATTTTCCATACATATCCTTTTGTGCTGGCTCATTTAAAACTATTAACTCTCGGCATCCAAGTTTCATTAATATAAATTTAAAACGAGTCCGTTAATATTTATAACTTTGGTATTTATCCTGTCCATCAGTTTGCTTTAAAATTAATAAGGAACAGTCTCCTCACTATTTAAAGTAGGGTAATTATATTGCTCAACATAATCCAATCCACTGAGAAATTTGTCTCCCTGTTCTTCAAGTTTATCAATTAAAAGAGAATCAAAAGACTTTGCCAAATTAAGATATTCCTTGTTTGCGATAAGATTATTCATTTGAAAGGGGTCAACTTTATTATCAAAGAACAACCAGGGGCCATTAATATCCCTAACATAGGTATAACGGAGCGACCGCAAGCCGCGATACTCTCTCCCTCCTTTTTTTCTTGACCACTCACCGAAAGGTTGCACACAATAAATTAGCGTAACAGTATCTCCCGGATTTTCGCCACCATTTATATAATTGCTGTAATTAATGCCTTCAACAGTTTCAGGTATTTCTATTGACGAAAACCCCAGTATTGTTGGTAAAACATCTTCCATATTAATCATTGCTTCTTTTATTCCCGGTTTCCCTCCCAGTTTTTCAGGAACATAAAAAATCATTGGTATCCGTATTGATTCGTCAAAAGGCTGCTGTTTTTTATAAGCACCGTGCGAGCCCAGCAAATCGCCATGGTCAGAAAGGAAAATAACTATTGTATTTTCATCAGCACCCATTTCGTGCAGAGTTTTCCTGAGTTGACCAACCATATCGTCCAAAGCTGTGCAATGCGAATAGTAACCTGCAAAATTTTTCTGAACCTGCTCTTTCGTATCGTTGGGGACATTCGGATTTAGATGTATCTTTTCGGCAGAATAGAGCTGGCGATAATTTTCGGGAGCCGTTTGATAAGGATCGTGTGGAGGACCAAAAGAGAGAAACATCAAAAATGGTTTTTGATTGTTTGCGTGTTTACGAATATAACCGCAGGCATCTTTTGTTTGTGCAATTGCATCATATCCTTTCCATAAAAGTGTGTCCGGTGTTTCTGAGTAATATTTAGAATTATTGTAATTATGTGTACATTCCTGTGCTTTCCAATACTCAAATCCTTGTCGTCTGTTTCCTTTTGGAATAAAAGTCCCGCGGCCTCTTCCATCCAAATGCCATTTCCCAATGTATGCAGTTTGATAATTATTGGCTGTCATAATTTTGGCAAGAGAAAATGAGGTGGTATCGAGTTGTACATCGTTCATAAAAACACCGTTAGATAGTGGTCTTTGTCCGGTAAGTAACGATGCCCGGGCGGGGGTACAAACAGGCATTCCCGATATTGCATTCACAAACTGCACTCCCTCGCCGGCAAGTTTGTCGATATTGGGAGTGAACACATCCGGATTGCCACGATGTCCGAAAGCATCGGCTCGCCACTGGTCGGATAATACAATTAAAAAATTAGGTTTTGTAAAATCCTGATGCTTTGCTTCTTTAAAATTACAGGAAAAAAGAGTTGTTAAAATAAAACAAATATATGTGATGTGTTTCATTTTGCTTTTTGAAATTTGAAATGCCTGTTTCATATTGATTAAAATATATGTTTCTCTTTTTTTGGATGAATTGCCAGCAATACAAAACCTGATATTACAATTCCAACGGCGGCAATTTTAAAAACCAGATCTAACGAAATACCAATATCTTTTAAATATCCGCCAACCCAAATCATTATTGCACCGCTCATTACACCGAAAAAACTCATTATTCCGTAACCGGTTGCCTGATATTTTTTATTGACAACCTGAGTAATAATAGGCATAAAATTGGCATCGTGGTTTCCTTTCGATAACCCAAAAATAATGATTCCGAAAATGGCAATCCAGTATAGATCGGCAGCTGCCATCAAATATAAAAATGGTCCTCCGACAATAAACATAATTGCGGTAATATAAATTCTTCCTTTGCTGCTGTTTTTCGCCCAGCGATCGGCTATGTAACCACCTGCAAGTACTCCTATCAGCGAAGCTATTTGCACATAAAAAGTTCCCGAAATACCGGCCTCGCCCACCGAAAGGTTGAAACCCTCTTCGAAGAAGGTTGGCAGCCAGGCGTAGATCAGCCAGAAACATACACTTACCAGTAATCCGTACAACAGTATTAAGCGATATCCCGAATGGCTGAACAGACTTTTCAGCATTTCGATAAAATTAAATCTTTCGTTGTGTTGCAATTCAATTTCCACTTCGGTTTTGGGAGCATCTTTCAGGGTGAAGAATACAATTACCGAGTAAATAATTCCGAGAACACCAAAGAAGTGGTAACCCACCCGCCAGTTCCATGTTGTGGCAATTTCTCCACCCAATCCGCCCAGCGCCATTCCTGCATATAAACCGGTCATCAAAATTCCCGATGCTTTCGAACGGGTAGAACCTTTATGATAATCCATTACCAAAGCAACAGCAGCCGGCATATAAAATGCTTCGCTAATTCCCATAATTGCACGCGTTGTAATTAGTTGCGTGTAATTTTGCACAAAACCTGTTAACAAAGTGACAATTGACCAAAACAAAAGACTGGTAAAAATTACCCATTTACGGCTAAATCTATCGGCGAGGTATCCACCAAGCGGACTGAGTATTGCATAAATAATAAGGAATGCTGAGGTTAGCAATCCAAATTCGGCATCGGTCATCGGGATATCTGCTTTTATCGGTGTTCGCATCGATGCTATTAGCAACCTGTCGAGGTAATTCAACATGGAAACAAACCATAGTATCCCTACTACTATCCATGCATAATTTGTTGTTGTTCTATTCATAATGTCTTTTACTTTCAATATTGTAATTTAAACTTTTAGACCCTGAATCAAGTTCAGGGTGACGTTCTAAGGGATTATTGCAGTTAACAAATAACGTCACGCTGCTCAAAGGACTCCCTTGTAGAACTTGATTCAGTATCCTTCTGTCACTGAAAAATTATTTTACCTCTGCCAATAGTTTTTACTACTTTAATATTTTTGTCAAATATAGTAATATCAGCATCTTTACCTTTTTCAAGACTACCTTTTCGATTGTCAACACCAATAATTTTTGCTGGTGTTAGCGATGACATTCGGATAGAATCTACCAACAACAATCCAACCTGATCAATTCCGTTTCGCACACAAACATCCATTGTAGTGACACTTCCGGCATAGGCAGTATTATCTTTCAAACGGGCAATTCCGTTTTCTACCACGGCTTCAACATCTCCTATTTTATGAATACCATCGGGCAAGCCAACTGCGGGCATTGCATCGGTAACAAAACAAACACGGTCGATCCCTTTTACTTTTATCAATAATTTCATTAATTGCGACCCTACATGCCAGCCGTCACCTATCAAAGCCCCTGTAACACGGTCGTCGTACAAAAGTGTTTCAACTACACCTGCAACACGCTTTAAATTATCGCGACGGAAATGCGACATATTACAAAAGAAATGAGTTGAATGTGTTACACCGGCATCAATTGCATCTTTCATTTCGGAATAAATACCGTTTGTATGCCCGGCTGAAACAAGAATTCCTCTCTCTTTTAGAGCTTTTACTAACTGTTCGGCACCTTCCAATTCGGGAGCAATTGTCATTTTTAATAATACATCGCTGTATTCAAGAAACTGCGAGTAATGTTCAGGCTTTGGAAGTGCCAGATATTGTTTCGGGTGCGCACCGCTTTGTTCGGGACTGATATACGGACCTTCCATGTGGATTCCCAAAAGCTCGGCGCCATCAATTTTAATATCCTTTAAATATTTACGTGCAAACTGTAATGCTTTAATTATATCGGTGGGGGCTGCTGTTATTGTTGTTCCGACATACGAAGTAACTCCGTATTTTGCAAAGAATTTCCCCATTGTAGAAAAAGTATCGGAATCTATCTTAGAAACATCAGCACCGTTGGCTCCGTTTACGTGAATGTCGATTAATCCGGGCGAAATGTAGCTGTTTTGTGCATCAATAATTTCAGTATTTTCGGGTTCTTCAATTTCACCACGTTTGCCAACTTCTATTATTTTTTCGTTTTGAATAATTACTACTCCGTCTTTAATTTCCTGCTCGGGAGTTATTACTGTTCCGTTTTTTATTATCAAATATTTTTGATTGTTCATATGATTAATATTTTTTACCGCAAAGACGCTGAGACGCAAAGAAAAATTAAATCATCCGCCTGTGTCCGTCAGCTGACGGATGCTCGTTTCATTTATTTTAAATATTCAACTCACAATTTTTATTTAATTATTCTCGCATTCAATCATTATAAATATGGAACAACAAAAGTTGAAGCCGTTAATCTCCCAACTGTTTTCCCTTCTTTTATTCGATTTTCAACAAATTCTTTCAAATCTTCAACATATTCAAAATTCATTTTTTCAGCCTCCTCTTTTGTGATATTAGGAGAGTGCAAAAATAGTTTTGCTTTTTGGCGAACCACATTATTATGAAGTACTTCTATTGCCGACATTGGATCTTTTATATCACCGGTTACAAGCGCCTTCTCCATTTCAGGATTCGTAAACATTCCAAAATCCAGCATCTCTTTTCCGTGAACAGGCGAAACTCCATCTGGACAATTTGTAACCAGTAATATCTCCCCTCCATTTTTTACTGCAAGCGCGGCAGAAAACAGTCCTTTATTAGCCTGTGTCATATCGGCATCGTGGTTGCGGGTGTCAGAAATAACCAAATCAACAAGTTCAGGTATTTCAACAAAATAAACTGTTTTTGCAATTTCAACACCACGCCGGTGTGCTTCAATATAATGCCCGCCAACAATTCCAACAGGATTATCATCGGCGTTTAAAATTACATTTATAATTGCGAACGGCTCGGCTGTTTTTGCCAGAGTTTCCATTAATTTTCGTGGAAGTGTATCGGTTACACCAATTGCCTGTTTCGGGTCGAGTGCACCAACAACGTGCATATGATGAACGGTGTCTTCGCCTGCAACTCCGGGAAGCAGCATTTTGGCACCACCAGAAAATCCTGCCGGCATGTGCGGAACAAGTGTTCCAACGGCAATTCTAATATCAGCTTCTTTTACATATTTATTCACAAGAATTGGATTCCCATCATCAAAACGCCCCATTTCCATAAGATGCTCTTTGTCGAAAAAACGATGGTCCATCGAACGATAATTCTCAAAATATTCATCAGACAAACGTGCTCTTTTCTCCTTTTCGGTCATTAATCTGTGCGAACCGGATGCAAACATAAAAAACACATTCTCTTTTTTTATACCCTCTTTTTCTAAAGCCGGCATCAGGAAAGAAAGAATTTCTGCGGTTGGAGTTGAGCGTGTGTAATCGTCAACAATTATACATACAGTTGCATTTTTATTGATAAAGCTTTTAATAGAATTTATTGTATCAATTACCGCTTCGGTAAAATCAGAATCTGCACATTGCTGGTCGGCATCATCAGGCAATCCAAAATCGAATAAAAAAGAAGCTGATTTTAGGTTGACAATAGGTTTAGTTTTTTTCGTATTCATTAAACTACTTCTGTATATTGATTTCAAAAATTATATTTTTCCCAGATTGTCAACTGAAATATTTCTTTCAAAAATTAATTGGTTTTGGATAAACGAGACCATTAAAAACTGCCAAACAAGGTTAAAATGTGACCAATCCTTTTAATTTCAGCAGCTCCAAATAGTTGATTATACTTTGTAAATCAGACTCTCTTTTGTACTGCGTATCCAACATTTTTTTCATATCCAACGCACTATTTTTCCCATTAACAAGTGCACAAAGTTCGGTTGTGCTTGCAACACTTTTGTATGGATATTTTTCGATTGTCTCTTTCGGCAATTCGCGAATTGTACGTTCGATTCCGTATCCGCTCTCTTTTAAAATATCGGCGGGCGAAGGGATTATTTCACTGGCATTTTTTTCCAATTCAGATAATTTATCTGATGGTATTTTTTCTCCTAATTTCGAAGCTACCAATTCAATCTGACTATTAATTAAACTACTATTTGTTTTTAAAACCTGCTCGGTTGACTCAACTAATAAATTCAAATGATTTTGTAATTTTTCACTTTCCGGTGCTAACTCTAATATTGAGAACAAGGTTGCAATCTCGTTTTTAGTTGACATTTCCAAATAACTTTTAACCTTTTTGCAAGTCGCCTCAAAGTTTTCTGCATTGGTTTTTTGCAGCTCATCAAAACTTCGTGCAAGCTCAATCCCCATTCTTTTCGACGCATAAGTAAAAGATGTATTTGCAATAGAAATTGCCATCGCATCGTCAGCCGAGGCAATTGTATAAGCGCCGGCAGCGGCAATAACAGCGGCACGTTTCAACTGTGTTGCATCTAATTTGTCCGGGATATCCTGCGAAGTATGGTAATACAAATCGGGCCAGGTAATCAACATAACTCCCGGTACATGCGTCGACCAGTGATTAAAAACTTCGTGATCTGAAGAACCGTAATGTTGTTCAATCTGATAATAAAAAGCATCGTCGGTTCCGCTTGGTGCAATAATCTGGTTGGCAATTTTTGCTGAACTCCGATTTGCAAGAATTTCGCGGTTTGTCTCGCCCATGTAAACAAAGTAGTTTTCCATTACATCGTTTATATAATGTGGATTTCCGTAGGTTGTTCGCATCAAACTAAAAAACGAGTTATTACTTTTTAGGTGTAGTCCAACCATATCTAAATTGATGTTACACAATGTTTGTTCAGTAATATCTTTGTGTGCTTTTACCCACGGAATTGTACCCGAATATTCAGGCACCCAAACAAATCGGATTCCACGTTTCGGGCGTTCCAACCTGCCATCTTCAAACAATTGATTTAACGAACGGGCAACCTCTAAAATAACGGCGCTCCCCGAAACATTATCGTTTGCTCCCTGTTTTGTGTAACCCTCGTAAATATGTGCCGAAAGAATTATTTCGCCGGCATTTGGGTTGGTACCGGGAATTACACAAGTTGGCACCTGCAAATCGTATTTTAATGTTTGTGACTCAACCACAGCATGAACAGTAATTGTCTCGCCACGAATCAACCTGTCGCGTAATTTATAACCCTCGCGAGCTGTTAAATAAAACCCAAAAGTTGCATCGTCTCCACGAATTCCACTTGCCGGAATAGCCAGCGGAACTTTTAACTCGCGGCTGGAACCAAATGCCACAACTCCAACAGCACCTTTTGCGATTGCCGTGCGATGGACACGCCCCACAGAAGCCGAAGTAACAACAATTTTACCTTCAACATCCAATCCTTCAAAATCTTTCTCTTTTCCCTCTTCAACCCAAATTAATTCGGCGGTAATATTGACTGGTTTACTTCCTTGTGCCAATGAGAGTGCAATATCATCGTAATCAACAAGTTTTTTACGGTTCGGACTGACTTCCCATAATTCTCCTTTAATTCCGTCCCATGTTTCACCTCCTTCAAATCGTTCAATATTTGCCCCGTTAATTCCATATTCGTTTAATTTATCCAATACATATTTTCCTTCACGAAAAGTGGCGTTGCCATATTCGCTTGCCGGACGATTGCGCTGATATCCAACCATTTCGATGGCATGGTTTAACGCTGTTTCTCCCGAAGGCTCTCCAATTATTTCGTCCATTTGTTCGTTAGGAAGAAGTGTCCACTGGTAGAATGGAGTATATTGTGCAAACAAGTTTGAAATGCTAAACAGAAATACAAAAAGTGCAATAAAGAATTTGATTCTCATTTTAATTGATTTAGATTATTTTAAATAACGCGACTAAGATAATAGAAATTCAACTTATGTTTGATTTAAGGCCAAATAAATTCAACCCCACCCTAATATTCAGTTGTAAACTTTTTGGGAAACTTTCCTTTTACACCTTTTTTACGATAATAGTCTTTCATGCGTTTGATGTCTTCCGCAGAATTATCTGTCAATTCAAACTTATCGCCAATTGTTACTATCTTTTTTCCCCAATCGTAACTACCCAAATAAACCGGAATATTAACTTCTCTTGCAATTATATGAAATCCTGCTTTCCAATTTTTGGTTCGTTTACGGGTGCCTTCGGGTGAAATTGCCAGGTGCATATATTCTCTTTCGTTAAATTGCTGAATGGTCTGCCTTATAACATTTGCACCTTTCGAGCGGTCGATTGGAATACCTCCCATCGCTTTTAATAAATACGCGAGCGGCCAAAAGAAAAACTCTTTTTTCATTAAAATATTTGCTGTTCCACCAAGAGAGCTATAATATAACCAGGAGATTATAAAATCCCACGAACTTGTGTGCGGCGCTCCAATAATTATACATTTGTTTTCCGGAGCAACTTCGCCAACAGTTGTCCAACCTAAAATTTTAAGTATTAATTTGCTAATCCCTTTCATTTATTTTTATCGTATTGATGTGAGATGCATTTGCATATTTTAGTAACAACTCAATTGCCATATTGGTTGCATTATCCAATTGTGCTGGTGTTCCAAAATCTATAATTATCATCAAAAACCGTTTTGTCTGAAGCGAAACAGAGGTTCTTTCAGAGTCGCTTGTTGGTGTGCCAAAAGCTCCCTTTATATCACTAAAAACCGGAAGAAATTCTATGTTTAACCTGCCTCGTCCAATTCCATTGTATGGCTCATCTTTTTCTCCGACACCAAATATTATATCTCCTTCAATTTTGTCTGCATCGTACCCACCAATCGAAAATCCCGTTGAAATGGAAACCCGATTTAATAAATCAACCACATTATTTATCTGATAAATTTCGTTTCGTTTTATAACTCGCCGCAAAAGTGCCTCAGCAGAAAGTCGATAGCGTGCAGGGTATTTACCACAAGCTTTGTAAGCTTTTCTTGATGATGAAATTGTTGGGATTTTACTAATATCTTCCACCTTTAGAGCAGAAGAGAGTTCTGTAATTTTTTGTTGAATTTCATTCCAAAGTAATTCATTTTTTTCTTCCAGCTTAACATCACATTCAATACATGAAAGTTGAATCCCGGGAACCTTTTTAGATAATATATTCGAAATATAAATATTCTGCATTTTAATAATTCATCTAAAAAGTTATTACTTTAGTTCCTAAATTATAAAAATCAAAATTATCAAAAAATGAAAAGAAATCTCAGTTTTATCCTACTGTTTTTATTAATTGCATTAAATATCTCAGCAAAAAAATACATTGTATTTTATTTGGGTGGGCAGTCGAATATGGACGGCCATGGTACAGTTAAAGAACTTCCGAAAGAGTTAAACAAATCTATTCCGGGAGTCTATATTTTTCATGGAAATTCAACAATCGACAGTTTTCAGGTTGGCGGACAAGGAGTTTGGGATGTATTGCAACCCGGTCATGGAGCCGGTCACAGTTCGACATTTGAAGGAAATAACTTATCCGGTAAATTTGGTATTGAACTAACTTTTGCATTAGAAATGCAAAAGTTTTATCCGAACGAAAATATTGCACTGATTAAATATAGTCGCGGCGGAACATCAATTCATAAAGATGCTGCCGGACCATTTGGTTGTTGGGAACCAGATTTTACTGTTGGAACAGGAATAAACCAATATGACCATTTTTTGGCAACGGTACGAAATGCTTACGCAGTTCGGGATATTGACGGCGATGGCGAAGATGATGAACTTATACCGGCAGGTATTTTATGGATGCAGGGCGAAAGCGATTGCGGTAAATTAGAGTGGGCAAACCAATACGCCGCTAATCTTAAAAGATTGATGGATTTAATTCGGGCTGCTTTCAGAACAGATGATTTACCGGTTGTAGTTGGTAGAATTTCAGATTCTGGAAATTCACCAACAGGAAAAGTCTGGAAATATGGCAGAGAATTGCGCTGGCAACAGGCACGATTTGTAAGCAGGGATGGGAATGCTGCACTTGTAACTTCCACCGACAATTATGATTATTCCGACCCATATCATTACGATACGGAAGGATACATTGATTTTGGAAAACAGTTTGCAATTCAGATGCGAACCCTATTAAAATAATGGAACAAAAAAAAGGGATTCAAAATTGAATCCCTTTTTTTTATATCTCGTTGTTAAACTACTTCCACATTAAATGCTACTGGGCCTTTGTCGCTCTCTTTAATTTCGAACTCGACAGCCTGACCCGCTTCCAAGGAAAAGACGTTGTCTTTAACTCCGGAACGATGCACAAATAAATCTTTGTCGTCTTCAGACTGGATAAATCCGTATCCTTTAACTGCATCGTACCATTTTACGGTACCTTTCATGGTCTCCTAATAACGGTCTCTTCTTTGGTAACCACCACCACCACCGCGACGATCTCCACCACGGTTTTCACGAGGTTTAGATTCGTTTACTTTGATGTTTCTTCCACCAACTTCAGCGTTGTTCAATTCTTTGATAGCATTGTTTGCATCGTCGTCGCTATCCATTTCAATAAAACCAAAACCTTTGCTTCTTCCAGAAAATTTGTCTGAAATAATTTTTGATGATGCTACTTCACCATACTCTTCGAAAATCTCTTTTAAATCTTCTTCGCCTAAATTAAACGGAAGATTTCCAACATAAATGTTCATTTGTTATTTTTTAAAAAATTAATAATTCTCAATTTTTATTGCCATTCAACTAATCACAAAAAGTTAGATTCCACATTTACTTGTGTATCGAAAAAAAGGAATCCCCGAATTATCAATAAAAAAATAGGTGGAAGAAACAAGAAAGGAGAGCTGTCCGGACTGTCTTACAAAATTCAATAAAAAAAGATCAATTTGTTTATTTTCAGACAATCGAGAATTTTACAATACTTAACTCTCTAAAAATTAACGCCTCAAAGGTAATCTAATATTCCAATTTTCAAACAAATTTTTAAAAATGATATATGTTTAATAAAAATAAATAATAAACAGTAAATATCAACACTATTGCGAAGTCAAATCTCTGATAACCACACTACTAATAAAACACCCAAAAATAGGTGGCATGTATGAAATTGTACCGACTGTAGATTTTTTATTCTGTCCCTCTTCTGCCCGAACCGCTTTTCTTGAGATTTCTTCGGGAGAAAAAACAACTTGAAATCCCTTTTTTATTCCAAATTTCGACAGGCGTTTCCGAATGAGTTTTGCCAATTTGCAATTGTACGATTTCGAAATATCAACAATATGAACATTTGTTGGATCGGTTTTCCCTCCCGCTCCCATCGAACTTACAAGTTTTATTCCCTCCTGCATTGCGTGGTAAATCAGAAAAACTTTTGGAGCCAGCGTGTCGATGGCATCAACAATATAATCAAATGGTTGACTTTTAATTAATTCAATAGTTTTATCGCTGTTAATGTAATCGTGAACGATTGTGAGTTTCAGTTCCGGATTAATATCCATAAATCTTTTGGCAAGAACTTCTGTTTTCGACTTGCCAATTGTACTTGTTAATGCCGGAAGTTGCCGGTTAATATTTGTCTCTTCCACCACATCGCTATCAACTATTGTTAGTTTGCCAATGCCCGCCCGGCACAGTTGTTCGGCAGCGTACGCACCTACTCCACCCAAACCCACAACCAGTACATTTGCCTGTTTAAGCTTAGCAATATTTTCCTCTCCAAGTAGTAATTCTGTTCGTTCTTGCCAGTTCATTTAGTTTCGAGTTTAAAGTTTAAAATTTAAAGTTTAAAGTTTAAGGTTTAAGGTTTAAAGTTTGAGTTCATTCCAAATATTCATCAGATGATTAAATTCTTGTTATCTCGATGCGATTAAAATTCTCCCAGACCGATTGTTTTAATTTTTCAACAGAGATATTTTTCAATTTTGCACCTTGCAAATACATTCTTTCTACTTCGCCATCAAATTCATCAGTCTCAAAAAATATCTTTTCAACAGGTAAATATTTAAATGATTCAATGGCTTTTGAATTCGAATTAAACAAATTATATCCGAAAGAGAAAAGGGCTCCTAATTTTTCAAGCTGTTTTGTAATTTGAAGGTTTCCGTTGTATCCGTGCAATATCCATGACATTTTTGGGTGCAGCTTTTTATGCAATCCTATTATCTCATTAAATGCTTTTACACAATGAATAAGCAGTGGTTTATTATACTCTTCAGCAATAAATACCTGCGCTTCGAATACTCGTTTTTGCTCCTCCAAATCGGTTTTTGCTATTTTATCCAATCCACATTCACCAATAAAAATTACATGGTCAAACTCCGCAGCTTCTTCAATCATCATCAATTTTGCATTGTTTTGGTCAGAAGATTTTATGTGCCAGGGATGCAGTCCGACAGAGTAAAAATTACGTCCCTCAAATGCAGCAAAACCTTCTCCCGGATAGATATTCTGAACGGTAATTGTGTCTGTCTCCGTTTTAAACGGATGTGTGTGAATGTCGATGTATGGAATTGAATTCATTCAATAGTAGTGAGTTCGTCATGCTAAAATTGTTTCAGCATCTCATTCGGCAGATTCCGAAATAAATTCGAAATGACGTGAAATTGTGTTTCTATGTCAGTTCTAAAAGTTTCTTAACAGTATTTTCTGCCCCTTCGGCAATTTGTGTGATGGTTGCGTTTAACATATAACAAGGTGTTGTAATTATTTTATATTTCTCGTCAACAACAATTTCGCCATGATTTGTAGTGATATGTGTTGCTCCCATAGTTTCAATTGCTTCGGCAGTTTCGGTGTCTTGCCCGATTGTAACTTCAACATCGCCTAAAACTTTGGCAATTAAAGCTGGCGAAATACAGAGTGCTCCAACCGGTTTTTCTGCTACTACGGTATTTCTGATTGCAGATTCAACTTCAGAATTAACAGAGCAGTCGGGGCCATCGAAAGCGAAAGTACAGAGGTTTTTAGCCACGCCAAAACCTCCGGGGAAAATAATTGCATCGAAATCATCAACATTATATTCGGAGAGTGGTTTGATTTTGCCACGTGCAATTCGTGCTGCTTCAATCAATACATTTCTCGTTTCCGGCATCTCTTCTCCGGTGATATGATTTATAACATGTGCCTGATTAATATCGGGAGCAAAACATTGATACTCCGCACCATTATTCGCGATTGATAATAAAGTTAATGTTGCTTCATGAATTTCTGCTCCATCAAAAACTCCATTACCTGATAATATAACTGCAATCTTTTTCATGATAATTTGATTTTCTGTATCAAAATTAAGATTTAAAGTTAATTTATGAAACAGTGATGGAATAAAAAAAAGTATCAGTGTATTATCTGAAAAATATTTTACAAAAAATAGATGGTTAAATAAATTGTAACAAACTACCTTTTTCGATTGCCCTTTTACATGGATTTCAGAATAATTACCGTCTGCCTCACAATAAACAATATCGTTGGGGTTAATCAAAATAAAACCATTTCGGGTGTTAAAACGAATTTTAGACTGATAATTGGTTAAAAAGTTTTGAATATTCTGGAGTTGCAGTTGCTTTTCCATTTGTTCGCTAAATTTGTTAACCGCCCTTGTTTAATCTTCCGGGTCAACCGGTATTAAAATATAGTCGATGGCTTCCTGTTCATCGTCAACTATCAGCGCGGTAATTTCTTTGTCCATAAAATTGTAGCTTGATGTTGCTCGATGTTATTGAAATCGGTCTATCGTACGGAATAGAGATGTGCCATTTAAGCCGGTCGCTAAACAGATGGATTGTTTTTGAATTTAAACTGAAAAACAAGAGCTCGTTTATACCATCGTTGTTAATGTCGGTATTCGTTAATAACCCAAGATTTTCGTTAATGTTTGTTTTAATGTGGTTGACAACCTTTAGATTTGCGGAGTACTCTAAAAATTCACCGGGTTTAGTTTGCGTTACAAAATTTCCTTTTTCGTTTCTGAAAACATATTTGTTTCGTCCCTTTCCTGAATC
Source organism: Bacteroidota bacterium (assembly GCA_024278975.1). GTDB lineage: Bacteria > Bacteroidota > Bacteroidia > Bacteroidales > Prolixibacteraceae > Draconibacterium. Next base: position 105,102 of record JAJRSD010000076.1, read on the forward strand.
TGTTTTATAAACAAGCGAATCTGTTTTCTCACCCTTCAAATTTATTTTATAGGCCATGAACAAAGGACACGCGGCACTATTTAACAAAACGGTACTAATAATTTTTTTGCCGCTGTTTTCTTGAATAACATACGAAAAAACATCGGTTTGAATCCCTTCGAAAAACTGAACAGGAGTGGTAAATAGCTCAAATCGGAGTTGAATATTTTTAGGTACGGAGCAGGTTTATTGTAGGGCAGGTTAAACCAGTCGCGCACCGGGGCAGTTGCACCGTCGGCAATTATTTCGAGTTTCCCGTCGCCGTTCAAATCCAAAAACTGCAAATTGTAATTCACATTGCCTGCATTTTCCGATTTCACTACCGTTCTGTTTTCAATATCTACTTTAAAAATTTGCCGGGGGGAATAGGAATACCCACCATTAATTGCAAACACAAGCTCTTTATTTCCATCCAGATTTAAATCGACACAATGAATTCTAGCAAAACTGTAATTAAGAAGACTATCGTTATAATAGTTAATTGCACAAATAGGTATTGAATTTATCTTACCAATTTCGGGAGTTACATTCAGCCAGTTTAAAAATATGCTGTCGGTGCCATACGAAAATGTAAAAATTTCCTTGTGTCCATCGTTGTTTGTATCTTCGAAATACAAAGATTTTGTGTCGTTGTTATACTTACTCTGAAAGTTAATCTGGTCAACCATTCCCTCCTGTCCTCTAAAAAAGTGAAACGATAAGGTTTTGGAGTTGGGTCCATGAGCAAACGTTTCAAACCGTTCTATTTTACCACCAGAATCGATATCTTCAAAATACACTTTTGTGGCGGGATCAGAAACAGGAAGTTTCCCCTCTTCAACCAAATCCACATTGTATTTTTCGAAAACGGGGGGGCAAAACCACAATAACCGGAATTGCAATTACCAAAGCCAGAAACCAAATTGAAGTGAACCCTTTTTTGAAATCCATAAACAGATCAATTTATTATCGCAATTTAATTAAATCGGGTCAATTGCGAAACCGGATTTGTTTTTTTTGCCCACCGGTTTTTGCCAAAGAGAGAAACGCAGGTACATTCGTGAGGGTTATTTTGCCGACCTTGTTTTAGTTGATCCCAACAAAAGCTGGATTGTTTTGCCCGAAAATATTCTTTATAAATGAAACGAGCATTAAATTATACCCAGTTCTTTCCCAACTTTTATAAAAGAAATAACAGCTTTGTCGATTTGAGCAGTTGAATGTGCTGCCGAAAGCTGCACTCTTATTCTTGCTTTTCCGCGCGGAACAACCGGGAAACAGAACCCGATAACATAAACACCCTCTTTTAAAAGTTCGTCGGCAAATTTTATTGCGAGTGGTTCGTCGTAAATCATA
>JAJRSD010000077.1 GCA_024278975.1 Bacteroidota bacterium
ATAAATGCAAATGTTTTGAGTACAATTTAATCAATTCCTTGCATTTTGACACATATTATTTGCATAAGATATCAACATATATTGTTGATATAATGCGCTTTATGTAATTATTGTTGAAAAATCAGCAGACTCTATTTATTCTTTTTGATGTAAACAAAATTAACGGCTAAAGCCAAAATCTCATTTCAATTTGTTTACACCACGCTTTCCATAGGAATCTCTTCGGGGGAAGCCACGGTGAAAAATTGGGTTACGGTTTTATGGCAACTACTACGATTTACCCATGCGTCAAGCTGTGCGAAACCATTAAACGCGTTTGCTATACTAAAGAACCGTTCCCTCTATTTTCAGTAGAGAGGGAACGGTTCTTTTTTGCTTACAGTAAACTGAAGAATTTATTACTATAACCCAACAAAAACTGTTGCCATAAATTGCCGGGGACGAATTTGATAGCTGCTTTTTGTTAACGAAATATCGCTATTATAAAAACGCACAAATTCGTTTTGATTAAAAATATTGTTCACTTTTAATTTAAACTTTAATTTCCCTTTTTTGGGTTTAAAATGGTACGATAGATTTGCAAAAAACAGACTAAAATTATCTTGCCCGGTTTGGTGGGTTTTATAATATTCGAAATCTGCACCTATTAAATGGCGCTTAATTGGAGTAACAAAAATACTCCCTTTATGTTTCTGCTCAATTACCGAAATATTTGTTTGTACCGATTCTTGTTTTATCAACTGATAATTAAAACTATACTCCAAATCCACATTTTTCCAGCGGTTAACACTAATTCCGGGTTGCAAAGTATATACTCGATTAACCGACCACCCCAATTCATCATTCAATAAATACTCCTTTTTGTTTTTATTGTAAAAACCTTTTAAGTCGATAGTGGCTCGCCAATCGGATAAATATTGGCTAACTTTTATCGAAAGGTTATCCATAAACGAGTGGTTATCTTTTTCAATAATATCGAAAAACAAAAATCCATTGTTACTAACTTGTTGTTTTAAAAGCAAATTATTTTTAGACCGATTACTAACCCACGAGAAAGTGGAAAAAAATCCTGAAATAGGATTTTTATATTCAAGCCCAACCTGATATCTAAAACTGTTTTTCTCTGACAATTGGTCTATCCCTTTTTTTAAAAACCGATAGCTCGAAAAAACATAACCTTCTGCCAAAGTCCGAACATCGCCCAACTGCGAGTTATACTTTGCAGAAACCCTGCTGGTAAGGAAACTATTTATTTCGTATTTAAAATATAGCGATGGTGTAACAAAAATATTTTTTATGCTTTCGGGGGCATTGTGAAATTTATCGTCGATGTTATAAAAAGCTGTTTTTATTGGTATTTTAAGGCTAATAATAAAATCCTCTTTTTCTAATTTAATGGTTTCGTTAAAGTACAGTTCGGTATATTTCCAATCTAATTGGTTGTTTAAACTGTCAGCAGAAATCGCAACTTCATCTTTTTCGATAAATGTTTTAAAATGTTGGTCTTCGAATTTAACTCCCGATTCTGTTTCAAAAATAAATTGTTTACGCCTTAAACTAAATTGCACAAAATTATGGGTAACCAAATTTTGTGCAATAACATTTTGTGTAGTTTTTAAATAAGGTTCACCATTATTCAATTCGTCGTTAAAAATGCCGGGCAAAAACGATAATTTTTGCGGCGAGTTATTGTAATCGACAAATGAGTATAATCGTAAAAAATTACTTTTTACCGGCAATAAAATATCTAAATCGTTGGCAACAGAAAAATGCGGAGTTTCAGCTAATTGCGATAAATTGGTTGTGGTTTGAATCAAACCCTCTTCGCTGTCCCAAAATTTATTGATACTGAATTTGTTTGTAATATACTTGCTCTTTTCGTTTTGGGTAAGTGTTAAGTCGGTGGTCAGGCTTTTTTTGAAATAGTTGTTTTCGGTTGCTTCTGTAATATTTACTGTCTGTCCATCCAAAAAATAACTGGTTGAAACCTCTCCATTTTCGCCAATTTGGTCGTGATAAAAACTGCTGTTTATTTTTAGTTCGGTGTTGTTATTAAGTTTTAAAAGATGGTTGTATGACAGTAAATTGGCATTATTATCTAAGTACCTTTGTTTCTCTATTTGTGGTTGAGTAACAGACGAAATGCCTAATAATTCAGGTTTTCTATTTTTAAAGCCATCCAATTTCCCCATGCTAAATGTAATTGGTTTATGCTGTAAATTTAAATCGTCGCCAATATTATTCGATTGCCAGGTAGCAATAATTTGCTGCTTTTTATGAAACAACATTGGTGTTAAATTAACATCGTGCAAAAATGGGGAGAAACCTGCTCCGGCAGAAAGGGTTCCGGTTACCGCAACATCGTTTTTCAGTTTAATATTTAGCGAAGTCCCGTCTGATGCAATTTTGTTTTCGAGTATTTTAAGGGGTTGGTGGTTTTGTAAAACTTCAACCGAACTAACCGATTTGTGAGGCAAATTACGGTTGGCAATACTGTACCGATTCTCCAACAAATCTAAACCCTCGATATAATATTTCTGAATAGGTTTCCCTTGGTAATAAATTTGCCCCAGTTCGGTAACTTCGAAACCCGGCATGTGGCTGATAACATCGCCAATAGACTGGTCTTTGGCTTTAGCAAAAGAGTTTACAATGTAATTTAATGTGTCGCCACGTACCGAAATCGGATAACCTTTTACACTCACTTCCCTTATTTCGTGGATTTGCGAAGGCAGGAGTATTTCTATTTTCTGCACTTTGTTTGCAACTGCAATCAGTGTATCTTTAAAACTTAACGATTTTGTTGAAATATAAACAGAATCGGAACCAGTTGTAAATTCGAGTTTAAATTTTCCCTTTTCATCGGTAATTGCATAAGTAATTATTGTTGTTGAATTAACATCGGAATATACTAAAATACTTATTCCGGGCAGGGTTTCATTTTCTATTGATTGTACCTCTCCTTCTATTACAGTTTGACAATTGGAAATTATATTTAGCATAAAAAAAATGGTGAAAAATATAATTGTCCGAAAGCGAAATTTATAAATTAAAGCTACTCTCATTAATACTTTTCAATATAATTATTGCGTGTTTTAAGGCTATTTAGTGCTCTGGCTTTGGCTTCCTCACTTTCTAATATAATTCCGTCCTCTCGCTGTATTCTATTAATAAGTTGTGCTCTTCCGACATCTATAGCATCAACATATTCTTTTGCAGTAACTGAAATATATTTTTTTTTCAAAAAATACATTGGCTGTATGTACTTTATATTTTGAATTTTCACTAACTCAAAACTATGCTGATTTTGCTCATCGCTGATTTTAACAATTAACCCAGGCAATCCATGAAACTTAAAAGGTCCATCACTAATAGGTATTTCTGTTGAAAACCACGCATTGTAATTTCGCCCGGCATAAGATGTAATGGCTTTTTGGCAGGGATACCCCAATAATATCGTATCAGTTCTATCTATAATTTGCCATTGAAATGTTATTTTTTCAAGTACTTTGATAAATTTTTTATTTACATAACCAGTAAACATAATTTTATCTTTTTCAGGATAATTTTTATATACATAGTTTTTACAATAAGGATGAATATTTGTTCCTCCAATGATTCCCATAAGCTTTTGGAAACCAATAGTAGTTGGAGGTTCTTTGCTATTTTCCATAATAACTGAGTCACTATAAATAAGATGAGATGCTGTAAACTTTGAGGAATGCTTGCCAATTTGCAAAACCATTTCTTGATTTTTCAAAGAGTATTTACTATCTGAATTCTGCTGAAAATCATATGAATAATAGAAATTTATATCAACAGTATCGATAGGTATATAGTTCTGCGTAAAGCCAATTAATTGCAAAATGAACATTAATGATGTTACAATAAGTTTTTTCATTTGATTATGTTTTTGATAACTTGTAATATTACGTTGCTATGACATTATAAAATGGGTTATTGAAATATAATAACTGATAATTTCAAACCCATGAAATTCATTTTCCCCAACATTAAAATGCAAATCGGCAAGGAATTAAGTATAATTCCTTGCCGATATTAAATAATTAGTCAGGATTACAAATAGCATCTGATAATTCCACCCATTCCAAAACATCTCTACATAATCTTCTCCGCAGGCTAAACCTGCACCAGAGTTACCATTTTCACATTCAACATATATTGTAGAACAAATTAAGGCATTGCTTACAAATGCGAATCCAAAAATAAACATACCAACAAAAACTAGTTTTATTAATAACTTTTTCATAATAATTATATCATATATTTTTGGCAAAACACCCAACTTTTGCAACTGCCAACTTGCAAAAGTGCGTCCCGAATGTTAGTTTTGTATGGGTAGTTTTCAAAACTGCCTGCCTCTCCGGGTCGGGAACAAAGTAATGAGTGTGACTGCTTCCGGAGAGGCTTACCCAATAAACTTATTTTTGCCGTTAAGAGTTAAAGATTGCATATTTTGCTTTGTTTGTTTTCCTGTTTTTCGGGGTACGAAGAGCAGGGTTTAACTTTCTGTATTTCGTTGCTAAACTAAATAGTTTTTTTACGAAATCATAATATTATCTCTGTTTTTAATTAAATTTCTTATAGTCCTTTTTTTTTTTGACACAGCAACTTGCTGCATATGTGACAGTTAGGGTGTTTTATTATTGATAGGTAAATTAAAGTTTTTTAGAATACGAAATTGTTTCCTCAACTGACAAATTGTTCATTTTGAAAACTGCGACTGTAACTCTCCTTTCCCTTCTTCCGAAAACTGAGACTGAAACTGCAATTCCTTTTTTTCTCTTCCGAAAACTGCGACTGTAAACTGCGACTCTCTTTTTCAATCTGCCACTTTTCTCACTTTCTCAAGCCTTAAATCTGTCTCGTCTAATTTTACTTACTCCAACTTTTCAACATTTTTCAACCGTATTTTGTTAGTTACTGCTTGCTTGTATATGCCCAATTACAGTGTTGTTTAATTATATTTGTCGGAAATTGAAGAATTATGACGCCAAAGTACGACGAAGGAACTATTAGAACATTAGACTGGCAGGAACACATCCGGAAACGCCCGGGCATGTACATTGGGAAACTTGGCGATGGTTCGGCTGCCGACGATGGAATTTATGTGCTTCTAAAAGAGGTACTCGATAATTCAATCGACGAATTTATGATGGGCTTCGGAAAAAAAATTACCGTAGGAATTGACAACGACAGAGTTTTTATTCGTGATTATGGGCGCGGTATTCCGCTTGGTAAATTGGTGGATGTTGTGAGTAAAATGAATACCGGGGCAAAATACGATTCCAAAGTATTTAAAAAATCGGTTGGATTAAATGGTGTTGGTATAAAAGCGGTGAATGCGTTATCAATAGATTTCTCAATAAAAGCAGTACGCGAAGGTGTTGCCAAAGAAGTATTTTTCAGCAAGGGAATAAAAACCGGTGAAAAAGATTATAAGGGACTTGATGAGGAGAATGGTACCATAGTAAGTTTTATACCCGACCAACTGATGTTTAAGAAGTTTCGCTACAAAAGTGATTATGTGGTGAATATGCTTAAAAATTATACTTTTTCAAATTCAGGTTTAACAATTGAATTTAACGGCGAAAAGTATATTTCGAGAAACGGACTTCGCGATTTATTAGAGGAAAATATGGATCACGATCCAATTTATCCAATTATTCATTTAAGGGGCGAAGACATTGAAATTGCAATAACACACGGAAATCAATATGGCGAAGATTATTACTCTTTTGTAAACGGACAACATACAACGCAGGGAGGTACACATTTACAGACATTTCGTGAGGTGCTGGTAAAAACCGTTCGCGAGTTTTATAAAAAAGATTTCGACCCCTCTGATATTCGTGCTTCAATTGTTGCAGCAATTAGTATTAAAGTTGAAGAGCCTGTTTTCGAATCGCAAACAAAAACAAAACTTGGTTCAAAAGATATTGGGCCCGACGGTCCATCTGTCCGTGCTTTTATTTCGAACTTTATGCATAAAGAACTTGATAATTTTCTGCATAAAAATCCGGATACAGCAGAAGTTCTTTTACGGAGAATTACCGAGTCGGAACGCGAAAGAAAAGCAATTTCAGGAATAAAAAAACTTGCAAAACAACGTGCTAAAAAAGCTAGTCTTCATAATAAAAAACTGAGAGATTGCCGGGTTCATTTCAATGGAAAAAAGGAGCGCAAAGATGAGTCGAGCATTTTTATAACGGAGGGCGATTCGGCAAGTGGTTCTATCACAAAATCGCGCGATGTAAATACGCAGGCTGTTTTTAGTTTGAAGGGAAAACCGCTAAATACTTTTGGACTGACCAAAAAAGTGGTTTACGAAAACGAGGAGTTTAACCTTTTGCAAGCAGCACTTAATATTGAAGATGGCTTGGATGATTTGCGTTATAATAAGGTAATAATTGCAACCGATGCCGATGTTGACGGAATGCACATTCGTCTGTTACTAATTACTTTCTTTTTGCAATTTTTCCCCGAGCTAATAAAAAAAGGTCATGTTTATATTTTGCAAACACCACTTTTCAGGGTGCGTAATAAGAAAAAAACCTATTATTGCTATTCAGATGAAGAGCGCGAAAAAGCCATCAAAAAATTAAAATCAAAACCCGAGATTACACGGTTTAAAGGACTGGGAGAAATATCACCCGACGAGTTTAAACATTTTATTGGCGAAGATATTCGACTGGATCCGGTTGTGATGAAAAAACACGAATCGGTATCGCAAATGCTGGAATTTTATATGGGTAAAAATACACCAACCCGACAAGAGTTTATTATTGATAACTTGTATGTCGAGAAAGATGAAGTTGCATAAACAACTATCTTTGTAGAATTTCGTATTTTCAGAAAAAGTTAAGATTATGAAGACTGTTGAATTAAAAAAGAAATTGATAAAAAGAATTAGTACTCTGGAAAATCAGATGTTGTTAGAAGAAATATGTCGTGTTATTGGAATACCGATTGAAGGTGATGACATTTATTATTTGTCGGAAGAACAGTTAAAAGCAGTTGAAGAAGCAGAAAGGCAATATGAAAATGGACAGTTTTTAACAGATGAAGAAGCAGATAAAGAGATTAAAGAATGGCTCGGCGAATAATTTGGTCGGAAGAAGCTCAAAATGACAGACGTCTGATTTTTTCGTACTGGAACTTACGAAATAAATCAAATGTTTACAGTAAAAAATTGAATGGGCAATTAAATAAAACTTTACTTGTTCTTTGCGATTTCCCATTTATTGGAAAACCAACACAAAAAATATATGTGCGAAGTAAAATTGTTCTGGATTATTTAGTTATATACTAAATAACTGATGCTAAAATAATAGTTCTAAAAATTTGGGATTCAAGACGAAATCCGCAAAAATTGAAATATTAAAACAAAGAATGTCAGAAGAAAATTTAAATATTGAAGAGATTCAGGATGAAGTTGTAAAAGACGAAGTTACCTATTTGTCGGGGATGTACCGCGAATGGTTTCTAGATTATGCATCGTACGTAATTTTAGAACGTGCAGTGCCATATATTAACGATGGATTAAAACCCGTACAACGCCGGATTATGCACGCCATGCGCGAAATGGACGATGGACGCTACAACAAAGTAGCAAACATTATCGGGCAAACTATGCAGTATCATCCTCATGGCGATGCATCGATTGCCGATGCTACAGTTCAGCTCGGGCAAAAAGATCTGCTAATTGACACACAGGGAAACTGGGGCAATATTTTAACCGGCGACGGTTCGGCTGCTCCACGTTATATCGAGGCTCGGCTTTCGAAATTTGCTTTGGAAGTTCTGTTCAACCCAAAAACTACCGAATGGAAACTATCTTACGACGGCAGAAAAAGAGAGCCGGTTACACTTCCGGTTAAATTTCCGCTTTTGCTGGCACAAGGTGTTGAAGGAATTGCAGTTGGATTAGCTTCGAAATTATTCCCTCATAATTTTATCGAATTAATTGATGCATCTATTGCACACCTTAGAAACAAAGACTTTGAATTAGTCCCCGATTTCTCGACCGGCGGTTCGGCAGATTTCAGCAAATATAACGACGGATTACGGGGTGGCTCCATAAAAGTACGCGCAACAATTGAGAAGCGCGACAATAAAACATTGGTAATTACCGAAGTTCCTTTCGGAAAAACTACATCTTCGTTAATAGAATCGATTATTAAAGCCAACGACCGGGGCAAAATAAAGATTAAAAAAATTGATGATAACACGGCTGCTGATGTTGAGATTTTAGTACATCTTTCAGCCGGAGTTTCGTCGGATAATACCATTGATGCACTTTATGCTTTTACCGATTGCGAATTATCCTTGTCGCCAAACTCGGTAATTATCGAAAACGATAAGCCAATTTTTATCGGGGTAAAAGAGATTTTACGTCGCTCTGCCGATAGTACATTGCAGTTGCTAAAACTGGAATTGGAGATTAAAAAGGCAGAGTTGGAAGAGGCGTGGCATTTCTCTTCACTCGAAAAAATATTTATTGAAGAGCGAATTTATAAAGACAAGAAATTCGAGGATTCGGAGAATATGGATGCTGCAGTGGCGCATATCGATAAACGTCTCGACCCATGGAAACCAAAATTGAAGCGTGAAATTACACGCGAGGATATTCTGAAATTGATGGAAATAAGGATGGCGCGAATCCTGAAATTTAACAAAGATAAAGCAAACGACAATTTGCAATCTATCGAAGATGAAATTGCGAAGGTGGTTGAAAACATAAAAAACATTGTTCCATATACAATTAAATGGTTTCAACACCTGAAAACCAAATACGGGAAAGGACGCGACCGTAAAACCGAAATTCGTAGTTTCGAGAGTATTGTTGCCTCCAAAGTTGTTGTGCGTAACGAAAAATTGTACATCGATCGTAAAGAGGGATTTATTGGCACCGGATTGAAAAAATCGGAATTTATTAGCGACTGTTCCGATATTGACGATATAATTGTTTTCCGTCGCGATGGCACGTATTTTATAAGTAAGGTTTCTGACAAAGCTTTTATTGGGAAAAATCCGCTACATGTTGCAGTGTTTAAAAAGAACGATAAACGCACCATCTATAACATAGTTTACCGCGATGGCAAGTCGGGCTATTCGTATATGAAACGTTTCTTTGTTACCGGAGTTACACGCGATAAAGAGTACAATTTGACCAAAGAAACCAAAGGATCGCGAATTACCTATTTCTCTGTTAATCCTAATGGAGAGGCCGAAGTTTTGAAGGTTGTTTTAAAACCAAAGCCACGAATTAAGAAGCTAATTTTTGAGGAAGATCTGGGCGAACTGGCAATTAAAGGCCGCCAAAGTATGGGGAATATTTTAACCAAATACGATGTTCATAAAATCTCGTTGAAAGAGAAAGGTGTTTCTACTCTGGGCGGTCGTAAAATTTGGTTCGACGAAGATGTATTGCGTCTGAATGCCGACTCGCGAGGGAAATTTCTTGGTGAATTTTCAGCGGATGATAAAATTTTAGTTCTATATAAAAAAGGTGATTACCAATTGTATAATTACGATTTAAGTAACCATTTCGGACAAGATATTTTGGTTATTGAGAAGTTTGATAAGCATAAAATTTTATCAGTTGTTTATTACGATGCCGAACAGAAATACTATTACGTAAAACGTTTCGAGATTGAAGAGATTGAAGGTAAATTATTCAGTTTTATTGGCGATAATCCTGACAATAAACTTGTGAGTGTAACATGGGTTCGTTACCCAAGATTGGAGTTGGAGTTTGGTGGTAAAAATTCTGAACGTGAAAATGAGATAATTGAGATTGCCGAATTTATTGGTGTAAAATCGTGGAAAGCAAAAGGGAAACGCGTTTCGAATTACGAGGTTAACAATATTAAAGAGATTGAACCGATTGTAAAAGACGAGGACGATAAACCTGAACCAGACATTCAAGAGGAAATTGAGGAGCCTAAAAGTGTTGATGATATACCTTTTGAAATAAATCGACCAAAAAAGGAAAACGAAAATCCAAATCAAATGTCATTATTTTAGCTCAAAGTTTAAAGTTCTAAAACTGTATATGCTTTATACGTATAATATTAAGTGTTCTCTAAAGATTCAAATATCAAGGCTTTCAATTTTTTTAAGGCTCGATTTTACTACTGTAAATGAGTGTCTTAAAAAAATTGAGTAACGCAGAGATTTGGATTTTTAGAGGTTACTTTTTTAACTAAAAATATGAGAATATATTTAATAGGATACATGGGCAGTGGGAAATCTCATTTGGGACACAAATTCTCGAAGCATTTGGGTTTGCAATTTGTCGATATGGACAATTATATTGAAGAGCGAAACTATAAAACTATTCCACAAATATTTGCCGAAGAGGGCGAGGCTGAATTCAGGAAAAAGGAACGTAAAGCGTTGGAAGAACTTTCAGAGTTCTCAGATATTGTAATAGCAACCGGTGGTGGTGCACCCTGTTTTTTCGATAATATTGATTTGATGAATAAAACCGGTAAAACTATTTATCTGAATATCGACCCTAAAATACTTGCTTTTCGGTTAATGAAATCTAAAACCGAACGCCCTTTAATTAAAGGAAAATCGAAAGAAGAACTCGTATCATTTATTAGCGACACTCTTGCAAAACGCAACGATTTTTATAAACAGGCAAAATACCAAATCACACATCCCGATATTGATTTGGACGAATTAGAGAGAATGATTTTATAATTTATTGCCTTGTTTAAATTAAAAAAGAAACTCAATATTGCCTTGTAAAAGATAAAAACTATGCGTAATATTGCCTTGTAAAAAACCAATAACAGTAACATGTGGCGAACTATTAATGAAGTTTTACATGCGTGGAAAGAGGAAAAGAGAGGAAAGGTATTGCTTGTCAGAGGAGCAAGACAGGTGGGGAAAACATATTCAATTAGAGAATTTGGTAAATCATTCGACAACTATCTCGAAGTGAATTTAGAAGAGGAGAAACAGGTTCACATTTTTTTTCAGGAATCACTCGACCCAAATATAATTTGCGAGAATTTGGCAGCTTTTTATGGTGTTCCAATAGTTCCGGGAAAAACACTGTTGTTTATTGATGAATTACAATCTTGCATTCCTGCAATACAATCTCTTCGTTTTTTTTATGAAAAATTACCAGAACTGCATGTGGTTGCAGCCGGATCTTTATTAGAGTTTGCCCTTAAAGAACTTCCAACATTTGGAGTTGGTCGGATTCGGTCAATTTTTATGTATCCTTTAAGTTTCGATGAATTTCTCGTGGCAAATGGAGAAGAACAATTACTGATAGTAAAGAGAAAAGCAAATCCGCAAAACCCACTTTCTGCTCCAATTCACAATAAACTAATAGATTACACAAGAAAATTCCTCCTTATCGGAGGAATGCCCGAAGTTGTTAAAACTTATATTCAAACTAAGGATATTAGAAAAAGTCAATTGATATTAGACGATTTATTAAACGCCTTTTACGATGATTTTGCGAAGTACAAAAAACGTGTTCCTTTGTTAAGAATAAGGGATGTATTTAATAGTATTGCAAAGCAATCTGGTAGTAAATTTGTTTTAAACAGGGCATCGTCGAATGCAAATTTATTGCAAATAAAAGACGCACTCGAACTTTTAATTTTGGCAGGTCTTGCATTCAGAGTTAGCCATGTTTCTGGTAATGGAATTCCTTTGGGAGCAGAAATCAATGACAAAAAATTCAAAGTATTATTATTTGACAATGGGATTCAGCAAAGATTATTAAATCTTAGTCTAACAGAGCAACTAATCGATAAGGATTTCAGCACTGTAAACAAAGGAAATATTGCGGAACAATTTGTTGGGCTTGAGTTGATAAAGAGTTTTCCTTCAAATATAAAACCCTCTGTTTATTACTGGCACCGAGAAGCAAAAAGCAGTAATGCCGAAATAGATTATTTAATTCAAAGAGGTGAAAATATTATTCCAATTGAAGTAAAGGCCGGGACAAAAGGGCAAATGCAGAGTATGTTCTTATTTTTAAATGAAAAAAAAATCAGAAAAGGAATTCGTCAATCACTTGAAAATTTTAATGTTTTTGAAAATATTGAAATTTTTCCATTGTATGCAACAAGTAATATATTAAATTGGAATTAAAACTTTGAAATCATGCAAACCAACAAACAGTTAAACCTCGCCTTCGACTTTGTTCAGTACACCGGACAAAACATTTTTCTGACCGGAAAAGCAGGAACCGGAAAAACTACTTTCCTGAAAAGTTTAAAAGAGAAATCTCCAAAACGGATGATTGTGGTTGCACCAACCGGAGTAGCAGCAATTAATGCCGGCGGCGTTACAATCCACTCATTTTTTCAACTATCATTTGCCCCACAAATTGGTCTCGAAAATGCTCATGAAAAACAGAACCGTTTCAACAAAGAAAAAATAAACATAATTCGCAGTCTCGACCTTTTGGTAATCGACGAAATAAGTATGGTGCGAGCCGATATTCTCGACGCAATCGACAGGGTTTTACGGCGGTTCAGAAACAGAAATAAACCATTTGGAGGAGTGCAGGTTTTAATGATTGGCGACTTACAACAACTTGCCCCGGTTATAAAAAACGACGAGTGGAATCTGCTTAAACGCGAATACGATACCGTATATTTTTTTAGTAGCAAAGCGTTGCGCGAAACTTCGTACGTTAGTATCGAATTAACTCATGTATTCCGTCAGCAAGACGATAAATTTATCGCTATTCTCAATAAAGTACGCAATAATCAACTCGACCAAAACACACTGGAAGCACTGAATAAAAGATATATCCCAAATTTTAAACCCGATGACAGCGAAGGGTTTATAACACTCTGCACACACAATTTGCACGCCCACCGAATTAACGAAGCAAAGTTAATTCAGTTAAAAACTAACAAGCAACTGTTTACTGCCGAAGTTGAAGGCAAATTTCCTGAATATTCATATCCAACCGAATTTAGTTTAGAAGTTAAAGTTGGTGCACAAGTAATGTTTGTTAAAAACGACCCCGAACCGGAGAAGCTTTTTTACAATGGGAAAATAGGTCAAATTACTCGAATTAATCACGATGTAATTTATGTGATTTGCCCCGACGAAGAGGAAGAAATTGCAGTAACTCAACTGCTTTGGGAGAATGTAAAATATACAATAGATAAAAATACAGCAGAAATTTCGGAATCAGTCGAGGGTTCGTTTTATCAATATCCGCTAAAACTTGCGTGGGCGATTACAATTCATAAAAGCCAGGGATTAACTTTCGAGAGAGCAATTATCGATGCCGAAGCATCGTTTGCACACGGTCAGGTTTATGTGGCATTAAGTCGCTGCAAAACTTTGGAAGGAATGGTTTTAAGTTCACGAATTTCAAACCGCAGCATAATTAACGATGACACAGTAAGTGGGTTTATACGAAATGTAGAGGAGAATCAACCCGGCGTAAAGGAATTGAGTAATGCAAAATTGGCATATCAAAAAGAGCTACTGATGGATGTTTTCCGGTTCGATAATGCAAAAATGCAAGTGAACATTATTAACAAAATTTTACGCGAAAATAGTTCGGCTATTCCCGAAGTGGTGATTGAACATCTTAAAAAAATTAAATCTGCTGTTTATTCCGATTTGGTCGATGTCTCCAACAAATTTATGGTTCAGATAAATAATTATCTGATTGAGCAGCCAGATATTGAGCAAAACCCAAAATTATTGGAGCGTATTTCAAAGGCTGCCGGCTATTTTTCTGAAAAAGTTAAAGCTATTTTAGTTGATGATTTTTCGAAAGCCGATTTAGATGTTGACAATCTGACTTTGCGAAAACAGCTTAAAAGGAGTTCGGGGCAATTAACCGAAGAAGCGGAACTTAAACTGGCGGGTTTCGAGATTTGCAAAACCGGGTTCGAGGTAAAACAACTTTTAGATTCTCGTGCAAAAACTTTGATTGAGAATAACAAGCCAGCACCCAAAAAGAAAAAAGCAAAAGAGATAATTAACCTCGAATCAATTCCACACCCCGAACTTTATAACACACTCCGCGAGTGGCGACTCGAAAAAGCGAGCGAATTGGAGAAACCTGCATTTTTTGTCTTTTCACAAAAATCATTAATCGAGATGGTAAATTATCTACCTGTCGAAACGGCAACACTGAAATTAATAAACGGTTTTGGAAGCCGTAAAATAGAACAGTTTGGTGCTGATATTATTCAGATAATCCAAAAATATTGCGATCAAAACAGTGTTCAGCGAATGGAGATTCCGCTAAAAGAAGTTACCGAAAAAAAACCAAAAATCGATACCAAAAAGTTGAGTTTCGAATTGTACCAATCGGGCAAAACAGTTGCCGAAATAGCAAAAGAAAGAGCACTTACAACAAGCACAATAGAAAATCATTTAGCACATTATATAAAACTTGGTGAGCTGGATGTTGGGAAATTAATTAGTCAGGAAAAACTCAAAAAAATAACTGATTATTTTAAGAAAACCGATAACAGAAGTTTTGGTGAAGCAAAAGTACATTTTGGCGAAGATATTAGTTATGGCGAACTCCGGATTGGATTGAGTTATTTGGAGAGTTTGGGAAATTAGCAAATAACAAGTTTTTTAAAATCGATTTTTTATTCTGATAGAGTATTTTAATAAGTTCATCGTTTGTTGAATAAATTTGAAAATAGAAAATGAAATTATTGACCACTTTTGCACTTATTCTTTTTTCGTTATTCGCACTTGCACAATCCAACGAAAAGAATTTAGCTAAAAAATTATCGATAGGTGTAAGTTTCTCCCCTGATTACTCGTATCGAAGATTATATTCATCTGATGATAACATTTTTGTCGATATACGAAACAAGGAAGGATCTCCGCGGTTTGGATTTACAACTGGCATTATTACATCATATAAAATAAACAATCGATTTGAATTAGAATCTGGTATTCAATTTTCGGATAAAGGCGATAAATATGGATTTGTATTGGATGATCTTATTTTGCCGGGAGATCCGTTCAATGAAAGAGATGATCCTTCGATACCTGAAAAATTCACATCAGAATATCATTTCTACTTTGTGGGCATTCCGGTTAAAATAAACTACTACTTTTTGAGAAAGAATTTTGGGTTATTTATTTCAATGGGTGTTTCAGCAGATTATCTAATAGATGCAAAAATTAAGAACAAATCGGAATTTAAAGATAGAACAGAAAAAAACAGTACAACAATTAATAACGAGGATTTTAACAAACTAAATATTGTAGGATTAACAGGTTTCGGAATAGATTATATAATTACTCCCCGCATAAAATTTCAGTTAGAACCAGTTTTCAGATACTCGTTCACTCCTATAGATGATACTCCTTTAAAAGGATATTTGTACTCGTTTGGAGCAGATTTCACCCTCTTTTTTCACTGATTTATTTTGTAAAAGCAGCAAAAATTAACTCAAAAAGCTCATCAATTTTATATAGTATCTGCAAGAAAACTGTCGAATTTTATGAAATGAATTATTTTGGATGAGATTTTTACTTTTTGGAAATGAAGTGATGCCTGAGCATCAGTGAATTGAGAAAAATAAAAATATCGCCAAAAGAAACATTTATAATTTTGTAGA
>JAJRSD010000078.1 GCA_024278975.1 Bacteroidota bacterium
CAGATGTTTCCATAATCTTTTTTCCTCATGAGTCGTATTATTCCTGAGTTTTTGAGTGAATTGTTTTATCTGCTCGTATTTCATCTTTTAATTAATATATACTTTCATTTTTGTACCCCTTTGTCTTCGACATTTCCCCTCGGGAGGGGAAAGCGTTCTTAACTTGTTTCTTTTCAAATATTTTATTTTTACACTAAACTTATTTCGTAAATCTTTCCCTTTTTAAGGGAAAGTGCCGATAGGTGAAAGGGTAAAAAAACTATCCATTCTCATTTTTAAAAATTCATACCAAGTTTTAAACTAAAAATATTTCTGTTTGTACTGTTCATTTGCGAAATAAGTCGTTTGTACTCGCCCGTTAAAAACAGTTGAACGGGCGATTTATAAAGTTCTATCATTCTTCCAAATTGAAATGCACCGCCCAGTTGTACGAGATGTGCATTGTAATAATTGAAGTCGTGAGCAACAAATTCGGTGTTAACAGTTTCCAAAAGTATTTTATCGTTAACAATTTTATACGAGCTGTTAAATCCTTTTTGGTAGCTGCCGTTAACCGATAAAACCAGGGTGTTCGATTTTCCCAAAAACTCTTTTTCAAAACTTCCTTTTAGATTGAAATAGTTTAAAGTTTGTTCGTTTGTTTCGGGAACAAAATAGTAGGTCGATTGGCTTGTGGTTACTTCGCCAGAAACTGTTCCTCCCCAGTTAAAATGGTTGGCATCAATTAATTTGAAGTAGGAATAACCGAGGCCATATTTTTGTTCGTTATACCAGTAAAGTGTGTATTTTGCAAGGGTTGACCACTGGTACGAATACTGTTCCAGTTTGGGTTCAACCACCGGTTCGTGACCGTAAATATGTTTATCGGCAAAATAAATTTTCAGTTTATTTATAGTTTTTACATCTCTCAAAAACATAAAAGTTGACGTAACATTTGTACTGTATTTTTCGAGTAAAACAACTTGCAGCGGAAACGAGACTCCCCTTTTTATATCTGTAGATTTTCTGTAAAAATTCACTTCGGTGAGGTTGTTTAATTTGTTCCCGTTAAAACCAATTTGAATGCCTCCGCCAAACAGGTTCGACTCGTGACTACGGTTGTCTTTTTCGGTTGAAACTGAGTAAGCACCCAGTCCTTTAAAATTAAAAAAGCTGTAAATTGAATCGGTAACTGTAGAAATTTCAATATCCTCTTTGCTGGTTTGATAACTGAAATTTGCCCCCAGTTTTATTTTGCTGAATGAAAAAATAATGGCCGGCGAAATATCGAATGTGGTAGTAATATTTTTTGGGCGCGGGTCTTTTCGTCGTGCCCCAACTCCTGCATTATAATTTATATCGACCCCAAAAGTTAGTTTGTCATCAATCTGCCACGATGCCTTTCCCTGCATCGTAAAATACTCTTTGTGGTAAGTTCCGCCCACCGAATCGGCTAAAATATATGGATTATCATCGTAGGGTTTTAAAACGTCTGTCCAGTTTATTCCTTCATTTTTACTGTTCGAATAGTTGAAATTGCCATAAAATTTCCATTTGTCGAGTGTAACATAACCGCTTGTAAAAAACCCGATTTCGTTAAATGTTTTCTCTTGCCGATAGCGATGAAAATCTCCGCTTTCGTTGTTGAAATTGAGATAAGCTTTTCCAATTTTTTGCTGAATATCGAAAAACTGTAACGATGCCGGATTTGCCGAACCCGACCAGACTGTTTTCAGATTAAGTATTTTTTCAGACGAAAAAGAGGTCTGTTGTCGCAGCGAATCGGGTTCGCCTGCAAACAGCAGATTGGTTGCTGCAACTATAAAAGTTACAATAAAAATTACCGTAATATATTTTAAAACTCTTTTCATTAATCTTTTGCAATTACTCCCGGTGTTGGCTCCTGATTGGTTAAAAAATCGTTGGTCGAATTATTTGTATCCTGATAAACGGTTCGCCCGTCAATTACCTCTTTTACTTTTCGTTTAATCGAAA
>JAJRSD010000079.1 GCA_024278975.1 Bacteroidota bacterium
ATTTTATGAAATGAATTATTTTGGATGAGATTTTTACTTTTTGGAAATGAAGTGATGCCTGAGCATCAGTGAATTGAGAAAAATAAAAATATCGCCAAAAGAAACATTTATAATTTTGTAGAGTTTTCTTGCTGAGACTATATATCTTTACTCACAGTATATTTAACAAAAACTAAAATGTCGCGATTTGTATTCTTTTCAGGGTTTCTCTTTTTATCCCTCTTTACATTCTCCCAAAAATTGTGGACAGGCTACGAACATTTAATGACCCCAGTACGAAACTATGTAATTTACCAGGCAATTTCGGAGATAAACATCGATGGTAAACCCGACGAAATTTCGTGGCAAAAAGCAGAGTGGTCTGAGTATTTTCAGGATATTGAAGGAGATTTAAAACCAGAGCCACTTTATAAAACCCGGGTAAAAATGCTTTGGGACAATAAAAATCTATATATTTTTGCTGAATTGGAAGAGCCTCATATCTGGACTTATTATTCCGTTCGCGACCAGATTGTTTTTCACGAAAATGATTTTGAAATATTTATTGACCCAACCCGAAATACACATAATTATTTCGAATTTGAGATAAATGCACAAAATACTCTGTTCGATTTGTATATGAAAAAACCATATAGAAATGGTGGAGAAGCAATGATTACATGGAATATGAGAGGTTTTAAAAGTGCTGTTTTTGTCGATGGCACTCTGAATAATCCTGATGATATTGATAAAAAGTGGACTGTCGAAATTGCTATTCCTTTTAAGTCGCTAACTGATTACAAAGAGTACGTAATGCCAAAAGATGGAAGTCATTGGAAAATAAATTTTTCGAGAGTACAATGGCAAACCGATGTGTTTTATGGAAGATACAAGAGAAAAAAAGATAGTAAAACTAATAAATTATTACCTGAAAATAATTGGGTATGGAGTGCGCAAGGTGTTGTAAATATGCACTTCCCCGAACGGTGGGGATTGGTTCAATTTGCATCGAGCCCGGTTGGCGAAAGTACCGTAAGTTTTCTTTTGCCCGATGAGGAGAAGTTTGCCAAATATCTTTGGTTTGTTTATTATAAACAGCAAAGTCACAGAAAAAGAACAGGGAATTATGCGCAAACTCTTTCTGAACTTGACTTGTATCAATCAACAAAAACAGAAGGTGGCAAATATATTTTATACAGCATGAATGTTGATGGTCATGTTTTTACAATCACTCTGCAAACCGAACGAGGGTTGAAATTACAGATAAATCAGGATGGTTTTTTTGAAGTTTTAAAATAACAATTACTACTATGAACAAACGTGAATTTATTAAATCGTCGGTGCTGGCAGGAATGGGAATGACAGTTTTAGGAACTGCATCGGCAAGTGGGAAAAGAAAAAAGAAGAAATCTACAGGGCAAAAACATTGGGTTTGGGAGAATCCGAATAAAAAAGAGAGCGACCAGACTCTGCAAAAAAAGTACGAAAGTTTTTATGATGCCGGAATTCGTGGGATGTTTTTTGAACACGACAGCGAACGCCATTTTCGAATTGCCAAAAAAGCAGGTTTGGAAGCACACCGCTGGATGTGGACAATGAATCGTGGCGAAAAAAGCCTTTTGGAAAATCATCCTGAATATTATGCAGTAAGCCGTAACGGAGATTCATGCGCAGACAAACCACCCTACGTAAATTATTACCGCTGGCTCTGCCCATCGAAACCAGAAGTTTTAGACTACCTGAAAAAAGATGTAAAAACGATTCTCGATAAAGATTATGTCGATGGAATTCATCTCGATTATATCCGCTACTCCGACGTAATTCTACCCGTTACTTTATGGGAAAACTATGGAATTGATCAGAGTCGCGAATTGCCCGAGTACGATTTTTGCTACTGCGAAACCTGCCGCACAAAATACAAGGCAAAAACCGGAGTTGACCCGCTCGACTTTGAATTCCCCGACCAAATTCCATCGTGGCGGACATTCCGTTATAACCAAATAAACAACATTGTAAACTCGCTTGCCAAAATTGCAAACAATCATAAAAAACCGGTAACTGCCGCCGTATTTCCAACACCCGAAATTGCCCGCCGTATTGTTCGGCAAGACTGGACAAACTGGAATCTCGACGGAGTGTGTCCAATGATTTACCATGGTTTTTATAACGAACAGGTAAGTTGGATTGGCGATGCCGTTAAAGAGGGAATCCATTTTCTAAACGGACGTTTCCCGCTTTATGCCGGAATTTTTATCCCCAATTTTAAATCGCCTGCTGAGCTGGAAAAGGGAATAAAACTGGCACTTGCAAACGGTGCATCCGGAATTTCGTTTTTTGGAAAAGTCGATGAGGGGGTTTTGGCTGTGTTAAAGAAGATTGGGTAGAATGACATTGACATTCAAGAAAACGAAAGCTCAGCATTTTTAAAAAGTTTTAATACATTTGCGCCCTGAAAACAGGTATTAACTTTTGCAGGTTCCATCACCCTGCAATAAAAAAAATTAAAAAAATGAATAACGAAATTCTATGGCTGGCAATGCTGCTGGCAAATTTTCTACTTATTATTTTAGCGTATAAATTGTTTGGCAAATGGGGACTTATAATGTGGATTCCTATTTCGGTAATTGTTGCCAATATCCAGGTAATTCAAACTGTTGAGTTGTTTGGGTTGGTGGCAACACTGGGTAATATTGTTTATGCATCGTCTTTTTTAGTTACCGATATATTGTCGGAAAACTACGGAAAAGAAGAAGCAAAAAAAGCGGTCTGGATTGGTTTTTTTAGTCTGATTGCTATGACACTTTTGATGAATCTCGCACTCGCATTTCAACCACTTGCCGGCGACGAGTTTGCCACAACAACCCACTCGGCAACCAGTACCATTTTTAGTTTGATGCCCCGTATTGCAGTTGCCAGTCTTACTGCCTATTTCCTTTCGCAGCGCCACGATGTATGGGCATTCCATTTTTGGAAAAAACGGTTTCCAAAAAATAGTCAGCTTTGGCTGCGCAACAATCTCAGCACAATTATTTCGCAACTGATTGACAGCATTGTTTTTGTTTTAATTGCCTTTTATGGAGTTTTCGAAACGGCAGTTTTACTGGAAATTTTTATAACAACTTATATCCTGAAATTTGTAGTTGCTGCAGCCGATACACCTTTTGTTTACTGGGGAAAAGCTATTTTTAAAAAGGGTGTTTTTTGGATGAAATAAGTTTTCTATTCAGTACCAACATTGGGTGTCGAAATAAAACTCAACCTATTCATTTCAGAGTATATATTACGATAGTTTACCATCTGATGTTCTTTAAAGTTCCCTTCTAAAGTTCCATCGTAGCACAGAAATGTTTTATTTGTTTTTGAAGGTAAAATTTTCCTCAGATAATTTAATCCTTTAAACATTTCGCTCGAAAAAGTCTCGCTCGATTTAATCTCAATGGCATTAAAATCAAGTATATTATTGGTTAAAATATCAACTTCGTTGTGATGGCTATCGCGAAAAAAACATAGACTTTCAATTATTCCCTTGTTCAATATATACTTTTTGATTTCAGTAACCACCATATTTTCAAATAAATTCCCCCGATTTGGCGAAACGGATAATTGTTGCGTGGTTGTTATTCCCTGTAAATATGTTGCTAATCCTACGTCGTAAAAATATATTTTAGGTGCTTTTATCAATCTTTTATTTATGTTGGTGTGGTAGGGGCGAAGTGTAAAAATAATATAAGATGCTTCGAGAACTGATAGCCATGATTGAATTGTTTTTACCGAAACTCCTACTTCGTTTGCTAAAGTTGATGCCACAAATATTTGTCCTACCCTGCCTGCACAAAGCGATAAAAATTTTTGAAATAGGTTTAAATCTTTTATTGTAATAAATTCATTCAGGTCTCTTCTAATATATGTTTCAATATAATTTGCATAAAACTTTGTCGGGTTTTGGTTGAATGTGAAAATTCTGGGAAAAAATCCATGAAGCATCATTTGGTCGGCACTTACATCTTCTTTTTTTGTGTATGCCTCGTCAATTGTAAAAGGCAGCAGTCGCATAATTGCTGTTCTTCCTGCCAGCGATTGCGAAATTGTACGGGTTAATTCGAATTGTTGACTGCCAGAAATAATAAACATTCCCGGGCGGTTAGCATCATCTACAATTCCCTGGATATATGAAACTAATTCCGGTACTCTTTGAATTTCATCAATTATCATTGGCTCTTCTCCATTTCCTAAAAATTTTATGGGGTCAAGTTTTGCTATATCTCTTTGATTTGGATTTTCCAATGAAGCATATTTAATCTCAGGAAAAATGTTTCGTATGGTAGTTGTTTTTCCCGATTGCCTTGGCCCGGTTAAGGTGATAACAGGATATTCTTTAAATAAAATTTGTAACTCATTTTCTAATTCCCTTCGAATATACATATTGTGTAGATTTGTAGTTCAATTCCAAAAATACACAATATAACATACTTTACCAAACAAAACCTGTGTAAATTTGTAGTTCAATTCCAAACATACACAGTTTTACATATTCAATATTGATGAGATATTTCTGAAATTAACCAACTCGTGCTCCAAGTATTCCAACTCGCGTTTGCCGGCATAGCACAAAATTGTACGTTTGGTTTTTTCGGGTAGAATTTTTCGAATGTACTTTAAACTTTTTAGAAGCGAATTACTAAAAGTCTCCGATGACTTAATTTCAATGGCATCGATTGTTAAAATATTGTCGAGAATTAAATCAATTTCATTTTGGTTGCTGTCTCGATAAAAGAAAAAATTATCAGACAATCCCTTGTTTTTTCTCGATTTAATTATTTCTGAAATAACCATATTTTCGAAGAGCGAACCACGTAAAGGAAATTTTTCTTTGTTCATGGAACAAGGGAAATAGTACAAATATTAAGTCAACTTATTTCATACATTTAAACTGGTATTACTGCTATTTTGAAATAAGTATTCTTTAAATGCTAATTGCCTGTTATTTTCAGGTAAAAACAATAAATTGCAGAAAAATCTTAAACTCATTGTTGGTAATGTATTATCATAAACTTTTTTTTCTGATTCTGTTTTTCTATATCTTAACTTTTAATTGTTATGCACAAATGGTTGATAATGAGATGTTGAGAGTAAACGAACAAACTCGTAACCATACACCATCCGACAAACTATTTTTACAAACTGATAAAAACCTTTACAGCCCCGGTGATACAATTTATTTTCAAACGTATATTGAAAACCGCTTTACCCAGAGTTTTGAGACTTCGAGTCTTACGTCTTGGGTAATGCTTCTTGACTCGGAGGGTGAAACCATTGACAGTGCCCGGTTTAGGATTGATTATTCAATGGCTTCAGGCTGGCTGGCAATTCCAAAAGAGTGTGTGCCGGGGTGGTACCGCATTAAATCTTTTACAAGCCAAATGCAAAATTACAATCCTGAATTTGCCTTTTCAAGTTGGATACGCGTTGATGAATTATTAAAAGAGAACCTCGTTTTTAATTATCGTTTTAACCAAAAATACTACCATTCGAAAGACACGGTTGAATTAAGTATAGAACTTAAAAACCAGGATGGAGAACCAGTTAAAAATACCTTGTTTAGTTATAGCTCTCTTGAAAACAACAAAACAAAATCGACTTATCGAGCCAAAACTACCCGAAAAGGAATTTCTTTGATAAGGATTTTTCTGCCCGATTCTTTGGAAAACAAAAATGTAAACCTGAATATTGCATTGGAAAAAGGGCTGGGCGAATTCCATGTAGATATTCCTGTTCTTGAGCAAAATCCTGATATCAGTTTTTTGCCCGAAGGTGGCACTTTTATTTCCGGCAATAAACAAAGGATAGCTTTTAACGGTGTAAAACCTTCCGGCGAACAACTGTTTTTAAAGGGAACAGTCAGCGATGACTTGGGTAATTTTATAGATTCCCTCGAATCCGGCATGCTTGGTCCCGGGTTACTGGAATTTACCCCGCAAGCAGGAAGAACGTATTATGCTGAATTTCCATACTATCCGGGTAAAAAGTGGTCGTTGCCTGAAGCCACAAATTTATTCCCGGCTATTCAGGTGAATAAAGGAAATAAAGGGATTGTGGTAAATGTGTTGGGGGGAAGCAAAAACAGACAGTATTTTTTGGCTTTATCTAAAAACCATAATCTGGTTGCATTTGCGCCCTTTACGATAAACAATCAGAAAAGGATTGTTTTCAATACAGACTCCTTACCTCCCGGAATGGCTAAGGTTATTTTATTTAACAATAAACTTCAACCTCTTGCTGAACGGGCTTTGTTCATACCGCAAAAAAATGCTCCTCATATTAATATATCAACCGAAAGCAATGCTTTTCAGCCTGAACAGCAAACTATCCTTGGAGTGGAAATAAAAGGTAATGGCAAAAATTACAGCGGTATTTTCTCCGTTTCTGTTGTTGATTCTACAACGGCATTGTCGCCACAAATTAACTTATTAACCATAAAAGACTGTTTTCTTTTTGAAGAAGAGTTTTACAAGGGATTACCTTTACACATAAAACAGAAAGGATTATCGAATCTGCCTGCTGAGGAGTTGGATTTACTGTTTATGACTTATGGTTGGTCGAAATTTAATTTGGAGATTTCCGGTAAACAAAAAACGGAAAAACAAATAAACTACGACCAGTATAAAATTGAAATAACACAGACACATTCCTCGCGCAAAAGAAAAAAGATAAACGATAATAAAGAACCATTGCTTGCATTGTCGATAGATGAACCGGCAATACTCGGGCTGTGCTGGAAAAAGGACAATTCCTATTTGCTCAGTATCGATTCAATACCTTCGTTTGCAAACAAAGTAATGATTGTACCAAATTTTGCTTTAAAAAATAAGATACATGCAGCAAGCCTGAACCCGGTTATCAATAAGTATTATTTTGAATTTTTGAAAAATCGCAAGGAGAACAAAGAAATTTTCAACCAAGCTCCTCAAGACATAAGCAAAGAACTTGTATTTAACCTCGACAGTTTCAGGATAATAAAAGAAATAGGCGTTTATGCCAAAAGAGAACCCGCTAAAAAATTTGCTAATGAATACGAAGAACGCTATCAGGGAGTTTCAACAAGAACGATTAAAGGAATAATGCTTGAATCTGCTATGACATTGGAGGATATTCTGCGTAGGTTAGATATGGGTAGATTGGATACTCGCACAAAAAAAAAGTGGTTAACAAGAGCAGGAATGGGCTCCATGAATCCTGATGGGACTCGGGATGGATCAGCTTTATTTGTTCTTGACGGAGATCCAATAGAAAAATCATATAGTAGCTTGTTAGGTCTGTTGCCCAGTCATATACACTCCGTCACAGCCTTGAGAGGAGTATCCGGTTTTTTTATTTATGGAGAGGAAGCCCTGGGAGGCGTAATTTTTATAGAAACTAAACTAAACCATATTGGTGATAAATATGAACTGCCCCCTGAAAAAAAGATTTATAGAGGTGATTTAAGAAAGGTTATTGAACTGTTCAGGGGTAGCAAGGAATTTTATAATCCCCCCAAAATAGAAATCCAAAACAATCCAGAGCTTTGGATAAGGCCCACTCTTTACTGGCATCCGGAGGTCTTTTATGACGGAAAAAATCCTGTGAAAATACAATATTATAATCACAGGAAGAAAGGAACAATATTTATTGTTGTAAACGGGGTGACAGAAGAAGGAGAACCAGTTTCAGGGATTCATAAATACCAAATTAAGTAGTATAAATTTATTATTACAAAAACATAATATTCTTGCCGTAAAACTATCTCACTTACATGTGGTTATAAAAACTGACTCCAATTTTTGTTTTATTTGTTTTGAGTATTTGTCAGATACTGGTATTATCGCCTTATTTCCTAAAATAAGAGATTTGTCTTTTATGCAATACTGTCTCACTTGTAAAATATTAACAACATAACATTTATGACATCTTACAAAGAAAAGATTAATTTTATTTTCGTCATATGCCTTCAATGGATTATGTACAATGATCGACTTGTTAGAAGATGTTGTGAATACTAATACGTAATTTCCATTAGATTTAATGTATAGTACTTCCGAGCAAGAAATTATATCGAAGCCAATAATAGTTTTTAATATTAATCTTTCTTGCATTTTGTCCATGAGTTAATATTTTAATTGCCTTTTATGGAGTTTTCGAAACGGCAGTTTTACTTGAAATATTTATAACAACTTATGTTCTGAAATTTGTAGTCGCTACAGCCGATACACCTTTTGTTTACTGGGGGAAAGCTATTTTTAAAAAGGGTGTTTTTTGGATGAAATAGACATATTCATTTTTGTAGTGATTTAATATACCAACTCCAAAATTGCACAGTTTTAAAATAGAAAAGAACCGTTCCCTTTTTATTGAAAATATAAGGAACGGTTCTCTCTGAGACTATAAACTTTCTTTACTTCAAATTTTCCTCAAATAACTTAAATATCCGTTTATATTCATCTGTCCAACTGCTTGGTTCTACAAATCCGTGTCGTTCAACCGGATAAACTGCCAACTCCCAGTTCTCTTTTCCAAGTTCTATTAAACGTTGCGTCAGGCGCACAATATCCTGAAACTGAACATTATCGTCAACCATTCCGTGGCACATTAACAACGCACCCTCCAAACCTTCGGCAAAATATATTGGCGAACTGCGAACATAAGCCAGACTGTCTTCAACCGGGGTATTTAAAATATTTGCTGTGTAACCGTGATTGTAGTGTGCCCAGTCGGTAACCGAGCGAAGTGCAGCACCTGCAACAAAAGTTTCGGAGTTTTTAAATAGCGCCATCAACGTAATAAACCCACCATACGAACCGCCGTACAATCCTATTTTTTCAGGAGAGATATTGTATTTATCAACTAAATATTTTGCGCCATCAACATTATCCGACAAATCTTTACCTCCCATATTTCTATAAATTCCGGTACGCCAATCGCGTCCGTAACCGGCACTGCCACGATAATCCATATCTAAAACAGTGTATCCGTTATCAACCAAAAAGTTATGAAACTGGTATTCGTGAAAATAGCTGCTCCACCATTTGTGTGCATTTTGCAAATACCCGGCACCGTGTACAAAAATAACTGCCGGCCCGTTTTTCTCAGGCGAATCAGGTCGGTATAAACGTGCATAAACGGTTGCGTTGTCGCTTGCTTTAAATGTTATAAACTCCGGCATTCGCCAGTTGTATTTATTAAATTCATCGGTTGTTGAATGAGTAATTTGTGTTGCTTTTGCGCCCTTTTTATTTTGCTGAATATACAGTTCCCAGGGTTTGTTGGCAGGAGAATATCGGATTGCCAACTGTTTCTCATCGGGTGAAAGTGTAACTTCACAGCTTCCTTCCATCGATGTAATCTGTGTAAGTTTTCCACCCAAAACCGGCATTCTGTAAAAGTGTTTTACACCGGGATGAACTTTATTAGCAGTGAAATAAAAATAGTTTTTATCGTTTGAAATTGAGGCATTCGATATTTCAAACTTCCCGCTTGTTAATGCAGTTCTATTTTTAGTATCAATATTTACAGCATATAAATGTGAGTATCCCGATTCTTCAGAATGAAACCAAACAGATTTCCCATCTGGCATCCAGCCAATTTCTCCGGGTGAAAAACCCCAGCCACCAATTCCGGGTCCGCCAATCCACGCTTCGTCTCGCTGGCGGTCGAGCAAATCTAATTCACCGGTTGCCGGGTCGAGCAACAAAATCCAACGGTCTTTATTATCTGCCGAAAGTGCTACAACAATCGCCAAATCTTCGGTTTCGTTCCAAACCGGACCCAATAAATTTATCGTTCTGTCTTTTATTTCAGAACTGTCTTTCGGCATCTTATCTGGGTAATCTTTCAAATAATCGGGCAGGTCTTTAAGTCCGGGTATTTTATCGGTTGTAATTTTTACAACTTTATTACTGTCAACCGAAAAAATTGCCATCTCCACTTTTGTTTGTGCACTGCCAACTTTTGTACGAGCTTTCTGCTCATCGGTGTAACCCGACTTTGTAATGTGATGAGTTACCGAAGTAGATTTTGTCCCCTGCGGACTTTTATATGTCGAGTAAATTACAAATTTTCCGGTGGGACTTAGTGAGATTTCTCCCAACCGTTTTTTGCCCAGATATATTTTTTCTGGCTGCTCAACCTTCTCTTTTTTACGCTGGTTTTTTCGGGCTTTACTCATCGCTTCTCTTTTGTTTAAAACATCGAAAAGCTCTTTTTGCTGCTCTTCCAACCATTTTGCCTGTCCTTTACTTTTATGTTCTGTATTCTCTTCTCCCGAAACAATATTTGTGATTTGTTTAATTAGCCGCGTTTTGGGGTCGATTAAAAACAGATTTTTATCTTTTGTGAATGAGATTTGCGAATCGCCTAAAACAAACTTTGGTGAAGATGCTCGTTCGAGCCAGTCGGTCAACTGTTTTTCAGCTTCATTTTTAATATCTAAAATAAAAATATTCCCATTTCGTGTATAAACTTTATGAGTCTTTTCTGAATTGTAATCTCCGTATTTACCGGGCAAATTTATTTTCTTTTCCAAAGAAACCTTCTCAATACTTTTAGTTTTGTATGAATAAGAGTAGAGCGACGAAAGTGTATCGTACTCCGGATTCCAGTTAAAATAAATTTTTTCAGTGCTTTCATCCCAAAAAATACCCGCCGGCGAAGTACCAATCCATTTATCGGGATTTTGCATTATTTGCTCGATGGTTAATGAGCTTTTATTGTTTTTCTGAATCTGCGAAAATCCTGTGAATACACAGAATACGAATAAAATTACAAGTAAATTCTTCATAGTTTTAATTATTATTTAGACAGGCATCTAAAATAGTATTTTTTTTGAAGCCGAATGGTTTTACTTGTAAAGCTAAAATTCGTTCCCTTTAACTTTTAATATCTTCAGTTTAAAGAATTATTCTAAATAAACGGTTTTGCATTAATTTACGCAACCAGTTAAGTCACTAAATATTAGCAATATAAAACAGTCCCGCTCTTCAGTTGTTATAAAATTGTTTTTTATAACATAAAAAAAATTAGCCTCTTTTTTGGAAATTTTCTTTCCTTTGTTAAATACTACAAACAAGTAGCATTTATGAACCTAAGTAAAACAACAAAGTACGCATTTCGCATTTTGGGGCACATGGCAAAAGACGAGAAAGTATTGTATTCTGCCCAGCAACTTCATAAAGATATTGATATTCCGGAAAGATATTTACGCCGGTTACTTACCGACTTATCAAAAAGTGGGTTTATAAAAAGTATTCAGGGCAGACAGGGCGGATTCACATTTGCCCGCGATACTTCAAAAATTACTCTCATGGAAATTGTGGATTCCATTGATGGAAAAGATTCTATTGATGGCTGTATTTTAGGTTACGATGTGTGTGTATTCAACTATTCGTGCCCAATGCACAATGTTTGGGAAGAGACGAAACAAAAGACAATTGATACTTTAACAAAAACTTCGTTGAAAGATATTAATAATCATCCACACGATGTATTTTAAGATTAGGAAAAAATATGAAACACTATTATATTTATAAATTATTCATTTAAACTAAAAAGTAAAATTATGGTTGATTCGTCGGTTGTTCTTGCAGGACAAACACTTGCGTACACTTTTTACACATCGGTTATCATTTTATTGATGCTGTGGTTTGGAATAAAAGTTACGTCAAAAGGAAAAAGCACTAAAGTAAAACCGGGTGCGTTTTACGCTTTTGTAATCTTTCTGACTGTGTTGGGAGTTTCCCTTCACATTGTCACACTTAACACAATTCCCTGGACATCTCTTGATGTGAACATGAAAAACATTACGCCTGATCGTACTTTTGATATTACGGTTGAGGATCACGAGTTTAAACTACCATCTAAAACATTAAAAATGGAGGTTGGTGAGATTGTAATGTTCAGTGTTGAATCGAAGGACTTGACATACGGATTTGGGTTGTTTCGAAAAGACAACACAATGGTAATGCAAATGCAGGTGGTTCCTGGTCACAGAAATGATATTCTTTGGAAATTTGAAAAACCGGGGGTTTACACCATTCGGTCAACCGAGTACTCGGGGCCCAAAGGAATTGGTATGATTCTTAAAGATGCAGTTGAAGTTGTCGAAAAATTATAATTATTGTAAACCTTAAAAAGAAAAAATCATGAGTTTTATACAAACATTAATTTCAGGCGAACAAAAATTATTTAAGTCTGACAGTCTCACGCAAATGCAAAAAATCACGCTCCGTTTTGTTGTAATGGGGTTGGTTTTCTACGGGTTTGTTGTTATCGAAGGAATGATAATGCGAATCTATCAGGTAAAGGTAATTGCAGCAATTGGCGCCGACCAATACTTTGCAATTTTAACGGCCCACCCACTTGTGGGAATATTTGGTTCCACCTATTTAATCGTATTTGGGGCATTCCTTTTCCTCGTTCCATTTTTAATGAAAAAACCTATCTGGAGTGTAAAAATGGCCAACTGGACATTTCTCTTAATTTCCATCGGAACATTTACTTTCTGGGCTGCCGGATTTATCTCTCACTACGCTCCTCTTTATACATTATACTGGCCACTCCCGGCTGATTTTAGCCAATTCAGTGCAATTGGCGGAGCAGTATTTATTACCGGCATTGCAGTGGTAATGGTTGGAACCTTTCTTTTTGTAATCAATATTTTCAAAACAATAATGTACACTCCCGAAGGCTGGGACAAACAACCTTCCGGAAAGCTTTTGAAATCGGCACTCGGAATTGACGGGTTTACCAATATGTTTGCAAAAAAGGACAAGGAACATCTTGTTTCGTTACCGGTTGCAGCCATCGCCCGTGGAACAGTTGATGTTGCATTAAATGCGATAATTATACTTTTCACAGGCGTTTTAATTTTGGTTTACATGCTTGGAGAAATTTTTGGAGTTAGCCTGGAAAAAACGGCTGTTGACGCCTTGCTGTACAAAAACTGGTTTTGGTGGGGACTCGATTTAGTTGCCGATGGACTGGTTCTGGTATTTGTTGCCGGTACATGGTATCTGCTTGCCACCTTAATTACGGGTAAAAAATTGTTTATGCAAAATATTGCCCGCGCCGCACTTTTGGTCGAATTAATTGTTTCGTGGACAGTTTGGTCGCACCACTTGCTGGCCGACCAGTCGCAGCCGGTATTCCTGAAAATTGTTTCGGGCGAAATGGTTACTGCTTTCGAGTTAATTACACAAGGACTGGCATTTTTTATTGTGCTTGTTACACTCTGGAGTGCCCGTCCATTGAAAATGACTCCTCCTCTGAAATTTTTACTGGGTGGTTTATTAGGATTTGCTCTGGCAGTACCTGCCGGAATTATGCAAGCCGACATGGGCTTAAACCGTGTTTTGCATAACACGCAATGGATTATTGGGCCACACGTTCATGTGGCAATTCTAATCGGTTTATCAATGACACTCTATTCTGCCATCTACTTTTTGTTCCCCATTCTTACAAACGGAGCAAAATTGTACAGCAATAAATTAACCAATTTCCATTTCTGGACTCACCTTATTGGAGGTATCGGAATGGGCGCATTTATGGGAATGGCTGGACTAAAAGGTATGTTACGCCGCACGCTCTATTTTGATGGAGAATATAGCTTGTATATGATTTTAGCTGCCATTTGCGGAGCATTCTTACTTGTCTCGTTCCTTGCCTTTTTCTTCAACATTGTAATGAGTGTTGGGCTAAAAGGAGTTATTGGAATATTTACAGGTGCTAAAGAGAAAAAAGAGTTATTGCCTGCTGCTGAATAAAACAAAAAAGTTTAGTTGACTATTGCCCCGTCATATTTTTAAAATTTGACGGGGCTCTTTTTTTCTTTTGAACTTTAAACTCTAAACCTGAAACTTTGAACTCTGCCCCCCCTACTTCTGTCTAAAATAAATTTGAATAGGCACACCGGTAAAATCGAAATTATCGCGTATCTGATTTTCGATATACCGTCGGTAAGGTTCTTTAATGTATTGCGGTAAATTAGCAAACAGTGCAAATGCCGGAGTTCGCGATGGCAACTGTGTTACATATTTAATTTTTATGTATTTCCCCTTAACCGAAGGTGGCGCGTATCTTTCAACAGCCTCTAAAAGAACTTCATTTAATTCTGAAGTTTTAATTCTGCGCTTACGACTTTCGTGAACATCGATTGCAGTTTCCAAAGCTTTGTGTACTCGTTGTTTTGTTAATGCCGAAATAAATAAAATTGGCACATCGCTAAACGGAGCCAGTCGGTTCTGAATCTCTTCTGATATTTTTTTGTTGTGTGCGTATCTTTATCAACCAAATCCCACTTATTTACCAAAATAACAACTCCCTTTTTATTCCTTACAATAAGATTAAAGATAGTTACATCCTGCGCCTCGATACCGCGGGTAGCATCTATTAACAGCAGACAAACATCAGAGTTTTCGATTGTACGTACCGAGCGTAAAACGGAGTAAAATTCAACATCCTCGTTTACCTTTGCTTTTTTACGTAACCCGGCAGTATCAACAATCATAAAGTCGTGACCAAATTTATTATAGTGGGTATGAATCGAGTCGCGTGTAGTTCCGGCAACATCAGTTACAATATTTCTGTCCTCGCCAATCAGCGCATTTATAAACGACGATTTACCAACATTTGGCCGACCAACAACCGATAGATGCGGAAGTACAGCATCCACAGCGTCCTCTTCAATATTTGGAAAACTTTTTACCATTTGGTCGAGCATTTCGCCGGTTCCGCTTCCTGTCATTGACGAGATACAAAATATCTCACCCAACCCAAGTCCGTAAAACTCCTGAGCATCAACAATTCTTGCGTTATTATCCACTTTGTTTACAGCAACAACAACATCTTTATTACTTTTTCGCAGTAGTGTTGCAATTGCATCATCCAAATCGGTTGTGCCTGCTTCAACATCAACAACAAATATTATAACATCGGCCTCGTCGATTGCCAAATGTACCTGTTTGTTAATCTCCGACTCAAACACATCCTCCGAGTTTACAACGTAACCACCAGTGTCGATAACCGAAAATTCAACACCGTTCCACTCGCCTTTTCCGTAATTCCGGTCGCGGGTAACTCCGGCTGTTTCGTTAACAATTGCCTTCCGCTGTTCTATTAATCTGTTAAACAGTGTCGATTTTCCAACATTTGGTCGTCCTACTATTGCTACTATTCTGCTGCTCATTTCTAATTCATTTTAAAAATTAAGGGTTAAAACCCTTTGTTTGTGGAACCTTTTCAATCCCCGACCTGAAGGTCAGGGCAAAGGATAATCTCCCTCATTTTTCTTTGTACTAACTACTCAATACTAATTACTCAGTACTTCCATAAACTCTTTCTTTACTAACTACTTTGTACTAATTACTCAGTACTTCCTCACATCGCATCGTATCCGAATTTCTTTAACTGGTTATCTTGCGACCGCCACTCTTTTGCCACCTTTACAAACAGGTCTAAAAATATCTTTTTATCAAAAAATTCCTCTGCATCTTTTCTGGCTTCGGTTCCCACTCTTTTAATCATTTTCCCCTGATGCCCGATAATTATTCCTTTTTGGCTATCGCGCGACACATAAATAATGGCACGTATTTTAATAATTCGCGGTTCCTCTTTAAACTCCTCAACCTCAACTTCAACCGAATATGGTATCTCCTTTTGGTAGTGCAATAAAATCTTTTCCCTGATTATCTCCTGCATAAAAAAACGTTCGTTTTTATCTGTCAGTTCATCTTTAGGAAAAAATGGCGGAGCCTCCGGAAGTAACTCTAAAATACGGTCGAAAATAGGTTCGATATTAAATCTTTCGAGTGCCGAAATCGGATAAACATTTGCACCCGGAAAAACTTCAGTCCAGTAATCAAACATTTTTGTAACCTCCTCCTGGTTCGATAAATCTATTTTGTTAATCAGCACAATTACCGGCATATTCGACTTTCGAACCTTCTCAATATAATCTGGATTTTTATCTGCTTTTTCAATTACATCAGTTACAAATAAAATTACATCGGCATCTACCAGCGCCGAGTCCACAAATTTCATCATCGACTCTTGCAACTTATAATTCGGTTTCAAAATCCCGGGCGTGTCCGAATATACAATCTGAAAATCCTCACCACTTACAATTCCTTTAATCCGGTGTCGTGTGGTTTGCATTTTCTTGGTAATTATCGACAATTTTTCGCCAACCAGCGCATTCATAATTGTCGATTTCCCAACATTCGGGTTCCCAATAATATTTACAAAACCTGCTCTATGTGCCATAATCTTTACTTTCAAGGTGTTCCTTTCCATCTCTGGAAATTCATTAATATAATTTATTCATCTTCCTATTTTAACGAAAAACGAAACTCATTGTTTAAATCTCTAAAAATCAGCGCAAAGATAAGGGATTTGATTTATGATTAGTGATTTATTAATTTTCATTCAGAAACCTTTACAATTCAGAAATATTATAATCTAAACCAGATAATCAATCAAATTTGTAACTTTATGCAATAAGCGAAAATTTGTTTCATTGGCAGTCACAAAATGCCACAAGTTCTACAGGAGGGAAAGGTCTCACTTATATTAATCAGCAAAGTTTAGGAAAAACAATACTCCTTTTTGTAAGGGAAAGAAACCGAGATGAGTATAATAATACAATGTCGTATGTTTTTCTTGGGGATGGAAGTTTTATTGAATCTCAGGGTTCGAAACCTATGAGTATTAAATGGAAACTAGAAGAGCCAATTCCTCCGTATCTGTGGAAATATTCAGCAAAGATGGCTGTTGGTTAAGTTCATTTAAAAGATTATACGTTAGAAATTTAAAGTGGCAATAATTATTTCGGATTGGCATTTCTTGAAGGAATGGAAAATGCTAGCAATCGCGAGTTATATTTATATTCTGTTATTTTACCCTCTTCATTGGTTTCATATTTAAACTTCTCTTTCGAAATATTAGAAACCAGATTTAAACCTGCTTTTGTAATTGTATTAAATTTGAATTTATCCAATCCGGTTTTTTCCTTTACAACATCAACAAGTAATCTCTCTTCAAAATAATCTGCCGGATTCGGTGGAATTTTAATATACATAGTTGCCATTCTTGCAGCAGGTATTTCAATAACCAACGATGCCGTAATTGATTTCATTTCAACAGGAATCTCAACGGGAATTCGCTGTATTACAACATCTTCGTGTGTTAATCTTCCTTTTGTATCTTCGCGCAAACTTTTACGTTTTGGTTTTGGCGCAGCATTTTTAATTGTTGGTTTTACTGCATCCTTTTTAATTTTTACTGGGTCTTCTTTTTGTGTTTTAACAGGTAATTGTTTTAATTCCGGGGTGTCTGCTTTTTTATCATCCACCTTTACAACTTTATTCTCAGAAATTAATTTGGTGGCTGGTTTCTCTATCAAAGTAAAAAATGCAAATGCTATAATTAAAATTGCGGCAACCCGAGCACTCCACATTAAAAATACTTTCTGTTTTGAACGGCGGTAAAGTATTTTCTTTTTGTTGAATACAATTGTTTCGTCGGGTTGAAGTTTTGTTTTACCAAATAGAGCAACTTCTCTATTTTTTTCGGGATGCTCAGCTATATAACTCTCAAACTCCTGTTTATCAGAAATTGATATATCGCCTTCTAAATGTGCAATTGCAGCTTTATCAAACTCTTTTTCCGAGTCTAATTTTCGTTTAAACAGATTCTCTTTTTTGCCGAATAAAATATTTTCAGGCTCAACAGAAACAGTTCCTAAAAGAGATAGTTCCTCTTTCAGATAAGGATTTAGCTGAAGGAATTCAATAAAATCATCAACAAACCTTCTATCCAGATTTCCCTCCAGATAATCGATAAAATATGCTTCGTAATTATTTTTGTTGATTTTCATTTCTAATCTTTTTCTCTTCTTTCTTCTCCTCTCCCTTTTGGGGAGGTCGGGAGGGGGCATCTATACCAAAACTTCAATTTTCCCAATGTATTTTTTTAAAAATACCCTCGCCCTGTAAATATAAACTTTCACTTGCGATTCGCTCAATTTCACCATCTCTCCAATCTCTTTATACGAATATCCTTCGTAGTCGCGCAGCAATAAAACAGTGCGTTGCAGTTCCGGTAATTGTTCAATTGCTTCATCCAAAATTTCCTTTAAATCAGAATAATTGTTTTCATGGCCTTGTTCTTTCAAGTTTAAATCTTCTGAAAAAGAGGAGCGTTTTTCTTTACGAATTCTGTCAATCATTGTGTGATACGCGGTTGTAAAAAGATACGATTTTACCTTTTCAAAATTCACATTCTCCACATTTTTCCAGAGTTTCTCGTAACTGTCTTGTACAATATCTTCAGCTTTATGAATATCTCTGATATTCTTCAATACAAACCTGTATAAACCGTCTGAAAAATTATTAACTGCCTGATTGTACTCGTTTAATGTCATTAGCTACTTTGAACACTGTTCGTAAAATAAGACGAACAAGATAGATATTTGTTACAGAGGAAGAGAAATTTTATAGAAGAAGGCAAGAAATATCGGACTTTGGAAAGTTAGCCTCCCAATAAAAAAGCCCCGGAATTTCCAAGGCTTTCAATATTTATAATCAAATTATTTATTCTTAACTCCTCCCCCCTTTGGGGAGGCAGGGAGGGCTTCTAAATCACTTCCACCCAACCATAAATATCAGGCTCATCGCCATACTGAATTGCGCGTAATTTATTATACAATTTAGTTGACCACTCGCCAGGTTTTTCGCCATATTTAAACCACTTATCATTATCGGCATCATAAACACCTTTAATTGGCGAAATAACTGCTGCTGTTCCGCAAGCACCAACTTCGTTGAATTCTGCTAACTCTTCGTATGGAACCTGACGACGCTCAACATTCAATCCCATCTCTTCTGCCAAAACCATTAAACTTTTATTGGTAATTGACGGAAGTATTGAATCGGATTTTGGAGTGATGTAAGTATTATTCTTTATTCCGAAGAAGTTAGCCGGACCACATTCGTCGATATATTTTTTCTCTTTGCTATCTAAATAAAGAACTGCCGAAAAACCACCTTTTTTTGCCTTTTTACCTTCGTACATACTGGCGGCATAATTTCCGCCTACTTTGTATTTTCCGGTTCCTTGCGGTGCTGCACGGTCGAACTGGCGCATAATTACCAGGTCGGTTGGCGTAAAACCTTCGGGGAAATATGGACCCACCGGCATCACGAAAATCAGAAAAAGATATTCGTCGGCCGGACTTACTCCAATTTGAGGTCCGGTTCCAATTAGCAACGGACGAATGTACAATGCCGCTCCCGAATCGTAAGGAGGAACAAAACGTTCATTCATTTTTACTGCCAATCTAACTGCTTCCTGAAACTTATCAACCGGGAATTTTTCCATTAAAATACCGTTGGCTGAATTTTGCATGCGTTTTGCATTTTCGTCCATGCGAAAAACACGAATTTTACCGTCTTTGCCTTTAAATGCTTTTAATCCTTCAAACGCTTCCTGTCCGTAATGCAACGAAGTGGCAGCCATGTGAATGTTAATTTGGTTCGAAGAACTTGTCTCCAACTCTCCCCATTCGCCATTTCGGTAGTAACAACGTACGTTGTAATCTGCATCGAGGTATCCAAACCCAAGATTCTTCCAGTCTATATTTTCCATTATTGCTTATTTATTTTTTTTAAACGAATCGACAATTGCACCTCAATTCGAGCAGCTAAAATTAAT
Source organism: Bacteroidota bacterium (assembly GCA_024278975.1). Taxonomy (GTDB): domain Bacteria; phylum Bacteroidota; class Bacteroidia; order Bacteroidales; family Prolixibacteraceae; genus Draconibacterium. Next base: position 19,714 of record JAJRSD010000079.1, read on the forward strand.
GAATTTTTATTTGATAAATGCAAGAGATTAGTCACGTAAATACTTAATCATAATAGTTCGAAGAAAATAATTTATAGTTTCTCCTCTTAGGGAAGATTAAGAGGGGCTTTCAATCTGTAAAAAATACCCGCCATGTTTTCTGATATTCAGAACTGTATCGTTTTCGAAAATCAGATATTGCCCTTTAATTCCTTTTAAAACGCCTTCAATTGTTGGTGTTTTATCGAACCCTACACTTTTTATTTTTTGTGGAAATTGTTGAACCGGGTATTCAATTATAGTAGTTTTATTATCAGTACTAACATATTTCTGAAGCTCGGCAGGAAGTAAATCAATAGCTTTTTGCTTTTCAATCTCAAGATTGACATTTTGTGCAACTTCATTTTTTAACATTGCGCGCCAGTTGGTTTTATCGGTAAAATGTTTTTTTAGAAAAACTTCTATAACACCGGCAATGTGGCGATTTGGTGTGGTTGCAAGTTTTATTGCATAACTTGCTCCCTGATCAATCCAGCGGGTTGGAATTTGACTAATACGTGTAACTCCAACTTTAATTTTGCTCGAAACTGCAAGGTAAACAATATGGTCGGCGAGGTCGTGTATTTTTGCCCACTCCATATCGCGGGCAATCCCAAACTGCGATTTCGAAAGCTCGGGCCGGATAACTGTTTCGCTGGCTTCGGGAGCAGTTTGCAGACAGTTGTAACAAAATCCCTGATTAAATGAAGTCTTGGTTCTCTTCCCACATTTTATACAATTTATTTGCCCGGTAAAATTCAACCTAATTTCTTTACCAATCAGGTTGTTCATTTCTATCTCATTTTCGCCAATCGTCAAAAAATACTTTACCGGGTTTGCCAGTTCGGTTCGCATTTTAAATATGTTTCCTTCTGTTTGCATAAGTTTATTAATGTGTTTAAACAATAGTATTCTTTTTAAATATCAGTTGATAAAAATAGGACAGAATGTTTATGATACACTCTTTGTCTTACTAATATTTAAGCTGTCAATTTACAACCCTTCATCATCAGCCACGCCCAAAATGCTAAGATAAAGCAACTTTGCAGCATCTTCCATTATTTCGGGAGTGAGTACATTAGTTTTATCCATGGGGTGGTGGTAATAAACTGGATAGACGGAGTTGTGGGTATAAAAGCTAAATGTTTTTATACCGGCATTTTCGAAATTGGAAGCGTCGGAGCGGGGGCGGCCATAGTTTTTACGGGTTTTGGATGCATCCATTGTTCGGTGAATGTACTTGTCGTTTGCCGTATTGAAGTGGCTAAAAAGTTTGGGATAGCTTTTTCCTCCCGAAACATAAAAACTGGTTCCGTTTCCAACCATATCGAGGTTTATCATCATTGCGGTTTTTTCAATTGGGAAGAGTGGATATTCAGCATAAAACTTGCTGCCGTATAAACCGCACTCTTCGCCACCCAGAAGTATAAAAAGAATGGAGCGTTTTGGTTTTATTTCTGAAGTTGCAAATGCTTTGGCAGCCGCCAAAATATCCGAAACTCCCGATGCATTATCAAGCGCTCCCGGGAAAACGGTCTCGCCCATTTTCCCTTGTCCGTCGAGATGGCCGCCAATTATAATTACTTCATCTTTTAAAACCGGGTCGGTTCCTTCAATCAACCCAACTACGTTACACGATTTCGCATCGGGGAAATATTTTGTTTTGGCCGTGATAGTTATTTTTTGCTGAGGATTTAATGCAAACGATGGTATTTCCATATTTTTTAGCGACTGCCTTGTCTCTTTGAAATCTTTTCCGGCATCGGCAAAAATCTGCACGGCAACTTCGTTACTAACGTGGGCATAAATAAAACCATCCAGATTTACGGTATTCGGATTAGCAATTTTACTCACGTAAATCATACCGGCAGCCCCGTGTTTTACTGCATTCCTAAATTTATACCGGTGGTAAGCATACGGAGTCCATTTTTGCAATGTTGTGTCGTTTTTTGTGTATGGAGTTCCAGATTCTAATATGATAATTTTTCCTTCTACGTTCACGTTTTGGTAGTCGTCGTAATTTAGTTCGGGTGCCGAAATTCCGTAACCCACGTAAACCATTTCGCAGGTAACCGTGCCCGATGCCGAATTTGAGCCGGGCAGATAATCGTCGGGAAAGCTATAATTTATCGTTTTGTTTTTTTGTGGTGAATAGGTTAATTTCCCGATTGAAAAAACTTCGCTGTATTCGTTTGGGAAGTATTGAAAATAGCTGCCGTTGTTAGCCGGTTGAACTCCCCACTCCTCAAATTTATTGGCACACCATTTTGCCGCATCCAAATATTCCGGCGAGCCCGAAAGTCTGCCTTTGTATTTATCGGAACTTAATTCTTCTGCAAACCTGAGAATTTCGTTACTCGAAATGGAGTGGAAGGTTTCGAGGATTTTATCGTGCTTGTTTTCTTGTGCAATTCCAGAAAATAACAAGGTAGAAAACAATAAAAGAAAAGTTGCTTTTTTGATATTCATTTTAGAATTTTTAGAATGACAAAAATACAATTTTTTATTTGCTATTTTTAAGGTAAAATAAAAGTGTATCGATAGTTTTTTATAAGCCGGAGGAAAGGTAAATTCGTAAAATTCTTTAAAAGTATTAATATGAAGGTTCTTGTAAAATCATTGATTATTTTAATTTTCCTCGGAGTTGGATTTATAGGTTATTCACAACAAAAACCCAACGTAATAATTATTTACACCGACGATCAGGGCGCAATCGACTTAAATTGTTTTGGTGCCACCGATTTGGTAACTCCCAATATGGATAAGTTGGTTAAAAGTGGTATTAAATTCACGATGTTTTATGGGGCTCCGGTTTGTTCACCATCTCGGGCCGGGTTAATGACCGGAAAAACGCCACAACGTGCCGGCGTGCCAGGGAATGTAAGTTCAACTAACCCTAAAAGTGGAATGCCGGGGAGTGAATATACCATGGCCGAAATGTTTAAAGATGCAGGTTACCGAACAGCACACATTGGGAAATGGCATTTGGGACATCCTGTTGATAGACAACCCAGCGCACAGGGTTTCGACTATTCGTTTGGGCATTTGGTGGGGTGTATCGATAATTACTCGCACTTTTTTTATTGGAATGGACCCAACCGTCACGATTTGTATCGAAACGGAAAAGAGGTGTTTTATCCCGGGCAGTATTTCCCCGATTTAATGGTGAAAGAAGCTTCACAATTTCTCGATAAAAATAATCCTAAAAAAACAGGCGAACCGGTTTTCATTTATTATGCCATGAATACACCGCACTACCCATACCAGGGAACGCCGGAATGGTTGAAATATTATCAGGAAAAGGGAGTGGCTTATCCGCGCGATTTATATGCCGCCTTTATTTCGACTATGGACGAAAAAATAGGATTGATTTTACGGAAAATTGACGAACTGGGATTAACCGAGAATACTATTATTGTTTTTCAATCGGACAATGGTTATTCTACTGAAGAACGTGCACATTTTGGAGGCGGCAACGCAGGTATTTTACGTGGTTCGAAAGCCAGTTTGTTTGAAGGGGGAATCAGAGTGCCGGCAGCCATTTGCTGGCCCGGGAAAATAAAAGCAGGTGAAGTTCGAAATCAATTTGCGGTAAATGCCGACTGGATGCCAACACTGGCTGATTTATGTGGAATTAATCTGGATACTAAAGAGTTGGATGGTAAAAGTTTGAAGCCAATTATTAATAGCAAAGCTGCACAATCTGTTCACCAAGATATTTGGTGTTGGCAACTGGGCAAACAGTGGGCAGCACGAAATGGCGATTGGAAATTATTGGGAAACCCCTCCGTTCATTTCGAAAAATTTGCTGAGAAAGATTCACTGTTTTTAGTGAGTTTAAAAAATGATCCGGGAGAAATGACAAACATTGCTCCTGAAAATCCGGGGAAAGTTAAAGAATTAAAAAAGCAATTCGAAGTGTGGTTAGAGAAAAACCGTTAGGGAATCGGAGTTTCTAAACTCCGATTTGTTTGAGTTGGAAACTCAAACTCCCTGAATAAAACCCCGAAACTACCCGCCAATTTCAACATCAATTCCAAAAGTTTGGAATATTTTAACTGCACGAGTTTGTTCAGCTTCCGGTGCTTCTGCCATATCGAATTCGTTATAAACCTCCCCAAGTTTATTGTATTTGTTTTTGGCGATATTGTGGTAAGGAAGCAGATTTACTGCCTGTTCCCCGGGAAGTTCCGAAATAAACTCAGCCATTTTTGTAAGCTCATTTTCATCGGAATTTACGTTTTTTATTAGCGGAATGCGGATATTAATATTTGCTTCGATTTCTGCCAAAACCTTTAAATTTTTTAGAATAAGTTGATTGCTGACTCCTGTCCACTTTTTATGTTTTTCGTTATCCAATAATTTTAAATCGTATAAAAAAAGGTCAGTATGTTCTGCAACCTCAAGAACAATTTCAGTATCGGCAAAACCTGAAGTATCAACAGTTCGGTGTAAATTTTTATTGCCGCACTCTTTAAGCAAATCTATTAAATAATTGTGGTACATTAATGGTTCACCTCCCGAAAAAGTTACTCCACCACCCGAATGTTCAAAATGAACTTTTTCGCGTTCGATAATTTTCAATATCTCATCAATATCATACAATCTCCCCGACATTTCAATTGCTTTTGTTGGGCAGGCTTCGGCACATTTTCCACATAGTTTACACAAATCAAAATCGGTAATAATTCCTTTTTTTGTAAGTGTTAGCGCGTGATTCGGGCAAACCTCAATACAATCTTGCGCACCAATACATTTCGATGCCGTATATAATTTTTGTACCGCCGGAGATTGACTTTCGGGATTGTGGCACCATTTACACGACAACGGACACCCCTTTAAAAAATGGTAATCCGAATTCCGGGACCGTCGTTTATTGCGTAGCGTTTTATATCGAAAATAAGTGGTTGTTTCATTGTTTATTTAATAAGCTGTCATTCCTAATTTATCTGTTAAAGGATACAATTTTTATTAATTGACTTTTGTTTTTAAGACCCTGAAATAAATTCAGGGTGACGTTCTAAATATTACTAAACAATGAGAAGAACGTCATGCTGAATTTATTTCAGCATCTCATTGTTATCTATTTATGTGCCCAATAAAATTGAAAATTTTTCGCACCAACATTTAAAATTCTTCATTCTCTGTTCTATCAATTACTTCTTGTTGCAGGTCGGCGTTCATATCGTTAAAATAGTCGCTGTAACCTGCCATTCGAACCAGTAAATCTTTATAATCTTCGGGGCAGTTTTGCGCTGCCAGAAGTGTTGCAGTATCAACAATGTTAAATTGAATGTGATGCCCGCCCAAAGTAAAATAACTACGAATTAAGTGTCCAAGTTTTTCAATATCTTTTTCGCGTTTTACAAGGCTTGGCACAAAACGTAAGTTCAGCAGAGTGCCGCCCGATTTTGTCTGGTCGAGTTTACCCAGCGAGCGAATTACATTTGTAGGTCCGTAAATATCGCAACCGTGCGATGGCGAAGTTCCATCGGAAATCGATTTACCGGCAAATCGTCCGTTTGGCATTGCTCCCAACACTTTCCCAAAATAAACATGGCAGGTTGTCGAAAGCATATTCAGGTGAAACGATTCGCCTTTTGTATTTGGTTTTCCGTCGATGGCAGCAAGTAAATCGTTGTAAACTCGAATTGCAATTTTGTCTGCATATTCATCGTCGTTTCCAAAAAACGGGGTACGATTTATTATTCTCTGTCTCAGTTTTTCGTCTCCTTCAAAATTATTATAAACCGCATTCAGCAAAGTTTCCATATCTATAGTTTTATCTTCGAAAACATGCTTTTTTAATGCCGAAAGACTGTCGGTAACCGTTCCCAGTCCGGTGCATTGAATGTAATTTGTATTGTAACGCGGGCCACCATTATAATAATCTTTTCCCTCAGAAATACAATCGTCTATAACCACAGAAAGGAAAGGTGCAGGCGCATATTTTGCAAACATTTTATCGATATAATTACTCACGCTCACTTTCAACTCTACAACATAATTTAGCTGTTTTAAAAATGCTGAATACAGCTCCTCGAAGGTTTTAAGATTTCGCGGATTACCGGTATCTATTCCTGCTACTTTTCCGGTTAGCGGGTCGATCCCACTGTTCAAAGTTATTTCAAGTATTTTAGGAACATTAAGATATCCGGTCAGTAAATACGCCTCCTTTCCAAAAGCTCCAACTTCGATGCAACCGCTGCAACCACCTTCGCGAGCATCTTGCAACAATTTCCCTTGTCGCAGCATTTCCTCGATATAAATATCAGGGTTAAAAACCGACGGATAACCGTGCCCCTGCCGAATAACTTTTACAGCTGCATTTAAAAATTTATCCGGAGTTTTTGTGCTGATATGAACAGAATTCCCGGGTTGTAAAATGTGCAGCTCTTCAATTATTTCTAAAATTATATAAGAGACTTCACTCACTCCATCAGAACCATCGGATTTTAATCCGCCAATATTAATGTTTGTGAAATCGTTAAAAGTACCACTTTCGCGGGCTGTAATTCCAACTTTTGGCGGTGCAGGATGGTTATTAACTTTAATCCAAAAACAGCTTATTAACTCTTTTGCTTGGTTGCGGGTTAAAGTTCCGGCGGCAATCTCTTGTTCGTAGAAAGGAGTTAAGTGCTGGTCGAAATGCCCGGGGTTCATTGCATCCCAACCGTTAAGTTCGGTAATAGTTCCGAGGTGAACAAACCAGTACATCTGAATTGCTTCCCACAAATTTCGGGGGGCGTTTGCAGGAACCCTGCGACACACTTCTGCAATACGATTCAGCTCTTTTATGCGCTGCGTGTTTGTTTCGGAAGCAGCCATTTTTAAAGCTAAATCGGCGTGGCGTTCAGCAAAAACAATAACTGCATCGCACGAAATATCCATAGCTTTTAGCTGCTCCAGTTTTTCGGTTGCTTCGGGGTCGTTCAAAAAGTCAAGACTCTTAATATGGTTGTTAATCTCTTTTTTGAAATCGAGCATTCCTTTTTGATATATTTTTCCGTCGAGGGCAGTGTGTCCTGGAGCACGCTGTTCCATAAATTCTGTAAAAACACCGGCTTCGTATGCAGCTTGCCACTCTTTCGGAACGTGGCTGAAAATCCGTTCGCGCATGGTTCTGCCGCTCCAATACGGAATTACTTCGCGTTCGTAAATATCAATATCTTTTTGCGAAATTGTATATTGTTGCTGGTCGCGTGTGTTTAAAACGTGGAAATCTTCGACACTGTGGCAAGTTAATTCGGGGAAAGTAGGAATCGATTTTGGAGCTGGACCGCGCTCGCCAACAATCAACTCACCGCTACCAATGTAAATTGTTTTCTGGTTGCAAATTTCCAGAAAATTGAGAGCTCGCATAACCGACTCCGAATATTTGCCATAGTTTTCTTTGTAAAATTTCGTGGTTATTAACGCTCTCTCAATCGAAAGTGATTCTTGAGTTTCGACACTTTGTTTGCGTAAAAGTTGAATGCGTTTATTCATGCCCGGGCCAATGGTTTTTTTAGGAGATTTGTAAAAATTACCCTCGGCGCCGGCTGCTCTTTCGGGAGTTATTGTTGATTGTATTTCAGCAAAAGTCATATAAATATTTTTATTGATGGAAATAAAATTAAACTAAAGTGTGGAAATTATTGTTTGAGGGAAAGACTATGCATATAAAATCCAACACTCGAACAGACATCTGTACGATGCTAAAAGGTTGGAATTATGCTGTTTTATAGTCATTTGATAAATAAAATTAATGATGTAAATTTACGCAAATAAAAATATTTTCAAAATAAAATAAAATTACACACCATGAGCGACTCAAAGTTACCAAACAAATTTGTACTAAAAAGTATTGAATTTTATGTAAAAACAGCATTGGTATTCCTTATTATCTATACCAGTTTTATAATTTTTAAACCCTTTTTACTTCCCTTTATCTGGGGTATAATTATAGCAGTTGCTTTGTATCCGTTACATAAAAAACTTACCCGATTGTTAAAAAACAAAAGTGGGTTATCAGCAACAATAATTACTTTGGTTTTGCTGGCTGTTTTATTGGCTCCATCGGCATCATTTACCAGTTCGCTGGTTGATAGTATAAGAGAGTTAAAAACTGGTGTAGAGGATGGCACTTTAGTTATACCCTCGCCAACCGATGATGTTGCAGATTGGCCAATAATTGGGAAAAGAGTGCATGCCGCCTGGCAATCGTTTTCTGATAATATTACCGTTGGGATTGTGAAACATAAGGAACAGTTAAAAATTGTTGGAGGGAAATTTATTTCATTACTTTCAGGCTTTGTGGGAAGTATGCTAACATTTGTTATTGCAATAATTATTGCCGGGATATTTTTGGGGCAATCATCCAAGGGATATCAATATGTTAATACTGTTTTTACTGCATTGGCTGGCAATAAAGGAGATGAAATGGTTGAAAATTCGAGAGCAACAATTAGCAGTGTTGTTTTTGGTATTTTAGGAACTGCAATAATTCAGACAATAATAATAGCAAGTGCCTTTTTTGTTTTTGATGTACCCGGTGCTCCAATTTTAACTATAATTGTTCTGTTTTTTGCCATTGCACAAATACCAGCTATCCTTGTAGTTTTGCCTGTCATGATTTTTATGTTCTCACATTTATCGGGTGGTGCATCAGCTATATTTGCTATTTGGGCGATTCTTGGAGCTATAAGCGACAATTTTCTTAAACCAATGCTTTTAGGACGTGGAATGCAAATTCCTATGTTGGTCATTCTTATTGGTTCAATTGGCGGAATGATGATAATGGGGATTATCGGGCTGTTTATCGGAGCTGTAATTTTTGCAATGGCATACCAGTTATTTCACATGTGGATTGATGACACTCAGGAGGAGATAGAAAAAAAAATGTAAAAAATATTTTTCTGACGCAACCAATTTATTATTTCTATCGTCAATAGAAGATATCTACTGAATTTATGTATCAATATTTGAATTTTTATATTTATTTTGTAGAACATTTTCAGATTAGTAATGTTATTGAATTGAAACAATTAATATTTTAAACAATTAAAATTTATGTTATGAGAAAACTATTTAAATTATTAGTTTTTGTAATACCAATTTCGGCAATGTTAGCTTCCTGTTATCCGGGATTCGACGCAACTGTTGAAGAGTTGGATATTGCAATTACAAAGTACGATTCTACTCAGGATTTTACAAAACTATCGACATTCTATTTATACGATACAATCGTGTATATTGGAGATGAAGAAGATGAAGATATTGACGGGACTTTCGATGATCTTATTTTACAAGAGGTACAACAGAACCTTCAGAACTTGGGTTGGACTGAAGTAACTGATACAACGGGAGAATCTGATATTGATGTATCGATTATGATTTCTGCTTTAAGAACAGATATTAGTTATTACTACTACTACTGGTGGGATTACTGGTATTGGTATCCTTGGTATCCTTATAGTATTAAGAGTGCAGAAACTACTAACTACTACTATCCTGGTTATCCAATGTATCCTTGGTATCCAGGAGGAGGTTATACAAGCTATTCGTATACTGTTGGTTCTGTATTAATCGATATGGTTAATAATAAGAATATAGAATTCCCTAAAGATCCAGATTCTCCATCAGGAAGAATTCCGATTATATGGACAGGTGGTCTAAATGGAATTTTGTCCGGTTCGGATGCAAATATTGCAGCCAGGTTAGAAAAACAGATTGGGCAAGTGTTTAAGCAAAGTACTTATTTAAGCAAAAAAGAACCTAAGTAATGAATAAATATATAGCAATAATAGTATTAAGTCTGGCTTCTTTCGTTGTAAAGGGGCAGGGCGAGACCGTGATAATTGTAAATTATTTACCGGCCGTAAGTTTAGGAGAAACAGCAGATTTTACCAATAATTTGAGCCCGAGAGGAGTTGATTTTGAGGTAAATTATTTTGTAAGCGAAGATATCTCGCTTGGATTTGTTACAAGTTGGAATGTTTTTAGAGAGAAAATTATTGGCGAATCGTTTGAATATGGTGATATGCTAATTACCGGAACACAATTCAGATATACCAATGTTGTTCCTTTAAATATTAACGCGAAAAAATACTTTACCGGAAATTCAACAACACCTTATTTAGGTGTTGGAGTTGGTACTTCGTATGCAAAACAACAGAACGAAATAGGTGTGTTTGTATTAAGCCAGGATAAATGGCTATTTAATGTAGCACCAGAAGTTGGAATATTATACGATATGAACAGAACCACTGTACTATCTTTTAAAGTGAAGTACAATTACAGTCCGAAAGCGGGAGATTTCCCAAGTCAGTCGTACGTTAGTTTCGGTATAGGTATTGGAATGAGATAATATAAATTTCCACTATATAATAAAAAAGGTTCAGCAATTATGTTGAACCTTTTTTATTGAGTGAGTGTCAAGTCAAATATAAACTTGTTCAAAAAAGAAAGTTGGAGACAGTAATAAAATTTGTTATTGCAGTTATTTCATCTCCAAATACGTTCAGAAGAAAGATAATTGATTTAGAACAATAGATTATTGTTCCCAAATATTTCAATTTATAATTTCGGCAATAAATCAAAATGATTGTTATATTTGTTTTCACAGAAAAACAGACTTATTTTAGTATGCGTAAAATTCAACTGAATATTTTGGGACTCTCTGTAAGTCAGACACAATCGGGTGCTTACGCACTTGTTTTAGCAGAAGAAAATGGCGACCGCAGAATTCCAATTATTATTGGTCCGGTTGAGGCACAGGCAATTGCAATTCAGTTGGAGGGGTTAAAACCACCACGTCCACTTACTCACGACTTAATAAAAAATATTGCTCTGGCATTCGATATTGTATTGTTGGAAGTTACAATTTATAAGCTTGAAGAGGGTATTTTTTATTCTGAATTACTTTGCGAGATGGATGGTAAGGAGGTAATTATTGATTCGCGCACTTCGGATGCAGTGGCTTTGGCGTTACGTTTTAAATGCCCCATTTTTACTACCGAACAGATTCTAACAAAATCGGGAATTGTATTGAATTCGGAAAACGATTTCCCCACCGGCAACTCTTTTATGGGTGCAGAGAAAGAACCTGAAAATTCTCCTTTTACAAATTATTCGGCACAGGAGTTGGAAGAGATGCTGAATGAAGCTATTCAAAATGAGGATTATGAAAAAGCATCGATACTCAGAGATGAAATTGATAATAGAAAGAAAAACTAAATAACTTATGAAACATATTTTAGTATTGCTGACTTTTTTGGTCGGCATTTTATTTTTTCAGCCAGCATTTGCACAAGATGCAGATACTACGCAACAACAATCGGAACAATCGACACAATTAGAAGAGAGTGTTGATAATTCAGTTATACTTTTGTCGAATAAGCGCGAAAACCCATTTTCGATTGTAACTCTGCTGCGTGGTTTGCTCGGTATGGCAGTACTTATTTTTATTGGTTATGCACTTAGTTCAAACCGAAAAGCAATTCCATGGCGAACGGTAATAATTGGATTAATCATACAGATTGTGCTTGCTGTCGGGGTTTTATACGTTCCGTTTGTACGTTCCGGTTTTGAATTTTTAGGGCATATTTTTGTAAAAATCCTCGACTTTACAAAAGCCGGCAGCGAGTTTCTGATGGGCGATTTAATGAATGTAGAAACCTACGGGTTTATATTTATGTTTCAGGTTTTACCCACAATTATTTTCTTTTCGGCATTAACAAGTCTGCTTTTTTACTGGGGAATAATTCAGAAAGTAGTTTATGCGCTGGCGTGGGTTTTTACAAAAGCACTTCGTATTTCGGGCGCTGAAGCTTTGTCGGTGGCAGGTAATATTTTTCTGGGGCAAACAGAGTCGCCGCTGTTAATAAAAGCTTACCTCGACAAAATGAGTAAATCGGAAATGCTACTTGTGATGACCGGAGGTATGGCAACTCTTGCGGGCGGGGTGCTGGCTGCATACATTGCACTACTTGGAGGTAACGATCCAGTACTCAGACTGGAATTTGCAAAACACCTTTTGGCGGCCTCAATTATGGCAGCTCCGGCAGCAATTATCTTTTCTAAAATGCTAATTCCTCCCACCGATGAAATTGATAAAGAGATTGAAGTTACGCGCGAAAAAATTGGGAATAACACTTTAGATGCAATTGCAAACGGAACCAGTCAGGGTGTAAAGCTGGCAGTAAACGTGGCGGCAATGTTACTGGCGTTTATCGCTTTTATTGCCATGTTTAATTTTATTATTGGCAAAATTGGGCAGTGGACAACTTTAAACGAAATTATAGCCACAGGAACAGATGGCAGATACGACGGACTTTCGCTGCAATTTATTTTGGGTTACACTTTTGCTCCATTAATGTGGTTAATTGGCGTTGCTCCTGCCGACATGGTTACAGTTGGAAGATTGCTGGGTGAAAAACTAATACTGACCGAGTTTATCGGATATATTAGTCTGGCCGATTTAAAAGCCAGTGGCGCGTTTACCGATCCCAAATCGATAATTATGGCAACCTATATTTTGTGTGGTTTTGCCAATATTTCATCCATCGGAATTCAGATTGGAGGAATTGGCGCGCTGGCGCCAAAACGCCGTGTTTTACTGTCTAAGCTGGGCGTAAAAGCTCTAATTGCCGGCACACTCGCATCGTTAATGAGTGCTACTATTATTGGTGCGATAATGGGGTAATTTTAAATCTGAACTTTTTAATTGAAAAAATTGAAAAATAAATACTAAAAGTAGAAGTTAAATTATCTATTTGAGATTACAATTTATATTTTTGATGAAATAATATTTTTAAATTTGGGTCGCATCTTTCCAAAATATTAAAGATTAAGATATACATTTTACTAAACCTAACTAATTTCAACATCCTAAAAATTGTCAAAATATTTATTTTATTTTTTGCTGGAATTTCATTTTTCCCCGGCAACTATGTTTATAGTCAAAGGGAAGTGGAGTTTAGTAAATTTTCATCTGCCTATTTTGATTCTGTCAGAACGATAGTATATGATACAACCAACGCAAACTTTAGTATTAGAGCTTACCATTTAACGACCAAAGATAAGATAAACATCGATGGCGTGTTAAATGAATCAGCGTGGCAAAATGCCGAGCGCAGAGGTAAATTATTAGAAAAAGAACCTTACCCCTTAATTCCCATGAGCGAAAAAACCGAATTCGCAATTTTGTATGACAATGAAAATCTCTATATCGGAGTTTGGTGCTGGGACTCTGAACCGGATAAAATTATTCAACGACTTTCGCCTCGGGGAACTTACGGACCTGATAACATAATGCTATTTATCGATAGTTATAATGATAAACGAACGGGATATAAATTCGGAATTTCTCCAACAGGAGTACAGGTTGACGAGCTTCGTTATGATGACGTAAAACGTGATAATAACTGGAACGGGATATGGTATTCTGAAGGTTCGGTTGACAAAAAAGGCTGGTATGCCGAAGTTAAAATTCCCTTTTTCAATTTAAGATATTCAAGTAAAGAACAGCAAGTTTGGGGATTTAATATCATGAGATCCATTTCGAGAGAAACTGCACGCGGGCAATGGAAACCTCATTTGCCGGAATGGGATAATACAACCCGAATGTCTCAGTTAGGAAAAATTACAAATATTAATAATATAAGTTCCGGCAGAACCTTCGAGATTAGACCTTATGGAACAGTGAGCTCAACAAAAACTATGAATATTAATCCTTACCGAAGTTTTAATCTTGGAGGAGATATTCGTTATAGTCCATCGCCAAATATTACTGCTGATTTTACTTTTAATCCCGATTTTGCACAGGTCGATGCAGATGTATTTGAAATTAATCTGAGCCGGTTTCCTACCCGTTTCAAAGAACTTCGCCCTTTTTTTACTGAACGTATTAATGTTTTCAATACACCCCTGGAGTTGTTTTATAGCAGGAGAATAGGAGCTAAGAGTGATATTCTTGGAGGGGCAAAAGTAACAGGCAAACTAAATCATGGTTTCGAGTTTGGTGTTATAGGAACCCTCACCGGAGAATCTATTTTTTCAAGTACCGAGCAAAATGTAGAGAAGGCCACTTATGGGATCGTGAGAGTTAAAAAAGATATTTTAGGGTCCAGTAGTATTGGGCTGTTAGCCGCAACAAAAGAACAAGCCAAATATTACAACAGAGTTCTTGGTGTGGATGGTAATTTTTTGCTTAATGATAATGATATAATTAATTTTCAGATTGCCACCGGGCAAACCGAAATGGATTACGATGAAAATATGTCATATATTTTATCATACATCCGCACCGGCGATTTATGGGGAATGAAATTTAATATGGAGCGAGTTGAACCAGCTTTTGAAATTAACAGAATTGGATATATTCAAAAAGAACCTGATCGTGGCTGGAATAAAGGAATTGGTATTCTTAGATATAGTCCTCGGATTAATAAGAATAACATTCGTCGGGTAACAACAAATCTGGAGTTTGAATATAGTAAAGATTTATTTACATCTCGGTACATTAACCGGTGGCTGGATATTTCGCCCAACCTTATTCCTGATAAAATGTTTGGTAATATTACTCAAAACGATATTGGTGAGCGAGAAACAGAAGGTGCGCAAATTGAAGCAAATAACTTTAAAACAGGAGGAGACTTAAAGATTGAGATGATGAATGAGATGCTGTTTTCAGCAGAGTATAAATATTTTACTGCCACTGAATTAACAGGAAGTTATAGCGGGAACTTTTTAGGAATAAACTATTTAACCAGACCACTTGGGAAGGGTGCACAATTTGCCGGAATATTCAATGCATCAGCTGGAACATATTACAATTTTAAACAAAAATATGTTGGAACTCAAAGAAGTATTGCATTGGATGGACAAGGTCGTTTGAGTTATAATCTTCTGACCAAACTACAAGGAGGTTTTACAAAAACATACAATCCTGAGAGTAAAAAAGATGGGCAGTACTTTAAAATATCGTCTAATTCAACGTGGATGTTTACTAAAGACTTTTATATTCGTTTACATGCTCAGGGAATTTTTGGGACAACTTTTTACAATCAGGAAGAAGTTTATAACGAATACCTGCTTAGTCTTTTACTTAGCTGGGAATATCGCCCCGGAAGTTTTATTTATTTAGCCTATAACGAAAGCCGTTTCGATACAACAGATGCAGTAAACTCAAGTTATATGTTATTAAAAAATCGCACACTGATTTTTAAAATATCCTATTTCTTTAGTTTGTAGTACTTAATATTTATGTTCTTCGGTTTCCGTCAATCTCTTCAAAATAAACTTTATATTTTTTATTATCCGACAAGATAATATCAGCACCCAACGATGATGAAACAGGTGTTACATCCATAATTTTAATACTCTTAACTGGCGATAACTCTTCCTCTGTCCACTCCTCATTATCCATTTTATGAAGCATTACCGTAATCATCAGTTCCATTGCCGGATTTCTTGCCATTCGCTTTTTATAGGCGTAAATTACGGTACTCTCATCAGCCTCCGCATTACGATTATTGTGAACTAAACTATCCAGCTTATCCCAGCCATTATAACTAATCAGTGCAATTTGTCTGCCCTCAATCGAAGCAGTCATAACTTTTTTATTTCCATCCTCGGAATAATTTATTTTTGCTTTTTCGCCATTTAAATGGGGCAATCCAAAATGCCCAAATGTTAGTTCGTGTTCGAAAGCCAGCCGCGAGCGATCTACCCGAATTACTCCCCCGGGAATAATAATATCTGCGAGGTCAATAATATAACCCACTCCGTTATTGGGCGGTTTTCGCATAATTGCCTGCCTGTATATTACATCATCTTTTACACCGTTGTAAACCATGTTTTGCGATGTTGAGTAGGCTCTGTTTTTATCCGAGCTATTACTAAGTGTAATACCGGTGAGATAGAAATTTATATCTTCTCCCCTTACATCGCGCGGGTCTAAACTCCGAAAACTATATTCCATCGATGTTCCCCCCGCCGGGTTTTGATCTTCCCACGGAAAGTGTGTATTGTAAATTAGTTTCGAATAGTTTGGATCATCATAATATACTTTGCCCGGTATTATTTCTGATGTGCCCGTTTTACCGTGATTAGCCAATACCAACCCGGGATTATCGAGCACAAGTTTTCTGGATTTGTTGCCCAATCCTTCCCAAAAACCTTCATTTTCAGTGGATGTCCAAAAGGGTGAATCATCGGGAAGTGCGAGACAAATAAAAGGCAAAAACATTAGAAACGGACTGGCAGCACAACTATAATTCTGAACCATATATTCTTTTTGGCCGTAGAAACCCAGGCTAGGAATTTCATTGTAAAAAAACTCTTCGCGGGTAACAAATTGCAACAACGAACCCGAACAGAGTCGGCGTGCCAAACCCGGGTCGAGCAATGTTTTGTCATTCAACATAAAAGCAACCGGAAAGGCACCGGAAACCCAGGTGCGGTAACAAATACTCCTCGACCACATATTAATATAGCCGTCGCGGGCAAAAAATCCGGTAATCGACTCCATTAATTTCTGCGCCGATTTCTCAATAACCGCAGCAATTTCAGGATAATATTCATCGCCAAAAGTGCGGTTCCAAATGGTTGTATAAACAATAAAAAGACTAATTGAATAGTAGTTGTACGTTTGCTCGAGATACCAACCGTTTCCCGAATGGTACGATGCTACCCACAACAAATGATTTTTCAATAACTCGTCGTCAATTTCGTAGCCATATTTTTTTAGGAACGAGAGGGTGATAATATTGAAAATGCGCCAGTTATTCTGCGTAGTTCTGTGATGTGCCCATTTTGATATTGATATGACCATCTCATTTTTTTGTTTCTCGGAATAGTGAGACCAAAGTGTTTCGGGCATCAATAACAGCGTTTTAAATAGCCCGCCAAATTCGCAGGTAAACTGGTAGGTTGAATCGGGCAAATCTTCGGGCAGCGGCAATGAATTTACATGCCCCGGAGTGAGTGCATTGTATAAATGCAAGCTATAATAATCGCGTAAATTAATCCCGTTTATTTCAGTTTTCGCATCGATATGAATCAACGGTCCTGCCAAAGTAAATGTCCTCTCCAGTGCTTCAAATTCCAACGAGCGATATCGCCAGTCGGGTGCATCAGGTTGCGGATAGGTTTTCCCGGAAACGGTGGGAAAAGTTAACGGATCGTCAATTGAATTTATGTGCGTAAATGCCCCCTCTAACAGGTATTTTGCCATTTCAATGTAGTGCTGTTTAGTCATCCCCGAATAGGGGCTTTTTTCGAAGTCGGGATTTATCACCTCAAATGCTCGTTTCATATCAGTTTTATTTACCACAAATATTATAAAAAGTTTGCAGTTTTTTTTGAATGATTTTTGCAGTTGCTTGTACTATTTTAACAAGAATTATTTTTTATTCGATGAAGATGTCAAATAATACTGAGACACAAAGTATGAAAAATAGAATCGGGTAGTTTGTTTTTTATGAACTTCACTTCCTGATTTTTTTATTCCATATCCGACATTTTACCCAAAATAATTTGTGAATAAGGCAGGATAGTAAAAACTACAATCAAACTAAATTATTATTGATTTGTATTCAATTATCATAAAATAAAAATTTTCAGCAAATGGTTTTACATTTTTCTCCATTCCCTATATCCTCGATCTGAAGAGTAGTGTGGTCGATGCCAAAATTATGTTTCAATTTTTCCTGTAGATTTGGCATAAACTGATTTTCGTAACTTTGCTGCATTACCAAATGGGCAGTTAAAGCAACCTGAGTAGTACTCATTGCCCAAATGTGTAAATCATGAATATCTTCAACTCCATTCTGCGATAAAAGAAATGTTCGCACATTTTCAAGTTTTATATTTTTGGGTACTGCATCTAATGCTAAATCTATTGAATCGGTAAATAACCGCCATGTTCCCCACAGAATTACAAGGATTATTAAAAGGCTCATTGCCGGGTCAATCCATTGAATTTCGGTAATGTTAATTAATAATCCGGCAATAACAACGCCCAGCGAAACTCCCGCGTCGGCAGCCATATGCAGGAACGCCCCTTTAATATTCAGGTCGTGTTTTTGCCCTTTCATAAAAAGTAAGGCTGTGATAGTATTTATTATTACACCTATTCCGGCAACAATCATTACCTGAGTACCTGCAACCGGTTCGGGGTTTTTGAATTTCCCGATGGCATTCCATGCAATTGCGGCAACTGCTCCAAAAAGTAAAAGTGCATTCAAAATTGAAACGAGAATTGTTGTTTTACGCAGACCGTAAGTATATTTCCCTTTTGGCTTTTTTGTTGCCAGCCAAATTGCCATCCATGCAAATATTAAACTCAATACATCGCTTGCATTATGTCCGGCATCTGCTAAAAGTGCCGAAGAATTTGCCATCAGTCCATAAAAAATTTCAACTGCAACAAAGAGAATATTTAACCCGATACCAATAGAAAATGCTTTTCCATAGGTGTTTAGGTTTGTATGTTCATGCGAATGAGCCATAATAATTATAATTTATTTTCCCAATTTTAATATTCTGAAAGCACCTCTTACGACAATTAAAAATACAACTGTTCCAACAATTAAATCGGGGTATTTCGATTGGGTTAGCCAAACAAGTATCCCTGCAACAATAACTCCCGAGTTTATAATTACATCGTTCGATGTAAATATCATACTGGCTTTCATGTGCGCCTCGTTGCTTTTCGATTGAAGCATTAAATAAAGACAAACCGAGTTTGCGATTAATGCCAGCACCGATACAATTATCATTGTCCTGAAATCAGGTACTTCCTGAAAACTGATAAACCTGCGTACTACTTCAATAAGTCCAATAAATGCCAGAGCAAGTTGAAAATAGCCGCTTAATCTTGCCACTTTTTTCTTCCGAAATACGGTTGAACCAACTGCCCAAAGACTAAGCCCGTAAACCAACGAATCGGCAAGCATGTCCAACGAATCAGCAACCAGTCCCATTGATTTTGAAATAATACCGGTGGTGATTTCAATAATAAAAAATGCATAATTGATAATCAATACTGTCCAAAGTAGCTTCGATTGCACAGAACTGTTATCCTTAAAATCTTTCTGTTCAACAATTTCTGTTGACTGATATTCTGCACCTAAATTTAACTCTTTCAGTCGCTTTTCAATCTCCCGGTTTTTATCGGTATGAAAAACTGTAAGTTTACGATTTTCGATATCGAAATCAAGTTTTTTAATAATGGAAAGCCCGTCGAGCTTTAACCTGATAAGGTTTTCCTCTGAAGGACAATCCATTTTCGATACTATAAAACCGGTTTTATACATTTTGAAAACTAAATATTTTCAAGAGCAAGAATAAATTTGTCAGTAACCTTTTGTGCAACTTTATCGAGTTCGCTGTTACCGAGCATTTTCATCAACACTGTTGGGTTTACCATTACAATTTCAATGTTGCCATCTCCTTTGTCTTTTACCAACACTTTGCAAGGTAGAAAAAGCCCAATATTCTCTTCAACCTGTATGGTTTCGTACGCATATTTCGGACTGCAAACGCCCAATATTTTATAAGGGCGCAAATCTACATTGTCTAACTTCTCTTTGAGTTTTGCATCCATATCAATTTCGGTAATTACACCGAAACCCTGTTTTTTTAACTCGTCTTTTGTTTTTTGAGTAACCTCTTCGAACGAACCTTTAACGGTTTTGCCAAAGTAATATTCTACACTCTTTTGCGCTGATAATGTTTGAATTGAAATTAAGATTATCAGAATTGAAATTAATTTTACTTTTTTCATTTTATTTTACTTTTAAATTATACTCTGTTTATTGAAGTTGTTTTAAACGGCAAGTTGTCTAATCTGCCATCTATTTTAAGAATTATATTCTTTGACATCAGAACCCGTTTTTACACGAATTGCCTGATTAATATCTGATATATATTATCCCGTCTTCAGGATTTAATGTCATTCCATATTACTGTTTTTAATGTTCGTGCTCGGTCTCTTCTTTCTTCATATCAGCCAATAAGTAATAGGCTGCATTCATCACTATTTGCGTACTCTCAGGTAATGGATTTATCAGCTTAATCTCGGTATAACCATCGTCAATACTACCGGTAATTACTTCTACCATACGAAATCCCATATCTGTGTTGTCATTGTGCCCTTCATCATTATCATGTCCGGCATTTTCTTTATGGTTTTCTCCAGCATCATGATTATGACCGGCTTCTTCTTCATGATGGTTTTCTTCAGCACCGTGGTCATGTACGGCTTCTTCTCCGTGATTGTGCTCCTCAACTACCTCATTGTCAACAATAAAAATAAAAGATTTTGTCCCCTCTTTAACCAGAGCACCGTTGGGTAATGCGCGGGTATAGTTTTCGTCGGTATGAATATGCCCCGAGATATACATTCCTGCAATTAAACCGGAGATTTTTTCATTTATTTTTGCGTGAATATGCACAGCCCTTGAGTTTTTCTCAAACTCTTTTCCTATGGCAAATATTGTTGCTGTTAACTCTTTCTCAGGAATATTTGATACGTTAAAATGAATTTTTTGACCCTCTTTAATAAGGTGAACATCTTGCTCGTAAACCATAAAATCGGCATGAATTGCACTGTTGTCAGTAATTCCAAAGAGAATATCTTTGGAATCGACGTAAGTTCCAACTTTAATATTTACCTCATTAATAAAACCACCGATGGGAGATTTAATGGCAATTGAGTTTGAAATCTCCCCATTTTCAACCTTATCGGGCGATAAATTTAACAACAGCAACCGCGATTTTAATCCTTCGTATTTGGCTCTGATTGTATTACGTTCCGATTTTATTTGTTGAAAATCTCTTCCGGCACCCACGTTATTTTCGTACAACTCCTTTTGGCGTTCATACTCTTTTTCTATAAACTCTTGCTGGCTCGAAATTTCAGCAAAATCTTCCTGTAAAGTTATGTAATCGGGATGTTCGAGTATAGCGAGCAACTGGCCTTTACTAACTTTATCGCCATGAAATACATTAATCGATTTTACATTACCGCCAATAATCGCCGTAACTTCGGCGCTGCTCGATGGTGGCACTTCTAATTGTCCGTTTGATTTAACCGCTGTAGTTAAATTCCGCATTTGGAAAACACCCAGTTTTAATTTAAGCGCATCGCGTTGATTTTTATTTAATACCACAACTCCTTCCGGGCCGTGCTCTTCATGTCCCTCCCCTTCGTTACTATCTTTTTTCTCTGAATTACACGATAACAATGTTGCTACCATGATAAGTGCTAAAAATATTTTTGATTTCATTTTAATATGATTTTTTGATTATTTACCTGTTAAGTATTTTAATTGAGCCGACAGTTCGAGATATGTGGCCTGCTGAATAAGAAATTTTTGGTTTACTTTAATGGCAACATCCATGTTTTGTATAAACTGAACATAGTCGATGCTGCCGAGTTTATAAGCAATATTCGATGCCTGAATTTGTTCGGTGGCAAGTGGCAAAGCCTCTTTCCGGTAATAGTCTATTACCTCTTTTAAAATAAGGTATCGGCTAAACAACTGGTTGAATTCCGCATTTATCTCCAGCTTTTTTTGTTTATACTTCTGTTCGGCAATTGCATATTCAAATTTCGATGATTTTGCCCTGCCCGATTGAGGAAAGAATAACAACGGGATTTTTATTCCTGCTTGCCAGCTATTAAAACCCGATACACCATCAACAGCCTGCACCGCATATCCAACATCTATTTTAGGCCAAAAATTTGCACGCTGTGCTTTCCACGATGATTCAGCAACAATGGTCTGGCTTGAATAATAATCCAGCACAGGACTCTCCGAAAACGAATCGTTTACCGATATCGTTGAAAAAAGACTCTGTTCAGGAACATTGGCATCGATATCGAATTCGACCGGCGATAACAGGTATTGATTAAGTGTTTGTAATGCAGCAAAATAGTTGCTTTTAGCCATCTTAATATTTACCTCCAACTCTTTGTACTGAGTTGATGCAGACAAATATTCGATTTTAGATGTTGCCTGTGTTTTTAGTCTTATTTCTGCTGCTTTCTGGAAATTCGCATAAACACTATCGAGTTGCTGAAAAAGCTGCCACATTTGCTTTGCATAAGTTGCTCTGTAAAAAGCAACACTTACATCGCGCACCAGCGAATATTCCGTTAAACGCTGCCCCGATATTGCTTTTTCGGTACGGGCATTTGTAAGGTTGTTTTTTGCAGGTATCCCAAACAAATCAATATCTTCCTGCACAAAACCTATTTTGTTTTGAATGCCTTTCAGTCCGTTGCCAACTTCTTCTGTACCCGTATAAACCGAGGTAGTTCCAAAATCGTAAGCAACACCTTTTAATGCTTTTTGTTTTTCAATTTCGAATTCTGCTGCTTTAATTGAAGGGTAATTTTGTTTTGCACTATCGATGGCTTGTTGCAACGTTATCAAATTTTCCTGAGCGTTACTTTTTCCTGAGATTGCAACACCTCCAACAATTAACAAAACAGATAAAACGGCAGTGGTTAATTTTGGTGTTTTAATTCTCTTTTTACCCAATTCAACCCATCGGTACAATATTGGCAGAACCACTAATGTGAGCAGAGTGGAAGTTAACATACCGCCAATTACCACAGTTGCCAGCGGACGTTGAACCTCTGCACCGGCCGAAGCAGAAACGGCCATTGGCAGGAATCCTAAAATATCGGTTGATGCTGTTAATAATATAGGTCGTATTCGCCTGATTGACCCTTTTTTAATAATATCGTCAATGTGTAGTTTGCCTTCAGCTTTCATCTCATTAAATCCGGAAATGAGAACCAATCCATTTAACACTGCAACACCAAATAAAACTATAAATCCAACTCCTGCCGAAATACTAAACGGCATGTCACGCAAATATAAAGAGAACACTCCACCAACAGCGGCGAAAGGTACGGCAACATAAATCATTAGTGTTTGCTTAAACGATTTTACTGCAAAAAATACCAGCATAAAAATCAAAGCCAGGGCAAGTGGCACCACCAGCGACAATCGTTTCGATGCCCTTTCAAGATTTTCGAAAGCACCGCCATATCTGATGTAGTAGCCTGTTGGTAACTCCAGTTTTTTATCTAAAGTTGCCTGTATTTCATTTACGAGCGATTTTACGTCTCTGCCTTCAACATTAATACCCACATAAGTACGGCGGTTGGTATTGTCGCGGCTAATTTGCATAGGACCCGGCTGGTAGCTTATATTGGCAACTTCTTTTAATGGTATTTGACTACCATCGGGCAGGTAAACAAATAAGTTGCGTATGTCGTCGATACTTGTACGGTGCTGCTCGTCTAACCTTACAACAAGGTCGAACATTTTTTCACCTTCGTAAATAACTCCTGCAACACCACCACTAAAAGCAGTTTCGATTATGGTATTAAGTTCTTTTATATTTAAACCATACCGGCCTAATTTATTTCGGTTATAATGAACCGTTATTTGTGGTAATCCGCGTGTGGCTTCGGCTTTTACACCTGCAATACCATCAATACCTACTATCAATCCGGCAATTTCTTCAGCTTTATTTGCCAGAATATCTAAATCGTCGCCATAGAGTTTAACCGCCACATCTTCGCGGATACCTGTTAAAAGTTCATTAAAACGCATCTCGATAGGCTGCGTAAATTCGAAATTGATACCGGGTAAAACAGCAACTTTTGCTCTCACCTGATTTATCAAATCTTCTTTCGATTCAGCTTTTGTCCATTGGTCTTGCGGGGTTAATATCACAAAAATATCGGCAATATCAATTGGCATTGGGTCTGTTGGCAAATCGGCAACTCCAATTCTACTTTGAATACTTTCTATTTCATCAGGAAAGTTCTCAATTACTATTTGTTCCAGGCGAGTTGAGGCATTTTTCACTTCCGTCAATGAGGTTCCAGGTTTTAAAAATGCCTGAAACGCAAAATCGCCTTCGTCAAGTTGTGGAATGAATTCGGCTCCCATACGGGAAAATATAAAACCGCCTGATAGTAATAGTATCAAAGCAATTGCAATAACAATCCGTCCTCTTTTTATCGACCAGATTATTACAGGTTCGTAAACTCTTTCCAATGCAACGATTACCTTGTCGCCCCAACTTTTTTTAGCAGTTTTTGGTGGTTGAAGAAATGTGGAAACCATCATTGGAATATAGGTGAGACAAAGTATTAACACACCTAAAACCGCAAAACCAAATGTCATTGCCATTGGTATAAACATTTTTCCTTCAACGCCTTGCAGAGCCAAAACAGGAATAAATACTATAAGTATAATTACCTGCCCAAAAAAGGCAGAATTCATCATTTTACTCGATGCAGTGTAAGCCAGTTCGTTTCGTTTTTGGGTATTGAGTTTTGTGCCAATAAGATTTTTACTGTGTAGGTAAAAAATCATACTCTCAACTATAATTACTGCCCCATCAACTAATATTCCAAAGTCGATTGCACCCAGGCTCATTAGATTTGCCCAAACGCCAAAAAATCTCATCATAATAAAAGCAAAGAGCAGTGCCAAAGGAATTGTTGAAGCCACAATTAAGCCACCTCTCAGATTTCCAAGAAAAATAACTAAAATGAAAATTACAATTAAAGCTCCCAACGAAAGGTTTTCGGCAACTGTTGATGTGGTGCTTTTTATGAGTTTGCTACGGTCGAGAAACGGTTTTATTTTTACACCTTCGGGTAACGATTTTTCGATTAAAGCCATTCGCTCTTTAACCAGTTTTATTACGTCGTTGGAATTTTCGCCTTTTAACATCATCACTATTCCACCAACAGCATCGCCCTTCCCGTTTTTTGTAAATGCGCCATATTGTACAAAACTCCCAAATTTAACTTCAGCAACATCTCTTATAAAAACCGGCTGACCGTCGATATTGGCAACATGGGTGTTTTTAATATCATCGATAGAACGCATTAAACCTTCGCCACGAATAAAATTAGCCTGATAATTTTTCTCGATGTAAGCACCTCCCGTATTCTGATTATTCTCTTCGAGAGCATCAAAAACATTAGTTATGGTAAGTCCCATACTCCTGAGCCTGTCGGGATTTACAGCAACTTCGTACTGCTTGCCTCTGCCACCAAAAGTATTAACCTCAACAACACCGGGAAGCATCGCCATTTGGCGTTTTACAATCCAGTCTTGCATGGTGCGAAGTTCCATGTCGTTGTACACCGTGTCGTAACCGGGCTGAACTTCGAGAGTATATTGGTAAATCTCGCCCAAACCTGTACTGATTGGAGCCATAAATGGTTCGCCAAATCCTTTCGGGATTTTTTCTTTTATCTCTACCAAGGCTTCGCTTACCAACTGCCGGGGGAGATATGTTCCCGCACTCTCTTTGAAAACAATGGTTACTACCGAAAGACCAAACCGCGAAACACTTCTTATTTCGGTAACATCGGGGAGATTTGCAACGGCAAGTTCTACCTGATAAGTTACAAATTGCTCAATGTCTTCGGTACCCAAATTGGGTGCGGTTGTAATTACTAATACCTGATTGTTTGTAATATCGGGTAGTGCATCGAGTGGCACTTTGGTCATGGAATATATTCCGCCAATAATCAAGCCTATTGTCATAAGCCAAATCAGTGCCTTGTTTTTTATTGAAAAAGATATAATACTGTTAATCATTTATTGTTGATTTTATCTGTTTGAAATTCTGTTATTTTTACCCCCTTTTTGATAGTATTTTTCGAAATTTGAATAACTCCTAAAATAGACTACTTCGGGGCTTCCTCTTTTTTTTAGCCCAATTAGCGCGTCGGCTTTCCAAATTGTATCGCCCGAATAGGCATCGACAGAAAGTGCAAGCTCTTTAAAATGTTTTGTGAGATGACCCGAGCATTCATCGCTACAAAAAAAGTAAGACTTATCCTTGAGGATTACCTCAGTGCTTTCATGGTGCAATAAGATATCCCCGTCCATACAAATCAAACTATCGGGTATTATTTTACCGTATAAAGCAATTTTCCTAAAAGTGTATTTCGAGTCGGTCCAATACGTATAGAAAACTAAAACTGAAACAATTAGTAGCAGTAGCAGACTGAAACTCATCTGTATTATCCGATTGAATTTACGATTTTCAGCATGAAGTTTTTCCTGTACCTCCTTTTTTGTTATTTTTCTTTTGTTCATCAAAAAAAAGAATTTAGTGTAAATTTTCCGGTACATTAACCGGAAGAAGAAAAATCAATCACCGCCCTTTAATAAGGTGGTTTGTCGTACGCCAAAAGGCAAAACCCCTTCTCGCACATTCTAACCCACTCTTCCTTAAGTTTAGAGTTCAGAGTTTCGGTTTTTTTGAACCTGTAACTTGAAACCTGTAACCTGTAACATTACATTATTGGTAATACCAAAGACGTCTAAACCCCATTATTTCTACACAGGGGAATCATAGTACGTTTTACAATTCAATGCGAGTTGTAAAATACAATTGGTAGAAGAGCTAAAGAAATCAGATAAACAGAGGGGGACCTCTGAACGAGAGTTTTGTTGAAAAATATTGTTTGGGAGGGACAATATTATATGAAATAAAAGCAGCATTTACTGCCCTGTTTTCTGTTAGAATTATTTTAAAATGTGGGAAAGCAACAAAAATACAAGTTGCTGCCTGTAAGCTAAAATTTAGTGAACTGACTTTTTCGGCAACCACGTCGTTAAAAGCTTGGCAATGAGCAGGAATACCATTGTCAGAAGATTCGTGCGAATTGCATTCACTCGACTTTGTTTTGAGATGTGTACCTGAATCGTGGTGGTGAGGAATAGTGGAATGTAATAATATTACCAGCCCTGCCAGCAATAAAAACAGATTTCCCATATTTCTCATCAATCGAATCATAAAAATTGTACTAATGAAATTGTATCCTTTAATTTTCGCTGCAAATGTAATAAAATGTTTTTGCAACCGGGTTGCAAAGTTAATTTTTGCAATTTGCACAAATACCTTTCACAACCATATTTACATTTTCAAGGGTAAAACCAACCGGCAATTTAATTTGGGGAACAGGAATTTCATTCAAGCAAAATGTCTTTTCGCATTTAGTACAACGAAAATGAACGTGCAAATCGCTGGGGTTGCAGTCGCAACTGTCGTGACAAACCGCATATTTTACCGAGCCGGAGCCATCTTCTATACTGTGAATTACATTCTTTTCCTCGAATGTTTTTAACGTTCTGAAAAGGGTGGATTTATCGACCTGAGTAAACTTGCTCTCCAGCTCTTTTAAACTGATAGCCGTTTTTTGCTCAAGTAGTATTTCCATTACCAATCCGCGCATTGCAGTGGGTTTTACATCTCGGTATTGTAATTTTTTATCGAGTTTCTCATTCATTATACGGTTTTAATACAAGTTAATTTTGCTAAACGAGCGAGCAAGTTACTGAACCAAACGAACAAATTATACAATAATTGCCAATAATTTTGCTGTGATTTTAAAAAACTACTTTTCAGAGAAGGCTCAAACCCAAAACTAACAACTCCTACACTTTCCAAGGCCACTTTACACAATCTTTTATTTCGGGGAAAAGAACAAAATCAGCTTTGCCTTTCATGGCGAGAGTTTTTACGTCGAGTCCTTTTAATTGTTCCAGAGCAGTATTCATTGTTTTGCCCGAAACAGAAACGTCGTCAACCAATAAAATTCGTTTCCCTTTAAGATTCCACTCCGGTTTTTGCAGCACTTTTGGTGTTTTATAAAGTGGATTATTTTCTTCATCACGGTAATTTAGTGTCATCACCTGCAAATCGGTATTCAGATAAAAAGCCACAAAAGTTGCGGGTGGAATTCCTCCTGAACCAATGCCAATTACAAGATCAACTTCCGGTAAATTTAGTTGTTTTAATCTCTCCGAAATTTGTTTAAACGATAGCGGAATCATATTTTTAAAATTATATTTTTGAAAGATGTAAAGGAATTAAAATTGACGTAAATAATTTACAATTCTTCCTCTTTTTTATAAATAGGGATTTCAAGAAAGAAAGTTGTTCCTTTGCCAAGTTCGGTTTCGAACCATATTCGCCCTGCAAAATTTTCGACCAGATTTTTTACTATTGCTAATCCAAGTCCCATTCCGCTGGTTTTAGTTGTAAAACTGGGACTAAATAATTTGTCGCGTAATTCAACGGGGATTCCCGAACCATTGTCTTTAACAGCAATAATTGCCTTATTTTTTTTCTTTTCGAGCCAAATCTTAATCTCTCCCATTTGATCGTCGGGGACAGATTGAATTCCATTCCTGATTAGATTTATCACCGCCCTAAATAGTTGCTCACGGTCGGCATTAACTTCTATCTTTTTTAGTTTGTTTGCACTAAATTCAATATTTGCCCGATTGTGGGTTTCGTATAAATCTATTACTTTTTGTAAATGTTCAGCCAAATTAAATACCTGATTACGTGCCTTTGGTATTTTTGCGAAATTTGAGAACTCCGTTGCAATATTCGACAAACTATCTATTTGCTCAATCAAAGTTCCGGTTACACGTTCCAGATATTTATTATATACTTCATCTTTCCCTTTGCACGTTGCAAATGCTGAATGCTTAGCTTCATTGGAGTGAGAGGGTTTTTTATTTCGTGCGCTACTTGTTTTGCCATTTCGCGCCACGCCGACTCTCGTTCCGATCGGGCGAGCAAATCAGTACTCACTGCCAATTCATCTACCTTTTTATTGTACTCTTTTACCAGACTGCCAATTTCGTCGTTACGGTTATAATGAATGGGATCGTTGTGTTTTCCCAACTCTATTTTCTGAAGATTTTCCTGAATAGCAACCAGTGGCCTCGTAATTGAATTGGCAATAAAAACAGCCGCAATAATACTTACTAAAAACAGCAAAACATATAAATTAATAAATGCCACTACAAATGTTGTAATCTCCTGGCTGTAATTGTCTTGGTTGATGAAATATGGTAGATTTATAAAACCCAGATAATCGCTATAATTATTTATAATTGGTTTATATGCTGATAAATACGACAACTGTCCGATCTCCTCGGTTTCGGAATAACTTGTCTGAAAATTTTGAAAAATTTCGCTGTACGCACGGGCATTCATTCGCGTAGAGATTAACCCGGCCTCAAAAATCTCGCCTCTCGATGAGGCTATTAAATTGCCGTTTGCACCGTAAATATTTATATCTGTCCGGAATATATTCGAAAGTTTAGAGAGTTCGCGGTGCAGCCAATTTTTTAGCGAGTCGGTAATTTCAACCTTATCTTCCAACCGCATATCAATCTCCTCGGTTATCGACTTCATTTTTTCGTTTAAGTCGTTTTCGTGTTTTAAACGGTAGTCTTCAACATTATACGTAATGGTTACCAAAGCAACACCCAGTAACGAAATAAAAACAATGGAAATTATTGCTGCCTGAATTTTAAATTTCAAATCGAAGATTAGCTTGCGGGCGCGAATTGTACGACTACCAATAAGAAGCAAAATAATTACACTTATAAAGTAGAACACAAACAGGTACGGAAACGAAATTAAATACTCGGTGAGAGTAAATAACGATCGCGAAACAATTATATAATTATGCTCGCGTGTGTGATAAATAAGATGCTCGCGACCGTGCCATTTTTTGTATGTAAATTCTCTGTTTTCGTATTTCGCATTTACGTCAGCACTTAAATAGGTATCTATATGAAAATTGTAATCGTAATCGCCAAACTTATCGGTTAATTCTCCACCATAATATTTAGCGTAATCAAACTTTTTATAATTCTCCGAACGGGCAATCGATTTATCAATTAGAAGTTCGGGAAACCCAATTCCATCAAAAAGCAAATCAGAATCTAAGTCGATATAAATGGTTACGCCGCCACTATTCTGGAAAAATGGGAAACTGATTTTTCCGGTGTACGATATCCGTCCATTCATATTATCCATAAAATAGAAATCGGTTCCCGGTATTCTATCTCCCTGAGAACTAATTAACTCATCCATAAATGGCATGCAGGAAACGTTCCTTCCTTCAGGTTCGTAAAACAGGCTGTCAGTTTTTTCGCAAACGTAAACTTTAATAAGGTATTTTCTGAAATAGCCATTGAAATAGACCTTTTCGATGTACTCTTCAATATCTTCCTCTTGTAGCAGTAAACTATAAATTGCCGCGTCGTTACTTAATTGATATTGAATGTTCGTTAAAAATTCTTCGGCTGCCGGGTCGCGTTCGGTTACCAGATTTAACGCCAGCAATTTCTGAACACCCCTCTCTTTCACACTAATTGTGCTGTAAAAAACTGCCAGCGAATAAACAGAAGCAATGGAAACAAAAACTATAAGGTAACTTAAAGTGAAATTTTGTAAATATTTTCTACTTAATATGCAGCCAAATATTGCAGCAAAAACAAACAATATCAGAACTGAGATTGATATTTTACCGATGGCAATAAATTGCACCACTCCAAAAAACAGTGCAATAGAAACAATCACACCCAATAATTGAAGGAAACTAAAATCGTGGCGTGCCTCTTCAGTTATACGGGTTGTAAAATATAGTATTGAAAATAGAATCAGCCCCACAGAAAAAATGGCAAATGCACTTTGAACCGTAATTTCGATAATTTTATTTAACGAAAACGATATTGTTGAATTTAAAATAAGCTGCTCGATAAAATAGTTTGCCAGCAGGTAAAGGCTTGCACTAAATAGCAGCAACAAAACCGCAACTATTTTTCGGGGGAGTTTTGAGTTTTCGTGAAGTTGTTTAATATTTAAACTTACACCAAAGTTATAAACCCAAAACAGGAAAAACAGTGTTAACAAAAAGAAATCGCCCAACGATGGCAACCAATTATTTATTGCAAAATAGTCGGGGCTAAAAACCCGTAAAAAGAAAAATAACCTCGGAATATTAAAAATCAGATGCAGCCAGTAAACAATAAAAAGTGCCGTGGCAAGTGCCAGAAGTTTCAAAATGAAGGGTGCTTTCGATTCAGTAAATTCTTTTCTGAAATAAAATAGCAGAATCAGTAATCCTAAAAAATAGATAATTCCCGGGAAATAAAGCTGGTCTTTGGTACATAAAAATTGTCCGTTTGGAACCAATGTAAATAGAAATTCGCCGTTGATGTTTTTCACCTGAAAATCTTTCGACTCGTCAGTTTTTGTCTCGCTAATTTCAAATTCATCAGGCAAGTCATAACCTTCAAAAAATACATTCCGGAGGTATTTATTTTCGAAATTGTAGTTGCTTTTCAACAAGTGTAATCCTAAAATTACAAACTCATTTTTCACAACTTTATCGGCAAGATAATATCCGTTTGGAAGCAGTACCAAACCGTGTGTATCTTCTATTTCGTCAGTAGTATTAAAAAACGCAACCGAGCGGTTCGACCAGTAAACTAATTCGCCATTTTGAAATACTAAATATCCGAAACCCGGTTCGCTTAAATGTAAACCCGACTCATTTATTGCTTCACTAATATTTTCATTATCAGTAGATTTAATAACTTCTAAAATGTTGTTTAAATGAGTTATTAATACTTTTTCGTTATTAATTAATTCTGTTTCAAAATTTTCTACAAGATGAGTTTCGGGATGTTTTTTTAGAAGCCCATTTTCGATAACAGCCGCAACAACAATAAAACATATTGCAATAATCAGGTAACTATATTTGTTAAATTTTAGTAACATATTTTAATCGTGATGATAAGGCTCTCCCTTTAATATTGTAAACGCCCTGTAAATTTGTTCGGTGCACAAAAGCCGCACCATTTGATGTGAAAATGTTAACCGCGACAGAGATATTTTTGATGATGCGTTTTTATACACTTCATCAGAAAAACCATACGGACCACCAATAACAAAAACCAACTCTTTTAATCCGCTTAACATCTTTTTTTCTATAAACTTAGCCAGCTCGCGCGACGAAAATGTTTTGCCTTTTTCATCAAAAAGATGAATCTCTTTTCCGCTCTTTTTTTTCGATAATATCAGTTCTCCTTCGCGCTTTTTCTGATTTTCAACTCCCATATTTTTAGCTTTCTTAATGTCGGGAATTACCTCAATTTCAAAGTTCACATAGTGCTTTAACCGCTTCAAATATTCGTTTAATCCCTCTTTTAAATAGGTAGCATCTGTTTTCCCAATCACCAATAAAGTAATCTTCATTCTACTTATGAATTATAATTTTATAAATTTACACTAAAATTGAAGGTATAAAAGTGTTTTTGCACAGTTTTTGAATTGTTTTAAACATCGCCTTAAAAATAATGAATATGTCAGTAGTAAAAAAAATATCATTTTTTCTAATTTTTGTTCCCATATTTTTGTGTGCTTCGCTAAATTCGAGTGCTCAAATACCCGACGAAATTATTTTAAGCCTGCAAACAGGTAACGCAAAAGTACTATCGGATTACTTTAACGACAATGTTGAACTTGTTGTTTTAGACAACGATAATGTTTATAGTAAATCGCAGGCAAAGCAGATTGTGAGTAATTTCTTTAGCAATTTTACTCCCGAAAGTTTTAGTGTAATTCATCAAGGCGGGAAAGAGGACTCGAAATATGTAATTGGCAACCTGAAAACAAACAATGGTAGTTTCAGAATATATTTTTTATTGAAAAGTAATAACGGTAAAGATTATATTCATCAACTACGGATTGAAAAAAAATAACCAATGAGCGAGGGGCAAATTAGTTACAATAGATTTAAAAAAATAGGGGAGAAAATTGCGAAACGCGCAGAAAAAATGTCTCTCCCTTTTTTCGATGGAGTCCCGCTTTACGATGTGGCAATGTTTTTTTGGAGAAGTATTGTTGATGGTGCAATTACAACACGTGCATCGGCAATCGCTTTTTCGTTTTTCATTGCTTTTTTCCCGAGCTTAATCTTTATTTTTACTTTAATACCATACATTCCTATCGATAATTTTCAGCAAGAGTTATTACTAATAATCGAACAAATTGTACCGGAAAGTACATATAACACAATCGACGAAACTGTAACAGATATTATTACTCAACCCCGAAGCGGACTTTTATCGCTTGGTTTTTTTCTTGCGCTTATTTTTGCAACCAATGGGCTGGCATCGATGATGAGCGCTTTTGATGCTACAATTCATAGTATCTATCGCCGAACTTGGGTAAGTCAGAGACTGACGGCAATTCTGTTATTGTTTATTTTATTGATTTTACTTACTGTTGCAATTGCTCTTTTAACAGGTGGGCAGGTATTTATTAATTACCTCGATACGTTCGATTTTATACGCGACAAGTTTATATTGCATTTGCTTGTTGTTGTGAAGTGGATAATTACAGTTGCAATGTTTTTATTTGCTTATGCATTTTTGTATTATATGGCTCCGGCGAAAAAAACACAATGGAGATTTATCTCTGCCGGTGGTACTCTCGCAACTATTTTAAGTATTATAACTTTAATCGCATTTACTTATTACATCAATAATTTCGGACAGTATAATAAACTATACGGTTCAATTGGTACTCTGTTAATTATTCTTTTACTGATGTATATTATGTCGTTAATTCTGTTGGTTGGGTTCGAATTGAATGCCAGTATCTATCAGGCACACACCACTCCACGTCATAAAAGCACCTTTGATAAATGGTTAAAAGGCGAGTTTAAATATTAAACAATTTAATCCTCTCCGAAAAATAAATAAATGGACTTTTAGTCATCTGATGAATTTGCACCCAACTGATTGCCGGGGTTGAATCTCCTGTGCTTTTTGCTAAATGATTCATCTGATAACTTTTCAGATAGGTGCAGATTGCTTCAAAAAGAACTCAACAAAATTAATTCCTGAATCATCAACAATACCAATTTCAGGAGCATAAATAACAGCTTCAACTCCAACTTCCTCTGCTTTCTCTTTTAAAGCTTTTGCATGTAACGGATGATGATTTAGCTGGTCTTCACTTAACGGAAATCCTCCGGGTTGTTTATTAAAAACAAAAAATGGTGATGAGTTTTTATTCATCTGATTCAAAAAATCCAGTTCTACCCTTATTTTAGTCTCCTTGATAAGATCAATATTTTCAGCCGATTTAAACCCAAATGCACGGGCAATTTCAAACTTCTCCCTTTCTGTTTGTTTTTTTGGAAACCCCAATAATTCACTCCACCTGCAAATATCGTAAGTTGATTGCGTCGCAAAAGCACCTGCACAAGTTAATCGTGTAGATTCGCGTAAAACGTGATCATCATTTTCCGGCTCAGCCATATTATTGTTAAAAGCCAGCCACAACGAAGTTCCTGCACCGGCAGAACCTCCCGAGCACGCAATTCTATTTTTATCAATATTATATTTTTTTGAATTATAACGAATATACTGAAGACAGCGTTTTGAATCGTTCATACTCGCCATAATCCCATAAGGAGTTTCGTTCATAAACCGGTAATTAATTACTGCCACCGAAACACCGGCATCTAAAAACCGCACTAAATCTTTCGAGTCGTAATACTTCGATTTATCGCCACCAACAAAACCTCCGCCGTGAATATAAATTACCAAAGGTGTTGGCACATCAGATTTTGCCTGCCAGATATCGAAATTATTACGTTCGTGCTCGCCATACTTTTCGTTAATAAAAGTTGCACTGTCGCCTCTATTATTTATTGGTCTATTCTCTTTTAAATCTAAACTCATTGCCTATTACTATTCTGTGTGACAATTATTAATATAAATGGGCTATCCGGTCAACACCCGTTAAGCATCCCTTGGTGCAGCGCACCGCAACATATCTTGCCTCTTTGTTACGGTGCGCTGCACCTTATAGTTTGTCTATGCTTTTTATCTTCGCAGCTCTGCTGCTATTTAAAAATAAATTTTAAACAAATTAATCACGGGCAATGATCGGATACCCCGTTTTAATATATTAAAAGTAAATAAAAAACCGAGACTGATAGTATTTTTCAAAATGAAAACTAAAAACTTCCAAAAATAGAGTGCTTCTCCGAGTTAAAATAGATAGTAGAATAGATATTGAAATTTTCGCGGTTGGTAGTTAGTTTACGTTCGATATGTAAAACCGGCTGCCCGACTTTCAACTTTAAAAGTTGTTTAATATGCTTGTCAGGTCGTACAGCTTTTAGTTTTTGCTCACCACCCAAAATTTCAATTTGGTAATTTTTACGAAGTATTTCAAATAGTGATTTATTTTCGAACGAGCGACTGGTAATACGAGGCAAGTGAATATTTGGCAAATGGTTTATATCGTAAAAAACAGGCTCGTCATCAACAAAACGTCACCTTTTTATATATATACAACCCGACTCTTTTTCAAGTTCCGAAAGCTCGAAAGGAAACAATTCAGGCCATTTTTTTATTATTGGTTTTTGTAAAATATCAGTTTTTAAGTAACGAACTCCCACTGCCGATGCCGTACCGGAAATTGATAAAATACCAATATTCTGCGGCGGTTTACGAACAATACTCCCTTTCCCCTGCTTTTTTAAAATCAACCCGTCCTTCACCAATGTTTCCAAAGCATGGCGAACAGTTGGGCGGGTCATCTCGTAAACTGCACAAAGCTCATTCTCCGAAGGTAACAAACTTCCCTCATCGTAAACACCTGTTACAATGTGTTTCCGAAGCAATTCATACAATTTTCTATATCGAGGAATATTCTCCATTATGCCGGCAAAGTTAAAAAAAAATTAAAACATTCAACACAACTTGTAAATACAAGTTAAATAATCTATTTTTACAATCTGAAAAGACTAATTATTTTAAACGTTTCGTTTTCAATAGTTTAGCTTTTTACAGCAAAATAATTTGTATTTACAAGTTGATTATAAACTATAAAATTAATATAATATGGCAATACCTGTTTTAATGCCTCGACAAGGACAATCTGTTGAATCTTGCATTTTGGGGCAGTGGTATAAATCGGTTGGAGATGAAGTTAGCGAAGGCGATATTCTTTTCTCTTACGAAACCGACAAAGCCTCTTTTGAAGAGGAAGCGAAAGAAGATGGAATTCTTCTCGCTACTTTTTTTGAAGAGGGCGACGAAGTACCCGTTTTAGTAAATGTAGCGGCACTTGGGAAAGAGGGAGAATCGTTCGATGAATTTAAACCCGGTGGCGAAACTACAATAGAAGTTGCACCTGCAGAAACTATTGAAGAAACGCCAAAAGTAGTTGAATTCGAAGTTGAAGACAATTCGCCAAATAAAAGAATCAGAATTTCTCCGTTAGCTAAAAACATGGCAAAGAAACTTGGTGTCGATACTCAGGCACTAAAAGGTTCCGGCCCGCACGGAAGAATTATTGCTCGCGATGTTGAAACTGCAACCACTGAAAAACCTGCAGCACAACCCGTTGTTAGTGCAGCTCCGAAAACAGTTGCAGCACCTGCACCTTCGGTAGTTTTAGAAGAGGGCGATGACTACGAAATCAATTCAATTTCAAATATCAGGAAACTGATTGCCAATGCAATGTTTCAATCGTTGCAGAACTCGGCTCAGCTCACACATCACATGAGTGCCGATGCACGAAAAATGATGAAACTGCGTAAAAAATTCAAAAAAGAGTTTGCAGAAGGAAATATTTCACAAAATGTAACTATTAACGATTTGGTATGTTTTGCCGTTATTCGTGCATTGGAGAAATATCCACAGGCAAACACGCACTACCACGGCGATAAAATGAAATGGTTTAAAAAAGTACACCTCGGACTTGCTGTTGACACCGACCGCGGCTTAATGGTTCCGGCACTTAAAAATGCCGACGACCTTTCGATTACCGGAATTTCAAGTCAGCTTAAACAACTGTCAACCGCAGCAAGAAATGGAAATATTAATCCCGATTTGTTAAATCCTGCAGAAGCTACATTCACAGTTTCTAACCTCGGAAATTATGGAGTTGAAATGTTTACTCCGGTAATTAATTTGCCACAAACAGCTATTCTCGGAGTTTGTACAATTGTTCCGCGCCCAAAAGAGATTGAAGACGGAGTTTATGGTTTTGTACCAATGATTGGACTTTCGCTAACATATAATCATCAGGCACTCGATGGTGGCGAAGCAACTCTCTTCTTAGCAGAAATTAAAAGTCAGATAGAGAACTTAGCGGTTTAGAGTTTCGGGTTCAGAGTTTAAAGTTTAAGGTTTAAGGTTCAAAGTTTAAAGAAAATAAAATGGCAACAATTAGCAGATTTGAAGATATTGTGGCTTGGCAAAAAGCCAGAGTACTTTGTAAATTAATTAATGGCTATACTTTAAAAGAACTTTTTTCGAGAGATTTTAAACTGACCGGACAAATAAAAGGCTCTTCCGGTTCAGCAATGGACAATATTGCAGAAGGTTTTGAAAGAGGCGGGAACAAGGAATTTATCCAGTTTCTGTTTGTTTCAAAAGGCTCAGCAGGTGAAACTCGTTCTCAACTTTACAGGGCTTTAGACAATAATTACATTTCCGAGGATGAATTTAAAGAAGCTCATCAAATGGCAGAACAAGTCAGTAAATTAGTAGGCGGATTTATAAATCACTTAAAATCAAGTGATATTAAAGGAACTGAATACAAATAATAGAATAGTGCAGTAATATTTAAGCACAACTTTAAACATTAAATTTTAAACATTAAACTCAAAATAATGCCAAAGAATCAATACATCAACCCGGACGAAGTTAGAAAACCGGGACAGATAGAATTTACCCCAATTCCTGTAAACCAGTACAGCAAAACGATTGAAGAGGAGAAAGTAAATTTCTCGAACGAAGATTTAGTAAGAATTTATCACGACATGGTAGTTATTCGCGAATTCGAAACCATGTTGAATTTGATAAAAACCCGTAACGAATATAACGGAGTTGAATACAATCACCCGGGACCTGCTCACCTTTCAATCGGGCAGGAAGCAGCGGCAGTCGGAATGGCTTACACTCTGGGAGTTGAAGATTTTATCTTCGGTTCGCACCGTAGTCACGGCGAAATTCTTGCCAAAGGTTTGTCGGCAATCGACAAATTAACCGATGAGCAGTTAACAGAAATAATGGACACCCATTTTGATGGAATTACATTAGCTCCTGTAAAAGCCGGACACACCGGAACAACCAAAGAGTTGGCAATTAAATTTCTGATTTATGGAACGCTTGCTGAAGTTTTTGCACGCGAAACCGGGTTCAACAAAGGACTGGGTGGCTCGATGCACGCATTTTTTACACCATTCGGAGTTTATCCAAATAACGCAATTGTTGGTGGATCGGGCGATATTTCAGTTGGAGCTGCACTCTATAAAAAAGTAAATCGTAAAAAAGGAATCGTGGTTGCCAATATTGGAGACGCATCAATGGCTTGCGGTCCGGTTTGGGAAGGACTTGCTTTTGCCACTATGGACCAGTTTAACGAATTGTGGGAAGGCGATATGAAAGGTGGATTACCTTTGATTATCAATATAATGAATAACCAATACGGAATGGGCGGACAAACCTGTGGCGAAACCATGGGTTACGATATTGCTGCAAGAATTGGCGCCGGTGTTAACGCCGACCAGATGCACGCCGAGCGTGTTGACGGTTACAATCCACTTGCCGTAATCGATGCTTACAAGCGTAAACGCAAAATTATTGAAGATAAACGCGGCCCTGTTTTACTCGACGTTTTAACTTATCGTTACAGCGGACACTCTCCTTCCGACGCATCGTCGTACCGGAGCAAAGAGGAAGTTGAAGCTTGGGAAGCACAAGATTCGATTATCTGGTTCGGAAAAGAGCTGGTTAAAGCAGGAGTTGCTACCGAAACTGAATTGGAAGCAATAAAAGCAGGTACTACCGATTTAATGACCAGCTCGATGAAACTTGCAATCGACGATGAAGTTTCGCCACACATGGATATTGAAAAGCAGCCAAATTTAATTGGCGAAATGATGTTTAGTAACCAGTCGATTGATAAAATGGAAGATCGCGAACCGGAAGTAAATCATCCGATGGAAGAGAATCCACGTGTTAAACAGTTGAAAAATAAAGAGCGGTTTATGTTTGATGAAAACGGAAAACCATTCTCAAAAATAAAAACTTACGGTCTGCGCGACGGACTTTTCGAAGCAATTGTTGACCGCTTTTATAAAGACCCGACTCTGATTGCTTATGGCGAAGAGAACCGCGATTGGGGTGGAGCATTTGCAGTTTATCGCGGACTGACAGAAGCACTTCCGTACAACAGACTTTTTAATTCTCCTATTTCGGAAGCATCAATTATCGGAACTGCAATTGGTTATGCAATGTGCGGTGGACGCGTAATTCCTGAAATTATGTATGCCGATTTCCTCGGTCGTGCCGGCGACGAAGTTTTTATCCAACTTCCAAAATGGCAGGCAATGAGTGGAAACGTGCTGAAAATGCCGGTGGTAATTCGTATCTCTGTTGGCTCGAAATAC
This sequence comes from Bacteroidota bacterium, assembly GCA_024278975.1. Lineage (GTDB taxonomy): Bacteria > Bacteroidota > Bacteroidia > Bacteroidales > Prolixibacteraceae > Draconibacterium. The sequence goes on from JAJRSD010000079.1 coordinate 59,075, forward strand.
GGAGCGCAACACTCGCAAGACTGGACAGCTTTGGCAGCTCACATTCCGGGACTGAAAGTTGTTTTTCCGGTTACTCCGTACGATGCAAAAGGTTTAATGAACACCGCACTGCAAGGAACCGACCCGGTAATTTTCTTCGAAAGTCAACGACTTTATGATATTGGTGAGCAGTTCCACGAAGGTGGAGTTCCCGAAGGTTATTACGAACTTCCGTTTGGCGAACCTGATATTAAAAGAGAAGGAAGCGATGTTACCATTTTAACAATCGGCGCAACACTTTACCGTGCATTGGATGCAGCGAAAACATTGGAAGAGAAATACAATCTTTCGGCTGAAGTTATCGATTCGCGTACACTGGTTCCGTTTAATTACGAACCTGTAATCGAGTCTATCAAGAAAACAGGGCGTATTATTATTTCGGGCGATGCTTCGGCACGTGGATCGTTCCTGCGAGATTTAGCTTCGAATATTACTGAATTGGCTTTCGATTATCTTGATGCTCCTCCAATAGTAGTTGGTTCGCGAAACTGGATTACTCCGGCACACGAACTTGAAGATTATTTCTTCCCACAACCCGAATGGTTTATCGATGCAATTAACGAAAGAATTCTTCCGTTGGAAGGACATGTTAACGAAAACGATTTTACTGAGGCTGAACAGTTAGACAGAAACGCACGAGGAATTTAGAACAATGCGCAAAGCGGTTCGGAATCGCTTTGCGCATAACTACTCGCTGAAAATATTTAATCCGGTCTCTTTTGAGGTCGGATTTTTTATTGACATTGCAATTCCCGTAATTGCAATATTTAAATATTTTTGTAAATTTACTTATGGATTTCAAATTCTCAAATCATGCTTTAGCCCGAATGGATAGCCGAGGAATTTCAAAAGATACTGTTCTCGATATTATTGAGCAACCAGACGAAGTTGCAATCGAAGATGAATCAATCACGATATACTCAAAACTTGTTGAAGAAAATTCAAAACCTTATCTTTACAGAGTTTTTGTTAATAAATTGAAAAATCCACGGTTGATAATAACTGCGTATAAAACTTCAAAAATCAGAAAATATGGTAATAAAATACGATAAAGAGAGCGATATAATCTACATTCAATTCTCAGAAAATAAAATTATTGAGAGCGAAGAAGATAAACCGGGTGTTATACTTGACTACGG
>JAJRSD010000080.1 GCA_024278975.1 Bacteroidota bacterium
CTTAAATTGCGAAGCGTGGCTTCTTGTTCAAATCTTTTTTTAAATTTGTCATAATAATATATTTAAATGAAACAATACCTCAAAGATACTGGTTTTCGGTGACTTAACAACCACCGAACGCCAGTGAGGTTTAGTTCAACATAGCTTATTACGCATGCAACTTAAAATCGTACTCGTACTTTATTTAATTGACTTATAAAAATTCCTTACTCCGTCAGAAATGGCTGTAACTTTTTGGATAGAAATCAGCCAGCAACCTGTTGCTAAAAGCTTTTTACTATCTTTATGCGCCTTTAAATAAAATAGAAGTAAACTATGATTATTGTATTTATCGCCTATATAATTATTCTTCTCGGAATTGTAACATATTCGGCACGACGCTCGAAAACCAACGATGATTTTGTATTGGGAGGAAAAAAGATTTCCGGTTTTTCGCTTGCCCTTTCAGAACGTGCCACGGGAGAATCTGCCTGGCTGCTTTTGGGATTAACAGGATATGCATATTCCGAAGGAATGGCTGCAATTTGGGTAGCGATGGGCTGCGTTTCCGGTATTTTATTCTTATGGATTTTCCTTGCAGAGCCACTGCAGCAGCTCACCGAAAAAACAGGAGCATTAACAGTACCAAGTCTGTTTTCGGCAAAATTTGAGGGAACAAGTAAAAGTTTCGGGATATTATCGTCGTTAATAATAGTCTTCTTTTTTGTACTTTATATTGCTGCACAATTTAGTGGTGCCGGCAAAATTTTTAACGATACATTTAACATCGATCCATTTTGGGGAATGGTAATTGGCTCGGTGCTGGTAACGTTCTATACTATGCTGGGCGGTTTTATTACTGTGGTTGCCACCGATGCTTTTCAGGCAATTTTAATGGTATTTACAACTGTTGTACTCCCGATTGTTGCACTTGGAATTGCAGCCACATACAATATAAATATTGCCGAAACTATTGCACACGCCAGCTATACAATTCCGTTAAATGTTGAAGTTGCAAAGCAAGCAACCGGTGGACTTTTAATATTAAACGGTTTAAGCTGGGCTTTTGGATACACCGGTCAGCCGCAATTGCTAACACGAATGATGGCGATGCGCAGTAAAAAAGAGACACGCCAAAGCAGGTGGCTGGCAATTGCATGGACACTGCTCGCATATGGCGGAGCTTTTATGATTGGAATAATCGGGTTTGAACTGGTACAAGCCGGGGCACTCGGCGATGCCGCCACAAGTGTTGCCAACGATGCCGAAAAAATAATGCCAATTATGGTGATGACTTTATTGAATCCAATTCTTGCCGGAATACTATTATCGGGTGCAGTTTCGGCAATGATGTCAACTGCCTCGTCGCAACTAATGGTTGTATCGTCGAGTATGACCGAGGATTTCTACTCGCAGTTAGCAAAGAAAAAAATGGAAGAAAAGCGGTTGCTGCTACTAAATAAAATACTCACACTTGTTGTTGGATTGGTCGGATTCCTGCTTGCAATTGTAATGGAAGATACGGTTTACGGATTGGTTTCGTACGCGTGGAGCGGAATTGGAGCATCGTTTGGTCCGGCAATAGTTTTACTTATTTTCTGGAAGCGGTTGTCGCGTGCGGGAATATTTGCAAGTTTAATTACCGGTACACTTTCGGCAGTAATTTGGAAAACCTGGCTTGTTGAACCAACCGGAATTTCGGAACGATTGGCGAGTTATGTTTTGGCATTTAGTTTAGCTGTGATTTTTAGTTTGATTTTTCCGGAAAAGAAAAAGTAGATAACTCTTACTATCTCGATAAACAGCTATTATTATTCTCAATATTGCTTTTCAGGGCTTTAAAGTAGTCAACAACAGTGTTTCGTTCAGGAATAAAAAACAGGTTCGAGTTAAACCTTTTCATCAGATGACTAAAAGTCCATTTATTTACTTTGCGGAGAGGACTCATAACTCTTTCTCAAAAACAACCTCTCCCAATTCGTGTTTGTCAAACTTATTGTTTTCCAGTTTTGGAGTAATTCCTCCTTTATAAATATAAATACCAGCCTTTTGAGTTTTAGCCGAATTCTTGAAAAAATTATCTTTCAACAAAAGATCGTGTGCCTGCGACTGGATTGAAAATCCGTAACCATTATTATTTTCGATTATATTATTCGCAAAAGTATTTCTGTGCGGTGCATTATTTTCTCTTTCGCCGCGCAAATTTACACCGTCACTTTTGTTGTTGTAAATATGGTTTCCATCAAAAATAGCATCCGTATCTTTATGTCCGGTACAAATACCAAACCGCCCGTTGTTATGAATTTTGTTACCTGTAATTTTACTATGATAAACGCGCCAACACACAAAAAGTCCATCGAGATCGTTGTGGTGAATATTGTTGTTTTTAATTACCGTAAAGGGCGAACCTGTTCCGGGATGCAGCCCTTTATTTCCACCTCCCGATATTTCGCAATTTTGAATAGTAACATTTTCTGTAATTTGCCAACTAATTCCCTCGCCGTTATAATCTTTTACATGAACATTGTCAACAGTAATATTTTCCGATCTTAAAATCAACACCCCGGCACTGTTACAGCCATCGGCAAAAAAGTTTTCTGCCCGGTTTCCATCGGCAGTTAAATTCGAGATTGTTACATTTTTAGCATCCAGAACTTCAATTACCGAAGATGCATTTGAGATTAAACCATTCAAATCAAACCGATAATCGCGAATTAAACCTTTATCAATATAAATTACATTATCAACAATATCGGAAATATAAGCCGCCGAAACGTTCCAACAACTTTTGTTAATATCGTCGGTTATCTGCACTTTCATACCAATTTCAAAACCATCAGAATTTTCAACAGTAATTTTCAATTCACCAAAATCGGCATCGTCAATATAATTGGTTTGCACACCCACTCCCCTTTTCAGAATAGTCTCTTTGCCCGAACCCACAAGATTTACGTTTGATTTCATCTGTACCGGGGCAATAATTTCATAAACACCTGGATTTAATTTTACCGTGCCACCGGTCTGCGCTACCGCATTAATTGCAAACTGAATAGATTGATTTGTAAAACCTGTAACATCGGCATCAGCCCCACCAACAGTAATTTGGCGTTCGGCAATTTTAGGAGAAACCAGTGCGTCGGCTCTGTTTGTTTGAGAAAAAGAGAGGATTGAAATAGCGAGTAAAAGTAATGTCGATAAAGCTTTCATAATTTCTGGTTTATTAGTTTGCTCAAATATAACAGTTCATTATTAAAATATTATTGATTATTAAAATATTTAAGCGAAATATATTTTATTAACCCGAACACAAGTTCTGCTACGTTTTATTTTTACACTTTAAATAATCTCTTATCTTCGCATTTTTCTGAATAATAGTAAAATGGATTTTACAGATAAAACAATTTGGATTACCGGAGCCTCTTCCGGAATTGGTAAAGCAGTTGCAATAAAACTTTCGAAAGAGAATACAAATCTTATTCTATCTGACATAAATGAAAAAGGGCTTGTAGAAGTTGCAGATATTTGTAAAAATAATAGTTGTACAACACAAATTATTCCGATTGATTTAAGTGACGAAAAAGCTGTTGAAGCGGCTGTCCGACAAGTATTTGACAAACAGATAAAAATTGATTGTCTGTACCAATTTGCAGGAATAAGTCAACGTTCGTTGGTAAGCGAAACACCTCTGTTTGTCGATCGTAAAATTTTTGAAATTAATTTCTTCGGAGCAATCGCACTTACCAAAGCTATTTTACCCAAAATGATAAAAAACGGTGGAGGACAAATAGCTGTAACATCAAGCCTTGTTGGAAAATTTGGGTTTCCGTACCGATCGTCATATTCGGCAACAAAACATGCGTTACACGGTTTTTTCGAAAGTTTACGTGCCGAGAATAAGCAAAATAATATCCGGGTTTCTATAATTATTCCGGGCAGAGTTCGAACAAATATCTCGTTAAATGCTTTGGATAAAGACGGGAAAACTCATGCGAAAATGGATGCCGGGCAGGAGACCGGAATAACCGCAGATAAAGCTGCAACTATTATTTGCAGGAATCTGAAGAAAAACAAAAAGGAAATTCTTGTGGGAGGAAAAGAGTTGATGATGGTACATATTCGCAGGTTTCTACCGAGATTGTATTATTATATGTCAACAAGAATAAAACCGATGTAAATTAAGAGTAAAAGATTTATTGATATGAAAGCAAAAATAAATGGTATTCAACAGTTGGGAGTTGGCGTTGAGGATTTTCATGAAGGATGGAAATGGTATCGCGAACATTTTGCAATGGATATCAGAATGTTCGAGGAGAAGGCAACTGCCGAGTTAATGCTGGCACATACCGATGGAAAACCCCGGGAAAGACATGCAGTTTTAGCACTGAACATGCAAGGTGGCGGAGGTTTCGAAATTTGGCAACACACAGGTAAAAAACCCGAACCCTGCAAATTTGAAATTCAATTGGGTGACCTCGGAATTAATATTGGCAAAATAAAAAGCAACAATGTTAAAATTGCATTCGATAAATATACCGAATCAGGATTAAATCTTTTAGATACAATTCATAACGACCCTACCGATAACGCCCATTTCTACATGAAAGATATTTATGGGAATATCTGGGAGGTTAACAACGAAAAGTCTGTTTTTCGCAAAAAAGAGAAATCTGTGAACGGCGGGATTTTGGGTGCTGTAATTGGAGTAAAAAACATGGATGAAAGTCTGAAAATGTATCAGAATATTTTAGACTACGATATAATTGTTTACGATAAAACCGGAACATTCGACGATTTTAAAGGAATTCCGGGTGGCGACAAAAAATTCCGCCGGATATTGCTAAAACATTCTGATGTGAAAAGTGGTCCGTTTAGTCCGTTTTTTGGTCATTCGGTAATCGAACTAATAGAAGTTCTCGACCGCGAACCAAGAGATATTTATGAAGGTCGTATCTGGGGCGATCCCGGTTTTATTCACCTCTGTTTCGATATTAACGGGATTGATGATTTTCGCGAAAAAACGAAAAACTTCGGTCATCCGTTTACCGTTGACAGTGCGCGTGCAATGGACACGTTCGATATGGGCGAAGCTGCCGGTAATTTTGCATATATTCAAGCTCCCGAAGGAACTTTAATCGAATTTGTTGAAACCCATAAAATACCAATATTGAAAAAGATTGGCTGGTATATCGATTTTAGAAAACGCGGTTCGCATCCCCTACCCAACTGGATGATGAAAATGTTTAGGTTTATGCGGGTGAAATAATTTCACAAATCATCAGACGAAGGAACAATTCTGGCTTTTAAATCCGGATCATCCATATCTTTATCAAATGGAAACATTGGTCTTTTGATTCTCTTGTAACCGAGGCGTTCCAAATTCTGATCTACACCACCGGGAGTTAATGCCATTAACCAATCGGCTCGCATATTATAAAGTTCGGAAACTAAGGGATTATGAACAATTACGTTTATATTTTCTATTGCCACAACCACTTCAGTTTCAGCATTTCCAGTATTTGTGTTACAAGCGATTCGTAAGATTCTCTGGTTACGATTCCTCCGGGCAGAGCATGTCCGCGCAAAGTTAGAATCCAATTTGCTCTCTTTCGGGTTTCTGAATCGGTAGATAAAAACGGATAGTATGAAAACACTTTATATTTTCGTTACGCTGCCGAATAGTAACTATTTTTCCCATTTAACGGAATATGAACGAATCAAAAAACCAAAAAGTTATGTGGGTTGAGTATATTTATGTAAATCTGATTACTTATTATAACTTTGTGTTTCAACCATATTTAAAATGAAAAAGTACAAAACAGGATTGATTTTAAGTGGAGGTGGAACTCGCGGATTTGCTCATTTAGGTGTTATTTCGGCTCTTTTTGAAAGAGGGATAAAACCCGATGTAATATCGGGAGTTAGCGCAGGGGCTATTGTGGGAGCTTTTATTGCCGGAGGAAAATCGCCCGAAGAGATACTTGCCATTTTTAAAAGAGGATGGTTATTTAAATATACAAAACTGCATATTCCGATTGATGGTTTATTAAAACTCGATGGGTTAAAAGAGGTGATTCGAAAAGAGATTGGCGTTGAGAATATTGAAGATTTGGAGATTCCGTTTTATGTTGGCATTTCGAATTTAAACAAGGGAGTTATTGAGTATAAAAACCAAGGTAAAATAGAAGATATTGTTTTGGCATCATCATCGATACCCATACTTTTTTCGCCTGTAAAAATTGGCAGAAGTTCTTATGTTGATGGTGGTTTAATGGACAACATTCCGATAAATCCCATAAAAAAGGATTGCGAACAGATTATTGTTTCAAACATCAGTCCGCTAAATCCACGGGCAAAAATGAAAAACCTTGTACAAATTGCAACACGCACTTTTTATATGAGTGTAAATGCAAATTTGCATGAGGTAAAAAAATATGCCACAGTTTTTATTGAACCAAAAGGGATCGATAAATATGATATTTTAAGCATTTCGCACGCCGACGAACTTTTCGAACTGGGTTACAAATCGGCTAAAAAAGCTTTGTTGTAAATTAAATAAAACTATTACTTTTAGGGTGAACTAACAAAACATCATATCAAAATGACTGAAACTTACTGGCTATTATTCGTCCTTCTTATTTCAATTGCATTTATTATTTTGGGTACTACGAAGCTAAAAATGCACCCGTTTATTGTACTGCTTTTTGCATCGTACATTACAGGTGCAATGGGAGGTTTACCCATCGACAAAATTGCATCGGTAATAGCCACCGGATTTGGTAATATAATGGCATATATAGGAATTGTAATAGTTTTGGGAACAATTATAGGGGTTATTTTAGAGAAATCAAACGCAGCAATTAAACTGGCCGAGATAGTTTTAAAAGTAGTTGGCAAACGCTACCCTGCTCTCGCCATGTCGATAATCGGTTACATTGTTTCCATTCCTGTTTTTTGCGATTCAGCATTTGTAATTCTTTCATCGCTAAAAAATTCGCTGGTTGCACAAACAGGTAAATCGTCGGTGGCACTTTCAATAGCACTTGCCACGGGATTGTATGCCACGCACACATTTGTACCGCCAACACCCGGACCAATTGCTGCTGCCGGAAATCTCGGTCTCGAAAACCAGTTGGGATTGGTAATAATATTCGGATTGGTTGTGGCAGCTTTTGCAATGTTTACAGGTTATTTATGGGCATCGTATGTTGGAAAAAAATATCCAAATACCGGAAAAAATATCTCTGAATTGAAAACTCCACCGGAAAAAATTTCTCTCCCTTCGGCAACAAAATCGTTATTACCCATTTTAGCACCCATATTTTTAATTGCCCTGCGTTCGGTCGCTACTTACCCAACTTTACCTTTTGGCGAAGGCTTGGTTTTTACTTCGCTCAACTTTCTGGGGCAACCAATAAATGCACTATTAATTGGGTTTTTACTTTCGTTTTTGCTTTTCCCGTCATTCAACAAAAAAACTTTAACTGGTTGGATTGGAGATGGAATAAGCGCCGCTGCCCCAATTTTACTGATTACCGGGGCAGGCGGAGCATTTGGGGCAATTTTAAAAGAGACTCAAATTGGCGATACTTTGGGAAATGTTTTATCCGGATACCAACTCGGAATATTTCTGCCATTTATTATTGCCGCCACTTTTAAAACTGCGCAAGGTTCATCAACTGTTGCATTGGTTGCAACATCAGCACTAATTGCCCCGCTTCTTGGTTCAATCGGGTTAGACTCGTTATACGGAAAAGTGCTTGCAGTTATGGCAACCGGCGCGGGCGCAATGACAATCTCGCACGCAAACGACAGCTTTTTTTGGGTGGTAACACAATTCTCGGGAATGGATGTAAAAACCGGTTATAAAACTCAAACCCTCGCTACCTTGATTCAAGGTGTTAGTTCTATGATTTTAATCTATTTTTTAAGCCTGATATTTTTATGATTTGATTAAATGAAATATTTTCAATGTACTGAAATTTTGACATACATAGTATTTTTCTGAAAATCAACAATTCTATAACACGAACAAATCTACTCCTGACAACCAGTCATTTACAAGTAACTTTTTGACATATTTAATGAAAATGGCATTTAATTTGAAAATAGATTAACCGAGAAACAAAGTTATATTTATTGTTAAACCATTTAAAGTATAGGAGGAAACAGTCATGTTAGCAAAAAGAGATGAAAGTTATTATCCAACAATTTTCGACCGCTTTTGGAACAATGAATTAATGGATTGGAACAGGTCGAATTTTTCGAGTACAAACACCTCTCTACCCGCAGTAAATGTTAAAGAAACCAATGATGAATTTATTATTGAGCTTGCTGCTCCGGGAATGAGTAAAAAGGATTTTAAAATTAATTTTAACAACAACATCCTTACTATTTCGTCGGAAATGGAAAGTGAGAAGAATGAAAAAAAGGACAATTATACCCGGAAAGAGTTTAGTTATCAGTCGTTTCAGCGATCTTTTACTGTACCCGAAAACATTGTGAATGGTGAAAAAATTGCTGCAAAATACAACAATGGTATTTTGAACATTATTTTACCAAAACGCGAAGAGGTAAAACCTCAACCCGAAAGGGAAATTAAAATTTCTTAATTGAATTAATGTGGACACCCGGTAATAAGCCGGGTGTTTACTTTTGTTAAACTTAGTTACACCTTAATATATTTTAACAATAGAAATGGCTTTTTATCTTTGCAAACTTATATTTTCGCACGGTTAAAAAAATAGCAATAAAATAAAACATATATGGAACAAGCTGTTGATATTAAAGAATTGAATGAAAGAATTCAGAGAGAGAGTTCGTTTGTTGACATGGTAACCATGGAGATGGGCAAAGTAATTATTGGGCAAAAACATTTGGTCGAAAGTTTACTAATTGGTCTGCTTTCTAACGGACACATTCTTTTAGAAGGAGTTCCGGGACTGGCAAAAACACTGGCAATCAGTTCGCTGGCAAAAACAATTAGTGCAAAGTTTTCGCGTATTCAGTTTACACCAGATTTACTTCCGGCCGACTTGTTGGGAACAATGATTTACAGTCAGAAAAAAGAGGAATTCACCATTAAAAAAGGACCAATTTTTGCCAACTTTGTTTTGGCAGACGAGATTAACCGTGCGCCCGCAAAAGTACAATCGGCACTGTTAGAAGCCATGCAGGAACGCCAGGTTACAATTGGCGATACAACTTTTAAATTAGATGCACCTTTTTTGGTAATGGCAACGCAAAACCCTATCGAACAGGAAGGTACATATCCGTTACCTGAAGCACAGGTTGACCGTTTTATGATGAAAGTGGTAATTAATTATCCCACAAAAGAGGAGGAGAAACAGATTATCAACCAAAACCTTTTAAAGAGTTTCCCCGAGACTTCAACAATTTTAAAAGCTGAAGATATTTTAAAAGCACGCGATGTTGTAAAAGATGTTTATATGGACGAAAAAATTCAGAAATATATTATCGACATTGTTTTTGCAACACGCGAACCTGCCGATTATAATTTGGAGAAATATACCGAAATGATTTCGTACGGAGCTTCTCCAAGGGCAGGAATTAGTCTGGCACAGGCATCAAAAGCTTATGCATTTATTAAGCGTCGAGGGTATGTAATTCCGGAAGATGTTCGCGCTGTTTGTGCCGATGTTTTACGCCACAGAATTGGGTTGAGCTACGAGGCAGAAGCAAACAACATAACATCGGAAGAGGTAATTACCGATATTTTGAACGCAGTTGAAGTTCCTTAAAGTGAATGAGTAATTACGTAAATGTGGGTTGCTTCAACTTTAAACTTGAAACCCGGAACTTGAAACTCTTTTCATGGAAACAGCAGATTTATTAAAAAAGGTACGGAAGATTGAGATAAAGACACGTGGACTGTCGCGGAATATTTTTGCCGGCGAGTACCACAGCGCTTTCAAGGGGCGTGGAATGGCGTTTTCGGAAGTTCGCGAATACCAGTTTGGCGACGATATACGAAACATTGACTGGAATGTTACCGCCAGATACAGCACCCCGTACATAAAAGTTTTTGAAGAGGAACGCGAACTTACAGTGATGCTTCTAATTGATGTAAGCGGCTCGCGCGATTTTGGCTCTTTCGAAATGATGAAAAAGAGTGTTATTACCGAAATCTCAGCAGTGCTCTCTTTTTCAGCAATTCAGAATAACGATAAAATTGGGGTGATTTTCTTTTCCGATATCATCGAAAAATTTATTCCACCAAAAAAAGGAAAAAGTCATATATTAAGAATCATTCGCGAATTGATTGATTTTCGACCCGAAGAAAAAGGAACTGACATTACCGAAGCAATTCGATATTTTACAAATGTCATAAAAAAACGTTGCACTGCTTTTCTGATTTCCGACTTTATGGACGATAATAAAGAGTTGGAAATGGCACTTTCGATAGCCAATAACAAACACGATATTGTTGCTCTGAAAATATACGACAAACGAGAAACTACACTACCATCGATTGGTATGATTAAGTTGAAAGATGCAGAAACTGGGTCGTATGTTTGGGTAAACAGCAGCTCGCGGAAAACACGAAAAATTTATGGCGACTGGTGGATAAATCACTCGGGAGAACTCGACCGGATGTTTAAAAAATGTGGTGTCGATTACGCATCGATAAACACCAGCGAAGACTACGTAAAATCGTTAATGAGTTTATTTAAAAGACGGGCATTAAAATAGAAACGAATGAAGTTGAAATTAAATATATTATTCATTTTACTGCTGATTATGGTTTCGGGAGTTGCCAATGCACAACGTATAAAAGCAACTGCGAGACTCGATTCAACAAATATTTTATTGGGCGACCAAATTAAACTTTTTCTGGAAATAGACCATCCGAAAAATGTTAAAGTTGAATTTCCACAAATCCCCGATTCTCTAAACCAGGGGTTAATTGAAGTTTTAGGCCGCTCGGGAATCGACACTTTTGAAGTTGACAACAAGGAATTAATTAAACAGATTCAGAGTTATACAATAACATGTTTCGATAGTGGCAGCTACCGTATTTCGCCCAAATGGTTTAAAATAGATATCAGCGGACAAGTTGATTCAATCCCCACAAACGGTGTTACACTCAATGTGTTTACAATGCAAATTGACACAACAAAGGGACCAACCGACATAAAAATGCCCTACGAAGCACCACTCACTTTAAAAGAGGTTACACCATATATTTTAGGAGTAATTTTAATTGGTGCTATTATTTTTCTGATTCTCTATTCAATTAAAAGAAAGAAAAATAACAAGCCAATTTTTGCACGTCCTAAAAAGCCAAAAGAGCCGGCATATATTGTTGCCATGCGCGAACTCGACCGAATTAAAAGAGAGAAAATATGGCAAAAAGGAAAACAGAAACAGTACCACAGCGAAATAACAGGAGCACTGCGGGTATATATCGAAGACCGATTTGAAATTCCGGCAATGGAACAAACTTCAGATGAAATTATTGAAAGTTTCAGCAATAGTAAAAATTTATTGAGTGACAAATTGTTTATCAAGTTAAGTCAAACTTTAAAACTTGCCGATTTGGTAAAATTTGCAAAATACAAGCCACTTCCCGACGATGATAGTTCGTCGTTAACAAATGCCTATAATTTTGTAACCGAGACAAAAAAAGAGGAGAAAAAGGCAGAAGAAAAGAGTGAACCCAATAATAATATTAGAGAAAATAAAATAGAGAGTAATACTGATAAAGATTTAAATAAATTAGACAAGGATGTTTGAAGGATTAACATTTAAAAACCCTGAACTGTTCTACCTGCTTTTGGTAATTATACCAATGGCTGCGTGGTATATTTTCAGGCAGAAACGAAATACTGCCAGCATCCAGGTTTCGTCAACTGCATCGGTATTTAAAGCTCCAAAAACCATAAGACACTATTTTCGTCATTTGGTTTTTCTATTCCAAATGGTTGCCATTGCATTTTTTGTGATTGTACTTGCTCGTCCCCAGTCATCGCGGAATTGGGAGAATGTTACAACCGAAGGAATCGACATAATTATTGCATTGGATATTTCGAGTAGTATGCTTGCCCGCGACTTTTCGCCCGACCGTTTAGAAGCTGCAAAAAATGTGGCGATGGAATTTATATCGGGACGCGAATACGATAGAATGGGACTGGTTGTTTTTGCCGGTGAAGCATTTACACAGTGTCCGCTAACAACCGACCGTGCCGTTTTGCTGAACCTGTTTAAAGATATCCACAGCGGAATGATTGAAGATGGAACTGCCATTGGAAACGGGCTGGCAACAGCAGTTTCGCGAATTAAAGACAGCGAAGCAATTAGTCGCGTGGTAATTCTTTTAACCGATGGCGAAAATAACCGTGGCGAAGTAGCACCGGTAACTGCTGCCGAAATTGCCAAAACTTTCGGGATACGTGTTTATACAGTTGGTGTCGGAACAATCGGGACTGCCCCCTACCCCGTTCAAACACAATTTGGTATTCAGTTGCGAGATATGGAAGTTAAAATCGACGAAAAAACATTGCAGGAAATTTCGGATATAACCGATGGCAGATATTTTAGGGCAACCAGCAATTCGAAACTGGAAGATATTTATAAGGAGATCGACCAATTGGAAAAATCGAAAATAGAGGTACATGAATTTAGTAGAAAATCGGAGGAATTTTTACCGTTTGCACTTCTTGGAGCCCTGTTTTTAATAGCGAGTTTATTTTTTAGAGTAACCATTTTTAGAAGTATCCCATAATATGGAAATGTTTAGGTTCGGAAATATAGAGTATTTATGGGGATTATTAATAATTCCGCTACTGACCTTCTTTTATATTTGGTCGCGAATTGCCAGAAAAAGAGCACTGCGCAAATTTGGTCACGAGAATATTTTGAAGGAGTTAATGCCCTATTCATCGAAAAACAGACCGTTTATAAAGTTTTTTATTTTAATGTTATCGCTTGCTTTTTTTATTGGAGGAATTGCACGCCCACAGTTTGGGTCGAAACTAAAAAAGGTAAAACGCGAAGGTGTTGAACTGATGATTGCACTCGATGTATCGAACAGTATGATGGCAGAAGATATTAAGCCAAACCGTTTGGAACGCGCCAAACGTGCAATCTCCCGTTTGGTTGACCGATTAAAAGACGATAAAATAGGACTGATAGTTTTTGCCGGCGATGCATACACACAGTTACCAATTACCAGCGATTACAATTCGGCAAAACTATTTTTAAATTCGGTGAATACGCAAATTGTACCCAAACAGGGAACGGCAATTGGTTCGGCAATTAATCTGGCTATTCGCTCGTTTACACCAAGCGGAGAAGCAAATAAAGCCATTATAATAATTACCGATGGCGAAAACCATGAAGACGATGCCATTTCGGCGGCAGAAGCAGCAGTTGAAAACGGAATAATTGTACATACAATTGGAATGGGATTGCCGTCGGGCTCGCCAATTCCGATACTGCGTAACGGACAAAAAGACTACCTGAAAGACCGCGATGGAAAAGTTGTTGTAACAAAACTAAACGAGCAGATGCTTGAACAAATTGCAGTTGCCGGAGATGGAATTTATGTGAGAGCAAACAATGCACAAGTTGGGCTGAGTGCACTTTTCGATGAGATAAACAAAATGGAAAAACAGGAGATGGACACACGTATTTATTCGGAATACGACGACCAGTTTCAATACTTTTTTGCCATTGGTTTATTACTGCTACTATTTGAATTTGTTATTCTCGACAGGAAAAACAGGTATTTTATAAATGTGAGGTTGTTTGGTCAGAATAAATAGTGATACTCAATACTAAAAGAAAATGAAACAAATAATAATATTATCTCTATTAATCTCACTATCCGTTACTGTTTTTGCACAGAACGAACGGAAGTTTGTACGCAACGGCAATAAGCTTTTTATGGAAGCCGTTAGCGATACTACACAAACAGACACAGTGAAATATAGCAATGCTGAAACTGAATACCGTAAAGCACTCAACAAAAAACCAACCGATTTAAAATGGGACTACAACCTTGCTGATGCAATGTATAAACAGCAGCGTTTCGAAGAATCTGCCGGAAAATTTGAGGAGCTGGGAGAGAAAATGGAAACACCGGAAGACAAAGCACGTGCATATCATAATTTGGGAAACAGCCAGTTGATGCAAAAAAAGTTGGACGAGAGTATTGAATCTTATAAAAAAGCATTACGCCAAAATCCATCCGATTTAGACACAAAATACAATCTTGCTTACGCTCAACAAATGAAAAAGAAAAAAGAGGAACAAGATAAAAAAGACAAAAAAAATAAGGATAAAAACAAAGATAAGGATAAAAACAAAGATAAGGATAAGGATAAAGACAAGGACAAGAACAAAAACGATAAGAACAAGGATAATCAAGATAAAAATAAAGACAAACAAGATAAGCAAGACAAAAAGAATCAGGACCAGAACAAAGATAAAAACAAACAAAATAAGGACGAACAGCAAAAACAGCAACCTCAGCAAAATAAAATATCGAAGCAAGATGCAGAGCAGTTGCTGCAAGCTTTACAAAACGATGAACGTAAAATTCAGGACAAAGTAAAAAAAGAGAAAGCCGCTAAAGCAAAACGAACGAGAACAGAAAAAGAGTGGTAAGAAAGAAAAGAAGTAGTAAGTAATTAGTATTGAGTAATTAGTATTGAGTAATTAGTATTGGAACCCGAAACTCGGAACTCGGAACTTTAAACTATATTCGCAGATATTTATAAAATGATAAAAAGACTAATAATATATACTTTCCTATTTTGCATGGCAATTGGAGTGCAGGCTCAAGAAACACGGTTTGTAATGTCGGCATCGAATGCCGTTGAAATGGGGAAACAATTCAGGTTGAGTTTTTCACTTAACGAACGAGGTGGCAAAATAAAACTACCACCCGGATTAAGTAACAACTTCGACATTTTAATGGGACCAAGTACCGGGCAGTCAACTAGTGTTCGAATTATTAACGGGAAAAGTACCCGGACAGTAAACTACTCGTACACTTATATACTACGTGCAAAAAAAGAGGGCGATTTTGAAATAAGACCAGCCTCTGTTGAAGTTAAAGGGAAAATTATAGAATCTAATTCGCTCAATATTAAAGTTGTAAAGCCACAATCGAAACCTGCACAAACTCAAACTAACACTAAAAATTTGGGAAGTACAAATGTTGACCTCGGGAAAGACAACATTTTTGCACGAGTAGTTATGAGCAAACGAAATGTATATCGGGGCGAACAAATTATTGCAACTGTTAAATTATATGTTAATCCAAATATTCCAATTGCCGGATTCGATGAAGTAAACCTGCCAACCTACGAAGGTTTTTACACACAAGATATTAAGATTCCACAGCAGGTAAGTTTTAAGCGCGAAGTTTATAACGATAAAATATATCAGGTTGGGGTTTTGAAAAAAACAATTCTCTTTCCACAGCAAAACGGAAAACTTACTATTAAACCATTTACCATGGCACTGCTTGTTCAGCAGCAAGTAAGAGCACGCAGCTTTTTCGATGATTTTTTCAGTACACACCGCACTGTAAAAACCCGGTTAACTAGTTCTACAGTTACAATTAATGTAAAAGATTTGCCAACTCAACCTGCAAATTTCATGGGTGGTGTGGGTAATTTCAATGTTAACTCGAGTATTAGCAGCAACGAAGCAACAACAAACGATGCGGTTACGTTAACAGTTAAAATTAACGGAACCGGAAATATCAGATTAATAAAAACTCCGGAACTAACTTTGCCTTCCGACTTTGAAG
The DNA here is from genome assembly GCA_024278975.1 of Bacteroidota bacterium. Classification (GTDB taxonomy): domain Bacteria; phylum Bacteroidota; class Bacteroidia; order Bacteroidales; family Prolixibacteraceae; genus Draconibacterium. The sequence continues at coordinate 15,761 of JAJRSD010000080.1, forward strand.
TTTACGATCCTCGCTCGACTGACAATGTTCGAACAACTGCCAACGGAGCAACCGGCACAAAAACTGTTGAATACCTTTTTCAGCCTCGTTTTGAAGGCGACTATACAATTCCGGCAATTAAATTTGCATATTTTAATCCGGCAACCGGAAAGTATATTACCAAATCGACACAAGAATATAAACTGCATGTTACAAAAGGAGACGAAGAGCAATCGACAACCGTAATCAGTTCGCTCCGAAAAGAGGATGTTCACTTAATAGGAAAAGATATTAGATTTATCAAACAAGGAGATTCTCAACTAAGAGTTAAAGGACACACATTCTTCGGAACAACATGGTTTTATTTGGTATATATTATAAGTGCATTGCTGTTTTTAATCATTTTTATTGTTTACAGAAAGAAGGCAAAAGAGAATGCAAACATTGCTTTGGTACGGAATAAAAGAGCAAACAGCGTAGCAAAAAAACGATTAAAAGCAGCGGCTGGTTATATGAAACAGAATAACAACGAAGCTTTCCACGATGAATTATTAAAAGCATTTTTAGGATATTTAAGCGATAAACTGGGAATTCCGGTTGCAGATTTAAATCGCGAATCGGCAGTTGCAAAATTACAGGAACGAGGTGTTACACAAGAAGTAATAGACGATTATATTGAAGTAATTGAGCATTGCGAATTTGCAAGATACGCACCCGCAGAAGGTTCGGAAGCTCGCAGCGAACTATACAAAAAGGCAGAATATACAATGAGTAGGTTTGAGAAACAGATAAAAAAGTGAGCAGGTAGAAAGTTTTCAGTCGCAGTGGCAGTTTGCAGTAATATAAATAGTGAACAGTCGCAGTGGCAGTTTGCAGTAATATAAATAGTGAACAGTCGCAGTCTCGGTTTGCAGTAATAGAATAGTGAACAGTCGCAGTCTCGGTTTGCAGGGAAGAATAGCGTATTGAACAGTCGCAATTTTGAAGTAAAAAAAAGTTATTAAAATGAAGGCAAAAAAATACATATACAAATACATATTAATTCTTATAGGAATTCTCCTTTCGGTAAATTCGTTTGCACAGGAAACCAATGCTCAACTTTGGGAAAAAGCCAACGCGTACTACACAACAGAAGAGTACCAGCAGGCAGTTTCTATTTACGAACAAATTGTTGACAGTGGCGAAGAGTCAGCTAAACTCTACTTTAATTTAGGAAATGCCTATTATAAAACGGGTGATGTTAATAATGCCATTTTATTTTTCGAACGCGCAAAAGTACTTGCCCCAAACGATGCCGACATCGACTTTAATTTGAGCATTGCCAACCAGTTTGTTGTAACAAAAATAGAAGAACTCCCACAACCATTTTTTGCACGTTGGAGAACTTCAACCATCGATAAATATCCGGCAGACACATGGTCGGCAATAAGTATCGGCTCATTCCTACTGTTTTTAATTTTCCTCGGTCTATTTATCTTTAGCAGAAGAAGCTCGATAAAACGTATTGCATTTTGGATTGGAATAATAACTGTAGTTTTCTCAGGCTTTACCTTTTCGTTTGCCAACCAGCAGAAAAAGGATATTAAAAACCGAAATCACGCCATCGTATTTTGTCCGCGGGTTACTGTTAAAAGCTCACCAACACAAACCGGCACCGATCTGTTTTTAATTTACGAAGGCTTAAAAATAGAAATTACCGACAGTTTAAATACCTGGACCGAAATTAAACTTGCCGACGGAAACGAAGGCTGGCTGCCCGATTCGTGTATTGTAAAAATTTAAAAAGCTACATCATGGAAAAAGATTTAAAACTGGCAGTTCTAATCGATGGAGACAATATTCCATCGGCGTACGTAAAAGAGATGATGGAGGAAATTGCTAAATACGGCAACCCAACCATCAAGCGAATTTATGGCGACTGGACAAAACCAACTCTTTCAAAATGGAAAAAACTTTTACTCGAAAATGCAATAACTCCAATTCAGCAGTATGGTTATACTACCGGTAAAAATGCCACCGACTCGGCAATGATTATCGATGCCATGGATATTTTGTACAGCGAAAAGGTAAACGGTTTTTGCTTAGTTTCAAGCGACAGCGATTTTACCCGGCTTGCAACCCGTTTGCGCGAAGCCGGAATGAACGTAATTGGAATTGGCGAAAAGAAAACACCCGAGCCATTTATAGTTGCCTGCGATAGATTTATTTATATCGAGATACTTCGAAATCGCTCGAAAGAAATAGAAAGTAGTACAGCTCCCGGCAAATCTGAGAAAAAAAGTGAAATAGATAAAATCACGCCCAAAGTAATTAAACTTATTTCTACAACCATTTCAGATTTAGCTGATGACGACGGCTGGGCATTTCTCGGCGATGTAGGGAGTTTGCTACAGAAAAAACAACCCAATTTCGATTCGAGAAATTACGGTTTCGAGAAACTCACACCACTAATAAACTCTATTGGAAAATTTGAAATAGACCAGCGCGACAGTTACAAAGGCAAGTTTAAACTGATTTACGTTCGTAACAAAAAAAGGTAAATTCCTTTTTGAAATTCAAGGAGTGCCAGGTATAAATAACGACCACTATTTGTACTAACAACACCTGATGTTTAAAGCATTTCTACCAGCCTCCGGACGGGCTATATTGCTGATATTTCAAACTATAGAATTCCCCACAAGTCATTTTATTTGTTTATATTGCAACTGACACAAACTATAAAACTTATTATTATGAAAAAAATATTACTAATACTTGTTTCTATTTTTTGCTTCTCAACTCTTTTTGCACAGGAATACACCATCTCAAATGTAGTTTGTAATCCGGCATCTCCAGACACTTTAATGCCCGGTGAACGAGTCTCTTACACTTTCGACTATACAAAACCGGCTGGTGATGTAAGAATTTTTCCAAGACCATACAGGATTGAAGGAATTGGCAATAGTGGATCAGGAGGTTCGCCCATATATGGTGGAACCAGTGGTGCCGGCGAAAATTTTTTCGTTTTTGACAACGGTGCTGTTATTAATGCTATCAGTTTCAAAATTAAGGATATTGACGGAACACAGCTCTACGACACTTTAATAGCCGTAAATTTTGTGTACCATGAGTTTTCTGTTTCTGATATTACTTTTACTCCGGAATCTCCGGCTTCGGTAAAAATTGGAGATAGTTTGAAATTTTCGTTTAACTACAAAATACCCGAAAATTTTAATGTAAAAATTGTACCGGCAGCAATAAACAACAAGAAGGTTGTGAGCAAACAAACAACCTCGCAATCGCCAACATATTCCGATACCACCGGAACTGGAACAGGATTTATTAAAATTGATACACTTGCCACAGTAGATCAAATTAGGTTTCAATTTATTGATGCTGCTACGGGCGATACCATTGCCGAGGTTTTTGAACAAGTTTACTATGGATTCTCAAATGATGCCGACCGGGCCTATTCAATTTCAAATATTGTTTACAACCCCACATCTCCAGGTTCTTTGAATGCTAACGACCGGGTAAACCTTACATTTAACTATTCGAAACCTTATGGAGATGTACGTATTTATGTTAGACCATATAAAAGCGAAGGTAGCGGAAATTCAGGGACTTCCGGTTCGCAGTTATACACCGATAACGATGGTAGTGGTGATGCTTTTTTTACCTATTTCGGCGATGCAGTAGTTAACAAAGTCCTGTTTAGCATTAAATCGGTTAACGGAATAGTCATTCATGAGCAATACGATAGTGTACATTTCTCATTCTCGCTCGATCCAGCCGCCTATTCCATCGAAAATGTTGTTTTTACACCAGCTTCGCCCGACACAATACACACTGTTGACACGCTGAAATTTACATTCGATTATAAAAAACCATTTGGCGATGTTAAAGTTTTTGCGCGACCGTTTAAAAATGGAGTATTGAAAACAGGTTCTACTTCGTCGCCCGTAAAAACTTATTCCGAAAATAACGGGTCGGGCAGCGACTACATCTCTTTTGCTGCTCCCGGTTCGTTCGATCAAGTCAGGTTTCAGATAAAATCGGCTTTGAACCATTTGCTATACGAAACTTTTATTGATGTTGATTATACGTTTATCCAAAGACCTGTTTCGGCTGAAATAATAAAAAACAGCGATGAACTGAAAATTTATCCTAATCCAAGTAATGGAGAAATTACAATTTCGGTTCCCTCCGAAAATAGTTTCGAGTTTTCAATTATCGATTTAAGTGGAAGGGTTGTAAAAGAAGGTATTTCGAAAACAAACAGCCTGAAAATTAATATGAATAAAATGGATAAAGGAACTTATATTACTAAAGTTAAAACTGAGAACAAACAATTTTCGAAACTTGTTGTTTTCGAATAAATACGTTTTGAGAAAATCATAAAAAGCTAACACAATTAAGGATGGCATCTTTCTCTTCGTTCAAAGAAAAAGATGCCATCCTTTTTAGTAACAAGTAACCAGTATCAAGTAACCAGCATCAACCCTCCCTTACTCAAACAACTCCACAATCTCCTCTTTTGTAATTTTCTTAAATGGGTTATTCGAATTGATAAACATATCGGCAAGCGAACTTTTACGCTCTTTTAGTTTTTGAATTTTTTCTTCTATTGAGTCTTCAGTAATAAAACGGTAAACAAAAACGTGCTTGTCTTGTCCAATTCGGTGGGCGCGGTTTATCGCCTGATTTTCTGCCGCCGGATTCCACCAGGGATCGATAATAAAAACATAATCGGCTTCGGTGAGATTCAATCCTACTCCACCGGCTTTTAATGAAATCAGAAATATTCGGTTTTCAGCATCGCTCTGAAACTCCTTAATCACCTTTTCGCGTTTTGTTGTTTGCCCAGTTAATTTGCTGAATTTCCAATTCTCCTCTTCTATTTTACTTTGTATTAACTCGAGGTGCTTTACAAACGACGAAAAAATCAATACTTTATGATTTTCGGCCACAAGGTTTTGCAACATCCTGAAAATCTCCTCAAATTTACCCGAACTCTCATCAAAATCGGTTTCAAGTAAACACGGATGATTTGCCAGTTGCCGTAGTTTAGTAAGCCCCTGCAAAACAATAATCGACGATTTTCCAACCCCCTCATTTTCAATATTCGACAATATTGCATTTCTGATAATCGACTTTTCGCGTTCGTACATTTTTTTCTGCGCACTTTCCATTGGGCAATAAAGTACCTGCTCAACAAGTGGTGGCAAATCTTTTGCTACTTCGCTTTTTTTACGACGTAAAATAAATGGGCGAATCATCAATTGCAATCTCTCTTGTTGCTGCTCGCTGTCATTCTTTTCAATTGGTGTAATAAAGTTCCTCTTAAAAAATGCCTGATTACCCAAAATTCCCGGATTCAGAAAATTCATTTGCGACCATAAATCAGATAGCGAATTTTCGATTGGCGTTCCTGTTATTACCAACCGGTGTTTGCCTTTTAGGTTCATTATTGCCTTATAGGTTTTCGAACTGGCATTTTTCACAGATTGACTTTCATCTAAAATCAAATAGTAAAATTCTGTTTTCGATAGTATCTTACTGTCGTTGCGAACAGTGCCGTAAGTAGTGAGAATAACATCGTAAAACTTTACTATTTGAGCCAAATCAGCTATCTTTTTACGCTGAGTACCAACATATTTAAAAACCTTTAATGCAGGTGTAAATTTTTGAATTTCGTTGTCCCAGTTATGTACCAGCGAAGTTGGCACAACTATTAAACTGGCAGTTTGAATATCTTTGTCAGATTTATTGTCACTATTAAATAAACCGAGTTGGTCGGAATCTGAAAGTAAATTATTAACTATAATGCTTGTTTTAGCCCGTTTTAATTTTAGTAAAAGAGTGAGTGCTTGCAGCGTTTTTCCAAGTCCCATATCGTCAGCAAGGCAACCACCCAAATTGTTTTGATACAAACTATGCATCCAGTTAAATCCCACCTCCTGATAAGTACGTAACATTGTTTTAAGATTTGCGGGCAATTCAACCTCTCTCTTTTCAGTATTCAATAGTTTTTCAAACTGATTAAGAACCGATTTGTCTTTTTCGTTAACAGCATCTTGCAACAGGGTAAAGTGATGTTTTTCGAACTGTAAACTTTCCCCTTTTTGCTTTCCAAAAGGCAATAATCCTTTAAAGCGGGTAAACCACTCTTCTGGTAAAACTGCTATTTCGCCGTTGGGTAAAACAAACTCACGAATATCGTTGAGAATGTACTTTTTCAGTTTAATAAAAGGAATGCTAAATTCGCCAAAACGCACAACCGCGTGAACATCAAACCAATCGCCTTTTTTTTGTGTTTGTATCTCAATTTTCTGGATTCCGGTAAAATAGTTTTTATCCAGCTTATCCTGAACCACATAGATCTCCTTTTCAATCAGTCGCGGTTTATTCTTGTTCAGCCAGTTTACAAAATAATAGATTGCATTTTTGGTTTCTAAAAGCTGCAAACCTTCGATAGAAAGATAGCCATTGTTTTCAATCAGCCCAATTTTATTTAGTGTTTGAATAACCTCATCTTCCCATTGAAAATTACGATGGGTTTTACTAAAAACATACTCTCCATTTTTCTTTTGAAGTGTAACCAAAACCTGGCTGTCCGATGCCGGTAGAAACCTCTCGTTTCCATATTCGAACTGCAAAACCAAAGCCGGTTCGTATTTCAAATTTTTCTCTAACGACAAGATCGCCTTTTTCTCAACCTCTGTCTCTTCAATTAAAAAACCTTTAGCTTTTACATCGTAATCTCTAATTGTTTTCAGTAAAAATCCCGGGTAATATTTTTCTTCGATAGAATTAGGAACTGCAACAAAGTCCTTCTCGAAAAAAGGCATAAGATTTTTATATTTTAACTTTTCGAAAGCGACAAGTTTCTTCTGATACAGCATTAAACATGGATTATGAACTACCATTTTACTATTTATTCCATGCAAACCAATCTCTTTTTTATCGAGATAAATTTTCATCTGATACCGGGTCTCAGAATCGGTGCGTTCGAAATTAAACTCGGGACGAGCATAAAATGGAGGCACCTCAATAACATCTTCTTCATATAAATTAGAGTATTTGGCATCTTTATTAAAAAGCCGAATCGGACTCAACATTAAAACAGACACAACCTGTGTCATGCACTCCTCTATAAAAGGTTTAATCTGCTTTTCTAAATATTCTACTTTTAATTTCGAATAAAACTCTGTAACATTAGATGCACGCGAATACTTTCTCATCAATATATCGTTGCCATATTTCTCAATTATGTTTATCAACTCAATTTCGAAAGGTTTAAATTGATAATCAGAGTTGCCAAAATCATGAGGTCTCACCATTCTTTCAACAGAGTAAAACTGATCTTTTTTTTGAATTAGAAAGGGTTGAAAAATAAGTCCCAAAAAACGATGTTCGGTTAGTGCTATAACAAATTCAAGTTCGCCCATAAAAGTAAGTCTAAAACAAAAAGTGTTTTGTAAAGTAAAAAATGATGTTCAAAAATAACCTCAAATATAAGAATATTAAGTTGATAGTTTAATTTATGTGAAACCTATTTCCATTTTACGAAAATCAGGCTAACTATTTAACAATTTATCGACATAGCAACCTTTTTTAATACCGAAAGGTGTACAAAATAGAATTGACAGGAACCATAACAATCATATCTTTGCAGATAATCAAGAATCATCAGAACTATGAAAGAACTTTTTGTAAAACGAATCAAAATTTAGAATTGGGCATGTAAGTAACGAAATATGGCTAAAGTTTTATGTGAATGAAAAGAATATTCTTGCCAGAGAACCCCGCACCAACGGGGAAGTTTACAAAGATAGTGCTGTGGAATTTTTTATTTCGGTTGATGGAAAAAACTACTACAATTTTGAGTTTAGCTGTATTGGAGTCACTTATCTTGCAGAGAGAGAGAGAAGTAATAACCGAAATTTTGGTGATATTCTTTTTGAATAGTTATTATATAAGAATTCCAAATACTCTTTTATACTCAAACATTAAAAGACAAACAAATCTTTTTTTTACAGATTGTTTTGATATTAGGTGTCAATTTTCGTAACTTGTAGGTCAATCATTAAAATCGAACAAAATGAGAACTTACTACGACATTCACTGCCATATTTTTAATAAAGATGTAATTATCAGGAAATTAGTAAATGTAGTTCAGTCGCTTTTAACCATAAAAGATATGCTGGATGGAGAGATTTCTGCTGATGAGTTGAAGTACAAAATCGATGGAATTAATAAAACATTAGTTGGTGTAACACAAGATTCAAGCGAAGATGTTTTTAAAACATTAGACGAAGTTTATAAGGGAAAAGTGGTTACTACTCCGTTAATGTTCGATCTGTCGTATGCCGACGACAACGACGATGACGAGCACAGTAACAAAAGATACCGCCGTCGGATAAAACGCACTTTTTGGTTATTGTCGGCAGTAGTAATTCCTTACATTCGCGGCAAGGCAAAACGTAAATTTAAAAATGACGAACTGGTTGATGCCATAAATATTATCCGCGACAATGTAAAAGATTTCAACAAAAGTTTCGACGGAAAATCGGATGAAGAGGTGGAGATTTTCGCCAATGCCAACTACAAACAACAAATTGAAGATTTAGAATATCTTGCTGAAAAGTATGATACTATCCGCCCGTTTTTTAGCGTTGACCCACGCCGAGAATACAAAGGAAAAATAAACACCATTGAAAATCTTAAACAAAAGCTACTGGGAGCCAATGCAAAATTTGCAGGAATAAAATTATATACTCCGGCAGGATTTTCCCCAACCGATCCGGTTTTAATGGGAACAACCAAACAAAAAGGTGTTTATGCATTTTGCGTAGAACATAAAATACCAATTACTGTACATAATTCGAATTCCGGATTCGCGTGTCTTTCAACAGTATTAAACGTGCGCGGCCATGTAGTTTTAAACGATTCGGTTACTAAAAAGAATGGGCATATTAAATTCAAATACAGATTCTTCAGCAGAAAAGCCAGTCAGGCAATTTCCGAAAGGGCAAAAATCCTGAATCATCCAAGACTTTGGGCACTGGTATTAAAAAAGTATCCAAACCTAACTATCAATTTTGCACATTTTGGTGGAAGCAACCAAATTATGGATTATGTAAATTATAGTATTTACGATAAAAAAATTGACGATGAAGTTTTTGAAGATGCCATTTTGAATGTTAAAAGAAACCTACGAAATACAATAGCTTCAGCATTTCATAAAAAAAGAGGTAAAATGATTTTACGAGATAATTTAACCATTACCGAACGTGCCGAAGTTTGGAATGCAATGTACCGCGCCGGATTAATTGATAACTGGGCAAAAGCAATTTTCGATTTGGTAAAAAATCCCAAATACCCAAATGCATACACCGATTTATCGTGTTTCTCGTCGGGGCTATTAATTAAAGACCCCGCAGATAATCAATTAACCTTTACAATTAAAGAGGAGCTGAATACATTTAAACACAGCTTTTTTAACAATTTAACAGATTACGAAAAATCGAAAATTCTGTATGGTTCCGATTTCTTTCTCGCACAGTTTTTCGGGCCAACAATGGAACGGTATTTTGCTGATTTTAAAAATGCTTTCGGCGATGATTTTGATTTAATTGCAAGCGATAACCCAAAACGTTTTTTGAATGACTAACAAATCGCATTTAACAAATTTGCGAATTACGCGTCTGGCGGTTCAAAACCGCCTGACGCATTAAGCATAAACACAAAATCGTTAAATAATTATACCATGGAACAACTTTTAAAAATTGCATTTAATGAATTAGGCACCGAAGAGATTGTTGGAAGTGTTGACAATCCTGAAATTTTAAAATATGCAAAAGAGACCGGAATAAAAGGAATTACAAGCGACGAAATACCGTGGTGCAGCACCTTTGTAAACTGGGTTGCATGGAAAGCCGGATTGCAACACTCTAAAAAAGCCAACGCCCGCTCGTGGCTAAATATTGGTGTAAAAACAACCACGCCTGAACCCGGCGATATTGTAGTTTTCTGGCGCGAAAGTCGGCAGAGTTGGAAAGGGCATGTCGGGATATTTTTGGGTTTCTCGGCAAACAACAAACGGGTTTATTCGCTGGGCGGAAATCAGGGAAACCGCGTTTCGGTTTCGGCTTACCGTACCAATACAGTGCTTTCGTTTCAGCGGTTAACCAATGAAAAGAAGCTGGTTATTCCGGAACCCATTTTACAAAAAGGCAGTAGCGGTACAAAAGTAGTTGCACTACAAGACTCGCTTAAATTACTCAATATTAATGTAGGAACTTCTGACGGCGATTTCGGAAAGAAAACAGAAAAAGGGGTAAAAGAGCTGCAAACACAAAAACCTAATCTTGAAATTAATGGAATCTACAATGTAGAAACCCGCGATTTGTTGGAGTCGTTGTTTCAGGTGTAGTGTCTCTTATCACGTGTCAATAATTAAACGTCATGCTGAATTTATTTCAGCATCCAATAAAAAAAAACAGATTCCGAATCCGTCAACTGACGAACGGAATGACTGATCCAGAATTAAAAATTGATATAACTTATAGTGAAAAATAATAATTACACTTCGCAGATTTTACACTTTTTAAAAAATAAAAACTATGGAAACAGTAGCAAACTTAACAACAGAACAATTTAAAGATTTACTGAAAGAGTTTTACGCACCTCCTGAAAAAAGGAGCAAAATGACCACCGCCGAAATTAAGGAGATGGCAACCCGCTTGAACAGAAAGATTAATGTGCCGATAATTAACGAAACCGGAGAGCAAAAAATACTTGTTAAAATTGTTCTTCGAATCGATAATTTTTTGTACGATAATCTTCCAAACGAATTTTATGATTTGGTACGAAGTCCGGACAAAGGAATTGATAACCATGAAGCAAAACGATTGGTAAAACGACTTACAAAACTTGCCAACGACAGAATTGACATACCATACATTCCCGAAATGATGGAGCGCATCGCATTTAAATTTGTAATTGGGATGATTGTAAAAGCTGCCAAAAAGCATCTTAAATTTTCCGATGTTTTATCTAACTCCGACAACGTTGTTGTTACCGGAGCCGATAATGATATTGAGGAAATTTTGGAAGATTGAGGGAAAGCAAATTAGGAAATGAGAAAATGCAAGAATGAAGAAATGCAGAAATGCAGAAATGAAAAAAAATTCCATCTCTAATATAAATTAATAGAGATGGAATTTTTCTAAAAACTGTAACTGCGACTGCAACTGTTCACTTCTCCACCTCTCTAAAACTTTAGCGAAAGCCCAACACCAAACATTTCCATAAACTGAACTCGTGGTGCACTGTGTCCTTCAGAGTCTTCAATTTTAATATCATCGTCGTAGATAAGTCGCGTAACAAGATTTGCCGATAGGTATTCATTAACTTTCAAATTAACAAGAACATTCCAGTCAACGTCAATATTTTCGGGATTATGTAAATAGTTAGAAAAAAGGTCGAGAGAGGTTTCTAAAGTTACATTTTTAAGAATTTCGTTTTTATATTCAAATCTCACTTTTGCGCCCAATTCACTACGTATATTTTTACCTGGATCAACACCAAAATCACCGTTGGCAGACAGTTTATCGTCCATTACAAAAGTAAATTTCCCCGCAATAGGAGCAAGTAATAGCGACATTTTTTTCGTTTTAAAATCCATACCAATACCGGCATTTAAATAACCCGGAGCCATAAACCTCGATATAATATCAGTAGAATTAGACTCGTTGTAACCCTGTGCAAATTGCGATTTAAAATTTATTAACCCGGCATAGTTCCAATTACCTTTCGCCTGAATGCCTGCTTTCGAGTTCAAATCGATTTTATCGTTCGATTTCACAAAATCTTTACTTTTCTCTTTTATACCGCCATAACTTATATCGATGGAGTTGTCCCAACTAAACTTGTCTTTTTTATAGTTTGCAAAACTTTTAAACAAAAACACTCCCGACGCAGAACTATTACCGCCAGATGCCCAGTTAGTTAACGAAACTTGCGAAAAATTAATAGTTGCAATTCCTCCTTTTTGCCAAGCACGCAGCGAATCTGGTACTTCCTGCGAAAAAACTGTAAAAGGAAATAGTAATAGAATAATTAGTATCTTTTTCATTTTTGTACTTTTACGTATTAAACAATTTAAATAGCTATTAGTTATGAGATGCTTATTTGAAAACAGTAAAAAGTTAATTTTGATTTTTTTGATTATAACAACAATTTCATACAAAGGTTTCACTCAAGTACAAAATTACGAAAAAGTTGGACAAAAATGGAAAACCGATTTAACGATTCATTCAATTGAGTTAAACGAATTGAAAGCTCTTTTAAAACGCGATGGAATTCCGCCCATCGATAATCCAAAATACATTTCGGCGAAAGAGGCAAAAACGGTTTATTTCGAACACGAACCCGTAATTAAAATTGAGAACAATGGAAAAGCAAAGGCAATTCCACTAAATATTTTAACCTACCACGAAATTGTTAACGACAATATTGGCGATTTATATTTTTCAGCAAGTTATTGTCCGTTATGTAATTCGGCAATAGCATTTAATCGCAAATTGAATTTTAACGGAAAAAAATATCTGCTCGATTTTGGCGTGTCGGGAATGTTGCGCGGAAGCAACCTTGTTATGTGGGACAGGCAAACCGAAACATGGTGGCAACAATTTGTTGGCAAAGGTTTGGTTGGTAAACTTACCGGAGCAGAACTTGAAATGTTACCTGCACAAATTATTTCAATGGCCGATTTTATCGAAAACTATCCCAACGGAGAAGTACTATCGAAAGAGACAGGGTTCGAAAAACAACAAAAACGCTACGGAATCAACGTTTACGAGGAGTACGATTCGAAACCAAACCCACGGTTGTTTTTTGGCGAAATAGATTCACGACTTCCTGCAATGGAACGTGTCATTGATATTCAATCGATGGGTGAATTTAAAATTTACCCACACTCAACAGTTGCGAGAGAGAAAATTATTAATGATGAGTTTAAGGGATTGAAAGTGGTGCTTTTCTTTCAACCGGGAACCAATTCAATTCTCGATTCAAAAGACATTTCAACTGCAAAAGATATTGGTTCTATCACAGTTTTTAAGCGGGAAATAAATAAACAAACCCTAACTTTTAAAAAGAAAGATAACAAATTCAAAGACAACGAAACCAATTCAATCTGGACAATCACCGGGAAATGTGTAAAAGGGAAATTAAAAGGCGAAAAACTTACTCCGATTCGTTACGGAAACCACTTTGCTTTCTCGTGGTTTGCTTTTAATCCTGAATGCGAAATTTATGAGTAGAAGTTTTTAGGTAACCTAAACTCTTAGTGCTGATGAAATGTATCGGAAATAAACGACAAAACTTCCGGTAACGATTCGCGCCAGTATGTCCAGTTATGCGCACCATCGCGAACCCTGTATTCATGCGGAATTCCTTTTTTTCGCATTTCGATATGTACCAGCGAATTTCCTTCGTACAAAAAATCGTTGTCGCCAATATCAATAAACCATTTAACTTGTTTTTTCTGCTCGTCGGGCATATTTTTAATCATTTCCAGAACACTGTATTTGTTAAACCACTCGTCCATCTCTTCGTCTGTGGCATCTGTCATTTTCCTGCGTTTCATCTGATTTTTAACATCCTCTCTTTTCATAGGTCCTGTTGAAGCACTCAACGGACAAGCCGACGAAAACAGGTCGGGACGATGCAGTGCGTAATAGAAAGTTCCGCCGCCGCCCATCGAAAGACCGGCAATTGCACGGTAGTGTTTATCACTTCTTATACGAAATTCTTTCTCGACGTGCGGTATCAACTCTTCGAAGAAAAAATCTTCGTAATTCCAATTTCCGCCGGGTACATTTGTATAACCTCGCTGTCCGGTATTTGCATCGGGCATAACCACAATCATTGCGGTGGCATCTCCGGCAATAATCGCTTTGTCGGCAATGTGGAGGATTTCGCCAAATTGTACCCAGCCGGTTTGGTCGTCGCCCGAACCATGTAGCAGATATAACACCGGATAACTGCGTTCGGATGTTTCGTAGCCGGGAGGAAGATAAACTGCGTATTTCCTGTCCATGTTCAGAATCTCACTTTTCATGGAGAGGTTGTCGTACACTTTACCGGTTTGGGCAATTAATGTTATCGGGAATATTAAAGTTAGGATAAATAGGACTGAGTTTTTCATTGATCTGTTTTTAGTTTGATTCAATCCAAAAGTATAAAATAATATGAATATTAATCAGGAAACATCTCGCAAAGACACTAAGTCACAACGAAAAAGGTTAATTGCTTTTTTCCAAGGTATTACTTAAAATAAAACTTACAATAAGTTTGGGGTCTTTTAAACTATGCGGATGATGTCCAACTCCTTCCTTTAAAATTATTCCAATTTCTCCGCCAGCTTTTTCAAAATTGGCGGCAAGCAATTTTGTGTTCTCTTCGTACGGAACAACCTTGTCGGCAGCGCCACAAATATGCAGCACCGGAATTCCGGCTTTGGCAACTTTTATCGCATTGTTTATTGGAATACCTTTAAAGTCCAAGACCGATTTTTCATTCAGATTATAAACATTTAAACATTTCTCCCAGTCAGATGGACTGCCTATTCCGTTGTACAAACCACCCGGCCAGCTTTTAATGTCGCAAACCGGAGCATCGGCATAAATACATGCAACTTTATCGGTATTTGCAGCAGCCCAGTTATAGATAATTAATCCGCCCCGGCTCATTCCCTCTAAAACAACTTTGTTATTCAGACTATATTTTTCGATTAAAAATTTATAATAATCACTCCATAGTTTCACTGCTTCATCGTTTCCGAACAACCCGGCAACATCAATGTAAACCAGATGAAATCCTTTTTCGAGAAGTGCTAAATCTGTTTGAGGTTCGTGACCCCAAAAGCGGGCGCGCCAAATCCAGTATTTTTGCTCGTTGACTTTTTGGGGGAAAACTATTTTTGCGTCGTGTCCCTGAAACTCGAACTCTAAAACTTTGTATTTACTGAAGGTCTTATTTTGTGCGAAAGTAGTGGTTGCATAAAACAAGATAAAAAAAATGAAAAACGGCAAACTAATAATTTGTTTCATAATGACATATTTTGTTGCACACTGACGACACAGATTTTAAACAGCAAATATCAGCACAATCAGCTTTACAATTTCAGCTTAATCAAAAGATTTTTTTTGTGAAAGGGGTAAATGTAGTAAAAGATAAAGTGAAATTATCCGTTAAGATTCTATTTATTGTACAATTTTTCGCGTAAAGCATGAATTCTCTCATCAACAATATAATCATCGTAGTTCATTAATTTGTCGATAATTCCGTTTGGTGTAAGTTCTATAATTCTATCGCAAACCGATGCAATAAATTCGTGGTCGTGCGACGACATAAATACGTTGCCAGGATATCGTTTCAGGTTGTTATTAAACGATTGAATCGATTCCAGATCGAGATGATTTGTTGGTGTATCGAGTACAAGGGCATTTGGATTTTCGAGAATCATTTTAGAAATCATACAGCGCATTTTTTCTCCTCCCGACAGAACATTTACTTTTTTGTATATCTCGTCGCCTGCAAACAACATTTTACCGAGATATCCGCGAATATACATTTCGGTTGTGTCGGTTGTATATTGGCAAAGCCAATCGAACAGAGTTAATTTGCTGTTGAAAAACTCAGCATTGTCTATTGGCAAATAAGCATATTTAATTGTTTGTCCCCATTGGTAAGTGCCGGAATCGGCTTCGAGTTTTCCGTTTATTATTTCGAAAAAAGCTGTCATTGCACGCGGGTCTCGCGACAGAAAAATAATTTTTTCGCCTTTGTTTGCCACAAACTCCACATCTTTAAATAGAATCTCTCCATCAATACTTGCACTCAGTCCAACAACGTCAAGTATTTTGTCTCCTGCCTCGCGTTCGGGTGTAAATATAATTCCCGGATATTTTCTGGTTGAAGGTTGAATATCGCTGATATTCAGTTTTTCAATCATTTTTTTACGACTTGTTGCCTGTTTCGATTTTGCCACATTGGCACTAAAACGCTGAATAAATTCCTGTAACTCTTTCTTTTTCTCTTCGGCTTTTTTGTTTTGTGCTTGCTGCTGACGCAGAGCCAACTGGCTACTTTCGTACCAAAAACTGTAGTTTCCGGCAAACATTTTTATATCGTTAAAATCAATATCTATCGTGTGTGTACTAATTGCATCAAGAAAGTGCCTGTCGTGAGAAACTACTAATACTGTATTTTCGTAATTTGCCAGATAATTTTCGAGCCATACTACTGTTTCAAGGTCGAGGTCGTTGGTCGGTTCGTCGAGTAATAAGTTATCAGGTTTTCCAAAAAGTGCCTGAGCAAGCAGTACCCGAACCTTCTGTTTACCACTTAAATCTTTCATCAAAGTCTGATGAAAATTCTCTTTAATCCCCAGATTACTCAGTAACGATGCTGCGCTGCTTTCTGCATTCCATCCGTCCATATCGGCAAATTCGGCTTCCAGTTCGGCAGTGCGTAAACCATCGGCTTCCGAAAAATCGAGTTTTGCATAAAGAGTATCTTTCTCGTGCATAATTTCCCACATTTTCGTGTGCCCTTTCATTACTGTATTTATAACGGTAAATTCATCAAAAGCAAAATGGTCTTGGCTTAACACCGAAAGTCGTTCGCCCGGTCCCTGAGAAACACGTCCGGCAGTGGCATCAATTTCACCCGAAATTGCTTTTAGGAAAGTCGATTTTCCCGCACCGTTTGCACCAATTACTCCGTAACAATTTCCGGCTGTAAACTTCATATTTACATCCTGAAACAAAACTCTCTTACCAAACTGAATCCTTAAGTTATCAACTGTAATCATCTGAAAAATATATTTTTATGCCTTTCAATATCTAAAAAGTGTGCAAAGGTAGATATTTTAAAAGAGTAAAATTGAAATTTGTTTGAAACTGTTTTGATGTAACCGATATGTTAATAGAATTAATTTTAAACGGATGAATTGGGAGTTCAAAAAGTTTATATAATATTATCGTGATTACTGTAATTTATTAGTTCCAGGGTTTTATAAAAGGATTAAAAATCGGTATCAGCGTCTGCCAAATTTAACTCCTGGATCCAAATATTCCGATACAATACTTTGTGTCCTTCGGCTTGAAGTTTAATACCTCCAGGTGTGTCTGTAATTCCTTTGCCGCCGTTATTTCCGCCATCGAGACCGGAATTCTCGCCACCCCAAACCTGATTAATCTGAATATTAGTATGTGCTTTTTGACCGTTGAAATAGACTGAAACCATGGCTTTTTCAGTAAGTTCGTTATTTACAAAACGCGCTGCACGAAATTTAATATCGTAAGCATTCCATTTGCCAACTCCGTTGTAGAGATTATAAGGCGATTCGGTTTCGTTAATTACTGCGCCCATTCCATGTTTTGTTTTGTCGCCATCTAAAATCTGAATTTCATATCTGTTTTGAAGATAAACTCCACTGTTACCACCTTTTTTATCAACCAAAAATTCAACATGTAATCTGAAATCGCGGTATTTCTTTTTTGTAACAATATCGGCAGTTCCATATTTTCCGCCTTTT
This sequence comes from Bacteroidota bacterium, assembly GCA_024278975.1. GTDB lineage: Bacteria > Bacteroidota > Bacteroidia > Bacteroidales > Prolixibacteraceae > Draconibacterium. The sequence continues at coordinate 33,333 of JAJRSD010000080.1, forward strand.
GCAGTGGGGTCGTTGCTGTTTACAACTTTTCCTTTATCAACCGGGTCATCAACAATTTCCCATTTTATTGGTAATTCCGATGAAAATCGTGGTCCCTCCCAGTAAGTCCATTTTTCATCGAGCATTTTACGCGAACCATCAAAAATAACATCAGCTTTTTTCGGTGCTTTTGTTCCAACGCCAGTTTTGTTTTTAACGATAAATGAAGCACTCAAAAAAACAGTTAAAAGTGAAAGCAATACAAATAACAGAAGTGACTTTTTCATTTCAAGATAGTTTATTGGTTTACACGCAAGATAGTAATAAAAAACACTATTTGGTTAAAGCCCACTCAACTGCTTTTTCAGCATGAATAGCAGTGGTATCAAAAGTTGGAATATTTACATCTGATTCGGAAATAAGGAGAGGTATTTCGGTGCAGCCAAGAATTACTCCTTCCGCACCTCTTTCTGCTAAATTCCGAATAATTTGCTCGTAAATTTCTCTCGATTCGTTTTTAATTTTTCCATGTACCAATTCATCATAAATAATTCTATGAATATCCTCGCGTTCATCTTCCACCGGAATAATAACTTCAACTCCAAAATGGTCAAAAATATACTGTTTGTAAAAATCCTTTTCCATTGTGAATTTGGTTCCCAGAAGTGCCACTTTTTTAAATCCTCTTTTTGCAATTGCCAAACCAGTGGCTTCGGCGATATGAAAAAATGGAATGGAGATGTTTTTAATTATTGCAGGTGCACATAAATGCATAGTGTTTGTACAGAGTATCACAATCTCAGCTCCTGCATCTTCCAATTGTTTTGCCAATGCAACCATCATTTTATCCAGTTTAACCCATTCATTTGAATGTTGTAATTTCTGAATTTCCGCAAAGTCAACAGAAACTATGATACTTTTGCAAGAATGAAATCCGCCCAAAACCTCCCGCACTTTTATATTTATTAAATTGTAATAAACAGCAGACGATTCCCAACTCATTCCTCCTATCAAACCTATTGTTTTCATTGATAAAATAATATATGATACAGCAGAAAAAACAACAGATAGAATAAATATGAAAAAAGTAAAATAGAGAAGACATAATTCTTTTCTAACGTATTTATCTTCCTGAAGATTAAACTGACTGTACTTTTCTGTGAATTTAAATATATACTCAAATATTACATTTTTTTTTGAAAAGTCAAAAACAAGTCTTCATATTTTTGGGCAGTTTCTTAAACTTTACAATGATTATCATAACATTACTTGTCGTAATTTGACAATTAATTGTAATATCGTTAATGTAGATATCAAAGCTGTAAAATATAAGTTAATGGTTGATATACACGACAATTACCGTCCCACGTTGTTTATTTTTTTCTGCTAAATTTCTATTTCTTTACTTTTCGGAGAGAACTCTTATTATCGCTAAAGGACAAAAAAAATGCGTAAGTTGTTGACTTACACATTTTTTCGTTTTTTGACGCTCATTTGACTGAGCTTTTTGCGGTGACGACGAGACTCGAACTCGCGACCCTCGGCGTGACAGGCCGATATTCTAACCAACTGAACTACGCCACCATATTATATGATGTTCATTAAAAAAAATAAGCGGTGACGACGAGACTCGAACTCGCGACCCTCGGCGTGACAGGCCGATATTCTAACCAACTGAACTACGCCACCATATTTTTTATTTTAATGAACTCATTTTTACCACACTTTTAGTGTTTCAAAATGTGATGCAAATATATACTTTCTTTTTTTTCCTACAATATAAAAATTATATTTTTTAAATAAATAGTTAACCTATTAGCATACAGTATATTACAAGTTAATATATTCAAATTACCTGATGTATATTTTCTTTGTTTAATAACTTTTCACCATTCCACGAGTAAGCAGTCAGCATTTTTGCTCCCGACACGCACGAATCGACACAACATAAATTGGTTTTAATAACATGCGGACCTTTCGCCCGGCAATAATGTCCGAAAAAAACAATTGGCTTATTTCCAGAATAAAAATAGGTTTTGGGGATAATCTCTTTGGGAATTGTGTAAGCAGGTAATTTAAATTTACTCTCGAACGACATTTCGTAAAACGTTTTATCAATGGGGGTTTCCCACCATGCTATACGAAACTCGCGGGGAACAACACCCTTGTTATTTACAACCTTTAAATCGCTTGGCAATTTTAGATTTACTCCTTTTGTTAATATGTTAATACTTTTACTGAGTTCCGATTTTGGATTTTTATAGTACTCTCTGAAAATACCTTTTTTCCCCCTGTTTTCAATTAATGCCGATTTTATTACCTCAACAGCAAAATCAGACCAACAGGCATGTACAATTCTAATATCTCCCAATTCTAAAAATAGCGGTAAACGGCGCATCCAGCGTAGATGTTTTTTCCACTCGTCGGGATATATCGAAAACTCGTTTATTGTTTTAAAAAGCGATAAATAATTTTTCCTTGCCTCTTTTACAAGAGGTTTTCCGTTTTTGTCTTTTAAATGATACAGAATTGCATTTATTTCGTGGTTTCCAAGAATTGCAAATGCATTACCATTTTTTACCATTTTTTTAATCAGACGGATAGTCTTCCTTATTTCGGGACCGCGATTTATAAAATCGCCAACAAAAACAGCTTTTCGCACGGGATGAAAAAATCCATTTTCTCCTTTTTCGTAGCCCAGTTCTAAAAGTAGTTTCTTTAGTAGTGTCGCCTGACCGTGAACATCACCAATAATATCGTACATAATAGTTTTAGCGAAATATTTTATTCGAATTTATTTTTCAAATAAAAGTACAAAAAAAATAGTGGCAGCAAAATAATAATTCAGTCTGATAGGTATCAAAAAAAGGTATTAACCCAGCGTAGCAACCATCACGGCTTTAATTGTATGTAACCGGTTTTCTGCCTGGTCGAAAACCACAGAAGCCTCGCTTTCGAAAACTTCGTCGGTTACTTCCATCGCATCAATCCCAAATTTTTGATAAATCTCTTCGCCAACTTTTGTTGCACAATTATGAAATGCAGGCAAACAGTGCAGGAATTTAATCTGTGCATTTCCTGTTAAATCCATCACTTTTTTATTTACCTGATAGGGAAAAAGCAGTTTGATCCGCTCTGCCCAAACTTCGTCGGGTTCGCCCATCGACACCCAAACATCGGTATATAAAAAGTCGCAATCTTTTACCGCTTCCGCAACATTTTCTGTTATTGTTATTTTACCGCCCGTTTGTTTCGATATTTCGCGGCATTCATTTAATAAATCGTTTGCCGGTTGATACTTTTTTGGTGCGGCTGCCCTAAAGTCCATTCCCAATTTTGCTGCGCCCACCATCAACGAGTTACCCATATTATTTCGTGCGTCGCCGAGATAGCAAAATTTCACCTCCGAAAGAGGTTTTGTTGAATGTTCTATCATAGTTAAAAAGTCGGCAAGTATTTGTGTGGGATGAAACTCATTTGTTAACCCGTTCCACACCGGAACGCCGGCATATTTCCCAAGCTCTTCAACAATATTTTGCCCAAATCCGCGATACTCAATTCCATCGTACATTCTGCCCAAAACGCGGGCGGTATCTTTCATCGACTCTTTTTGCCCGATTTGCGACCCCGAAGGCCCGAGATAAGTCACTCTGGCTCCCTGATCGTATGCTGCAACTTCGAAAGCACAACGCGTTCGGGTTGATGCCTTTTCGAAAATCAATGCGATATTTTTGTTCGATAACCGGGGTTGTTCGGTACCCGCGGACTTTGCCTTTTTTAGCAATTCAGAAAGTTCCAGTAAATAATTTATCTCTTTTGTTGAGAAATCTAATAGTTTTAGAAAGTTCCTGTTTTTTAAATTGAATGCCATAGTTTACTATTTATGATTTATGATTTATGATTCATTATTTATGATTGAAGTGTCCCGGGTTTTTCCGACTCTGGCGTGACAGGCAGGTTCCTGATTCCCATTCTGAAAACTGAGACTGAGACTGGAAACTGCGACTGCAAACTCCCTCACCTTTCATATTCCATAGTAATTTTAGAACCATAAGATTTGTCTTCAAGTTTTTTTGCCTCGGTAATTACACTTTTTTTACCACCATTTTTTATGAAATTAAGACATGCTTTTATTTTTGGTTCCATTGTTCCTTCAGCAAAAATACCCATTTCTAAATATTTTACTGTATCCTGGTAATTTAAAAACTCCAGTTTTTCCTGCGTCTCTTTCCCAAAATCTTTATAAATAAACGAAACGTCGGTGAGTACATAAAATTCATCGGCATTAATATTTACAGCCAATAAACTCGAAGCCATGTCTTTATCGATAACTGCGTCAATGGTTCTAACATTTTTATGTTCATCAAAATAAACAGGGATTCCGCCGCCACCTGCAGCAATTACAATATTACCTGCACGTAGTAGCTGTTCAATAATATTTTTATTAATAATTTCGAGCGGAACAGGCGACGGAACAACTCTGCGGTAACCGTTTTTTGTTTTTGGCGATGTTTTAAAAATCCAGCCTTTTTCGGCAGTTAACTTATCCGATTCTATTTTGCTGTAAACTTTCCCAATCCGTTTTGTGGGATTTTTAAATGCCGGGTCGTTTTTATCAACTTCAACCAAAGTAATCAAAGTGATTATGTTTTTTTTGATGCCGTGTTTGTTTAGTACGTTTCGCATAATACGCTCAATCATGTAACCAATTCCGCCCTGCGAATCGGCAACGCAAATATCGAGTGGCATTGGCGCAATATTATACATTTGCTCGCCGGCATCGTTTCGCATCAATATATTTCCAACCTGCGGACCGTTTCCGTGCGAAATTACAAGCTCGTATCCATCTTTTATCAGATGAATTAAATTTTCGAGAGTGTCGGTTGCATTTTGTTCCTGCTGCTCGATTGTCCCTTTTTCATCGGAGTGAAGAAGGGCATTTCCTCCAAGTGCTACAACTGCTAATTTGCTCATTTATCAATTTTAAATAATCGAAACAAACTTATAAATTCAAAAGATTAAAAGAAATAGAGTTTTGTCAGGTTTTTAATATATTGAGGTTATTGGTGATTGTAAAGAAATAACCTAACTGTTTTGACTTGTTCATTTGCACGCTATCTTCGTCAAAAAGCTTTGCTGTAACGGTGGCTACACCTGCGTTTTTTTGTCTTGTTATCGCACAAAATAACTTCGTCAATTCCAGTCATATTTTTTCTTCATAATCCCTAAACATTTTGTTATTGATATGAATGTGATTTTAGAGAATTATAAAAATCGCAACTTTAGTTTTTTTAGTTAAATTTGCAGCCAATAAAAAAACATAATACGTAAATGGCAATCAAACGAAAAAAGGCTGTAAAACCCAGTGGTAAAAAGAAAAAATTGAGATTTGCTTTTTTTAAAAACGAAAAGTTCAGATTTATTCTTGGAGTGTTGGTTTTACTCATTTCGTTATATCTGTTAATTGCATTTATCTCGTTTCTATTTTACGGAACTGCCGACCAAAGCAAACTCGATTTAGCATTTAAGTCGGGTATAAAAAACAAAGCTGCTTTATTAGGTGCTTATCTTTCTGAGATAATTATAAATCGTGGTTTTGGTATTGCTTCATTCCTGTTTGTCTATTTGCTGGTAATAACCGGGTTCAAAATATTGGGACATAATTTGGTGAAGTTTGGTAAAAGTTTCATTTATAGTATAGTTATTATTATTTGGCTTTCTATTGCGTTGGGGCTAATTATTAGCACTCCAATTAGTGGATCTTCAATATATATTGGCGGCGAATACGGATTGGTAATGAGTAGTTGGCTGAGCTCAATAATAGGAATTCCCGGATTAATTTCACTTCTGTTCTTTTCTGCTTTGGTAATTGTTATAGTGCGTTTCGAGAAATCGTATTCGACTATTATGAAGTTATTTAAAAAGAAAACTGCTGAAAATGAAATTGTTGAACCGGAAGAAAAACAGAAAGAGTTAATTTTAGATGATTCTTTTGGGAAGGTTATTGATGAAGACGATGTTGTAAGAGCAATTTTTGATCCCGATTCGGAAAATGAGAAAATTGGCAATGGACATTTAAAATTAGAAACAGTTAAAACAGAGAAAGAAGATAGTGACACGGGTGGAGATTTGGAATTAGTTGTTCAGCCAAAAGTTAAAGAGGAGGAAGAGACAAATAAAATCAGCCCCGAAGAATTGCATGATTACGACCCGACTCTGGATTTATCGGGTTTTAAATATCCTCCTTTAGATTTATTGGAAGATCATAATTTTGGTAATGCCGAGGTGAGCAACGATGAATTGATTTCAAACAAAAATAAGATTGTTGAAACACTTAGCCACTATAAAATTGAGATAATAAAAATTCGTGCTACAATTGGGCCAACAATTACTTTATACGAAATTGTACCTGCTCCGGGTATTCGGATTGCCAAGATTAAAAATCTCGAAGATGATATTGCACTCAGTTTAGCAGCACTCGGAATACGTATTATTGCTCCAATTCCCGGACGCGGAACAATTGGTATTGAAGTGCCAAATCAACATCCCGAAATTGTTTCGATGCGCTCGATATTGAGTTCAAAAAAATATCAGGAATCTACAGCAGAGTTACCAATTGCGCTGGGGAAAACTATTTCGAACGAAACATACATGGTCGATTTGGTAAAAATGCCACACATTTTGGTGGCTGGTGCAACCGGGCAAGGAAAATCGGTTGGTGTAAATGTAATTATCACTTCGTTACTTTATAAAAAACACCCCTCGCAACTCAAGTTTGTTTTTATCGACCCGAAAAAAGTTGAGCTGAATTTATATTCAGTAATCGAAAAACACTACTTGGCAAAGTTACCCGACGAGGAAGAACCTGTGATTACCGATATTCAGAAAGTGAAAAATACACTTAGCTCGATTAATGTTGAGATGGATAACAGGTACGATTTACTAAAAAAAGCACACGCACGTAATATTAAGGAGTATAACAAAAAGTTTGTCAGTCGTAAACTAAACCCCGACAAAGGACATAAGTTTATGCCATATATTGTTGTAATAATCGACGAATTTGCCGATTTGATTATGACCGCCGGTAAGGAGATTGAATTGCCAATTGCACGAATTGCTCAGTTGGCTCGAGCCGTTGGAATACACATGGTTATAGCAACTCAGCGTCCGTCGGTAACAATTATTACAGGTGTAATTAAGGCAAATTTCCCGGCACGAATTGCATTTAAAGTTGCATCGATGATTGATTCGCGAACTATTCTCGACCAGCCGGGTGCAAACCAGTTAATTGGAAAAGGCGATATGTTAATTTCGGCAAACAGCGATGTTGCCCGTGTACAATGCGCATTTGTTGATACACCTGAAGTTGAACGTTTATGCGAGTTTATTGCTGAACAGCGCGGATACCCAACTGCATTTTTATTGCCCGAATATGTGGGCGACGAAGAAGCCGGACCCGGAGAAGTTGATTTGAATAACAAAGACGAAATGTTTGCAGATGCAGCACGGATTATTGTTATGAATCAAATGGGTTCTACTTCAATGATTCAGCGAAAATTCTCGATTGGTTATAATCGTGCCGGAAGAATTATGGATCAACTTGAAGCAGCAGGAATTGTTGGGCAAAGCGAAGGTTCGAAAGCCAGACGGGTACTTATTCCGGACGAATATACTTTGGAACAATTGTTGAATAGTTTGTAAAAAAATAAATATGAAACGAGTATTATTAATAGGGATGATTTTGTTGCTTGCCACCTTTTCGTGGGCACAGCAAGACAAAAAAGCAAAGAGAATATTGGATAAAGTGAGTGAGAAAACTCGTTCATTTTCAACTATTTCTGCCGACTTCTCTTTTTCGATGAAAAATGAAGAGATGGATATTGACGAAAAAAATAACGGTTCGATAAAAATAAAAGGACAAAAATATTGTGTTGAATTACCCGATGTTGGAATCACCGTTTTTTCTGATGGAACTACACTTTGGAATTATATGAAAGACGGAAATCAGGTAACTGTTTCGAATGTTGATGATGAGAGTAGCGAATTGATGGATCCGTCGGCAATATTTAGTATTTACGAAAAAGGATTTGCCTCGAAATTTGTGGCAGAGAAAAAAGCAGGTGCAAAGAAAGTTTACCAAATCGACCTTTTTCCAGACACTGACGAGCACGATGTTTCTAAAATTACACTACTAATAGATAAGTCAACAATGATGATCTCCTCCGCGTTATTGTATGGAACTGATGGAAATATTTATGGCATTGAAGTTAAAAAACTGGTGCCAGACAAAGATTTCGCTGACTCCGATTTTGTATTCGATGCAAGCAAATATGGCGATGTTGAGATAATTGATTTCCGGTAAGAAAATTTTTAGTATTAAGTGGTAAGTATTTTACACAAATTCATTGTTGTCTGGTAAAAACAATACTTATGTTTCGCAACATGCCTGCCGGCAGGCGAATTAGCTTTTTCAGATATTATGTAATTCGTTTACTACAAATATTAAAATAAGTTCCTGTAGGAACGCAATATTTCTTCACCCTTTTACAAAGTTGAGTTATATCATTTTCTCAGGTAAGTTTACCGGATAGCGGCGATATATATTCTAAAATCATTTTAAACTTCAGAAGGAGTTTATCAGGAGTAGAAATTTCCATAAACGATGCTCCGCTGTTTTCTCCAAACCTGCCGCCTATATAAACAATAACGTCGTGTAAATCTATTGTGCCGTTGGCAATCAACTCCTGAAGAGCAGCTTTCTGTATTCTTATTTTATTTTTCCGCATACTTAAATATGTTGCATGCACGCCAAAAGAGAGAGCCAGTTCGCGAACTACCCTATGCGAATGACACTTGGCAAATACCGGAATATTTGAGCGGTAAGCAGCCAGATAACGAGCCGTTTTGCCCGTTGTTGTGGCAGTAATAATTGCATTTAGCTTCATGTCTTTTGCTGCACGAATTGCCGACTGAGCCAGATAAGCAGGAATCTCGTTTTTAATGGGAGGTAATAAAACATCATAACGTCTATCGCGATCGGGTTCTACCTCAAGCGCAATATTATTCATAACATTTATCGTTTCAACAGGGTATTTCCCATAAGCAGTTTCTCCGCTTAACATAATCGCATCGGTACGCATATAAATCGCACTTGCCACGTCGCTAACTTCTGCGCGAGTTGGTCGTGGATGCTCTATCATACTGTGCAACATTTGCGTGGCTATAATTACAGGCTTTTTATTTAAAATGGCTTTGCGTACCAAATTGCGTTGCACTGTTGGGATTCGCTCTTCGGGCAGTTCAATTCCTAAATCGCCGCGAGCGACCATAATTCCATAAGCAACTTCCAAAATCTCATCAATATTATCAACACCTTCCAGATTCTCAATCTTGGCAATTATTCTAATTTCACTTTTTTGCTCATCCAACATTTTCTGTACTTCCAAAACATCTTTTTTATTTCGTACAAAAGAGTGAGCAATAAAGTCTAATTCATATTGTATGGCAAACGAGATAAACTCCTTGTCTCTTTCTGTTAACGATGGTAGGTCTATTTTAATACCCGGAACATTTATGCTTTTTTTTCTTTTAACAGTTCCTGAGTTTTCTACGTGACAAATCAACCTGTCGTTTTGTTTCTTTTCAACAGTAAACTCAATATCGCCATCGTCGATTAAAATTTTATTCCCAACTTTTAAATCAGCAACAAATTTTTCGTAGTTAACACAAATGTTTGTGGTATTAGTTATTATCGGCGAGGAAGAGAATGTAACTGTTTCTCCTTCACGAACTTCTAGCTCATTTTGTACGCTGCATGTTCTTATTTCCGGTCCTTTTGTATCTATTAAAATAGCAATCGAATTTGAAACAGAACGAATGTTTTCGACTAAAACTTTGCAACTCTCGGTAGTTATGTGAGCGGTATTTATGCGCGCAACATTCATTCCTGCATCAAAAAGCGAACTGAGAAACTCTTTATCACACCTCTGATCCGATATTGTTGCAACTATTTTTGTTTGTCTCATAACTGTTTTTTTTAAGTACGCAAATATAAAATTATAAACTATAAACCCGATAAAAAAGTTTCATCCAAAATTATAAACTTAAGATTGAAAACGATGATTTGGTACTAAGTATTAAGAAAACTCTGAATTGCAAGTTTATAAGATTCGAGTCCGAAACCCATAATACAACCATTGCAAACCGGGCCGATAACCGATTTGTGCCTAAAATCTTCGCGTGTTAAAGTATTCGAAATATGAACTTCAACAACTTTCGTATTTACACCCGAAATTGCATCGCGAATTGCAATGGAAGTGTGAGTATAAGCACCTGCATTAATAATAATACCATCAGAATTAAATCCGTATTCATGAATTTTATCGATTATTTTGCCTTCAATATTCGATTGAAAATACTCCAGTTCAATCGACGTAAAACTTCCTTTTAGTTCAGTGAAAAATGTTTCGAAGCTTTCAGAACCATAAATGCTTTTTTCACGGACTCCGAGTAAATTAAGGTTCGGTCCGTTTATAATTAGTATTCTCATTTTTTTATATTTTATATTTTTATTGAACAATATAGTAACTTTGTATGTTATTAAGCGTACGTGAACAGTACTAACGTTTAATTAATAAGAAAATAATCAAAATTAGTTCTATCGGTTGTAAATATATAAAAAAGAAAGCTATGAAATGGGAAAATGAAAAAAGGGGATACGCGAGTTTTTTGAAACTTGAAAAGTCATTGTCGATTAATTCAATTGCAGCTTATGTAAACGACATTAATAAATTAATCAATTTTTTAGATGCAAAATTTAATAAGGTTGCTCCCAATAAAGTAAAACTTCAGCATCTTAAAAGTTTTGTTGAAGGGTTAAACGAGAAAGCGGTAAGCCCAAGAACGCAGGCACGTACAATTTCAGGAATTAAGTCGTTTTACAAATACTTATTAATTGAAGGTAAAATTACAAGCGACCCGACAGCACTTCTCGAGTCGCCTAAAATAGGAAGGAAATTACCCGAGATTTTATCGATGGAAGAGATTGATATCTTAATTGAGGGTATTGATATTAATAAACCTGAAGGACAACGAAATAAAGCAATGCTCGAAACCTTGTATAGTTGCGGACTTCGGGTTTCGGAACTTGTAGGATTAAAAGTTACCAATCTGTTTTTCGAGCAGGGCTTTGTAAAAGTTGAGGGGAAAGCCGGTAAAGAGAGATTGGTGCCGGTAAGCGGCAGGGCAGTTGAAGAGATAAACACTTATTTAAGCGGTTATCGGAAAACACTTAACGTTAATAAAGAGAGCGAGAATATTCTGTTTTTAAACAGAAGAGGCAAACAACTAAGCCGGGTAATGATTTTTACTATTATTAAAAATCTTGCCGAGAAAGTTGAACTTGGTAAAAGAATTAGCCCACACACTTTTAGGCACTCTTTTGCAACTCACCTTATTAATGGTGGAGCCGATCTTCGTGCCGTTCAGGAAATGTTAGGACACGAGTCTATTTTAACAACAGAAATATACACACACCTAGATCGGGAATATTTGCGAAGTACAATTCATACATTTCATCCAAGGTCGTAATAGATTTAAATAGTTGGAAAAAAAAAGAGCATTGTAGATTCTATTAATCTGTATTGCTCTTTTTTTATTGTAAAATTTACAATGAACTTTTAGTGAAATTCGATTGTTAAGATAATGTTTAATCGGTATTGAAAAAGCTGTAATCAAATATTAAATTAATTGATATAGGGAAAAAAAGTTATTTTTGTGTACCGATTTACATAAAGGGAATTAGATTTTTATTAAGTTAATTATTAGGCAGTTATGAAAAAATTAGATTTGTCGAAGTACGGAATTTCAGACGTACAAGAAATTATTTACAACCCATCTTACGAACAGCTTTTTGAGGACGAAATGGAATCTTCGCTTGAAGGTTTTGAAAAAGGACAGCTAACAGAGTTAGATGCTGTTAATGTTATGACTGGTGTATTCACAGGTCGTTCGCCAAAAGATAAGTTCATTGTAAAAAATGCAGCTTCAGAAGAAAACATGTGGTGGACAACACCGGGATCTCCAAATGATAACAAACCTGTTTCAGAAGAGGCATGGTCGTATCTTAAAGAGATTACATCAAAACAGCTTTCAGGTAAAAAGTTATACGTAATGGATACCTTTTTAGGCGCAAATGAAAATTCCCGTTTGAAAATTCGTTTCATTATGGAAGTTGCATGGCAGGCACACTTTGTGAAAAACATGTTTATTCGGCCAACAGAAGAAGAGTTAAAAAACTTTGGAGAGCCTGATTTTGTCGCAATGAATGCTTCAAAAACTACCAACGATCGTTGGAAAGAACTTGGAATGAATTCGGAGGTTTATACTGTATTCAACCTGAAAGAGAAAATGCAGGTTATCGGTGGTAGCTGGTATGGTGGCGAAATGAAAAAAGGTATGTTTGCCATGATGAACTACTATCTGCCATTAAACGGAATGGCTTCGATGCACTGTTCTGCAAATGTTGGAGAAAAAGGTGATGTTGCAATTTTCTTCGGTCTTTCCGGAACAGGTAAAACAACACTTTCTACCGACCCAAAACGTCAGTTAATTGGTGACGACGAACATGGCTGGGACGATGATGGTGTATTCAACTTCGAAGGTGGTTGCTATGCAAAAACTATCAACTTAGATAAAGAGGCTGAACCTGAAATTTATAATGCTATCAGACGCGATGCTTTGCTTGAAAACGTAACAGTTGACAGTAAGGGTAAAATTGATTTTAACGATGGTTCGGTTACTGCCAATACTCGTGTTTCGTACCCAATAAATCATATCGAGAATATTGTCAAGCCGGTTTCAAAAGCAGGTCATGCAACAAAAGTTATTTTCTTAACTGCTGATGCATTTGGTGTTTTGCCTCCGGTTGCTAAATTAACTCCGGCACAAACTCAATACCATTTCCTAAGCGGATTTACAGCTAAGTTAGCTGGTACAGAGCGTGGTATTACATCTCCACAACCTACTTTTTCAGCTTGTTTTGGTGCTGCATTTCTTTCGCTTCACCCAACCAGATACGGACAGGAATTAGTGAAAAAAATGGATGCTCACAATGCTGAGGCATATTTGGTAAATACTGGATGGAATGGTTCGGGAAAACGAATTTCTATTCAGGATACACGTGGAATTATTGATGCAATTTTAAATGGTTCTATCGAAAATGCAGAAACTAAAAATTTACCAATTTTTAATTTAGAAATTCCAACATCGCTTGCAGGTGTTGATACAGGTATTTTAGACCCACGCGATACATACTCTGATTCTAAAGAGTGGGACGAGAAGGCTGTAGATTTAGCTGGACGTTTTATTAAAAACTTCGTTAAATATACCGATAACGACGAAGGAAAAGCATTGGTTGCTGCCGGTCCTCAATTAGACTAATATTTTTTATTACTAACTATATAAAAAACCTTCCACAAAATAGTGGAAGGTTTTTTTTGATATTTATTGTAAGTATCCTCACCGAAAAATAAAAAAATAGACCATATATTATAAAAATTAAAGTGTGAGTTTGCCCCGAAGTTGGAGAGAAAATATATCTTTGAACTTCAAAATAACAGGCAATGAAATTTCTGATTTGAAAACCATAATTAATAGCCTGAGTTCTTTCAGTTTTAGTATGGCTTTTAACAATTTGTAGAGATCTCGAAAAACTCGCCAGACTTAGGTTATTGGTTCGATTGAAAATAAAGTATCAATTATTATTACATAAAAAAATTAGGGTATGAAAAACGAACAAAAATACACAACGCTTCAGTTAACGACTTTAGTCGTTTTGCGTTTATTAATCGGATGGCACCTTCTGTACGAAGGACTCTCAAAACTTTATAATCCTTCGTGGTCTTCAAAAGGATTTTTAAGCGAATCGCAATGGATATTATCAGGTTTTTCCGATTGGGTTATTTCCAATAGTAGTGTCCTCAATGTAGTCGATTTTCTTAATACGTGGGGATTAATAGCAATCGGGCTGGGTCTGATTCTCGGACTTTTTGCGCGCACTGCCGCAATTGCAGGTGCCCTGTTATTGCTGATGTACTATTTTAATAATCCGCCTCTTATCGGTCTCGAATATTCAGTGCCTACCGAAGGAAATTATTTAGTTGTAAGTAAAACTTTAATTGAAGCAGTTGCTATGGTTGCTCTGGCACTATTTTCAACAAGCTCGGTATTTGGTCTCGACTATTTTATTTCCAAACTCAAAAAATCGTAAAACATTAAATCGCAGAAATTATGGCACAAGATAAAAATCAAAATAAAGATAAAAAGGGAAGCGAAAAAACTGCATCAGGTATGTCGATACAGCGAAGAACACTTTTAAAAGCAATGGTGGGTGTACCTGTTTTGGGTGCATTGGCTTTTGAGGTTGCTCAAAAAAATTCTTATGATATCAGTAAGAAAAAACGGATAGTTAAAGAGTTGGGTTTAAATGATATTGAGGCACCGTCTATTTTAAAAAGTTCATCAAAAGATAAACGCGATTTAATTCGTGTTGGAATGATTGGGTTCGGAAACAGAGCCAAAGCATTGTCTAGTGCATTGGGTTTTCTTCATCCTTTAGATACCAAAAACAGGAGAGATTCCGGCTCACTCGAGAACTGGCTCGAACAGGATGATTTGAATGTCGCAGTAACCGGAATTTGTGATGTGTTCGATCTTCATGCCGAGAATGGTTTGGCAACAGCCAGAAACGAAGTGCGACCAGGAAATCCACCTGCTTCTTCTATTCCGGTAAAACGATATCTTAATTATCAGGAAATGCTAGATGATAAAAATATTGATGCTGTTATGATTGCAACACCCGATCATCATCACGCTCCAATTGCAATTGCTGCTGCAAGAGCAGGAAAACATATTTATTGCGAGAAAAGTCCTGTTCAGCGCGAATGGGAACTTAACGCACTTTATGATGCTGTTAAAGAGAGTAAAGTAACATATCAATTAGGGCATCAGATTACGAAGAATGTAATTTTTCAGCAAGCTAAAGAGATTGTAAAAAGGGATATTCTAGGAAAAATAACACTTGTTGAAACTACAACAAACAGAAATTCAGCGAGTGGAGCGTGGATTAGGCACCTCGATAAAAATGGAAATTTATTGCCAGGAGATGAAAAATCGATAGATTGGGAACAGTGGTTGGGCAACAGACCTCAAAAACCTTTTACTGTTGACAGATATTATAACTGGACTAAATGGTTCGATTATGATATGGGAATGATTGGCCAGTTGTTTACGCACGAATTCGATGCGGTAAATCAACTTCTCAGAATTGGGATTCCGGCAACAGTAAGTAGCTCGGGTGGTATTTATTATTGGAAAGATAATCGTGAAATGCCCGATTCGCTTCATTGCGTTTTTGAGTATCCAAACCACAATTTAACTTTGCTTTATAGTGGAAACCTTGCAAATAGCAATAACAGGGGCAGGGTTTTTATGGGGCACGATGCCACAATGGAACTTGGGGGTTCAATCAGTATCACACCCGATGGAAGTTCGACCCGGTATAAAAAACAGTTAGCCGAAGGTATTATCAGCCCCTCGGAACCAATGATTACGATGAATCCAAACTCGGGAAAAGTGGATGCTGTAACATCGGCCACAGAAAAATATTACTCTTCGAGAGGTTTAACAAATACTTTTGTAAATGGTAAGAAAGTGGATGTAACTCATCTGCACGTAAAAGAGTGGATCGATTGTATTCGCTCAGGCGAACTGCCAACAGCAAATATCGAGCGTGCCTACGAAGAAGGCGCTGCTATTTTGATGGCTCAAAAATCATATCTCGAAAAACGCCAGGTAAAATGGGATCCGGTGAATAAAAAGATTGTTTAAGAAGTTGATTCTCGGTAGTCATTTTACCCCGTCCCGAAGGCTGGCTGAAATGTTTTAAACAATAGGTATCCTCAGTACAAATAACAGTTGTTATTTAGTTATCTAACGAATATGTAACCAACTGATTACTAAGTCTGTATTTTCTATGCTTTTTGCTAAATCATTCATCTGATGACTTTTTTGGAGTAAAGTTGTATAATATAATTGCATTGGAATAGATACCAATAAAAAAACCGCCTTGCAAAACAAGGCAGTTTTTTAGCTTAAAATAATAAATTAATTATTCCTTCACAATCTCCAATAATTCAACTTCGAAAATTAGAGTTTCATTCGGACCGATATCACCACCAGCACCACGCTCGCCATAAGCTAAAGCCGATGGGATAACAAATTTATATTTAGAACCAACAGACATTAGCTGAAGTCCTTCTGTCCAGCCTTTAATAACTTGTCCAACTCCAAAAGTAGCGGGTTCGCCGCGGTCAACCGAGCTGTCGAAAACAGTTCCATCAATTAAAGTTCCGTGATAATGCACGCGCACTTTGTCGGCAGCAGTTGGTTTTGCTCCGGTACCTTCGGTTAAAATTTCGTACTGCAATCCACTTTCGGTAACTGTTACACCATCGCGGGCTTTATTAGTTTCAAGAAATGCGTTTCCAGCTTCCAGACTTTCCTGTCCTTTTCTTTTGCCGGCATTTTGGAAAAACGCCTGAACCATTGCATTCGCCTCTTCTTCGGTTATTTTCATCTCCTCTTCTAACGAAGAAGCTGTAAAAGCCGATGACATAATTGCTGCATCTAACTCATCGCCACCGGGTGCACTACCCAATTGTTTTAAATTATTTGCTCCAACCAATAAACCAATTGCATAACTTACCGAGTCAATTTCGGTTTCCAATTTTACATTTTTTGTGCCACCTTGCTGGCACGATGTTCCGGCGATTAATAATCCAACCACCAAAAGATAAATAATACTATTCTTCATCATTTAAATATTTATAAGATTTCTAATAATTCTACATCAAAAATAAGTGCTGTGTTTGGTCCTATTGCACCGCCAGCACCTTGTTGGCCGTACGCCAGTTCCGATGGGATAAACAATCTCCATTTCGAACCTGTTGACATTAATTGTAGTGCTTCAACCCAACCTTGAATTACACCATTTACAGGAAAATCGGCAGGCTGTCCGCGCTCCACCGAGCTATCGAAAACAGTACCATCAGTTAGGGTTCCGTGGTAGTGGCATCGTACTTTGTCGGTTGCTTTCGGCATCTCTCCTTCGCCTTCTTTTAAAACCTGAAACTGTAACCCACTTGGTAATTCAGTAACTTCTTTTTTCTTAGCATTTTCAGCCAGAAATTTTAAACCCTCTTCCATATTGTCGCCGCCTTTTTCGGCATTTGCTTTACCTATAAATTCTTCCAGAATTTTATTCGCTTCTTCGGGTAATACTTTAGGCGTTTTACCTTCGAATACATCTTTAAAAGCTTCGAGGAAAAATTCAGGATTAACAGTTTTAACTCCCGATTGAATTAGGTTTCCGGCGATACTCATTCCCAGAGAATAACTGAACTTATCAAGTTCTCCGGTTAATTTGTTTTCTGTCATTTTTTATCTGAATAAATTTTAGTTTGCGAAGATAACTTTTTTTTTTGCATTTTAGTAACTCACTTTTTCTTTATTCCACGCATCATTTGAAATTTCCCGGGTGGCCCGGGGATTCGCTCCATTTCGAAACCTGATTTTGTTAATTGCCTGCGTACTTCGCCTTTTGCACTGTATGTTACAAACACCCCATTTATTGCAGTAATAGCAAATATTTTATTGAAAATTTCAGGACACCACATCTCCGGTTGTTTGTCGGGGCCAAATGCATCGAAATATATTACATCGCAGTTTCTAATATCTTTTAAATTGTTTGTAATAAGATCGGATTTTAATTTTATAAGAGTAAAATATTTTGAGATTTCAACAGGTTCATTCCATTTACAATCATGAATTTTCCCGAATAAAGTCTGTGCTTCGGCCGAGATAATCTTACCGTAGTCTAATTGCTGAATAATTTCTTTATCGAGAGGATATTTTTCGATGGTATAATAAGTGGTGCACCTTTCCTGTTTTTCAGCTAAAAGAGCTGTTAGTAAACAGTTTAACCCGGTTCCGAAGCCCACTTCAAAAACTGTTGGTTTTTTGCTTTCGTTAAACAGATAGCCCTTTTCAATATATACGTAATTCGATTCGGTAACCGCACCATTTGTAGAGTGATATTGTTCGTCCATCGCCGGAACATATAGCGTTTGCGAACCATCTCCGGTTTTAATAATCTGAAGTTCCATTAATATGTTATTATCTAATGCGAAATAAACTAAAAAAAATGATTCCCCATATAAATCTCAGGAAAAGGAGTGTATGTAAAAGGTCCAGTGTTTTCTTTTGTTAAAAAAAACTTGTAGTAACTTGGTGCAATACAGTTTTTTGCTTTGTTATGAATAAAAATAATTGCGACTAATTTCCCGAAAAGCTATGTGATTTGAGTATATTTGTATGATTTTTTTTCTACCCCCAAAAGCGAAAAAAGTATGGAAGACCAACATTAAATGGAGATAAATAAAATCAAAAACTGTTTTGTTATGATAAAAATATTTTTTATTGCAATGCTATTTACATTGCTTGTAAGTTGCGGCAAAACAATTGATAATCCTGCCGCCAAACCAACCGATAAATTATCTAATAATTGGTGGAAAGAGCGTCACGAGATGATTGCAGAAAAAAACAAGTCGAATCCACAACTCATTTTACTTGGTAATTCCATTCTAAATTCACTCGACAAAAGTAGCGAAGAGGTTATTTGGGAGAAATATCTTAACAAGTACAATACCGTAAATATGGGTTTTAGTGGCGATCGCACCGAAAACTTAAACTGGCGATTACAAAACGGAGAAATTAATGGTATTTCGCCAAAAGTTGCCCTGTTGTTAATAGGTACAAATAATACCGATGGTAACCACTACCTCAATGTTACGCAGCCGGAAGAACTTGCCGGCGGTATCTGGGAGATCTGTAAGATAGTTCGCGAGAAACTACCTGACACAGAGATTTTATTGTTGGGTATTTTTCCTTACGGATATAAACCTAATTACCGCGACAATATTAATAAAGCAACCAACAAGATAATTGCTAAATTTCCCAGAGAAGATTCTCATATTCATTACCGAAATATTGGAAGTATTTTTGTTGATGACAATAACAAAGTCAAAAAATCATTAATGCCCGATTATCTGCATCCAAATACCGAAGGCTATTTATTAATGTTTAAGGCAATTGAAAAAGATATTGAAAAGTTGATGAAATAAGAATAGAGTATTTGTCAGGCAATAAATACTCATTTTCTTACTATTCCCACAAATGAATTTAGATACATAAAAATTAACACGCGCACATCTCTACCATAATCAGATAAAAAAATCTTTTCTTTGCAGTAAATAAAATATTATGGCAAAGAAACGGATTAATGTAGTAACGATGGGCTGCTCGAAAAACCTGGTTGACTCGGAAGTTTTATTGAGCCAGTTGGAGCGTGGTAAATTTGAAGTTGTACACGATTCTAACGAAACCGGTTTCGATGCCGTTTTTATAAATACATGTGGTTTTATTCACGATGCCAAGCAAGAGTCGGTGGATATGATTCTGGATTATGCCGAAGCAAAAAAACGCGGAGAGATTGACAAACTCTATGTTATGGGCTGTTTATCAGAACGTTACCAAGGCGAGCTTAAAACAGAACTGACAGAGGTTGATAAATTCTTTGGAAAGTTTGATTTAAAGGCAATGATTGACGAATTGAAAGTTACCTACAATCCCGAATATATTTACGACCGTAAAATTACAACTCCATCGCATTTTGCATACCTTAAAATTTCGGAGGGTTGTAATCGTTCATGTGCATTTTGTGCAATCCCAAAAATGACCGGCCGACATAAATCACGAACCATTGAAAGTCTGGTAAAAGAGAGTCGCTATCTTGCAAAAAAGGGAGTTAAAGAACTCTTGATTATTGCGCAGGATTTATCGTATTACGGAATCGATATTTATGGTAAAAATCAGTTGGCTGAGTTGACAAATCAGATCTCAGAAATTGAAGGAATCGAGTGGATTCGTTTGCACTATTTGTATCCCACAAAATTCCCCATGGAGATTTTACCGATAATGCGTGAAAATCCGAAGGTTTGTAAATATCTTGATTTACCTCTCCAACATATTTCTAATTCTGTTTTACAACGAATGATGCGCCATGTAACACGGGAAGAAATTGAAACATTAATCAGAAAAATAAAAGAGGAGGTTCCTGGAGTAGTTTTGCGGACGACAATGTTGGTGGGATTTCCGGGAGAAACAAAAGACGATATTGAAGAGTTAAAACAGTTTATTCAGGATTTTAAATTTGAGAGGTTGGGAGTTTTTCCGTATTCGCATGAAGATGGAACTTATGTTGCCAATAATTTTACTGACAATTTGGACGAAGAAGTTAAGCAAATTCGTGCAAATGAAATTATGGAAATTCAGCAACAAATTTCATCAGATTTAAATCAGCAAAAAATAGGTAAAATATTTAAAGTTATCATCGATAAAAAGGAGGGTGATTATTTTGTGGGTCGTACGGAATTTGATTCGCCCGAAGTTGATGGAGAAGTTCTGATTACATCGGGAAATGAGTTAAAACAAGGTGATTTTGTAAATGTAAAAATTACCGGAGCCGAAGATTACGATTTGTATGGTGAAGAAAGGTAGATAGTTTAGAGCTTCAGGTTTAAGGTGTTTCCAGAACCTATCATCCAGAATCCAGCAACATTAATATTTAATCTACATTGAACTTTAAACTTTAAACTTTTTTATACTTTTGCAGCGGCAGGCCGCTTTATCGTCCCGGTGTACATCGGGAAGGAAAGTCCGGGCAACGCAGGGCACCGTGCTTCTTAACGGGAAGATCTTTGAAAGGGGATAGCAACGTAACAGAAAATAACCATCCCGATTTGATGTATCATTTTGGGGAACGGGTGAAAAGGTGCGGTAAAAGCGCACCGGCGGCGGTGGTAACACAGTCGGCCGTACGTCTCACGGGTTGCAAAGCCAAATATATCCTGATTGTTTGCCGCTGTTGCGGTACAGCAAAGCTGCCCGCTTTGTTTCTTTGACGCACGAAGAAGTCAGGAGGGGTAGGCTGCAAGGAGCAAAGCAGTAATGTTTTGCCAAGATAAATGATAAAGGTTCTCTGTTTAACGGCAGAGGATACAGAACCCGGCTTACAGGTCTGCCATTTTTTAAACAAAAAATGCCCCGATGAATCAAATTCATCGGGGCATTGTATTTTTAAAACTCTTTTTTACTTTGTCGGAAACACTTTATTCACCGCCAAATAATCTAAAATTTTATCGATATTTGATTCATTCTCCTCCGGTTTGAATTCCATTTTAGCATTTGTTGGTTTTTCATATTCCAAATCAACTCCAGGTAAGTTTTTTGCTTTGCCCTGTTCAACCAAATCATAAAGTTCCGGTTTATTATTTTTGCAATATTCCAGCGGTGCATTCATATAAAACATGTGGAAACGCTCCTTCCCGATAATCTCCGCTATCTGTTTTCGTAACGAATCGTTTCTGGAAATAAAAGAGCAGATAGTAATTATTCCCTGGTCGTTTAGCAATTTACAAATATGTGCAACACGACGCAGATTTTCAGCGCGGTCGGCAGGCGAATAATCGAGTTCGCGGTTGATACCAAAACGAACAGAACTACCATCGAGCAGAACAGCAGTAGCACCATTTTCGAAAAGTTTCTTTTCTAAACTAAATGCCAGTTCATTTTTTCCTGACCCATGTAATCCTGTAATCCAGATGGTTTCGCCTTTTTGATTTAATTTTTCCTGACGTTCGCCGCTCTGAATCAACGATTTCCCCATTGCAATATTTTCTTTATCGACATCGGTAATTCGCGATGGCAGGTTTTTACTGCTCAGCCTGTCGATAATCATACCAACTGCACAGGTATTGTGCGAAACCGGGTCGATTAAAATGAACGAACCTGTTTGTCGATTCTTTTTGTAAGGATCGAAAAACATTGGTTTTGTGGTGGTAATTACAACACGTCCAATTTCATTTAAATTGAAATTTTCATTGTTCGATTTCTCGAGAGTGTTAACATCAACTTTATATTTAATCTGGTCTATTCTTGCTTTTGCCGAGTTGTTTGCGTGTTTAATATAGAATTGGGTTGAAAGATTCATTTGAGTTTCATCCATCCAAACCAGCATCGCCTCAAACTGGCGTTCAATACGAGGTAAATTATCGGGATGAACCAACATATCGCCACGGGAAATATCAATCTCATCTTCCAAAGTTACTGTAACCGATTGTGGTGGAAATGCATAATCCAACTCTTTATCGTAGGTAACAATCGATTTTACTTTCGATTTTTTTAACGATGGTAAAACCATAACTTCATCGCCTTTCGAAATAATACCCGATGCAACTGAAGTTGAAAAACCACGAAATTTAATGTCGGGACGAAGTACATATTGAACCGGATAACGCAGGTCGGTAAAGTTACGATCGCTGCTAATATGAATTGTCTCTAAAAACTCCAGCATACAATTTCCGTGATACCAATCCATGTTTTTCGAAGGCTCAACAACATTGTCGCCTTTTAATGCCGATATTGGAATAAAATTAATATCAGGAATATCTAATTGTGCAACAAACGATTCGTAATCGCTTCTTATATTATCAAAGGTTTGCTGACTAAAATCTACCAAATCCATTTTATTTATGGCTACAACAACGTGTTTAATTCCCAAAAGCGATACTAAAAATGTATGCCTTTTTGTTTGGGTAATTACGCCGTAACGAGCATCAATTAAAATAATTGCAAGGTTGGCGGTAGATGCACCGGTTACCATATTTCGGGTGTATTGTTCGTGCCCCGGTGTGTCGGCAATAATAAATTTACGTTTGGCGGTCGAAAAATAACGGTATGCCACATCAATTGTAATTCCCTGTTCGCGCTCTGCTTTTAATCCGTCGAGAAGAAGTGCATAATCGATATCTTCTCCCGCGTGCCCAACACGTTTACTGTCGCGTTGCAACGCCTCCAACTGGTCTTCGTACAACATTTTACTGTCGAACATTAGACGGCCAATCAGTGTCGATTTACCGTCGTCAACCGAACCGGCAGTTAGCAATCTTAAAAGGTCTTTTTTCTGATCCTGGTTTAGGAAATCCTGAATATTGAGTTTTTTATCTGTCATGTTGTTGTTAATAAATGTTGTCGTTGTTGTCAAGATGATGTTGTCATTGTTGTTAATAAATGTTGTCGTTGTTGTCAAGATGATGTTGTCATTGTTGTCAAGATGATGTTGTCGTTGTTGTCATTGCTGAAGAAACTACTTTGATAACGATGATAACTTGGGCGTAGTGAACATACAACTTTTTCATACCTTCCAATTTTTCTCAACGTAATTTATAAAATTATATATTTTTATTCCAGTTTTATCAAGGTCATTTGCTATGTTTGTCCATTCAGTTCCTGTATGAATTTCAGCGAGGAATTCTGCTTGTGAAATTGCTTCAAGACAAGATGCATGGCTATAAACCAAAAACCTGATAAAATCAGCTTTGTATCTTCTTCTACCATAACCTTCAACAATATTATCCTTAACTGATTGGCTTGATCTTCTGAGCTGACTTCCTGTTTCAAACTTATCAGGATTAGGTAATTTTACACTGAGTTGATAAATTCTGACTGCAAGTCCAAAACTTAGTTTATATATTTCAAGGTCTTTGTAGCTTTTCATATGTTTATAATTATTTATTTTTTAACGGCAACATATGTATCTCGCTTATAATCATCCACCTCCCGCTAAATCGGGACAAGTTGTGTGCCAAATTTCGCCATGCTCGTTTCATGATAAAACGTTGTCATTGTTGTCGAAAAACTGTTGTCGTTGTTGTCGTTGCTGTCGAACTACTTTGATAACGATGATAACGTGAGCATAGCGAACTGACAACCTCTTTTGACAACTCTTAAAAATACCCTTCTCGTTTTTTTTGTTCCATACTTGCCTCCTGGTCGAAATCGATAACCCGGGTTGTACGTTCCGAAACGGTAACAGTCATCATCTCTTCCACTATCTCCTCAATTGTTTCAGCATCAGATTCAATTGCACCGGTTAACGGGTAGCAACCAAGTGTACGGAAACGAACTTTACGCATTTCGGCTTTGTCGCGCAGCTCCTTTGGCATACGTTCGTCGTCAACCATAATCAGGCTTCCATCCATGTCAACCACAGGACGTTCTTTGGCAAAATAGAGCGGAACAATGGGGATATTTTCCAAACGAATGTACTGCCAGATATCTAATTCTGTCCAGTTAGAAATTGGAAAAACCCTGATAGATTCACCTTTTTGAACCCGTGCGTTGTAAATGTTCCACAATTCGGGGCGTTGATTTTTGGGATCCCACTGATGAAATTTATCGCGGAAAGAGAAAATTCGTTCCTTAGCACGCGATTTTTCTTCGTCGCGGCGGGCACCTCCAAAAGCTGCATCAAATTTATATTTGTCTAAACCGGCAAGCAGAGCTTGTGTTTTCATTAAATCGGTATGTACTTTGCTGCCGTGCGAAAACGGACCTACACCACTTTCGAAACCCTCTTTATTGTGGTGAACAATAAGATCCCAGCCTTTCTCTTTTGCGTACTTTTCACGAAAATCAATCATCTCTTTAAATTTCCATTTCGAGTCGATGTGCATTAACGGAAACGGAACTTTACCAGGGTAAAAAGCTTTTTCGGCAAGTCGTACCATTACCGATGAATCTTTGCCAATGGAATAAAGCATTACCGGATTTTCGAATTCGGCAGCAACTTCGCGAATAATATGAATTGCCTCGGCTTCGAGTTCGCGTAAATTTGTTAAACTATATTCATTCATGAATAAATGGCTATATTTTTATTTTAGTAAATACTATTTTCAGGACGGCAAAGATAAAATATTTCTGTCAACACTTACTTTGTAGTTAATAATTGAAAGGTTAAAAAAGATAAAATTAAAATTTAGAAACTCCAGAAATAGGGAATCAGTATAAGCGATAAAATAAAAGCCAGTATATTAAGTGGTAAGCCAATTTTCAGGTAGTCGCTGAATTTGTAATTACCAATTGCCTGTACAATTAAATTTGTTTGGTAACCTATTGGAGTTGAGAAGCTTGCCGAAGCGGCAATTGCAATTGTTACAAAAAATGGCTTTGGGTCGATTCCCAATTGTAGTGCAGCCGAGAGTGCAATCGGGAAAACCAATGCCGCAGCTGCGTTGTTAGTAATAATTTCGGTAAAAATTGCAGTTAACAGATATAATGCAGCTAAAACGCCAATTGGTCCAAAATTGTGTGCAATTTTTATCGTAGTTCGTGCGATAGATTCTGCTGCTCCTGAATTTTGCATCGCCTTGCTAATTGCGAAAGCACAGGCAATTGTTATTAGTACATCCCAGCTAATAGCTTTTGTATATTTTTGGTGAGGCATAATTTTCATCCATATTAACAGAATTGCTGCAATGGATGAGAAAAAGAACATATCGTAATTTATACCATCGGGCGAAGTAAAGAACTTACCCAAAGTAGTTCCTACAATCATTCCTAAAAGAATTATAAATGCAAGCCATTTTTTCAAAAATGTTCCTGTCGAACGGTAATCACGAATATAAGATGTTAGATAAAATATTTTCGATTCGCCCCAGTTTTGGATAAACTTCTCGGTAGTTAAAAGAACCAGATTATCACCCGGTTTTAGTTGAAGCTTGTCCATATTTGTTGTAATCCGTTCTCCATTTCTATGAATTGCCAAAACAACTGCCTGATAGTGTTCGTAGAAATTAAATTCGGGAATGGTTTTTCCAACGCCCGGAAACCGCGGTGCAATTACTGCTTCGTATTGTTTTAATTTATTTTTCGGAACATCTTTTATTAAATCAATTCTGCTAAGTTCTATATTTTGATTTGCCAGAATATAATTTAACCTACCCGATTTTCCGGCTACTAACAATTTATCGTTGGCCAATAATTTAAAAGTTCCTTTTTGGGTTTCAATAATATTCCCCTCGCGATTAATGCATTGTATGATAAGATTTTTTAACTCTTTTGCTCTGCCATTTTTTATTTCAATACCAATTAATTTACTGTTTCCAGAAATAATTATATCATAATAATAGTCTTTGAATTCAGTTCTGCTTTTCGAGTTAAAGAATATTTTTTCGCCCGGAAGGAATTTGTTACTTGCAATAGTCATATAAATTGTACCAATAATTGCAATGAAAATACCAACTTTTCCCAGCTCGAACATACTAAAACCTTCGTATCCATTATCAATTATTAAACCATGCACAACCAAATTTGTTGAAGTACCAATAAGAGTACACATTCCTCCTAAAATTGTAGCAAACGAAAGTGGTATAAGGAATTTCTTTGATGAGAGGTTTAGTTTTTCCGACCATCTTTTTATGATGGGTGCAAAAATAATTACTACCGGCGTGTTGTTCATAAAAGCCGAAAGAATAGAGACCGGAATCATTATTTGTGGAATAAGTGATACCATTTTCCTGCGTTTTCGGGGGAGATAAGTTTGTGCAACTCGATTTAGAATACCAGATTGACGAATTCCTTCGCTTACCAAAAACAGAACACCAATGGTAACCATCCCTTTATTCGAAAAACCGGCAAGCATCTCTTTGTCGGTGATAATTCCGGTGGCCATTAAAACTATTGCCGACGAGAAAAAGATAAGTCCCGGCCGCATAACTTCTTTAACTAAAGCTATAATAGTAATAAGTATTACTGCTAATACAATATATCCTTCCAGTGTCAGCAAATTATTGATTGTTTATTTATTACCCATTCGAAAAATCAAATCTAATATTAATATCGAACCCTTTCAAATTATTTTGTCGGTTTTTAAATTTTTATGAATGATTTTTATTGATTTAATTGAAAAAAAGATGATTTTTTTATACTGCTAAAAATTTAATAAATGGTCGTTATTTTACTTGATATTAAAAAAGTCAATTTTTTTTGAAAAAAATCAAATATGATTTGTGCAAAAAAAAATAAATACTACTTTTGCAACCGCCTTTGAAAAACAAGGGTATAACAAAGGATGACTCAGTAGCTCAGTTGGTAGAGCACATCCCTTTTAAGGATGGGGTCCTGGGTTCGAGACCCAGCTGAGTCACTTTATCGGAATTCATTCCACATCAAAAGCACTTAAATCGTTGATTTTAAGTGCTTTTTTATTTTGGAGTAGTTCAAATAGAGTCAATATTGAACCGCATATATGGCTTACCAAATAGTGAATTACATAAAACTTAGATTAGCAGAAAAGGGTATAAACTATAGTTGGAGCATTATTGTAGATAAAATGCAAGCACAACAATGTTCATTACAAAGCGTAAACAAAGCTGGCGGAGGTAAAATATACACTAAGCTATGCACTCGGCCAAATCCCGATTTAAGTGCAATTTATTCCGCACTCAGTTTTAAAGAAAGACCTTTTGTTAGAAAATCAAAAGTAGTGACCCAACAGCAAAAATAAAATCACATCTCGCTGTTAACAACAGGTTTATGCTTGTGCATTTTCAAGTTGGGTTAATATCTATCCCTTGAAAGGGACGGCAAAGAATAGTTTCTGCACATAATCAGTATTCCAGCAAATATCCTTTGCCGTTGGATTCATTCAACGGATTAGGAATCAGCACTCACACCGGGTTTTAACCTTGTTGTAACTGACAACTCTACACTGAGATTGTAAACTTTCTCAGGTTGTTTTTTTATATTTCCAAATAGCCAGACTTAAAAAAAGTACACCCAGAGAAAGCAACGAAAGAAACTCTTTTATAAGATCGGAAAATCCGGAACCTTTTAAAACAATCATTCGCATAATTCGCATAAAATAAAATATTGGATTTATCCGGTTTACTTCCTGTGCCCAGTGAGGCATACTTTCAACGGGAGTAAAAATTCCCCCCATCAAAATAAAGATTATCAAAAAAAAGTAACTTATAAACATTACCTGCTGCTGTGATTCGCTTATTGCCGAAAGAAACAATCCAAGTCCTAAAACCCCTATAAGATAAACGCTTGCAAAACTAAATAGTAGAAATATGCTTCCAACTATTGGAAGATTGAAAAACAGTCTGGCGATAATTAGTCCGAATGCTAAATCGAACAACCCAATTAACCAAAACGGAACGAGTTTACTTATTATAAACTGGTATTTTTTTATTGGCGAAACATTAAGTTGTTCGATAGTTCCAATCTCTTTTTCGCGTACCAGATTTATTCCTGCCAGAAACATTCCCACAATTGTAACGAGTATTGCCAAAATCCCCGGTGCCATAAACCATTTGTAATCCAGCTCAGGGTTATACCAGTAACTTTCGGTAATTTTCACCTGACTTGGCGGTGCGAATTTTGGTATTCCTTTCCATTCTGCAATTAGGTTTTTATTGAATTCTCCAATAATGTTTGCAGTGTACGAAAACGAAAGTTGTGCAGAGTTTCCATCAATAGCATTTACAAGTAGCTGAATTTGAGCATAATTGTCGCGAATAAGATTTTTCTCCATATTATTGGGGAAAACCATTGCAATATCTGCTTCGTCTTTTAGAAGCATTTCATCGGCCGATTTTACGTCAAAAATAGTTCCTGTAACATTATAAAAAGGTATTGCTTCGAACTTGGCAATCAGCTCGCGCGAAGTTGCCGACAGATCTTTATCAACTACAACCATATCAATTTTTTTCATATCGAATGTAGCTGCATAAACCAGAATCAACATTTGCAAAAGTGGAATTCCAAATATCATTGGTAACATAGTTTTGTTCCTGAATATCTGGCGGAATTCTTTTTGTAATAGGTATAATATTGTTTTCATTTTATTTTGAGCTGTTAGCTATTAGCTACTCGCTTGTCTGTTATTATTAATAATAATTAATTGCAGTTGTCATTTCGAAGGAGGCACGACTGAGAAATCTCTATTATAAAGTGAATATTCTCAATCTTTTGTTCGTTGTTGTTTCGTTTATAAATCATCATAAATACTATTATTTAGAAAATTCCATTCGGGATTAAATTCATTAATTAATTTTTCCTTTTTCTCTCGGCTCCATTTTTTTAAAACTTTTTCTCTTTCAATGGCATCATTAATATTTTGAAAATATTCGTAATAAACTAAAAAATGGCAGTTGTATTTTTTTGTAAAACCGGCAATTATTCCATTTTCGTGTTCGTAAATACGACGTTGTAAATCGTTTGTAACTCCGATATACAGTACTGTTCTATTTTTGTTTGTAACTATATTAATAAAATAATTATGGTCTTTCATTTCCTTTATAATATCGTTTGTATTAAATGAGATTTCTCCTCCTTCGTCGTCGAAATGACATTGAAGCAGCAAAAATCTATTCCAATCTAATCTTAAACTTCTTCACACTCATTGCAATAAAAAAGAGAGTCATTCCAATTAAAATCAAGGTCTCTTTCCAAATAAAAGTTATACCAATTCCTTTGAGCATAATTCCACGAAGGATAATTATATACCAGCGTGCCGGCATAATATTGCTGAACCATTGTAATACTACCGGCATATTTTCGATGGGGAAAATAAATCCGGAGATAATAATTGTAGGCAGCATCAATCCAATCATTGATATAAACATTGCTACCATCTGATTTTTTGCTACGGTTGAAATTAGTATTCCCAAACAGAGCGACATCAGAATAAAAAGGATGGTTTCCAACATCAACAAAATAAAACTTCCGGTAATTGGTACGCCAAAAACAAACCGACCGATTAATATGATTACAAAGGCATTTATTATTGACAGGAAAAGATATGGAATAACTTTCCCTACTATTATTTGTATGGGTTTTAGCGGCGAAACCAGTAGCACTTCCATGGTTCCGAGCTCCTTTTCGCGCGTAATTGAAATTGATGTCATCATTGTTGAAATGAGCATTAAAATAAGTGCCATTGTTCCGGGAACGAACATATATGCACTTTCCATCTCTTCGTTGTAATACATTCGCACTTCGGGGCGTATTTCCAATGGCATTTTAAGGTTGGGGTTTGTTTTTATGATGTAGTCGTTTACAATTCCTTTGACATATGCAATGGCAAGGCGTGCCGTATTTGGGTCTGATGCATCGGCGATTATTTGCATTTTTGCAGTTCCCTCTTTTACCAGATTTTTGCCAAAATCGTTATCAAAAACAATAACTTCGCGTACCTTACCTTTTTTAAAAATGGCATCAATCTCGTCTAAATTAGTTAGGTTTTCGTCTAAAATAAAATAACCCGACGAGAGTATTTTGTTGGTAATTTGTTCTGTGGTTTTATCTTTCGACTGGTCGTAAATTGCAATATGAATATCGTTGATTTCACTCTTTATTACTGTCCCGAAAATAAGTAACTGAGCAATCGGAATTCCGAACAATATCAGCATTGTTCGCGGGTCGCGCGAGATGTGGAAGAACTCTTTTTTTATAAAGGAAAGAAGTTGAGTCATTAGCTGTTAGATATTAGTTTAAAGAAAGGCTTCTTTGCAGACCGGTTATCATCTTTTGGATTTCATCAAGTTCTGCAATATTTGATGGGATTGAAACAGAGCATCTTCTTATTTGAGATGTAATTCCGTAAGTTTCTTCTTTTGGAAAAGAGGCAGTTTCGGTGTAAATTTTAGTAACATGTAGAATTGCTTTCTGCCACACTTTTAAATCTTTAAATTTACTCATAATAAATATTTTAGTGATACGAAAAATTAATCTCTAATATCTTGTTTTTCTTTACTAACTGCTAATAACTATCTACTAAACACTAACTACTAATAACCAATTCTCATCTCGCTATTTTTACAAATACCTCGTCCATATCTTTTGCATTGTACATTTTTTTCAAATTTGCCGGAGTGTCCAACGCCTCAATTTTTCCGGCATCCATTATGGAAACACGGTTGCAATATTCGGCTTCGTCCATGTAGTGTGTAGTTACAAATATTGTTGTTCCGTTGTTGGCGGCTTCATAAATCAAGTCCCAGAATCTGCGTCGTGTTACAGGGTCAACGCCGCCGGTTGGCTCATCGAGAAATACAATCTTAGGGTCGTGAAAAATAGCAACCGAAAATGCAAGTTTTTGTTTCCATCCCAGTGGTAATCCCCCAATCAGTTTATTTTTAGCCTCTTCGAGATTCAGTTTTTTTAAAAGTTCAGCCTCCTTTTCTTTTCTAACTTTTCTCGATATTCCATAAATTCCTGCAAATAGTTGAATGTTTTCTGTAACGGTTAAATCTTCGTACAAAGAAAATTTCTGACTCATATAACCGATATTCTTTTTTATTTTTTCAGCATCGCGATAAACATCGAACCCTGCAACTTTTAATTCGCCGGAGGTGGGCGAGGATAATCCGCATAAAATTCTGATGGTTGTTGTTTTTCCTGCACCGTTGGCACCCAGAAATCCGAAAATCTCACCTTTATAAACATCGAAAGTAAGGTTGTCGTTTGCTGTAAACGTACCGAACTTTTTAACGAGATTCTTAACGGATATTATTTTGTCTGTCATTTTTGTAAGTTTTTTGTCTTAGTTCCAGTTCCAGTTTTTTCATTGCGACTGAAAACTGCGACTTCCTTCCATCAGCTCCATAAAAACATCCTCAATGCCGGGTGTAATCTTTTCAACTAAAATATTTTTATGCCCCAGACTTTGTAAGTATTTGTCGAGTTCGTCTGCTTTAACACTGTCGTTAATACCGGTAAAATGTACAAATTGCCCAAATGCAAAAACCGATTCGGCATTTTCAAATTTTCGTAAATCTGATATTAACTGATACATATTATCAGAGCGTACCTGAAATATTTTTCGTTGAAATTTCTCAATAATTTTTGTGGGAGAATCGACATCAAGAATTTGCCCGTTTTGCAAAAGTGCAACCCGGTCGCATAAAATAGCTTCGTCCATGTATGGTGTTGAAACTAAGATTGTAATATCTTTTTGCTGAAGTTTTTTAAGCATCTCCCAAAACTCCTTTCTCGAAACAGCATCCACTCCGGTTGTTGGTTCATCGAGAACCAGGATTTTTGGTTTGTGAATAAGTGCACACGAGAGTGCAAGTTTCTGTTTCATTCCGCCCGAAAGTTTACCGGCGCGGCGGTTTTTAAAAGGTTCAATCTGGTAATAAATATCGCGGATGAGGTCGTAGTTTGCTTCAACTGTTGTACCAAAAACAGTGGCAAAAAACTGGAGATTCTCTTCCACACTCAAATCCTGATAAAGTGAAAACCGACCGGGCATGTAACCAATAATATGTCGAATCTTTTTGAAATCTTTTTTAATATCCAAGCCATCCATTTTTGCTTCGCCGGAATCGGGTAAAAGTAAAGTAGTAACTATTCGCATTAACGTAGTTTTTCCGGCACCATCGGCACCAATCAATCCGAAAAGTTCGCCACGATTAACATTCAGCGAAATATCTTTTAATGCTTCGGTTTTGTTGTACGACTTTGATATGTTATTAATAGTTATCATTCTTTTAGTATTCAGTCGCAGTTTCAGTCTGAGTCTGAGTCCCAGTCCCAGTTTTTAGTCTGTTTTACTGCCAAATTTATCTGGATTATTAATCATATAATTTAAAAGTTTACCAATTTCCATACATTCTGAATATAATGGTTTATAGATTTCCATTGTTAAATATCCATAGCCAATTTAAACGCTTTTTTATATGCTATCAACTCTTTAAAATCCATATTAATATTTTAAATCCTCTTTATCTTTCTTTCTGTGACTGCAAACTGTGACTGCGACTGCGACTCTCTTTTTTCCTTTCTTTCTGCAACTGCAAACTGCGACTTTCTTCCAATTACCAGTTAACTTCCCCCGGCATTCCAATTTTTAAAGTACCATCGTTTTTTACCGAAACTTTAACTGCATAAACCAGTTTTACCCGCTCTTTTTTTGTTTGAATAATTTTTGGCGTAAATTCTGCCTCCGACGAAATCCACGTTATTATTCCTGTTAACGATTGATTTTCAGTTTCGTTTTTATCAATTAAAACTTCAACCGTTTGCCCAAGTTTTATGTCTGGTAACTGTGCCCCACTTACATAAACCTTTAAAGTCAACTCACTGATATTTGCAATTTTATAGAGCGGTTTTCCGGGTGCTGTAAGTTCGCCTTGTTTTGCATAGGTTTCTAAAATAACTCCGGTTATCGGTGGTTTTACCATGCAACGATTTAACTGGTCGTTCAGCATTTCGGCTTGTGAGTCGAGTACTTCAATCTCTTTACTTATTGCTGTAAATTGCGTTTTTGTACTTAATATTTGTTTGTCGATAATACTGATTTGTCCGTTTACATCATCCAACTGTTTTTGTGTAGCAGCCCCATCTTTTTTCATCTTTTCAATTCTTGCTTTGTTTATTTTAAGGTTCTTTTTCTGTTCCTTAAAAACTTCTATTTGCGATTGAATTGACTGTTTACGCGAATTAACGGCTGCTTTTTGAGCATCAATTTGTAATAGTTTAAGTTTAATCTGAATAGTATCTACAATTGCTGAAACTGTTCCGGGTGTAATTTTTTGCCCTTTTTCAATATTAAATTGTAAAATTTTTCCTGCTGATTCGGCAGAGACAATTACCGGTTCGGTTTCGAAATTTCCAAAAGCATCCGATTTTTCAGTTTCGTTTCGGCATCCTAAAATCAGGATAAACAGAATAGATAATAAATAATTGTATTTCATAGTTTTATATTTTTTTCTGATAAATAATTAATTCTTTTTACTGCAACTGTAAACTGCGACTTTCTTTCTCTTCTTAACTGCGACTGCAACTGTAAACTGAGACTTTCTTTCTCTTCTTAACTGCGACTGCAACTGTAAACTGAGACTTTCTTTCTCTTCTCCCCTGCGACTTTTCATTCCCTCCCACTAATAATATTATACTTCTCTTTTGCATTGCTAAGTTGAATTTTATGTAGTTCGTAACTCAGTTTTGCTATGGTTTCGTTTTGCATCTCCTGAATATAATCCGATGCAGTAATCACTTCATTTTCCAGCTTCGATGCAGCGGCTTTTGTTATTTCAGTTCTGAGACTGACCATTTCGTGGTCTTTGTCAAGCATCTTCTCAATTTTTAAAATCTGCTCCTTTTGCTGAGCCAACAGTAACTGTATGTTTTGCGTAAAAGTCTCTTTCTGAAACTGGATAATCTCCTGATTGTATTCGATAATTTGTTTTTTGCGGGTTGTATTTTTCCAATCGAAAGCGTTCCACGAAATTCCGGCTCCAATCAAAAGATATGTATCGAAACTTTCGTTTAATACATTTAACCCGGGTTTTCCGTAGCCTGCCTGCCCAAATCCAAAAAATTTCGGATTTCTTGTTTTGCTCAGTACATTTTTACTCATTTCCAACTCATCGGTTTTACTGTTGAAAAATTGTATTTCAGGTCGGTTGATAATTTCTGTAAAATTTGCTTGCGGTTTATTATAAATTAGTTTTGTATTTTGCAAATCAGGTTTTCCGGTAAGAATAGAGAGCATTTTATATGTTGCATTTCGCACGGCATCTAACCCTAATTCACGCTGTTCGATATTTAATATTTCGGCTTTAATTACAAGACCGGAAGATTTTTCAAGCACCCCGTTTTTAATTGCCGACTCAACTAATTTAAGTTTTTCAGCAAGTACTTTTTTCTGTTCTGTCAAAACATTTAGCTGCTCTTTTACTATTAGTGCAGTAAAAAATGTTTGTGCAACCTGCTCGTTTAACTGATACAGTTCAACCTCCAGTTCGCTTAGATTACTTTTTAAAAGTGCCTCTTCGAGTTGCAAACTTGCTTCCGAAATTCCACCGTCCCAAATAGTTTGTCGCAAATCCGCGTATATTTTATACTGGTCTTTTGGCACTGTTGGATTCGTAACTCCCGGCATTGGAATGTCAACTTCTATTACGTCAGACTGGTAAGATGCCTGCCCGCTTAAAGTAACTTTTGGGTAGTAGTTAGTTTTTAAATTCTCTTTGTTTAGAGATGTAATATTGCTCCAGCTTCCCGATTTTTTCAGATTCGGATAGTTGTGTCGTGCCCAGTTGTAACAACTGTCGAGCGAGGTTTCGTTCTGCCCGAAAACCAACTGAATCGGTAAAATTAATATCAGTAGTATTTTTCTCATTTTATTAGTATTGAGTTGAGTACAAATTCCTTAACTGTATCTTTTCTCTTTTTAAGAAAACTATTGTAGGCTTTTTTATCATTCCCGAAAAACATAATATTTATGAGCGGTTTGGCAGCAAAAGGAAACACACTCATGGCAAGAATATTTATCATTAAATCGCGAGGGTCCATTCTCCTTATATTTCCGGCTTCCATCTCTTTTTCAAACATTTCGAATATTTCGTTTGGGTTAACTCCCTGACTTTTAATTACTGTTGCCAGAAACTCAGGGTCGCGAGAAATTTCTTTTAAAATGAATGACGGGTAGAAAGGATTTCTTAGAATTAAACTAATATATTTTTCAATAAATGTACCCAGTTTCTCTTCAATTGGCATTTCGGAAAGCATAAATTTACCGATGTTTGGAAAAGTTTGTTTAAACACTTTTGCAAAAATAGCTTCGAATAATTTTTGTTTTGTTCTGAAATAATAGTGTAGCAGAGCCTTGTTTATTCCCGCCTGGTCTGCAATTTCCTGCATTCGCGAGCCGTCCATTCCTTTTTTTATGAATACTGTTTGCGCAGCATTTAATATTTTCTCTTCTGTATTATCTTTTTTTTTATCACTCATTTGTCTAAATGGTTTAACTATATGATTTAACCAGATGGTTAAAGATATACTATTACTATTTTTTTTCCAAATTTTTTAAATGGAAATAGTAAAAAGAGTTCTATTTTTGATGATTCGTAATGATTTTTCCAACTTGTAATGCATAAAATAATTATAAAAATTGTTTTTAAAATATTATTGTATAGAATTCTCCTATTTGTCATTTTTATTTCATCTGTCAATAATAATGGCTTTGCCGTAAATTCTTTTTCTAAAGAAATTGCTATTCCAGATTCTGAAGATAAATTAAAACTTGATTTCAGTTACAAGCGAAATTTTTACGATGCTTCCTTCGAACTTATAATTACCTCAAACAATATTGATGCAGATATAATTTATACTTTAGATTGTTCGAAACCATCTCGTGACAATGGAATAGTTTACCAAAATGGGATTTATATCGATTCAACAATTGTAGTAAAAGCAATCGCCATTTCTGCAAACCGTACATCCAAAATTTATACACATAGTTATATTTTTCCATTAGTATCAGCCAGACAGGGAAATAAACCGGAAGGATTTCCCGGAATATGGCGTGGTTCTTCGAATTTGCGAGCCGATTATGGTATGGATACTTCAGTAATAAATAATCCGGAATATAAATTTGAGATTATTAATGCATTTAAATCTATTCCAACATTGTCTCTTTCAATGAATATTGAAGAGTGGTTTGATAAATCTGCCGGGTTGTATGTTGGATACCCGGATTCTAATGAATCGAGAGAAAAAGCTATAACTGCTGAGTTTATATTTACAATAATACATTGAAAAATAACAAAGATGGACCAACCGAAATTCATACGTTGCTAAAAGAAAATGAAAAGTATAGAATGATGTTTGCCGATGCAGTTTATAAACATTGTTATAATAGTGGAGCCTTGGTTCCTGAGAATTTTGAAAAAGTATTTTTATTCAGAAAAAATGAAATTGAAACTGCTGTTATTCTTGAATCTGCTCGCTGGGGCGACTTTCGTAAAAATATATCGGGGGTAACTTACACTAAAAAACATTGGGATAATGAAATAAATAAAATTTTAACAGAATATATTCCATTTAGAAGAGATATAGTTATTAAACAATTTCAACATCAAAGTAATAGATTATTCCCGGTATTTATGCCGCCGGTATTTAAGGTTGATAACCGAGATTCAAAATCAGCAATATTCATAGAATTAATTAATCCCAACTCTGTTGATGGTGATATTTATTACACTACAAATGGATCGGACCCGGGGTTGAAAGGCGATAAAATACGAGGGAAGAAATATACCGAACCGGTTAAAATTAAACGAAGTAAAACGTTAAAAGCACGATTTTATTCAAAAAGTGGTGTTTGGAGCGCACTTGCAGAAAGACAGTAGTAAACCCACAATCCTGACTTTCCTCTCATTTATTGTAATTGTTTTTGTAATATCAAAAATGTGAATCGGAAATTGCACTATTCTTTATAATATTAATTTACATTTGATTTAATCAATTAGCGATTTATATTATCTTTACTTTTCTTTAAATCTCTATCAATTATTAATTTAAAATAAAATGGAAATGCGAACAATATTGATATCAATAAAAATAGTTTTAGTGGGGCTGATAATAGTTCTTGTAGCTTGTAATTCGAAGCCAAAGTCGCAGCAGACAGATACAGAAATGACTGTAAAAAGTGCCAATGAAAATTGGATTCAACTTTTTAATGGCAAAGACTTAAATGACTGGGATATTAAATTTAAAGGGCACAAGTTGGGAGATAATTATAATAATACATTCAGGGTTGAAGACGGAATGTTACGAGTTTCATACTCGGAGTGGGGAGATTGGAATGGTAAATTCGGACATATATTTTATAAAGAGGAGTTTTCGCATTATCGTCTTCGGGTTGAATATCGTTTTATTGGCGAGCAAGTAAAAAACGGACCGGGTTGGGCTTTCCGGAATAATGGAATTATGATTCACGGACAAAGTGCCGAATCTATGGAATTAGATCAGGATTTTCCGACTTCAATAGAAGTGCAACTACTTGGAGGAGATGGTGTAAGCGAACGTTCGACAATGAATTTATGTACGCCGGGAACAAATGTTGTTATGAATGGTGAACTTATTAAACGTCATTGTACAAATTCAAAATCGAAAACTTACCACGGCGACCAGTGGGTGAGTGTTGAGGTTGAAGTGCACGGGGGCGAGATAATTCGTCATTTTATTGATGGCGTTGAGGTGATGCACTACGAAAAACCACAATTAGATCATCGTGATAAATATTTTGCAAAACTTTTACCCCCCGATGGAAATATGATTCTTAGTAAAGGAACTATTTCGTTGCAGGCCGAAAGTCATAATACCGATTTTAGAAAAATTGAGCTACTGGTTTTGGAGGAATAAAAAATCATTTTATTTGCTTTATTAATTGTATTTCTGGCTTGAAATCAACTGTCAATAAATTATGAGCGAATTATCGCTATTAATAAAAACTCTGCAATTACACTTTGTATTTGGAATCGTATTTTTTATTTTTCCAATACAAAAAGTGCATTCGGAACAGATTGATTCTACACTGTTCGAGTTGAAGGTTGATTTCAGTAAAAACTCATCGCCTGTGTGGGATGGATTTAGTGGTTTTTTTGCAGAGCATGAAAACAACAGCTCATTTCTACCTCAAACTTATACGATTAATGGAAATGTGATAACAGTTGAAATTGCCTGGCCTGCAGGTACAGTAAAAGAGGTAAAGCAGATGATTGATCGGGGTGGAAATGCTGGTGTCGAAGGCTCTGATTTGTTGCGTGACTGGATTGGAACTGATGGCAGAAAAGAACGGGTTCCTATTGTAATGACTATAAAAGGAGTACCTCCAGGAGTTTACGAATGGAAATCTTTCCATCATGATAATAACGATCAAACAGGGGTTTTCAATGTTGAAATTAAAGATGCGTTGCACTCTTTTACAATAAAAGGAGTTGATATTTCGAATGGTATTTTACCAATTAATTCTGTTACTACACTTCAGACAACACTTAAGTCCGACAGTTCTGATATTACATTTTCCTTCGAGATGAACTCATATCCCGATAATAGCACTTCTTTTTTTGTGATGAATGGTTTCATTATAAACGAGTTAGACACATCTGTTGTTCCCGGGCAGGTCGATTTGATTAGTCCTTTAAATAACTTAAAATATTTAAGTAGCGACGTAGAGTTTAAATGGACGGAAAGTTACTTCGCAAATAGTTACAATCTGTTTTTAGGAAAACAGAACCCACCCACACTTTATGCAACAGTTGATTCTTTAGGGTATAGAACATCGGATTTGGAAGAAAACACCACATATTTTTGGAGTGTGGAGGCTGTGAATAATAATGGTTCTACGAATAGTGAAATTAGAAGTTTTACCACCGGAGATAAAAATAGTACCAGTTTTAGTGGTAATTTGGAACTTACTTTTAGTAAAGAAAGGGGTTTTTACGATGACCC
The DNA here is from genome assembly GCA_024278975.1 of Bacteroidota bacterium. Classification (GTDB taxonomy): domain Bacteria; phylum Bacteroidota; class Bacteroidia; order Bacteroidales; family Prolixibacteraceae; genus Draconibacterium. Next base: position 72,579 of record JAJRSD010000080.1, read on the forward strand.
TTTTCAGTTAGAGATAAATGTGAATAGTGCTGGTGCCAACATAATTTACACCGTTGATTGTTCTACGCCATCAGTAGAAAATGGATTGATTTATACAAAGCCTGTTTCCATCGATTCCACAACAGTTATAAAGGCTTTTGCACTTTCTTCGAAATCGCATTCGGCAGTAACTACCGAGAGTTATATTTTTTCTTCGTTTGTTTTGAAACAGGGAAAAAAACCATCGGGATTTCCAGAAACTTGGGCTGGAAAAACAATTATCAATGCCGATTACGAAATGGATCCTGAAATAATCGAGAGTCCCGATTATAAGTCTAAAATTAACTCTGCTATCAAATCAGTTCCTTCATTGTCGTTAACTATGGATGTTGACAATTGGTTTAATGATAAAACCGGACTTTATGTTGGATATCCAAATTCAAACGAAACACGGGAAAAAGCTGTTTCTGCCGAATTTATTTTTCATGATAAGGATAATTTTTTGGTGGAGTGTGGCGTGCAAAATCAGGGCGGAACAAGTATTATAAACTGGAAAGTACCAAAGCAGTCGATGCGTTTACTTTTTAAAGAGATTTATGGTACATCGCGATTGCATTATAAATTGTTCCCCAATTCAGATATCAATTCCATAAATACTCTGGTTATCGATGGTCTTCTGTATTCGTGGCTGCATCCGTGGGACGATAAACAGCGGGTTACTTCGCTTTATTTTCGAGATCAACTGGCTTCCGATCTGCAAAATGAGATGGGAGAACTAAGTTTCCATGGAATTTATGTTCATCTTTTTATTAACGGGTTGTACTGGGGTTTATACGATTTGCACGAGCGTCCTGACGATGCTTTTTTGTCGGAGTATTTTAATGCTGAAAGAGAAGATTTCGATATCATAAAACACAATCCAAACAGTATTGTTTCGGGTTCAAACAATAGTTATCTAAAGTTGCTTGAAGAAGCAAATAAGGGGTTTAGCAGTTATTCTAAATTGAAAAATATTGAGAATTATTTAGATCTCCCGGCTTTTATCGATTACATGATTTTAAATTTCTACCTGGGAAATTACGATTGGGCACACCAGAATTTTTATGCTGCCTGCAATGTTGCAGCACAAACCGGTTATCGGTTTTATACATGGGATGCAGAGCATGTTATGCGTTATTCCGACGTAAATTATAACAATACTAAAAAAGACGATAAGGGAGGACCTACCGAAATTCATACACTGCTAAAAGAGAATTCTGAATATAGAATGATGTTTGCCGATGCAGTTTATAAACACTGTTTTAACGACGGGGCTTTATCGCCGGCTAATTTTGAAAAAAGTTTCTTATTCAGAAAAAATGAAATAGATGATGCTGTAATTCTTGAATCGGCGCGTTGGGGCGACTTCCTCGAAGGTAAAACCGGAGTTACTTATACCAGAGACGATTATTGGATACCCGAGGTAAACAAGGTGATAGAGGAATATATTCCACAGCGTAGAGATATTTTTATTGAGCAACTGAGAGATAGTGATAATAAATTATTCCCTGATTTTATGCCACCAAAAATAGAAGTGGAAGAGAAGAGTTACAGTAAAAAAGATGTAACATTATTATTGTCGAATTATGTTTCGGGTGATATTTATTTTACGTTAGACGGTACCGACCCAAGATTAATTGGCGGTGGAATTAGTGGTACTAAATATATTGAAAAAATTACGATTGGAAGTACAACTATTCTTAAGGCAAGAATTCGCACAAGTGATAAAAAATGGAGTGCGTTGACTGAAAAAGTATTTTTGTTCGACGATGTTTTTGGAGGTAGTTTGGTGATTAATGAAATAATGTATCATCCCGAAAATAATTATCCCGAATTTATAGAGGTGATGAATTTTGGCGAGAATCCGGTTAATATAAGCGGTTTTAAATTTTCGAAAGGTATTAATTATACATTTGATAGTAACGAAATTATACAACCCGGTGCAGGTGTTGTTTTAACGAATGATGGACAGCTTTTTAAAAGTGTATATAATTTTGATGCTTTTGGGCAGTACGAAAAGAAATTAAGCAACAGTGGCGAAACAGTTATTTTAATGAATGGATTAAATCAGGTTGTCGATTCGGTTACCTATTCCGACACAATTCCGTGGCCTGTAAATGCCGATGGAGATGGATATTCTCTGGAACTTATTGATTCTGATATGGATAATGCACTTTGGTCGAGTTGGAAAACTTCAGACGAAATTTACGGGTCGCCTTATACTACAATAGCCGATTCGGAAATTGAGGCAGGAATTTATCCCAATCCTTTTTCTGATAAAATAACTATCAAAATAAATACGGAGCTTTTATCAACCGAAGTTTTAAATATCAATGTTTTTAATCAGTTGGGAAGCAAAGTGAAAGCCATACAATCGACTAGTAATAATTCGGAAATAGAAATTAATTTAAGTGGAATCTTGCCTGGAATATATTTTATTCGAATTGATGCAAGTAAGAATACACAGTTTAAAGGAGCAGTTTTAAAAGCTATAAAATTATAGTGTTTTATTTTGAATATTGCTTTCGGTTGGCATAATTTAATGCGACCAACGAAAGTGCAATAATTGCCATTCCCAAAATTGAAATAAAATCCGGGTTTTCATCGGTTAAAATAACCCAGCTTAGTGAAGCACCCGAAACCGGAATTAGAAATTTCCAAAAGTTCAGCAAAGAAACTTTTATCCCCGGACGTTTTAATAAAGTGTACCAGATTGTGATTGCAACTGCCGATATTAAACTTAACCATATTAGCGAATAGTAGTAGGTTGCCGGAAACGGACCAAAATTAATTCCCTCAACCGGAATTGAAACCAGAATGAGTAACAACCCTCCCAATATTAACGATGTTGAACTTAGTACAACAGGAGAAATACCAACTGATTTTTTTGAGATAATTACGTTCGAGTAACCCGAAACCAGATTGTTAATCAAGAGTAATCCTATTCCCAAATATTCCAGCTCTCCTTTCATCTCAACTTTTGTTCTGCCCAAAGTAATAATTGCAATACCAACAATACCGATTAAAATACTTCCGGTTTTTAGAGGTGTCATTTTATCGTTATGAAAAGAAAAATGAGCAACAATTGCGATAAACAGCGGCGACGAACCAATTATCATTGCAGCCAGTGCACCGGGAACCAGATTAATTCCACTGTAAAAAAGTGCGTATTGGGCAAAAATCTGAATTAAACCCAGTTGGGCTATAAATTTCCAGTTAGTTTTTAATTCAACCCAAAAACGTTTAGGCTTACCAAAATAGATAAAAATAAGTATGCCTGAAATAAAAAAACGTATTCCGGCAAATTGAAATGGAGATTGAAATTCTAAACCAATTTTAACACCAACAAAAGCTGTTGACCAAAGCCAGCAGGCAAAAATTGCTAAAAATGTTGTGCTTTTAATTATGTTCTTCATCTATTTTTTTAAGTTTTGCAAATGTGGTGAATTATAATTGAAAGTAAGTGAGAATTTAAAAATAGAACATTGTGTCTTAATGTTCGGCGACAGTATAAAAGCCTTTGTGAAATTATCAGTTTAATGTACTATAGATACAATATTTCTAAAATAATAATTTTATTTTGCAGCCATTAAAATAGATATTATGGGACAACGAATTATTAATAATTACGACGATTTTGAAGCACTCCTCGGAAAACTAATCGGGGTTTCTGATTATGTTCAAATTACACAAGACCAAATTGATAAATTTGCAGATGCTACTTTAGATTATCAATGGATTCACACCGATCCGGAACGAGCCGCAAAAGAGTCGCCTTTTAAAAGTACAATTGCACACGGTTATTTATCACTTTCGATGTTAACATATTTGTGGTTTAATGTGGTTGATGTACGAAATGTAAAAATGATTGTGAATTACGGAATAGAAAAGTTACGCTTTCAACAGCCGGTTAAAGTGAACGATAAAATACGTGCCACCGTTTCGCTAAACGATATTAAAAACTTACGTGGCATTGCAAAAATACAGGTAAAAATTGTGGTTGATATCGAAGGTGAAAAGAAACCTGCTTACGATGCGCTGGTTAACTTTCTTTATCATTTCGAGTAATTTTTTCCAGCAACCCCTCGCACGAATCTTCAAGTAAATCGAGTACCAGTTCAAATCCAGCATCGCCGCCATAATACGGGTCGGGTACTTCGTTGTAATCCCACTCTTTTTTATAATCGGTCATTTTCGAAAGCTTTTTCAGGTCGGTCTCGTTGCGAGCCATATTTTTTAACGAGTACATATTTTCATCGTCCATCCCGATAATATAATCAAAGTGGTCGAAATCGGTTTCGGGATTAAATTTGCGCGAAATACTTGTTAAATTAAAACCGCGTTTTATGGCGTGCGATTGCATTCTGCGGTCGGCAGGCTGCCCAACATGATAACCGGTTGTTCCGGCAGAATCTATTTCAAAATCTTGCGAAAATTCGCTGCTTTTAACTATTCCTTTAAAAACTGCTTCGGCACTTGGCGAGCGACAAATATTGCCCATGCAAACGAAAAGTACTTTTGTTTTTGTCATAATCTAATAGTTTATTAAACCGTCATTCTGAACTTGTTTCAGAATCTAATATGGTGAGTTTTAGACCCTGAAATAAATTCAGGGTGACGTATAATATCAATATTGTATAGTAAAACTAATTATTATTCTTTATTCCAAATCTCGTAAGCCTTTTTTGCCTGTCCGAGTAACATATCGTAACCATTTTTTACCGTTGCCCCTTTGTCAATTCCATTTTGCATGAATCTGGTTATTTCAGGATTGTAAACCAAATCGAAAAGAAGATGTTTTTCGGTGATAAATTCATAAGGAATATTTGCACAAACATCAACTTTTGGAAATGTACCAAGTGGCGTTGCATTTATAATGAGAAGACGTTCAGTCATCATTTTCTCGTCAATATCTTCGTAACGAATTTCGTTCTCTTTTAGTTCTTCAATCGAAGCCGAAATAAACTCAATATCCAATTTTGTAAGTACATATTTAAGTGCTTTCGATGCTCCGCCAGTTCCTAAAATAAGGGCTTTTTTATGATGCTCTTTTAGTAATGGTTTTAACGAATTCTCAAATCCAAACGTGTCGGTATTGAATCCTTTTAAGTAAATACCAGACTCAGTTCGTTTTACCTGAATTGTATTTACCGCACCAATTTCGTGAGCCGAGTCATTCAACTCATCTAAAAACGGGATAACCTGTTCTTTGTACGGGATAGTAACATTTAATCCAATTATTTCAGGATTGTTTTTTATGATATCCGGAAATTTATTGATATTATCAATTTCGAAATTCTCGTAAGTAGAGTCTATATTTTCCTGTTGAAATTTATCGGTAAAATATCTTTTCGAGAAAGAGTGAGTAAGTGGGTATCCTAATAATCCGTATCGTTTCATTTTTAGTATTTAGTAGTGAGTATTTAGTAGTGAGTATTTAGTAGTGAGTAGTTAGTAATGAGTAATGAGATTCAACATAGCTTATTTTTTAATCAGTTTTTTCGATACACCTTCAATAACAAAAATAAGTGCAAAGCCAATTATTACAAGTAAAACTGCTTCCCATATAAAAGCATTATTTCCGGTAATTTGTTCAAATGTTCCCGGTAAAATATTTACTTCGGCCAGTGTTTTTACGTCTCCATGAAGGTCGATAAATGTTGCCGTAACCTCTTTCCATGGCCATACTTTATTTAACGAACCCACCATAAAACCTGCCAATACCGAAATTGTGATGTTGTGGTATTTTTTTAGCAGCCACGATAAAACATTCGAAAAAGCAATAATTCCGATGGCAGCACCAACCATAAAAGTTAAAATTATTGCAATGTTAAAGTCGCCAACTGCTTCGAGAATAAACTTGTACATACCGAGCAAAACCAAAATAAAACTTCCCGAAATACCAGGTAAAATCATTGCGCAAATTGCAATTGCTCCGGCAATAAAAACAAACAGGTAACTTGTATTTGCTTCGGCAGGCGAAATAATTGTGATAATATATGCAACCGCAATACCAATAATTCCGGCAGTTATTGTTGCAAAATTCCATTTTTTAATTGTTCGTGCAACATAAATTGCCGATGCCACAATTAGTCCGAAAAAGAACGACCACACCAAAATAGGGAAGTTGTTTAACAGATATTCCAACCCTTTTGCAAGCGAGAAAATACTTATACCTATTCCAATAAAAACACTTATTAAAAATGTTCCGTTTATCTCTTTCCAGAATTCTGTGAATTTCCCAGTAAAGAAAAGTTTTAAGGCATTCAGATTAATCGATTTTATTGAGTCTATCAGCTCTTCGTAAATACCTGTAATAAATGCGATTGTTCCACCCGAAACTCCCGGAACAACATCGGCTGCTCCCATTCCCATTCCTTTTAAAATAAGTATTATGTACTCTTTAATTGTTCTCTCCATTTATGATATTTTTAGAGTCATTGTAAATCAGTTTTAATATATTTTAATAAAAAAGTAATCACAGATAATGTAAATAATACATCGGGATTATCAGTAATTTATTGCGGTCAAAAATATAAAAAGAAATATGAATATTTGTATTTCGAGGTTATACCAAAGAGTTATTTATAAAAAAATGTTTTGCCATCTAATCCGTTGGTTGAAACCAACAGCAGAGGATATTTGCAAAATGTTTACTTCATGCAGTAAATATTCTTTGCCGTCCGATTTATCGGACGGATAACAAATTACTAATACAGCTCGACTTTAGTCCATTCGTTTTAGATATTTTTCACAACATTTAAAACTAATTAAAGATTCAAAATTGCTATTCTACTACTTTTGCTGGCAATTATACATATAAATATATTTTTATGAGCAACTTAGATAATTTAAAGAATAATTTTCATGATCGAATGATTGAGATTTATGATCAGGCAAAAGCAGAATGCAACTATTCTGCAACGCGCTTTTACCAGATGGTAAGTGAACTTGGAGGGCTAAAAGCAGCACAAAAACTACTTGCTACAAATAAGCCTTCTGAAGGATTAACCAGACTATGGGAAGAGAAAAGACTTGATATATCAATGGAGGCAACAATCCTTCAGAAACCTTGGTGTAATCTTTTTTCAGAAACAGAACTGCTTATTGCAAAAAAGAAACTAAAAGAACTTGGTTATACTCCGGAATCAAGTTGTGACTAAAGTTTTAAATTGTTAAAAAAAACACTTTTAAAAGAACAAATAAAATGAAAGAAGATTACAAAATATTGGCAGAACATTGTGAGGCAGTTTTACTTCTCAACAACACAAAACTTCCTGAGGAATTTTATTATCAAAGTTTATCTCTTTGTGTTTTAGATGCTGTGTTTTCTATTGGAGTTAAATACTCTAATGTACAAAATGTTATTTCAAATTTTATTTTGTTGAAAAGTTATGAAGAAGTCGGGAGATGGAAATTGGAAGTTTGTTGCTGGTGACTGGATTTATTAATCCTTTGGAGAAATATATATGGTGGTGGCTAAAAAAGGTAAAATAATCTCACCTTAATAAAACTGTGGTTGTTCTTAAGCGACAGATTCGCGGAATATTTGTAATAAAAACTAAGATGCAACGGAACTAATTGAAATCAACCTATCTAAATATTTTTGTAATATCTAATTGAATAAAATGGGATATTTAAATTAATTGAACTGATATTCGCTGATTTATGTTTTTCCCTTTGAGGTTCCGCTTTTTTTTTACGATATTTATATCTTATTAAAATATTCCATATCAAAAATATTATAAATCCTATGGAAGTAATTGTTTATATTTTAGTTACATTAATAGGTTTGATTTACCTTTCTATGTCAAAAAATAAAACACATTGCGATAATTGTAAAACTGAATTGAGTAAAAAATCAAACGCATATAAAAGGAGAAATAATAAGGGAAAAATTATCTTATGTGAAGAGTGTGAAAACGAAATAATAACGAAGGATAAAAAAGAAGAATCAATTCAAAAGATAAAAAAAGATAATGTATTAAGAATTAGCTGTCCAAAATGTACAACTGAAGGTCCTCTGTCAATATTCACTAGTAAATACAATAGTACATTGTGTTGTCCAATGTGTGAATATGAGTGGTCAACGACAACGAGCAATAATTCTTTTACTCTTCGTACAAATAAAAAATATAAAATGAAAAATAATATGAATACAAGGTTTTTAATAAATTGTAGTGGTAGCAAAAACACCAATTCAACAAATACGGTTGCTAGTAGCATCAGAAATTTATCATTTGATAATAAGTTGTACAAGTATAGAAAACATATTATCAAAAAATCTGGGATAGAACTTGACTGGGACAACTGCCTACCAGCATATGAATTATATACGGGTAAACTCTACAAGCAAATTACAACTCAGAATTGGAATAAATCTGAAACTAACATTTACATTTTATCTGCTTTATTTGGATGGATAAAACATACTGATTTACTACCCTATTATGATTTAAGTATGAATCAACAAGAACATAAAATCAATGGAAGATATGTGAATAAGATATGGTATGATTTTTCGATACTTCATAAATTTATAAGTCGTAGTAAAGATATTGATTTATTAACTCAACCGTACAGAAAAGCAATATGCAACAGCAAAAATCCGGTTGCGCAAACACCCTATGCAAAATTTAAAGACAACTATGGAACAGGTAAAGGAAAATGGTTAAACTCTTTGCTCGACAAATATTAAAAAAATCTATTATACATAAGCATTATGAGTAACGAATGTAGTACAATTCACGAGTTAACGAAAAAATTAAAAAGACATAATTTCCCTTATAACGAATATGAGATACCATTAAATGGAATTTATTTATTATTTGAAAAAGGAGAAAAGGGGCACAATCAAGACAGAATTGTAAGAGTTGGCACACATACAGGAGAGAATCAACTTCGTCCAAGGCTAAAGCAACATTTTCTATTAGAAAATAAAGATCGTAGTATTTTCAGGAAAAATATTGGGAGGGCTATTCTATCTAAAAATAATGATCCATTTTTGAAATATTGGGAAATAGATTTAACAACTCGGAAAAACAGAGAAAAATATTCCTCTGCAATCGACTTTGATTATCAAAAAGAAATTGAAAAAAAAATAAGTCAATATATTCAAGAGAATTTTTCATTTTGTGTTTTTATGATTAATGGTAAAGAGAAGAGGCTTGAGATAGAAGCTAAAATTATTTCTACTATTTCATGGTGCGGCAAATGTAAACAATCTAAAGAATGGCTTGGTAATTATTCTCCAAAAGAAAAAATAGTTAAAAGTGGTTTATGGTTGGTTAATGAACTTTACAAAACACCTTTTACTGCAACTGATATTGAAGAGTTAGACATTTTAATTAATGGTTAGGCAATGACAAATAATAAATCATTTATTGAAAATAGTTGGTGTAATTTAAAATGGTCACCATGGATCAGTTTTGAAAATCTATCAAAGTTAATTCCCGCATATAGTGGTTTTTATAAGGTAAAACCTATAAATCAGGATTACTTAATTTATATAGGGCAAACGGGTAATTTAAAAAGAAGAACGACAACTCTAAAACGAGAGTGTTATAAAGAAGTAATGCCTTTTAGAGATCCTCATACTGGAGCCCCTTGTTTATGGGCATGGAAAGATGCAGAAGGATTACAATTTGAATGTTCCGTTACACTTAGTGAAATTACAGAAATAGAGAGAAAAGTTATAGAACATTATCTATTCTGGCAATACAGATTAGAAAAAGGAGAATCTCCTCTATGCTCTTTTGGTAGGTTTCATGAAGACTATAAAATATCATCGAATAGTAAAAAAAGGATACATGGTTATCATCTTGAAGAAGGAGAAAAAAATCCTGCTGGAAGAAATAGTCAAGTACCTTTATTTATGAAGGAATATTATCAAGAGAAAAATTGGATGGGTCTCAAGTGGACCGAACCAAATCTTTTTAATAAACAAGAAGTTAAATGTTTGAATAACCAACCAGCCGTTTACAAAATATTCACAGAAAATGAATTATTGTATATCGGAGAAACTAAAAATGTCAAAAAACGCTTTTCTGATCATATAAAAAAAGATTGGTCTTTTGCGAATGTATTTTTTTCTATCTCTGAACAAGTATTCAGTATTGCACCTCATCAATTAAAAGAATTAGAAAATGATTTGATAGCCGGTTATTATGAGCAAACAAAAAAGTCTCCTTTCTTTCAGTTTAAAAACCTTAAACCAACTAAACTATATTAAATTAAGTCAACAGTTTAAGATTATAATCATTGCCCTTTGTTCTCTATCTCATTCACCTTTCCCAAAAGTCTCCTCCGAAACCAAAAACACAACCGGTTTCCCCGAAACAGGATTGGTACGGGTAATTACAACAGTATTGTAAACTGCTTCAATATCTTTATAATTCAGAACTTCGTGGGGTAATCCTTTTTTACGCATCCTGCCGTTTTGCATCATAATTAGCGAGTCGCAATATTCGCCGGCAAGGTTTAAATCGTGAATTATCATCAAAACTGTTAAACTGAGTTCATTACTTAAGCGGCGAATTAAATTCAGTATTTGTACCTGGTGTGTAATATCGAGGTGCGAAGTTGGTTCGTCTAATAAGAGCAACTCAGGTTCCTGTGTTAACGCGCGGGCAATTCCGGCAAGTTGCTGCTCGCCGCCACTAAGTGCATTCATATATTTATATTTTAACGGAGTTACACCTGTCAGTTCCATATATTTATTTGCAATGGTAAAGTCGTTTTTGGTTTCGAAAAACTGGAACTGTCTGCGATACGGAATACGCCCCATTAAAACATACTCTTCAACAGTCATACTTCCAACCTCTATGTTTTGTGTAACCACCGCCACATTTTGCGCCCGCTCTTTTAAACTCATTTGCTGAATGAATTTACCTTTCAGTTTTGAGTTGCCCGACAATGTTTCTAACTCGCCCGAAATACCGTTAAACAAAGTTGTTTTGCCTGAACCATTTGGACCAATTATTCCCACAAAATCTCCTTTTTCAATTTCAAAACTAATATCTTCGAGAACAAACTTCCCGGGATATCCGCATGAAAAATCTTCTATTTTAAAAAAATGGTTCATTATTTTTTCAATTCAACTTAAAGTGAGATTTTGAACGACTTAAAACCACAATAAAAACCAAGCCACCCACAAACCCTGTAATTACACCAATTGGCAATTCGTTTGGAGAAATTATGGTTCGTGCAACTGTATCGCTGAGAATTAAAAATATTGCACCACCAATAAACGAGCTCCCAATAATAATCCGATAATCGTTACCAATTATCAACCGTATTAAATGCGGAATTACCAAACCCACAAAACCAATTACACCAGCTACAGAAACTGCAATTCCGGTTAATAATGAGGCAACAATAAATAGTAGTTTTACAGTTACTTTTGTATTTATACCGAGATGTTTAGCCCGCATTTCGCCCAAACGCAAGGCATTTAATGGCTGTGCAAAAAAGTATGTTAGTACCAATCCTGCAAGCGACGAATAGATTGCAATTTTTATAAGCATCATATTCGACTCGTCGAGCGAACCCATCACCCAAAAAACAATACTTTGTAAATTATCACTTGTGGTAATCGACATCAGAAACATCATTGCCGCCGATGCCACAAAACTCACCATCACCCCAATTAACAGCATACTATTCACACTTAATCCGCCTTTTTTTACACTTAAAAAATATACTAAAAAAAGGGTGATCATCGCACCAACAAAACCCGAAATTGGCAGGATAACAAAACTCGCGGCATGAAATCCAAAAACAATGGCAATTGCAACTCCCAAAGCTGCACCGCCCGAAATTCCCAAAGTATAAGGTTCTACAAGCGGGTTTCGATAAATACCTTGCAAAATTGCACCCGATAAACTAAGTCCACCGCCAACAGCAATTGCAAGTATTAATCGCGGCAACCGTATTTTGGTAAGAACAGTATATTCGATACTGTTTTTATCCGACAAAACAGCAAATAACTCTGTCCTCGAAATTTTCACTTCGCCCGATGATAGCGAAATAACAACAGAAATTAGCAGCAGCAAAAGCAGTGCTGCAATAAAAAAAATCCAATTTATATATTTTCGTTGCATTATGTCAATACTCAATTCCTACTCTGCTATGAACTCCGTTATCGTAGGGATGTTTTTCGTTTGTTAAAACCGTCACATAATCTGCCATCTCCTTTAAACCTTCGGTAGCTCCCCTGCCTGTTAAAACTAATTCCATTTCAACAGGTTTATTTTTGATAAAAGTAAACAATTCCTCATCGGAAATATAACCACAGGCAATTGCAATTAATATTTCGTCGAGCACCAGCAATTGTGTTTTATTTGTTTGAATAAAACTCTGGAGTTCGGTCAATCCATTTTTTGTTGATAACTGATACTCTTCGTGCGAAATTTGTGGATTTGCCAAAGGCATTCCTTCTGAAATTGAAAATACAACCGCCCCCTGTTTTTTAAGCATAGTTATCTCGTTATATCCACAACTATTTGGCAGCTTAAAAAACGATGCAAAAACAACATTAAACCCATGCCCCAACGCTCTTATAGAAAGACCTATTGCTGCCGTTGTTTTTCCTTTTCCATCGCCAGTATAAATATGTACCAAACCTTTATTTTGCTTCATTTTTTATTGACTTACAAATTTATATACATCAGTAAAAGCTTTCAAGAAAGCCACAGGTGTAGGACTGCAAGCTGTTTCAGAATCAATAAGAAAAACTTTGTCGTTTTTTGCAGCGCTAATACCATGGTAACTTTCCCAGATATTTTGTTCTTTAATTCCAAACCCTCCCATTGTCGCAACAATTATTATATCAGGGTTTTTCAGTAAAATACTTTCGCGTGTCATTGTTCCTTTTGTCATTCCGTTTGCAATATTTTCGCCATTACAAAACAAAATATAATCGTTCATAAATGTATTTTCCAAGACAGTAAAAATAGGATTTGAACCCAACTGAAAGAATATTTTTGGGTGATTTTGAATCGCCGAACACTTTTGTTTTAAACTATCAACACTCTGTTTTATTTGTTGAATAATTTTGTGCGCTGAATCTTCGGCACCAACTAATTTCCCAATTTGTAGGGTTTGTTTGCAAATTTCGTCGAAAGATTTTGGTGAAGGAATAACCACTACTTTTAGTCCAAGTTTTTTCATGGCTTCCACGTCTTGATGTTTGGTCATTAACATTGTTAAAACCAAATCGGGTTGCAGTGCAAATATTTTTTCAACATTTACATCTACTGTGGAGCCAATTTGCTCAACACCATCAGAAACTGCTTGCGTACAATAACTTGTACAACCAACTAACTTATCTTCGGCACCCAGTAAATAAATATTTTCGGTAATCGATGGTGCCAGCGAAATTACTTTTTTTACGTTTTGAGAGAAACTGAAAAATGAGAGAAATAATAGAAGAACTGTAACCAATAATTTATGGAAACCTGATCTGTCATTTCTAAAGAGGCACGACTGAGAAATCTCTCGCTTTGAATAGTCAGATTTCTCCTCCTTCGTCGTCGAAATGACAGCAATATTACAATGGTCGCTTTTATCTTGAAAAAAACTCATTCAAAAAAATTGTTTTGCCGGAAAAAAAAGATAGAAATCATTGTGATAATTCCCAAAACTTTCACCCGAAGTTTGTTAATCTATACTTTTATTGGTAGGTCTTCTGACTCATCCTCCGATTGTTGCCTTCCCATTCAAAAAAACAGTGGCGTGAGTTACAATCAATAATGGATTTACAGCTGCGGGTACAGTCCCGGTTTTTCACCGGATTCCCTTTAAGCGAAATATTCGCAACCAACTTTTCGACAAAGGTAGGAAAAGTTTTTAGTCGCAGATGGTAGAAAAGAAGAAAGTTTTCAGTCTCAGTCGCAGTTTTCAGAAAGAGAGGAAAAGGAAAGTTGGCAGTCACGGTCGCAGTTTTCAGAAAGAGAGGAAAAGGAAAGTTGGCAGTCACAGTTGCAGTTTTCAGTTAGGGAGACTCTAGATACAGTCTTTCTCAATGCTCTAACTATCCAATTCCTTCTTTGTGAAACTTCGTGTAAACCTTTGAGAAACTTTGTGATTAATCTTTTTACTGTGACTGAGACTGTGACTGAGACTGTGACTGAAACTGGTACTGAAACTGGTACTGAAACTGGTACTGAAACTGGTACTGAAACTGGTACTGAGACTGGTACTGAGACTATTTTCTATTCTTCAAATGTTTCCTTTGGGGGACGAGCGAAGCGGAGGGGCTTTTTTCCTACTCCGGATACTCAATATCAACCAAAAACAAACCCTGCGCGGGAGCAGAAGCACCGGCAGCACCGCGGTCTTTAGATTCTATTATTTTTTTGAAATTATCAACAGACAATTTTCCTTGTCCAACTTCAAGCAGAGTTCCAACAATTGCACGAACCATATTTCTTAAAAACCGGTCGGCTTTAATTGTAAAAATTAGCTGACTGTTTTCTTGTTCCCATTCAGCAATAAATATTTTACAATTGTTGGTTTTTACGTCGGTATGTAAACGGCTGAAACTTGTAAAATTCTTATTATCAAACAAGATCTTTGCAGCTTTATTCATTTTAGAAATATCGAGTGGCAACAAATATTTATACGCAAATTCAGTTTTAAATGGATTTTTTTTAGTTGAAATAAAATATTTATATGTACGATAAAGTGCGGAAAAACGGGCATGCAATTCGTTGTCAACCTTCCAAATTTTCTGAACAGCAATATCAGACGGTAAAAAGCTATTCAGTTTATGAACTAATTTTTGGGTCTCTATTTCTGAATCAGGCGAATCGAAATGAAGTACAAAAAACGATGCATGAACTCCGGTATCAGTCCGCCCCGCTCCCACCACTACAATCTTTTGACGTAAAATTATTGTCAACGCATTTTCCATTACTTCCTGAACCGAAATAGCATTTGGCTGAATTTGCCAACCGTGGTAGTTGGTTCCTTTGTAACTTAATTGCAAAAAGTAACGTTGCTGCATCGAAAAAATATTTAAGGTCAAAAGTAATCGAATAATACGAAAAGAGAATTATAGCTTGTAAACAAGTTGAATAATTGTGTTACTATTTTATTCAACCGAATAACTAAAAGAATAACTACCCGACCCAATTTCAAAGATCACGGCATTTCCCAGTTGTTTTCCTCCTGATAATTTTTTGCTATTTAAAACTGAATTTACTTTTACATTCTTTAGTTTTACAGAAGGCAAAGTAACTGTTGCAGTGGTATTTGCAGGCACTTCAACGGTATAAACGAACTCACCATCAGTAAGTTTCCAATCCGATTTAATTTCACCGAACATTGACTGAAAATTAGCAGATACATAATCCAACTCTCCACCAAAATGCGGATTCAACAAAATATGTTTATAGCCCGGATTTTTAATATCAATATTAATTCCGGCAACGTAACTGTAAAGCCACTCGCCAATTGCGCCATACGCATAATGGTTAAAACTATTCATTCCTACATTCTGAAACGTACCATCTGGTTTTTGCCCGTCCCAACGTTCCCAAATAGTTGTAGCACCCTGTGTTACAGGATATAACCACGACGGATACTCTTTTCGGTTTAATAACATAAAAGCCAAATCGTCGCGACCAATATTAGAAAGGGTACTGCAAAGAAGTGGAGTTCCCAAAAAACCGGTTGTAAGATGTTTGAATTTTTCAACATCGGCAGCAATATAACCGGCTGCTTTTTCCACTAAATCATCGGGCATCAAACCAAACGAAAGAGCCAGTGCATAAGCAGTTTGAGTGTGCGAAACCAACCTTCCGTTGGGAGTTATAAATTCATCGGCAAACGCTTTTTTAATACTTTTTGCCAGCTTTTTGTATTTCTCCGCATCAGATGTTTTTCCGAGAATTTTGGCAATTTTGCTGGTGAGATTTGTTGTATAACAATAGTATGCAGTTGCTATCAAATCTTTTTCGGTTGTTGCTCCCGGATAACTTGAACTTGTTGAAGCAAAAGCCAGCCAATCGCCAAAATGTGGGTCGCCGGTCCATAAAAAGTCATCTCCTGCACGGGTTTCCATATATTTTACCCACTTTGTAATTGCCGAATAATTCTCTTCCAAAATTCGTTTGTCGCCATAAATTCGATAAACTGTCCACGGAATAATTGCAACCGCATCTGCCCAGCCGGTTGCGCCACCGTCGCCATTTAAAACATCAGGAATTACGTGTTGAACTTTTCCGTTTGGAAGTTGGTCGGCAACAAAATCTTTCATCCACTTTGTATAAAATGCCGAGACATCGAAATTATAAGCCGCAGTCATACTAAATGCCTGTGCATCGCCGGTCCAGCCAAGACGTTCGTCGCGCTGTGGACAGTCGGTTGGTACATCGAGGAAATTTCCTTTTTGCCCCCATTGAATATTATGTTGCAATTGATTTATAAGCGGATTAGAACAGCTAAAAGTTCCGGTTGGTTTCATTTCTGAGTGAATTACAATACCGGTTACATCGCCTAAATTCGGTGCTTCTGCCAATCCTTCCAACATCACAAACCTAAACCCATGAAAAGTAAAATGAGGCTCGTAAATTTCCACTCCATCACTTTTTTTAATATATGTATTTGTGACTTTTGCTGCACGTAAATTAGCGGTGTAGAAATTCCCCTCTTTATCAAGTACTTCGGCAAATTTCATTCGAATAGTATCACCTTTGTTTCCCTTAATTTTCACACGAATCCAACCAACCATATTTTGTCCCATATCAAGAACCGTTTCACCTTTGGGAGTAGTAATTAATTCAATGGCAGAAATCTCCTCAATTGCCTTAACAGGAACTCCCTGAGGTGCAACCAAAATATCTTTTGAATGATTTACTTCTGCTACATTTTGCCAGTTTCCATCGTCAAAACCTGTTTTGTTCCACCCATCCATTTCAAGTCGGGAATCATACAATTCGCCGTTATAAATATCCGACTCTAAAATTGGTCCGTTACTAACTTTCCAGTTTTTATTACTTACAATAGTTTCACTCGAACCATCAGTATATTCAATTTTAATTTGAATTAAAAGTGCAAGTTTATCGCCATAATAACTGTGCTGACCCCGGAATCCAATATTTCCACGATACCAGCCATCGCCAACAATTGCACCAATTGCATTATTTTTTTGAATCATTGAAGTAACATCGTAAACCTGATATTGCAGCCGTTTATTGTAACTTGTCCAGCCCGGTGTAAATAGCTGGTCTCCAACTTTTTCGCCATTTAAAAACAGTTCAAAAAGCCCGAGCGAAGTTGCATAAATACGTGCTGACTTTATCTTCTTCGCCGCATCAAATTCATTTCTGTAATATTGTGCAGGGCGCGAACTTCCGTCATACTCTTTCTCGTTTGGCATTGTAATCCACGAGGCAGTCCACGAAGCAGTTTCCAGAATTCCCATCTCCCAAAAAGCGGGTTCACTCCAGTCGCTTGCTTTTTTATTGTTATCCCAAACCCGAACTTGCCAATAAACACGTTCCATCGATTTTAGGGCAGCACCCTCATAATTTATATTTACCGATTTGTCGGATTCAACTTTTCCTGTTAACCAAAGTTGTTTACTTTTTTTCGAAAGATTTTTTATTGAACCCGCAGCACGAATTTCATAAGCTGTTTGCATTATATTATCCTCGTCGGAAATAAGCTGCCAGCTTAAACGTGGTGTTTTAATATCGATACCAATTGGATTTTCATGGTATTCGGTTACTAATTTTACTACTTGTGTTTTAGCATTTGTAACAGTTGAAATTACAAAAGCCAGTAAAAACATTGTTGAAATTTGAATTAAGTGTTTCATTTTATTTATGGTTTAGTTAAATTTATTTCATATAAAAAATCTCGTCAAGCATTTTGGTTACAGGCGAATTGTCAGGATTTGTCTCCATAACATCAGCCATAAAAGCCCACCATTTTTTAATTATTTCTGTCTCTCCCAAATCCTGCGAACTTCCATCTCCCGAAACTTTCTGAAAACCAAAAAGAGTATTCGTGCTTTCGTCAATAAATATTGAATATTCATTTATACCCGAATCTTTTAATAATTGTTTTAGTTCAGGCCAAATTTCGTTATGCCGTTTTATGTACTCTCTTTTTTGACCTTCGTTCAGGTGCATTTTAAAAGCTATTCGTTTCATATTCTCAGAAATTTAGATTGTTAGCACAAATATCAAGCTAAAGAAACGCACATTAAAATTAAACTTTTCTTTTTACATCGAATTTCCGATACCCACCAAAACAACCGACAATAAAATTACAGTAATTCCAGCAGTAATTGTCCATTTAGTTTTTTGTGCAACGCCTGTCCACTCTTTACGGTAGATACCCCACATATTTGCAGTTAAAATTATTGTTGACATGTGTAAAATCCACGAGCTTGCACCATTGCCCAGTTTGCTTTCTCCCATTCCGTAAAAGAAAAACTGCAGGAACCAGATTGTTCCGGCTAATCCGGCAAACATTATATTTTTTGAAATCGGTGTTGCTTTATTGACAAAATCTTTATACGAACCATTTCTCAAACTAAGAATGGTTGTCCAGATTAAATTGGTGGTTAAGCCGCCCCAAAGAATAACTACAAAAGTTACGTTATTTTGAAACAGGGGATTAAAACCCGCTACAACGGCAGCTTCTGCAAGTGGTTTTCCTGCCTCGATTCCGAAGTTAAAAAACGAACTTAAAATACCGGAAAGAACTGCAATTATCAGCCCTTTTACAAGACTAAATTCAGCAACACTTTTTTTCTGCTCCTCCTCGGTAAGTTCTTTCTCCTTCATCATTCCTGCTTTTCCGGAAAGTCCTATTCCGACTAAGCAGACAAAAACACCAAGCAAAACAAGTTGCCCGCCGGGTGTTGCCAACATATCGGTAAACGAAGTTTTTCCAATGGTAGGATTTATATTGTAATATATCGATGGAACAATTGCACCAAACGCAGCGCAAAAACCAAGAACAACAGAATTACCCAGCGACATTCCCAGATACCGCACTCCCAATCCGTACGACAAACCACCAACTCCCCAAAGCAAACCCATTAAAAAAGTTATAAATAAAATTTGGGTTGAACTTGCAGCAATAATTTCGGCAAAGCCGGGTACAGTTAAATATGCAGCGAGAGGCGGCACAATTAACCACGAAAAAACTCCGCCAACAATCCAGTAACTTTCCCACGCCCAACCTTTTACTTTGTTGAAAGGCATATAAAAACTTCCTGAGGCAAATCCTCCTATCGAGTGATACAGAACTCCTAAAAGTGCATGCATAAAATTTCAATTAGTGATTTTGATTCTTATAAAATTCAAAGAAACAAATATATAATTTACATTCAAACGAAAACAATACTTTAATAGTACATTTTACAATTTGGAGTCAAAAACAGGAATAGCCTTTTTACAGAGAATGATTATCTGATAAATCTGTAATTTAATGATAGACAAACTTTTAAAAGTTGCATACATTTTGCAAAATATTCGTTTGATGACTTGTAGAAAAACATTTTTTTTATAGCAATAAAAATGTAATTTTCGGCTCTTAATTAATTCTTTAATCGGGTTAAATTATTTAACAAATTAAATAGTAATAAAAATGATTAAAAAACTGTACTATTTTGCAGTACTTGGTCTTCTGGCTTTCTCCGTCACCCGGGCAACTGCGCAGTCTGTACCATCGTTCGATAAATATCACACGAACGACGAGGTTCAGCAAATTATGAAAAAGTTAGCCGGCAGTTCGGGAACAAAATTGCACACAATTACAACAAGCCCGGGCGATAAGCCGGTTACAGTACTCGAAATCGGAGCCAACCTGAAAGATGTTCCGGCTATTTTTATGGGTGCAAATTTCGAGGGCGACAATCCACTGTCAACTGAAGGTGCACTCTATTTTGCACAAATGTTGCTCGATTCGACAAATTACACCAAAAACGTAAAGTGGTTTATTATGCCACAACCAAACCCCGATGCGGCGGCTGGTTTCTTCGCATCTGTAAAATATGGGGCAACTGTAAACAGTTACGAAATAAACAACGATGCCGACGATGCCGTTAACGAAGATGGGTTTGACGATTTAAACGGCGACGGATTAATTACTAAAATGAGAGTTAAGGATTTACAGGGAACTTACATTTTATCGGAAAAAGATGAAAGAATACTCACCCGTGCTAAAAAGGATAAACGTGGTATTTATAAAATTTACGACGAGGGTTTGGATAACGATGGTGACGGACAATACAACGAAGATGGAGAAGGTGGTATTAACGTAGGTATAAACTTTCCACACCTTTTTCCAAAAGGAAAAAAAGAGGCTGGTCTGTTCCCGGGGCAAGCTCCCGAAGTTTATGGAATTATGCGATTTATATACGACCACCCTGAAATTGCAATGGTTTATACATTGGGAAACTCCGGTTTCTGTTCTGTTCCGCCAAAAGGAGGAAGAAAAGGTGGTGCAAATATGGAGAGTATAAAAATACCCAGCAGGTATGCAAAACGGTTTGGTGTTGATGCTTCGAAGAAATATACGATGGATGAAGTGATTGAAATGATGAAGGATATTGTTCCGGCAGGAATGGAAGTTACTCCGTCAATGGTTGCCAGCTTTCTTAGTTTGGGAGCTGTTGTTAATCCGTTGGATGCCGACATGAAATTCTACAAATCATATTCTGAAGATTTTAAAAAGTATCTCGAAAAAAAATCATTTAATACCGAAAGGCTGGATCCTGCCCGTGCGAAAGATGGTTCGTTTGAACTTTGGGCGTATTATCATTTGGGTGTTCCGTCTTTTAGCATGAACCTTTTTACTGTTCCTAAAGTAAAGGAAGAGAAGAAAAAAGATGGAGATGCTCTTTCGATGGACGATGTTAAAAAAATGAGTACCGAAGATTTTACAGCACTTGGCGAAAGTAAAATCGACACATTCTTAAGAGCAAATAATGCACCCGAGAAGATGGATGCAAAAAGAGTTCTTAAAATGTTGGACTCGGGAAAGTTCACTCCTGAAAAATTGGTTTCGATGATGAAAAAAATGCCTAAAGCAGAGAAGGAAGATGAGTTGAGCGAAAAAGACAAAGCTCTTTTGGCATGGTCTGATAAATACTGGGAAGGCAAAGGTTTTGTTAAATGGGAAAAAGCAGAACACCCAACTTTAGGTGCTGTTGAAATCGGAGGTTTTGTTCCCTATTTAGAAACTACTCCAAAACCTGAATTAATAGATTCGCTTGCAAAAACACAACTTCCGTGGTTACTTCAATTGTCAACAAAACTGCCTGCTATTTCATTCAATTCAGAAAAATTTACAGAATTAGGCGATGGTGTTTTTAAACTCGAAATGTATATTGAAAACAATGGTAAACTTGCATACCCAATTGCAATGGGACAACGAAACGGCCAGCCCGCTCCAATAATAATTGTGTTAGATGGCGAGATGGAATTTCTTCAAGGAAAAAAACGAACATCGCTTGGTAGTTTAAATGGAAACCAGATTAAGAAACTAACATGGATTATTCAGGCAATAAAGGGTCAGGAGATTTCAGCAAAAATAGAGTCGGCAGTATTTACCGATGTTGTTAAACAAATAAAAATAGGAGGTTAATTATGAAACGATATATTTTATTCATACTGCTTTTTGCAATAGTTTTTGCAGGAAATGCCACAGATAATAAAGCAAAAATTGAAGTTCCACTTCGGTTCGACAGATATTACAGTTACGACGAAGTAGTTGAAGCATTACAAGTTTTGCATGCTGCTTATCCTGAGTTTACAACACTCGATTCAATTGGAAAAAGTGAAGAGGGACGAGCTATTTACGCACTCACAATTAATAATCCTAAAACCGGCGATGTACTAAGTAAACCCGGTGTTTATGTAGATGGGAATATTCATGGTAACGAAATACAAGCTGGCGAAGTGTGCTTATATTATGCAAATATGCTGCTTACAAAATATGGAGAGAATGAGAAGATAACCAAAGCAGTTGACAAAAATGCACACTACATTGTGCCTGTTGTAAATGTTGATGGCAGATACCATTTTTTCAAAGATGGAAACACCTCGAGTTCGAACCGTGGATTGAGAGTTCCGAGAGATGACGACCACGATGGACTATTTGATGAAGATGGACCCGACGACTTGGATGGTGATGGAAATATTTGTCAGATGCGAATTAAAGATGAACATGGAAATTACAAAATCGACCCTGAAGATAAAAGATTACTCGTTAGAGTTAAACCGGGTGAAAAAGGCGAATACTCTATTTTAGGATACGAAGGAATTGATAACGACGGCGATGGTAAATTTAACGAAGACTCGGAAGGTTATTTAGACCCAAATCGTAACTGGGGCTATAATTGGATGCCTCCGTATATTCAACGCGGTGCAGGAAATTTTCCACTTTCGGGAACAGGAATTAAAGCTGTACACGAATTTATGGCATCGCATCCAAACATAATTATTGGTTATGCTTTTCATAACACTGGCGGAATGTGGTTACGTGTTCCGGCTGAGAAATCAACTGAAATTCCGAGAACAGATATTGCAGCATACGACATAATTGGGAACGAGGCAATAAAAATTACACCCGGATATGTTTACATGCCGGCATACGATTTATATCCGACTTATGGCGACTCCGATTCGCACATGTTTTTTATTCACGGTGCCTACTCTTTTGTGGGCGAGCTATTTATGAGAAGTGCACAGGAAACCTACAAAGTTAAAAAGAAGGGAGAAACAACAGCACCAAGTAATTCTCGTGAAGAGCAAAACAGGGAGCGGTTAAAGTTTAACGACAATGTTGCTTTGGGCGAATTGTATAAAGATTGGAAACCTTTTACACACCCGGTTTATGGCGAAATTGAAATTGGAGGCTGGGTGAAAATGAGCTCTCGTTTGCCACACACTTTTATGCTACCCGAATTAGTTCACCGTAACGCTGCTGTTGTTTTGCTTTCCGACGAGCAAACTCCGGAGTTAACAATAGAAGTTTTTGATGTAAAAGAGATTGGAAAAAATCTTTCGCAAGTTAGGGTTCGTATTGAAAACAAAAAGGGATTATCGTCGATGACCGCACAGGCTTTTAAAGATAAACTTTACCAACGCGATGGATTAAAAGTTGAAGGAGGTAAAGTTGTGGCTGGCGGAAAACTTAGCGACATTAGATTGAATAAAGTGAGTTACAAAGAGAATAAACCGGAAGTTCAGTTTTTTGCTATGCCCGGAAACAGCAGAGTTGAGTACCAGTTTTTAATTGAAGGAAAAGGCGAAATTACCTTTAATTACGAATCGCAAAAAGCTAAAAATGTAACAACATCAGTAAAATTATAAGTGCTGGCAAGATATTATAAAATGAGTTCCCGATTGTTTTTGGGAACTCATTTTTATTTGAAGATATTTTAAGACTTGAATTCAATTCATATTATCTTCTGTCAAGTAAAAACCGGCTACCTCTAAAAACTAATATCCCAAATTCCGGCAGTTCGTTCTAGATCAACAAGTGCCATGTAATTATCTACCAGAATTTCGATGTACGACGATTGAATTTCGTTAAAAGTACGCTGAGCATTTAAAACTTCCAGCAGCGACGTTTCGCCCCGGTCGTAGCTGTAAATCTTTCCTTTTAACACATGCTCCGACTGTTTCAGCAGGTTCTCCTGATAATTAATTACCTGCTTCTCGGTTGACAAAAAGTACTGGTAAGCTTTAACAATTTCGTTCGTAATTTTTTGCGTAACAAAATTGAATTGTTTCTCTGTCTGTTGCTCAAAAAGTTCGGCAGCATTGATTTCGCCTTTATTAAAATTCGAAAATTTCAGAGGAATTCCAACACCCGCACTTATAATTTTTGCTCCTGAACCTGAATTAGGAAGTGAGTAGTCGTTTTCTAAACCCAGTTTCAAATCCAAATCAATATTCCGCTCGCGCTTTACAAGTACTCTGTTTTTTGCCGAAACTTCCATATTTAACTTTGCCGAAACAACATCAGAACGATTTTGTACAGCCACCTCAATTAAACTGTTCAAATTAAAACTTCGTAGAATTCCTTTCATCTGAATTTGTGGAATAAACAGCGTGTCGATTGCTGAAACACCAGCAAACAGATTGAGTTCGTGCAATGCATTTCGCCAGTTAGCATCGGCCTGCAACAGTTCATTCATCAACATTCCGGCTTCCAGTTTGCTTTGTATGGCATCTGTTTCCATTATACTGCCAAGCTCCAGTCTGATACTGTCGGCATCAGCCAGCTTTTTCATTGTGAGGTACGATTTCTGTTTAATCAGATAAAGTTGATTTTGCTTTTCGGCTTCGAGAAAAACAAGAGCTGCATCGGCTCGTAAATTTCTAAAATAATCGTCGAGTTGTGCCTGTGTAACACTTAACTCGCTTTTGGCAAGACCAACCCGTGCTCTTCGTTTTCCAAACTCAACGGTTGTTCCCAACTCCGATGCATACCCGAAACCACTACGTTCTTTCTGCTCTCGATTTTCAAGCCAGTCGAACGAAAATGTGGGATCGGGAACTACCCGTGCCATCTCAATTGCTGCTTCCGAAATTTTAACATTATATTTTTCGGCTGCAAATTCCAGATTATTTTCACTAACAACCTGCAAAAACTGGTTCAGATTTACGGGTTGTTTAATAAATGAAGTATCGGTTTGAGCAACAAGCACCTCTCCTGCACAACTCAATAATACAATTACAATAAGTAATATTTTATCTATCTGTTTCATTATTTTCTTATTTGAAATTAATTTTCAACCTCCGCTGTTTCCCATGAATTTTTATTGCTCCACCTCTTTTCGACCAAATAAAAAATAGCTGGCAAAACATAAAGTGTAATTATGGTTGCAAACAATAAACCATAAACAATTACTGTTGCCAGCGGTCGCTGTACGTCGGATCCAATTCCGGTGGAAAGTGAAGCGGGAAGTAATCCGAGAATCGCAACGGTTGCAATCATTACAATCGGACGAAAACGATGCCGGGTTCCTTCAATAACTGCCTTTTTAAGCTCCATTCCCTCTTTTCTGAGGTCGTTAATATGAGCTATCATAATTACTCCGTTTTCTATTGAAACCCCGAATAGTGAAATAAAACCTACTGCAGAAGAGACGTTTAGCGACATTCCAAAAATATTTAATGCCAACATTCCACCAAAAAGTGCGAGTGGCACAACTCCCATAAGAAGTGCAGCCTGCCGGAATTTTCCGAAAGCACCAAATAGCAGTAAAAACATAATAGCAAGTGCCAGCGGAATAATCATTTGCAACCTCGCATAAGCACGATTTTGGTTTTCAAACTGCCCACTCCATTTCAAACTATTTTTTGTATGATCGAACTCTACATTCGCGTTAATCTTATCTTTTGCCTCCTTTAAAAATGCTGTCAAATCGATGCCCCGCAAATTAATTCGAAGTGTAATATATCGCTTATTCATTTGCCTAGTAATGTAGCTTGCACCGGTACTCAATTTAATATCGGTTACCTGCGAAAGTGGAATTTTTGCCCCGGTTGCAGAAGTTAACATCAAATTCCCAATTTGTTCCGGCGTATTCCGGCTCTCATCTTTATACCGGCAAATTACATCGTAAACACGCTCTCCAATAAATATTTGCGAAATGGCTTTTCCGCCAACGGCAACCTCAATCAACTCCGAAACATCTGACACATTCAACCCGTATTGAGCTATTTTATCGCGATTGGCATGAATTTGCAACTGTGGCAGAGGTGGTTCCTGATCGATGGCTAAATCTGTAGCTCCCTGAATTGTGCTCAATTGTGCCAAAACTTCCTCAGCAATGCGGCGGTTATCTTTAAAATTTTCACCATATATTTTAATAGCCAGATCGCTGTGAGTTCCGGCAATTTGATCCATTACCATATCGATAATTG
The DNA here is from genome assembly GCA_024278975.1 of Bacteroidota bacterium. Lineage (GTDB taxonomy): Bacteria > Bacteroidota > Bacteroidia > Bacteroidales > Prolixibacteraceae > Draconibacterium. The sequence continues at coordinate 98,501 of JAJRSD010000080.1, forward strand.
GTTGCGAAAATCCAACGGTATAACCTGGCATTGTTTCCAATTCAGCAGACATTTTCTCAATCAATTCGTTTTTAGTCATTCCACTCTCCCATTCATCGTAAGGTTTTAATCCTACGGAACACTCGATATGCGATTTGGAAAACGACTCTGCTCCCTCATCGTCGCGACCGGTTTGCACCATCACATAAGTAACCTCGTCGTATTTTATTAACCGGTGCCGCAGTGTGTCGCTCATAATTTTCGACCGTTCGAGCGAAATTCCGGGTGGTAGTTGCACTTGCAACCAAATAGAACCTTCATCAAGTTCGGGCAGGAAATCTTTACCCACGGTAAAAGTTAATACTATTGCAGCCGCAAAAACAGCAGCCAAGGGAGCAAAAACTTTTTTGGTTTTTTCCAGAATGCGTGCTGTTTGGCGATGATACATATTCGTCAACTTCTCCATCCACCTGTTTCGATAAGTTTTTTGTGGTTTCCGGTAAATTATATATGCCAGCCCTGGTATTAACAATAACGAAACAAACAAAGCACCGATAAGTGCATAACCAACAGTAAATGCCATTGGTGTAAATAGCTTTTTCTCTATTCGCTCGAAAGCAAAAAGCGGCAAATATGCAGTAATAATTATTATGGTTGAGAAAAATATTGGCCTTGCAACTTCTATGGCTCGCTTAACAATAGATTTCTCCTCTAGTTCCAAATCGGGATTATCCTCCCTCTTTTTCAAGATAGTCTCCATCATCACAATTGCACCTTCAACAATAATCCCAAAATCGATAGCTCCCAACGAAAGCAAGTTGGCAGGAATATCGGTAAGATACATCAACATAAAAGCTATTAATAACGAAAGTGGAATTGTTATGGCAACAAGCAGCGCACCCCGCCAGCTTCCGAGAAAAATTATAAGTACTGCAATCACCAAAAACATACCGAGCAGCAGAGTGTGCGAAACTGTGTCGAGAGTGGTTTGTACTAAATCTGTACGATCCATAAACGGATGAATTCTAACACCTTCGGGCAGTGTTTCACTATTTAGCTCGTCAACCGCAGCATGAATTCCGGCCAAAACAATAGACGGATTCTGATGACGCAGAAGCTGTACAATTCCTTCCACCCCATCAGAATAATCGCGCTGGCGATCGGTAAACCCAAGCACACCTTTTCGTTCCAGGTTTCCGTATTTTAGTGTACCGAGATCGCTTAAATAAACAGGAACACCATTTTCGGTTTTTACAACAACATCACCTAAATCTTCAAGATTCTTCACCAATCCAATACCCCGAATCACATAAGTAAGATCGCCACTATTAAGCATACTACCTCCGGCGTTGGAGTTATTCTTCTCTATTTTATCAATCACATCCGAAATCGATAAATTATATTGTTGAATTTTAAGCGGATCTATTTCAATTTGAAACTGTGTTGTGATTCCGCCAAAATTACTTACATCGGCAACTCCTGTAACTTGCTTTAAACGCGGGATTATTACCCATTTATGTAATTCAGTGAGTTCGCGTAGATCATGATTATTACTTTCAATAATATATCGGAATATTTCGCCGGTTGGCGAAGTAAGCGGGTTCAATCCCGGTATTGCATCGAAAGGCAAATCGACATCCGAAATTCGTTCCTGCACACGCTGTCGCGCCCAGTAATCGTCGATTCCATCTTCGAAAACCAACAGAATTGCAGAGAGTCCGAAACTGTTTTTACTACGCATTACATGCAAGCCGGGAAGCCCGTTTAATGCACGTTCCAGCGGAATACTAATTTGCTGCTCAATCTCCTCAGCTGCCAGTCCAGGAACCTGCGTAACCACTTGCACGGTAACATCGGCAATGTCGGGGTATGCTTCTATCGAAAGCTGTCTCCACGAATAATATCCGAATATGGCGAGCAAAACAAACATTGCAACCATAATCCACCGGTGCTGAATTGCAGCCTGAATAATCTTTTTCATAGCTGCTTAATTTTGACCCAGTAAAAAATATCCTCCTTCAGTTACCACATGTTCGCCAATGGAAATACCACTTTTAACAAGCAGTCTGTTTTCTGTGGCTCCACGAACTGAAATATCTCGCTTCACAAATCTATTTTCGCCAATAGCAACAAAAACAAATCGTCCGGTCTCTTTTTGAAAAACAGAAGAAGAGGGAATTAAAATATTATTGCTCATCTCCTCTATAAACCTGATTGACACATACATTCCGGGCTTTAAAGAATGATCTGAGTTTTCACATTCAATAAATACCTGAACCGAACGGGTTTCTTCGTCGAGCAAATCGCTGATATAATAAATTTTCCCTTTAAAACACTTATCAGAAATAGCGGCAGCAGTAATTTCAATCTCCTCCGATTTATGAATCAAATTAATATCCTTCTCTTTTACCTGCCCCACAATCCAGACTTTACTAAGCTCGGCAACAATTACAACCGGGTCGGCATCTTCTTTTAAATACTGCCCAATTACAATATTATTATCTACAATATTTCCCGAGATAGGAGAACGAACAATTAACGGTTGCCCCAAAACCAACTCATCAGGATCGACGTTGTAAACTTTTAAACTGGCAATTACATTTTCGTAATCGCGTTTATTAAGCTCGTAATTTACTTCCGCCTCTTCCAGATCTTTTTGGATACCAACTCCATTTTTATACAAATCCTGCTGACGCTTTAGGTTCTTTTCGGCAAGCGCCATCTCTTGTTTTGCCTGATAATACATTTTCCCAACCTCGTAAATAGATGGCGAACTAATGGCAAAAACAGGCTCATCTTTTTTAACATATTGCCCAAGTTTAACAAACGATTTTGTTATTCGCCCTGAAAAAGGAGCAGCAATTTCGGCATAATTTGTTGGTATTGCCTGCGCTATTCCAAATGTTGAAACATTGCTACTATAAAGCTCTTCGGCAATTTTTGTAGTTTTTATTTTTTTGAGAAGAGTTGAGTTATCAGGTATTTTAATGGTATCGCCCGAAATCTCAATTCGTTCGAGTGGTGGTTGATTTTTCTTATTCGATTGGCACGCAGTTAACAAAAGTATAACAGCAAAAAATAGGATTTTATTCATCTCGTTATAATTAATTATAAGTTTTAAAGATATTCGATGACTGCCGGCAGACAGGAAACTTACTACAGAATGATTCTCCTTTGTCCGACAACTGGCGGATGCAAGTTTCATCCTTCCGGTTTTAATAATTTAAAACGGACTCCCTGTGGCAGTCCAAATAATTTATGTGAAATTATATATGATTCTCACAATTATTAGAAAGAAAAACTGGATGGTGGACCTCGTAAAGAATAACTTTGCAGAGTAAAACTACTATGAATAAACTCGCTAAAAGGTATTAGATACTGATTAAGCAGGAGACGAATTATTGTTAAAAATATACCTGCTGCGATAAAAGTGGTAATAAACTGGGAAATAATTTGAAGAGAATATACTTCGTCTTGAGAGTGCGAATGATTTATCGGATTTCCTGCAGTATCGTGAGTATTTATATAAAAATGAGAATGAACAATTTTTTTTCCGTTAATTACATGCGAGTGGTAAAACAGAGTTATACTAAAATAGTACGCTACAAAAAGTATAGCGAAGAAAAATTTAATAACTATTTTAGTTTTTATGTTCAAAATATTATGCTTAACAAAAATAATAGTAAATATGGTTCATCGTCTTGAAAGCACAAAAATAGAATTATCTTTCTTTTATTTCCATTTGTATATGTTTTTTTCTTCTATTTTCTTTATTGTATAGGTTTCTGCTGCTATTGAGAAACTGGCAGAGGGCGTACACAATGGACTTATAGTATCCCGAAGTCTTGGAAATTACCAAACCACTTAAACATTTTTCATAATTACGGAAAATGCTTATTAGGAAGGAATGTAAATTTTAAGTCGAGTATAAATCAAAATCATTTTGAATTTTTTCAATCCGCCACTCACTCAACTGTTTAACACGATTTAACACATTAGATGTAACCCGATTATGAAGACTCTCCCACATAATATTTACCAATTTATTTGCCTGTTTTTCTTTTCCGTAGAAATTAAAACTAACTGCAAATATTAACTGCGAATGTTCTGTTTCTCCAAGTTCGGGAATGGATGAACGGACGTACATCGTAAAAATCCCAATTGGGTATCCACCGCTACTTTTGTATAAAATATAACGGGCATTGTCGAAATCAAATGAATCGGGAACTCGTTTTATACGAATTGCATTAAGATAAAATAGTGGAATTAAATGCAAACCAAAGAAACTCTTCATAAACTTAAATGGATATTTAGACCAACCAAAAGGCAGAATTCGTATTGATTCTATTTTTTCATCGATACGCTCAACTTTTGCAACGTGGTTTGGCCAGCACGTTGAATCGCCATTCCAGTTTAAGAGTTCGTTAAAAACATAATTTACCGGGGCTTCCACTCCTATTTTATGAATATTCAAAATTGAGTTTCTATCAACATCAATTCCAACACGCTGCATCACTCGTTGGTTATATTCGTCTCGTTTTTCTTCTGACTCGAATTCAATAAGTGTTTCAGTTTTAGGCTTTTTCAACAGAAAATACCATGCATCCGAAAATAAAGAATTACTTTTCGAAGGGGGTTTTACTGTTTCAGCTAAAGATGGCTTATTTTTTAACATCTATCTCTTATAACAAATATGAGCGATTTTGTTCACTAATTATATCATCACAATTTAGTCATTAAAATCTCAAATATTATTGTTTGTATTCATAAATACCATTATTAAAAAAGGATTGGATAAACCAGCCCTCTTCAATAATCTATTATTGAGTCCACTCCGAAAAGTACATTGCAGTATTAAATAACTAATAATCAGATATTTGATTGTTCGACTGAGTAATTGTTAGTATCTTGGTTTCATAATATTAACGAATATTTTATGTTAGATTTTATGCTAAAAAAAATCCTAAACTATGTATTTTTTATTCTATATTTTTCATAATCTATTATACATAATCCAACTAAAAACAAATGTCAGTACAATTACATAAAAGACCAACGCATAAATCCATTTACCGCCAAATTTCGGAGTTGGAATTGAGCTTAAGTTTAATGCTGATAAAAGCATTAAGAGGATGTAAATAACTATTGAAAAAGTAGAATGCTCTAATAAGTTTTCAAATAGAAATAGGAAAGCAAGAATAAGCACATTATTATCAAGTGCCAGACCCTTATATGTTTTCTTGTCGATAAGGCCATAAACATTAAAGTAACTTAAACGGATAGCACTGGTAGCAATAATTACAAAAGCTCCGGGTATAAACCATACATTATAATTTCCGTAGCTTAAAAGTATTATTGCAGGTAAAATTCCAAAGCTTACAATATCAATCATTGAATCGAGCTGAGCTCCAAAAACTCCTTGCACTTTTGTCCTGCCTTTCAATTTTCGGGCAATAATTCCGTCGTACCAATCGAACAAAACAGCCCAAAGCACTCCAATAATTGCTGCTTCAAAATTGCCAGCAATGGCAAAATATATTCCTATCAGAGCACTCAGCAATCCGGTTAAAGAACAAATATTTGGTAAATCTTTGGCAAAAGCAAGCATGCCCGGCTGCTGTTTTTCGTTCATATTATTTGCTCTTTAAATACATTATATTTTTTAATGCTTCAATAAGTTTACTGTTTTCGGCATCGGTACGACTGGCAATCCGAATATATCGGTCGGCATCGGGTTGTGTTTTTCCGGCGCTATCTTTTATGTAAATATTGTATTCAATAAAAAGGTGCTTTGTTACTTCGGGTCCGCTTAAAGCGGTATCGGGCAAACGACAAAAAATATAATTTGCATCGGGTTTAAAAACGGTCATCCCTTCAATTTCCGAAAGTTTTTTATAAAATATATCACGGTCTGCTTTCACCCTTTCACAGCTCGCTTCAAATTCCTGTTTGTACCGGGGTAATATTCGCAGAAACTCTTCTGCAAATCCATTGATGTTCCAAATATGAATGCCATTCCGAACTGTTGCCGCAAATTCCAGATTAGCCGTTAACAAATATCCAATTCTAAGTCCGCAAATTCCGTAAGCTTTACTCATGCTTTTTAGAATTGCCATATTAGCGTATTTATCAATATCTTGCTCGAGGCTTATTTGCTCTTTGTTGTCAGCAAAATCGAGAAAAGATTCATCAATAATTAACATGCAATTATGCTTTTCCAGCTTTTGTGCCAACCGAATTAAATCGGCTTTCGGCACCAGCAACGACGTAGGATTATTGGGAGTTACCACAACAGCCATGTCGGCTTCAACTTTAATCGCTTCGGCAGCAAATTTATCCACATCTAATTGAAAGGATGGAAATTCAAGTGGGAATTCAACCACATTTTCTTTGGGTGCTGCATTTGCGTATTCGTTAAATGAAGGTACCGGAATAATTATTTTTTTTGCTAAACGACCGGATAATATTTTTATTATTTCAGCAGCTCCATTCCCAACAATAATTCTTTCGGCAGGTTGCTGAATAAGCTCGCCAATCAGTTCAGCAAGAGCATTCTGTGCCATGGGGTAATTCAATACTAAGTCGCAGATGTTATCTTTAAGGTGGGTAAATACAGCTTTCGGTGGAAAATAGAGATTGTATAAATAGGCATGGTCGGTAAAATTATGCCGATAATATCCACCGTGTTGTTTTGATATATATTCGTATTTCTCCGCCTGTGTTTTATATTTACTTTTTACAGGATATTTATTTGAATCACTATGCATATATCTCTTTAAGTTTTATCGGTATTTTCAATTCTAAAGGAAACAATTTTTCAGTTTCAGACAAATCATTCATGGTATCAATCTCGTACCACGGTTGATGGTCGAACGAAACGGATTCAAACGAAAGAGTTTTATTATCAATCATTTCAGAAAAAACAGTTTCGTAGTAGCAGTTAACACTGCCCATTGCAATGTATTGATTTAGTTTTTTAACAATTGCACGCCACGATAAAAGAGAAAAACTGTAAATATTTACTGTTTTATAACGAATATCGGTGTACGTATCTGTTGTTCCTTTGTGAAACTTAGTTATCTGATTTTGTTTGCTAATTGAAACAGTGGTTCCATTTAACCATGGTTGCATTCTTGCTACCGCCATTTTATCGGGAAAAACCATTTCGTCGAGTAACGATGTGTTTAAAACCAAATCGCTTTCAAACAAAACAAAAGGCTCATTTATGATATTACGAGCCATCCAAAGCGAATAGATGTTGTTAGTTGTGCGGTATAAGGGACTGTGAATGTACTCAATGTGTAAGTCTCCTGAATTACTGCCCAGAAAATCCATAATACATTCATTTTTATAGCCGGTAACAATTACAAGACGTTTAAACCCCTGTTTTTTAAGGTTATTGATTAGCCGCTCAAGAATCGACGTTTCATTTACAAGGGTTAGGCACTTGGGCGAACTTTTGGTTAAAGGAAAAAGACGACTGCCCGTACCTGCTGCAAGAAGCAATGCAGTGGAGATACGATTGTCACCATAATAATTGTCTGAATTAATATTCATACTCTATTTAATTAGTGTCATCAAAAAAAAACGTAAACGCTCGATGAAAAGCCCTTAGGCGTGCTAAATATTAGCACTTTGATGGGTAGACTTATTACTGATAACTCAACTACAAGTATGAAGTTTGCGAATGCAATAAAAGATTGCTTAAAAAAGCACATCAACAAAAATGATAGTATATGATTGAAATCAAAAGATTCGTAATCCGGGCGCAAAGGTACTCTAATAAATCAGACGAACTAATGCTATTGACAACAATGTGAAAGTTATAAGATAAATCTAAAGTGCACCGTTATGGGGACTCATAATTACAACATCAACTCTTTCTTCCTAAATTGCAACGTTCGTCTTCTCATTTTCTGAGCGTGCAATTGTTACTGCGCCGCAACTGTCGCTCCAAACATTTACCGAGGTACGCGTCATATCCAGTAAAAGGTCAACTGCCAGTATCAGTCCGATTCCTTCTAATGGCAAACCTGCAGCAGTCAAAATTATAGTAAGCATTACCAACCCTGCCATGGGAATTCCGGCTGCACCAACAGAAGCAAGCAGAGCGGTAACAACTACCAGAATTTGTTGCATAAAACTAAATTCAACTCCATAAACCTGCGCAATAAAAATAGCCGCTACACACTCGTAAAGTGCAGTTCCATCCATATTCACAGTTGCCCCCAATGGAAGCGTAAAGCTTGTTATAGGATTAGAAACTCCGCTTTTATGTTCAACAGCTTCCATTGTTAATGGTAATGTTGCACTCGACGAAGCGGTGGAGAAAGCCGTTAACAAAGGTGTTATCATGTTTTTCATGTGGGCAAATGGCTTTACCTTTGCAATAAACCTAAGGATAAGAGGTAAAGTTATAAACGCATGAATTGCCAGAGCAATAAAAACAGTTAACATATAAATTGCCATACTTACGGCAAGGTTTGCAAGTTGATGTGCATTTTTACTCACTTCGTGTGATACGATACCGAAAATACCGAGCGGAGTAAACTTAATAATGAACATGGTCATTTTCATCATCACCTCAAAAACGGCTTCAAAAAAAGTTGTAAGTGTATCTTTGTATTTCCCTTTTACCTGTGTAATAAAAACTCCAAAAATTATTGCAAAGAAAATAACCGGAAGAATCTCTCCGTTTACCATAGCTTTAAAAATATTTTCCGGAACAATTCTCATCAATATATCGTTTACCGAACCTGTGTTTTCAGCAAGCCCCGAAATATTTTCTGTGAAACCCATCTCAACACCAACTCCGGGTTTTATAATATTAACCATTACTAATCCGGTGAGAATTGCCAGTGTACTTGTGGATAAATAGTAAAGCATTGTTTTTGCTCCCATTCGTCCCAGATTATTACCGCCTCCCATACTTGTAACTCCCGATATTATCGAACTCAGGATAAGTGGAATGATTACCATTTTTAATGAGGTTAGAAATATTTCACCCATCCATGCAACGTATTTTACACCCTGCGGAATAAAATAACCAAACAAAACTGCCAGAACTAATGCAATTAATATTTGCCAGTGTAGCTTAAGTTTTAAGATTTTCACAATTTCAATTTTAAGGTTTCTCTTAAGGCTGGCTAATATATTATTTTTAAAAGGTTTTGCAAATTATCTTTATTACTTTTGCATCGATTTCTGATATGAGATCTAAATTATCAATAATCAGGGTTTTAACACTATTTTAAAAAGTATGAATAAAGGGATTTATATCGCAAATACCGAACCGCAAACAGGAAAGGTGATTGTTGCACTCGGGATATTAAAAATGTTGCTGTCGAAAGTAAGCAGAGTAGGTTATTTCCGTCCAATAATTAGTGATTTCCCAAAAGGGAAAAAGGACAACCATATTCAAACGATGATTTCGTATTTTAATTTGGATATGAAATACGAAGAGGCTTATGGATTTACTATTTCGGAGGTTGTTCGTTTGAAAAAGTCGGGGAAAGAACTACTGCTAATCGACAAAATAATTGAGAAATATAAAAATATTGAAGCCAGATTTGATGTTGTTCTTGTTGAAGGTTCTGATTTTGAAAGTAAAGGAGTAGCATTTGAATTTGACTTGAATGCAGAAATAGCAAAAAACCTTTCGATACCAACTTTAATTGTAAGTTCAGCACACGATAAAGATATTAAAGATGCGGTTTCGAATCTTGATTTGGCTGTAAAAACTTATGTAGAAAAAGATGTAACCGTTTTGGCTGTTTTTATGAATCGTGTTATTGAAAGCGATTGTGAAAAAATGAAAGAGGAGTTGAAAAAGGTGATTCCTACCAAAACTAGATATGGAGTGATTCCTGAAGTAAAAAAACTTAGCAGCCCCACAATTAAAGAAATCTATGACGAAATTGGCGGTGAAGTTTTATTCGGTGAAAATTTGATGAATAAGAAAGCCGATAAATTTAATATCGGGGCAATGCAGCTAAGGAATTATCTTGAGCATGTAGGCGAAAATTGTCTGGTAATTACTCCTGGAGATAGAGCCGATATAATTATGGGGGCTCTCCAGGCAAATGCATCGGCTAATTACCCAAGTATTTCAGGAATAATACTAACCGGAGGTTTGATTCCAGGAGAGACAATTCTTAAACTAATTGATGGTTTGCAAAATATTGTTCCAATTATTTTGGTTGATGAAGATACATTTAACGTTGCAAACAAAATTGGAAATGTGAAATCGAAAGTCAGACCTGGAGATACAAAAAAAGTAGATTTGTGCATTTCCATTTTTGAAAAATATATTAATACTGAATTCTCCATAGATCGTTTTAAAAGCATTAAAACCAATGTGATGACCCCTCGCATGTTTCAGTATAAATTAGTAACGAAAGCTAAATCAGTTAAAAAACACATAGTTTTACCAGAGGGAACCGATACCCGGATACTGGAAGCAGCGGTTAATCTTGTTGAACAAAATGTTGTTGATATTACATTGTTAGGAAAACGAGATGATATTTTGGATAAGGCTAATAAAATTGGTGTTAATATAAATGAGGATGAGATAAATATTATCGATCCTGCCACATCTGAACACTACGAAGATTATTGGAAAACGTACTTTGAATTGCGTAAACATAAAAATATTCCGGATGATTTGGCGAGAGATACAATGCTCAATGTCTCATTCTTCGGGACGATGATGGTTTATAAAGGAGATGCTGATGGAATGGTTTCGGGAGCGGCACATACAACTGCCCACACAATTGTTCCTGCGTTGCAGTTTATAAAAACAAAGCCGGGCGTAAATACTGTGTCGTCTGTATTTTTTATGTGTCTCGACGACCATGTTTCTGTGTTTGGCGACTGTGCTGTAAACATTAATCCAAATGCCGATCAGCTTGCCGAAATAGCAATATCATCAGCCGAGTCGGCAAAAGCATTTGGAATCGATCCTAAAGTTGCTCTTCTGTCGTACTCATCGGGATCTTCAGGTAGTGGAGTCGAAGTTGAAAAAGTTAAAGAGGCAACCCAAAAAGCAATAGAGTTACACCCTGATTTGAAAATTGAAGGACCAATTCAGTACGATGCAGCCGTTGACCCGATTGTTGGTAAAAGTAAAATGCCAAACTCGAAAGTTGCAGGGCAGGCGAATGTTTTGATATTCCCCGATTTGAATACCGGAAACAACACATACAAAGCTGTACAGCGCGAAACCGGCGCAGTTGCAATTGGCCCGATGTTGCAGGGTTTGAAAAAACCTGTTAACGATTTAAGCAGAGGCTGCACGGTTGACGATATTTTTAATACTGTTGTTATTACAGCAATTCAGGCGCAAAATCAAGAATAGAAACGGATGAAAATTTTAGTAATTAATGCAGGTAGCTCGTCAATAAAATACCAACTAATTGATATGACCACAGAACTTCCATTGTCGAGTGGAATAGTTGAGAGGATTGGTTTGGAAGAGGGTACTTTAACTCACAAAACTTTTATTGACGGAATCGAGAATAAAGTAAGCGAAACTTTTCCAATTCCAAACCATACAGTTGGTTTAGAGAGAGTTGCCGAGCTTCTTACCGATAAAAAGATTGGAGTAATTACGGATCCATCCGAAATTCAAGCCGTGGGACACAGACTTGTGCATGGCGGAGAAGCATTCACGAAAACAATTTTGATAACCAACGATGTAAAAGCAAAAGTTAAAGAGTTGTTTCCGTTGGCACCACTTCATAATCCGGCAAACCTTACCGGTGTCGAAGTTGCTGAAAAGGTATTCTCTCATGCTTCTCAAATTGGTGTTTTCGATACTGCTTTTCATCAAACCATGCCCGAAGTGGCTTTCCGGTACGCAATACCTAACGAAATGTACGAAAAAATGGGTATTCGAAAATATGGGTTTCATGGAACTTCGCATAAATATGTTTCAGAAAAAGCGAACGAGTATTTGGGCAAAAAAGAGACCAATATAATTACAATTCATATCGGTAACGGTGCATCGATAGCTGCTGTTAAGAATGGTGCTTGTGTGGATACTTCAATGGGATTAGGTCCACTTAACGGACTGATTATGGGAACACGCTCTGGCGATATCGACCCTTCAATTATTTTTTACCTTGTTGAACAGAAAGGATATTCAATTGAAGAGGTGTCGAATGTGCTAAATAAAAAGAGTGGAATGGTTGGTTTGACTGGCAATTTTGATATGCGTGATATTCAAAAGCATCTATTAAACGGAGATGTTAATGCAGAACTTTCGTACAAAATGTACGCGTACCGTATTAAACAATATATTGGTAACTACACTGCTGCAATGAATGGATTAGATGCCATTATATTTACTGCCGGCATTGGCGAAAACGATAGTTTGGTACGTAAACTTGTTTGCGAAAATATGGAATTTTTTGGGATTGAAATTGATAAAGAAAAAAACGCTGCTCGCAGTAAAGATATTCGGGAGATTAACAGCGAAGCAGCTAAAACTAAAATTCTTGTAATTCCAACAAACGAAGAGCTGGAGATTGCACGGCAGACTTTTGAACTTTTGAAATAATTTTGAGTTGGTACATCGCAATCTTAAAAAAGCACTACCTTTGATTATTATGTTTAGCTAAGTGTTTTGAAAGTAACAAAATCAAATAAAGAACTGCTCCTGCAACTTCGAGAAGGAGACAGGGTTGCTTTTTACAATATTTACGAACGATATTGTAATAGGCTGTACGGTTTTGTTTTTCGGTACATAAAACAAGAAGCCGATGCAGAGGGAATTGTACAAGAGGTTTTTATTAAGGTTTGGGAATCGAGAAGTAAAATTGACATCTACTCTTCGTTCGAGGCGTTTCTTTTTACCATTGCCTACAATGCAACAATCAGCCTTTTGCGAAAAAGGGTAACCGAAAAAAAGTATCTCGAACACTTAAAATCCATTCAACAGATAAATACTACACCCGATTTAACAGACGAGATTTATTTTAACGAGTTGAACAGCAAAGTACAGAAGTTATTAGACAAACTTACACCACGCCAAAAAGAGATATTTCAATTGAGCCGCGATAAAGGACTTTCGCATAACGAAATTGCCGAGAAACTTAATATCTCGGTAAATACCGTTAAAAAACATATTGCAAATACACTTGCTTTCCTAAGAACTCATATCGATACCAGCTTGACTGTTAATTTGTTATTCGTTTATCTGTTTCTTTAAAGGAGTTTAACAAAAAATATGACTATCCGTTTAATTACCTATTCCTCTACCCCTCTGTCTGTCGACATCTCCCCTTTTAAGGGGAGAAAGCTAGTGGCACAATTCAGAATTATTTCGAGGTTTGCTCTATCGTTTGCTTGGAGCTGCTTCCCCTCTTTGAGGGGAAGTGCCGATAGGCGAAGGGGTAAAGTGTAGGTATAAATGCGGATAGTCATATAAAAAAAATCATCTTTTTTATACTCCCCTAGTACCGGTTGTGCGTATAACCTTACGATGCTATTAAATTTAAAGCTAATTTTATAGTTTAGTTAGTTAGTTAATTGTGCCTCCCGGATTTTCGGGAGGCCTTTATAGAAGAGAAGAATGACAAAAGAGATACTTATAAAGTTTTTAAACAACAGGTGCAACAATACCGAATTAAATGAAGTTATCCGGTGGGTTAATACCGAGGCACTATCAAACAAAGGAAAAGCTCTCGCGTTAGATGATTGGGAAAAGTACGAAGGTGAAACCAATATGTTAAATGATGATAAATTCAGTGAACTTTTCGATAAAATTCAGAGAAAGATTGATAGCAAAACAGGGAAGGATATTCAGAAAAAACAATCTGTAACTATTCGTACAGTTACAAGTTGGCTCACAAAAGCTGCTGCAATTTTTTTGATACCTGTTCTCGCCTTTCTCTTTTATACACTCTCCGAAAACAAAATAGAAACGAATATTTATGCCAATATTACTGTTGATACTATCGAAGTAATCTCACCGATAGGTTCAAGGACGGTAGTGCAACTTTCCGACGGCTCCGTAGTGCATCTTAATTATGGAAGTAAAATTAAATATCCACAGTTTTTTACAGGAGATACGAGAGAGATTGTGTTAATTGGCGAAGGTTATTTTGATGTTGCCCACAACCCCGAAAAACCATTTGTTGTTAAAACCAAAAAGATAAATATTAAAGCACTTGGAACAGCTTTTAACGTTTTGGCATACCCCGATGATGTTGTTGTTGAAACAACATTGGTTAACGGAAAAGTAGTTTTGGAGAAAAATGAACCTGATGGCAACATAAAAACCATTGGCAGCATGAAACCAAACCAGCATGTTAGTTACAATTGTAATACAGGCGCGGTTTTAAGTACTCAGGGAGATGTTAATAAATACATTGCATGGAAAGATGGTAAACTGGTGTTTGAAGATGCATACATTACCGAAGTCGCCGACCGGCTTAGCCGTATGTTTAATGTTGACATTGAAGTTGACAATGATATAAAAGAGTATTTCTATACGGTAACTTTTGTTGACGAACCCCTTTTTCAGATACTTGAGTTGATGACAATTGCCACACCCATTAAATACGAAGCACTACCGAGAAAGAAAATGGCCGACGGAACTTTTTCAAAACAAAAAATAGTTCTTAAAAAAAGAAAATAAAACCTAACTAAAAAAGAATTGCCAATGAGGAAAATTTGTTAAAAGAACAACAGGGAAATGCGCCAACACTTCCCTGAAGATTGTAAAAATTAACCCTGTAATAAAAGTACAGGGCAGTATTAAACTTAACATTGTAAAAGTATGAAAAAATTTAATGATTTTACCGGGGATAAAGAAATTCCCGGAATGAAAAAATTACTTAGGATTATGAAACTAACAACCTTTTTGATTTTGATTTCTGCGGTAACAGTTTTGGCTTCCAAAACTTATTCGCAAACTAAAACGCTAACACTTAGTATGGATAAAACCACCGTAAAGGATGTTCTTTTGGCAATAGAGGACCAAAGCGAGTTTTATTTTATGTATAGCGGTAAGGTAATCGATGTGGAAAGAGAGGTTTCGGTTAACGTAAAAAACCAAAAGGTAGAGAAGATTCTAAACTCACTATTTGCCGAAACCAATGTCGATTATACCATTAGAGACAGGATAATTGTACTTACAACCCCAGAAGTTTTTGATGCTGTCTCTTTAGCCGAATTTCAAGAAAAACCGGTTTCGGGGAAAGTAACCGACGAAAGCGGACAGCCACTGCCGGGTGTAACAGTTCTTATAAAAGGTACCACGCAAGGAACGGTAACTGATATGGATGGGATTTATTCACTACCCGATATTCCGGAAGATGCAACACTGCAATTTTCATTTGTAGGGATGAAAACAATCGAAGTTGTTGTTGGTAGCCAAACTGTTATTGATGTTAGTTTGGAGGATGATTTCATTGGAGTAGAGGAAGTTGTAGTTACAGCACTTGGCATTAAACGTTCTGAAAAAGCACTTGGATATTCGGTTCAAAAGGTATTGGGAGAGAGCTTACAAAAAGTCTCCGGTGTTGACGTTGCTACATCGCTTACAGGAAAAGTCGCAGGGCTTCTGGTTAAAAACTCAACTGATTTTGCTGTGGCTCCCGTCATTACTATCCGTGGCGAAAAACCTTTAATTGTAATTGATGGAGTTGCTTATGCAAATAAAACAATTAGCGATATATCTTCCGAAGACATAGAGTCGATGAGTGTTTTAAAAGGTGCTACAGCTTCGGCGCTTTACGGTTTTAGGGGAGCAAGTGGTGCCATTTTGATTTCTACTAAAAACGGAAGTGATAATAAGGCTGGAATAAATGTTAGTGTTGCAACAAATACAATGTTCAGTTCTGGGTTTTTAGCTATCCCCGAAAAACAAAGTGTTTATGGCAGGGGGAGTAATGGAAAATATAATGTAAACTCAACTGCATCGTGGGGTCCTGTAATGGATGGTTCAACTCAGAATCAATGGGATCCTGTTTTGATGGAATACAGAGAATATGAATATTTGCCAGTTGGTAAAAACAATTTCAGTAATTTTTTGGAACAAGGATACATTACCAATAACAATGTAAATGTTGGTTATAAAAGTGATGTTGTCTCTTTAAGGAGTTCTATTAACTGGACAAAAAATAAAGGACAATATCCTAACAGTGTATTGAATAAATATACATACACTCTTGGGGGCGATATCACTATGGACAAATTTAATTTGAGTTCAAATGTTGCATATTCTAAAAAACAAACTCCGAATATGGGTTCTAATGGATATACATCATACGATCCGATGTATTCGCTATTGATATGGTCGGCTGCCGATTATAATGTTTTAGACTATAAAAACAATTATTGGCTGAAAAAAGATGAGGTGCAAAACCACACATACAGGCGGAGTGTAAATAATCCGTATTTCGACAGGTACGAGAAAACCAACGAGGTTTCTCGCGATATTTTCAATGCCGACCTGTCAATGAGTTATGATCTTACCGACTGGTTAAAAGTTACGGTTCGTTCGGGTGTCGATTTCTTTACAGACCGAGGACAACTAAGGACTTCTTGGGGATCATTCACAAAAACAGGTAATACCAGTGTTCCTGGCAATAATTACACATGGAACGGGAAACTTACAGGAGCATACGATACTGGTCAAACCCAAGGATTTAGTTTTAATAATGATTTTTTGTTCACAGGAGATAAATCTTTTGGTAAGTTCAATATAGAATATCTTGCAGGTGGAACGATGTTTTATAAACGGGATAATAATATTAATGCCAGTACTATTGGAGGTATTGTCATTCCGGCATTTTTCTCGTTAAATGCTTCGGTAGATCCAGCCAGAGTGGCCGAAACCACATATAAACAACAGGTAAATTCTCTATATGGTAGAGCTGCTTTTTCTTGGGATAAAACAATTTTTGTAGAGATAACGGGGCGTAACGATTGGAGTTCAACATTACCGATCGAAACCCAGTCTTATTTTTATCCATCGGTAGCAGCAAGTTTTGTTGTTTCCGAACTTTTACCCGAATCAACAAAAGATTGGCTCGATCTAATAAAACTTAGAAGTTCGTGGACTACGTCGAAAACACCTGCCAGAATTTATGAGGTTAATCCTGTTTATACAATACATACCAGTACGTGGAACAACGAAAATGGAGCAAGTGCACCAACGACTTTATATTCGCCAACTCTGCTGCCTCAAAGTTCAACAACATTTGAGACAGGTATGAAAGGAGTAATTTTTAAAAATAGGCTGATGTTAGATGTTACCTACTACAATAAACATATGTTCGACATTCTGAAAAATAATGCTCCGGTCTCTTCCAGTTCAGGATATAATAGAGTTTTTATTAATATTGATGAAGAAAGATCGCGTCGTGGATGGGAAATAGCCTTGAATGCCACACCCGTTAAAAGTAAAGATCTACAATGGGACTTGGGTGTAAACTGGTCAACTTTTAATACCGTTTATACAAAATTAGACTCTGTATATACACCAGTAAAACCTTGGATTAAAGTGGGCGGACGTGTTGATGCCCTTAATAGTAGAGAGTTTTTAAGGGTTCCTGAAACCGGAGAACTTATATACTATAACGGCAGGATTAAAAAAAGTGCCTACGATACAAATTTCGGATGGAGAGATCCGGATTGGGTTTGGGGAATAAATTCAACTTTACGATATAAAAACTTCAGCTTATTTGCAGCCTTAGACGGTGTTTCTGGTGGCCTAATGAATACGAGGACAGAAAGTTATATGTGGCAATCGGGCAGCCATCCTGAATCTCTTACCGATATAAGGGCATTAGATGTTGCCACACCGAGATCTAAAAACTATATTGGAGATGGTGTAAAAATTGTATCGGGTACAGTTGAGTATGACAATGTTGGCAATATTACAAGCGATACAAGAGTTTATGAAAAGAATGACATACCAAGTACTTATCAGCGAGCCACAAAAGATCTGCATGTCAGTAGTGCCTGGGGAGGGAATGGAACACGTCCCGACACCTATTCAAAAACATTTGTAAAACTGCGCGAAATATCTTTAACCTACAGTATCCCCTCTAAACATTTGCAAGGATGGGCTAAGGCAGCCTCAGTAAGTTTTGTAGGGCAAAATGTATTCTTGTGGGCGAAAGATTTCAAATACTCTGACCCTGATGGAGGGCATGAAGATTTTTCAGACCCATCAGTAAGATACTTAGGAGCTAATATTAAAGTTACATTTTAATAAATAACAGAAATGAAAAATTTTAAATATATATTTTTAGCGATATTTTCTCTGGTGATAGCAAATTCTTGTACCGATTTTGAGGAAATTAATACGAACCCTGATAAACCAACATTTGTTACATCCGATCTGTTGGCTACACAAATATTGAAAAATACATATAGATTTTGGAATCCGAATCCGTCTGACTTTTCATCTGCGAACCTATTTAATAAACATACTGCGGTTCTTGTTTCAGATGCAAACCCTAACCAGTACTATTATTCTTATTGGCCTTATGGCAGTTTCGGATCTTATGTGCGGCTAACAAACCTTAAACGGATGGTCGAATTTGCTGAGGGAACTCAATTCGAATCATCTTTTAAGGGGCTCGCACTATTTTTAAAGGCCTCTTATGGCTATAAAGTAACTCTTACTATGGGAGATGTTCCCTATTCGGAGGCAGGAATGGCAGAAGAGGGAATTGTACGACCAAAATATGATAAGCAGGAAGAAGTATTTGCAGCCATTTTAAACGATCTGAAACAAGCAGAGACATACTTTGCAGAAGGAGAGGATTTTGGTGGCGATATAATGTTTAATGGCGATATTGCCAAATGGCAAAAACTATGTAATGCGATGCAGTTAAAGGTTTTGCAAACTTTGAGCAAAAAAATAACTGCCGAACAAAAAGCTCGTTTTGCAGAAATAGTTAATGCAGACAATTTAATGGAAAGCAATTCAGATATACTTCAATTGGTTTATACCGATAATCCTAATGCTACCCATCCTTTTTATGGTGGAGAAGATAAAAGAATTAATTTAGGTGTTTCGAAATTAGTTGTCGATGCACTGAAAAATTTAAATGATCGTAGGTTGTTTTATTTTGCAGAACCTGCCTCATCTTTAATTAATGAAGGCAAACTGGAATCTGATTTTGAAGCTTACGAAGGTGCTCCCACAGCAATGAATTCAGAACAACTGCACATCAATAATCAGGAAGGCAAGTACTCTTTAATAAATAAACGATACGTGGAAAACAGAGCGGGCGATCCAATGCTAATTTTTACATATACCGAACAGTGTTTTATTATTGCTGAGGCAATAGAGGAAGGTTGGGTTAATGGAAATGCAGAGGATTATTATGAAAACGGAGTAAAAGCAATGCTCAGCTATTATATGAACTTATCTTCAGCAAAAGGGTTCGTTCACGGAATGGCTATTGACCAGACGTATATCGATAATTATTTTACCGGAGATGCGGCTTATGCCACAGGAGGAAGTAAAACAGATCGTCTGCAACAAATTTGGATACAACGATGGCTTATAGATTTCTTCCAGGGTAACGGAGGCAATTATCCTCAATTCCTGCGTACCGGATATCCTGTATATCCTATAGACCCGACCACAAGTTTAAATCCCGATGATCCAACGGTATATCCAAAAAGATGGAAATATCCAACGAGCGAGCAGACAACCAATCCTGATAATTACGCAAAAGCAATTGATGAGCAGTTTGGCGGATTTGATGGGATTAATGGAGTTCCCTGGTACTTAAAATAACTGAGGAAGTAGAATTGTACTGCCTGAGGTAAAAAATGTAGTTTTGAATAGTTAAATTAAATGGAGGAGTCATACAATGCCTCTTCCATTTTTTTATTTTTACATTTCAGAGAAATAATAATATGATATTAAAATATTCTATAATAAACCTATTTTGGATTTTTGGGATTATTCAAACCGGATTCTCGCAACTAAACAATCCACTACCAGAAAATATTAAAAAAATTGCTTCAAAATACAATCAAACCTCGCTTGGTGATAATGTATTTATGTTCGATCCTTCAAATGATATGAAAGAGGTTCAAACATTATTAGATACAATTCATGGTCGGCAAAACAAAAGAAGTGGCGAGTTTTCACATAACCGTTATGCGTTTATGTTTAAACCGGGCACATATAATCTGGATATTAAAGTTAGTTACTATATGCATATTTTGGGTTTAGGCAACTCTCCCGAAGATGTTGTAATTATTGGTGCTGTGAGGTCTAATTCGGTAAGAAACCACATGTTGGTTAATTTCTGGAGGGCAGCCGAGAATTTAACGATTGTTCCTACTTCCGATTCTACAAATATTTGGGGCGTTTCGCAAGCCTCGCCTTTACGCCGTATTTATGTAAAAGGTAATTTGAAATTAACTGACATTGGTTATTCTAGTGGTGGTTTTCTGGCAAATTGCAAAATTGATGGAACGGTATCATCCGGCTCGCAACAGCAATGGTTTTCACGAAATTGTGAATGGGAAAAATGGGAAGGCGGAGTTTGGAATATGACCTTTCTGGGAGTGGTAAACGCCCCAAAAGAGAACTGGCCCGAAAAACCTTACACAACTATTAAAGAAACTCCTGAGGTTCGGGAGAAACCGTACTGGACTTATAACAAAGGGAAATTTATTTTGAAGGTTCCCGCTTTAAAGAAAAATAAAATTGGCATTGACTGGAACAATAATCAAAGCAAAGAGAAAGCCATCTCTATCAATGATTTTTATATTGCATACGCCGATGTCGATAATGCAAAATCATTAAATAAAGCTTTAAAAAAAGGTAAACATATTCTTTTTACACCCGGTATCTATTCATTAAACAAAAGTTTAAAAGTTTCGAACCCGGAAACTGTTATTATGGGAATTGGCATGGCAACACTAGTTCCCACAAAAGGAAGCAAAGCAATTGAAGTTTTGGATGTTGAGGGTGTTACGATTGCCGGATTAGTATTCGATGCCGGGTTAATTTCTTCCGAAACAGTTGTGCAGGTTGGCAGTCCCGGTGCAAAAAAGAATCATACAGCAACCCCTACATTTTTGTTCGACCTGTTTTTTAGGGTGGGAGGTCCTCACGAAGGTTCAAGTTCGGTTTGTTTAGAAATTAACAGCAACAATGTATATGCCGACCATTTGTGGATTTGGCGTGCCGACCATGGTGAAGGTGTGGGCTGGAATAAAAACAGATCGGCAAACGGTTTGGTAGTAAATGGCGATAATGTTACCATTTACGGTTTGTTTAACGAGCATTTTCAGGAATACCAAACAATTTGGAACGGTGAAAACGGGCGTGTCTATTTTTATCAAAGCGAGATGCCTTATGATCCGCCATCGGTTGAAGAGTGGAAAAATGGAGAAACCTTTGGTTTCGCATCATACAAAGTTGCCGACCATGTAAAACAGCATAACGCGTGGGGAGTTGGTGTTTATAATGTTTTTAAAGATGCCCCGATAATTGTAGATCGGGCAATTGAAACTCCGTCAGAATTAGAAGATAACTTTTACCACAAAGTAATTATTTGGCTGAATGGGAATAAAGAGAGTATGGTTAAAAGTATTATTAACGGTAAAGGAGGAAGCGTAACCAGTACTCACAAAAGGCGCACTATGAAGTAGTACAACAATAAGGGGTGCATTTTCTAATAAATTTATTGAACACAGTTAAATGGGAATTATACGATGATGAGAAAATTATTTTTATCAATACTAATATTTTATTCAATTGGCATTACGGCTCAAACTAAATTACCTTCCTTCTTTGCAGATAATATGGTTTTACAACAAAACCGGGAGGTGTTAATTTGGGGAACTGACAAACCCGGTACAATAATAAATATTTCTGCAAGTTGGGGGATGGAAGTTAGCACAAAAACTCATAAAATGGAAAGTGGATTACAAAAATTAAAACCTTAAAAGCAGATAAAAAGGAATATACAATCACTGTTAAGGGTAGCGATAAGATTGAATTTGAAAGTGTGGTTTTTGGTGAGGTTTGGTTGTGTTCGGGGCAATCGAATATGGAAATGCCGGTAAAAGGTTTTCCTAACTCGCCCATAAATGGAAGTAACGAAGCCATTTTAAATTCAAAAAACAAGTATATAAGATTGTTCCATACCCAACGTCAGACAAGTTTAAAACCTGCAAATAATGTTGAAGGAGAATGGAAAAAAGCAACGCCAAAAACAGTTGCCGATTTTAGTGCAGTTGCATATTTTTTTGGAAAAAAACTAAACGATGTTTTAGACATTCCCATTGGTTTAATTAATTCGTCGTGGGGAGGTGCCAATGCCGAAACATGGACGGATGCCGAATCGCTCGCTCAATTTGATGATGTTATATTACCCGCAGAAATTCCGGATAATAAAGTCATGCATTCGCCAACACTCCTTTATAATGGAATGATTGCCCCATTTGCAGGCTATAATATCAGGGGTGTAATTTGGAATCAGGGAGAATCGAACCGGGTTAGACCAGAACAATATAAAATGCTGTTAGCGGCTATGATAAAGGGTTGGAGAGATAAATGGGGAATAGGCAATTTCCCGTTTTATATGTCACAGATTCCTCCATTTAGTTATGGAACAGGCGAATTCTCTCCTTATATTGTCGAATCGCAGGTTTACGTTATGCAAACAGTTGTTAACACAGGCCTGGCTACAACTACTGATATTGGAAATTGTAAAGATATTCATGCCCCCGAAAAACGGTTAATTGGAAACCGGTTGGCATATTGGGCACTGGCAAAAGACTATGGAATTGAGGGGATTGCATACATTGGACCAATCTATAAATCAATGGAAATAGCCGAAAATAAGTATCCCTACTACCAACCCCGTCTTGTTGATTGATTGACTTGGGCGTAACTTTGCCCCCATGCGAAAAAATCAAAAATACAGCAAAGAAGAGATGTACCTTGCCGTTGAGCTGTGGCAGAAAAGTGGGTTAAGCCAGATTAAGTACTTGGAGTAACAGAAGGGGCATTGCGTTACCACATAAAGAAAGGTAACATTAAAAAAAAATGGAAACTCTAAAAGTGAAAATGATAGTCAATCCGGTTCAAGTACACCATCCACCCAAAACCAACAAGATATACTCGTATCCAACATAATAGGTGTAGGAGCCACAAACATTGAAGCGAGGTACATGGCAGTCAATCACCAACTCGAAGACACCCCTGCACATTTTGAACCTTGCCAAAGTGTACCTCAGGCCGGCGTGCTGTTTCTTTTGCCCTTTTTACAGCAGACAGGTCTGTTCAGTTTTAAAGACCATTTTCAAGAGCTAAAAAAAGGTTATATTCTCAAGCAAGCCCAAGAATGAATAATGCTATTGAAAGTATTTGCAAATTGTTAAATGATACAGAAACTAAATATTCAGGGTATTCCCTCTACCAAATAGGTCATAGAAAGTTGTTGTATAATGCTTTTCTTTGCATTAAATTGGGTGGATTATATCTTCAGGTTTTGGGGAAGCAGCTCGTCCAGCCTGTTTACTTTGTGGTGCGGTATTACTTCTAACACTTTTTTTAGCCACTCGAACGGGTTCACGTTGTTCTTTTTGCATGTCCCAAAAAATGAGTAGAACATTGCTGCCCTTTCTGCCCCACGTGCCGAGCCTGCGAAC
>JAJRSD010000081.1 GCA_024278975.1 Bacteroidota bacterium
CCAATGGGCAAGGCAACGGCATATTGCATTCCCCGATGGGACAAACTGATGAATTACCTAAAAGATGGCTCGTTGGAGATAGACAATAATTTTGCGGAAAATGCTATCCGTCCCATTGCTTTGGGTAAGAAGAACTACCTGTTTGCAGGCTCGGCACGTGGGGCAGAAAGGGCAGCAATGTTCTACTCATTTTTTGTGACATGCAAAAAGAACAACGTGAACCCGTTCGAGTGGCTAAAAAAAGTGTTAGAAGTAATACCGCACCACAAAGTAAACAGGCTGGACGAGCTGCTTCCCCAAAACCTGAAGATATAATCCACCCAGTTTAATGCAAAGAAAAATATTTTGCAACAACTTTCTATGACCTATTTGGTTGAAGGGGATACGAATCAATGAGCAATAAAGCAGCACCAATTTATGAAGCCATTAAAGAAAGGATAGCTACATCAAAGGTAGTTGGTGGCGATGAATCAGGTGTAAAAATTGATGGCGACAAAGCTTGGTTTTGGGTTTTTCAATTGCACCTGGGCATCAAAGTTGAAGCAGGTTTTTAAAGATGCCATTTCATATGAGAAAGAAATAATAATTGATGATTATCTAAAAACGAATCAATTCAAATCATTCAATTTTGCTAATCATTATGCAATTATCAGGTTGGTCATTGACACAACCATTAAAAACTCAAAAAATGTTTTTGATGCCCTATCGTGCTTGGCTAATCAAAAGTTAAGTACTGCTGAGTCGTAACGGTTTATTTAATCCAAACCCATTGAAAATTAACTTTGTCGTTTTCGCCCGGTTCAATAGTTAATTTAATATCATAAAACCCTTTTGTTTTAAAATTTATTTGTCCCAATCGGTTTGATTTGTAATTGTCTATTACATAGTTTCGTCCGGGTTCACCCACTGTTTCTCCGGTTTGCGAAATAACCTGCGAAATGGTTTTGTCGGCAACACTCAAACTCAGTTTACTATCTTTAGATTCATTTTGAAAACTGTATGAAATATCAATATTTTTTTCGCCCGGTTCATTCACATAAATTTTCCATGAAAAAGTTTTATTCCCATCAACTTCAACATGTGCAGGCACAGTTCCCAATCGCTCTTTTGGGTTAATTATTAAATTGTCGTCTGTTGTATTTTGATTTTGAGGTAGCAAAGAGAAGCCACCATCAACAGTTTTTGAAACTAAATTATCATTAATTTGTGGTTTATCGTTATACTCAACTACTATAACCGAAACATAATTATCAGGTTGAGTTGCTGGTAATTTTATCTCTGTAACAACATTTGAATATACGAAATTTAGTCCTGCTTTTTGTTTGTCAGCGAGAAGATAAACTTTTTTTGGCGCAGCTAAAACTCCGGTTAAATAAAGTGTTTTATTAAGTGGCCACGTATAAACATGTAGGTAAAGTTTAAAATCTTCGGCAGTTTCTTTACACGTTATTTTTCCCCAATCGTGTTGGTCTTTGCGTAAATCAAATGCTTGTGTTCCATAAATTGCTTCGCCATTTACATTTAGCCAATCGCCCATTTCTAACATTCGTTGTATAATTTCGTATGGTACATCTCCGTTTGCCCGAGGACCAATATTCAGCATAAAATTGCCATTTAAACTTGCATTATTAATAAGCGATTTTAATAAAGTAGTTGTCGATTTCCACTTGCTTTCTTGCGAATAAAATCCCCACGAGTGTGCAACTGTTGCCGGCGATTGCCATGGGAAATCCTCTTTTTTACTACCAATTTGGTTGTCGCCCAGAGTTTTAAAATCTATGTCGGGGTCTTCTTCGATGGAAAGACCAAGTCGTGAGTTTACAAGACAGTTTGGTTGTAATTCGCGAATTAACCCTTTTAGTTGTAACAACTGCTTTTTGGTAACCACAGTGTTTGAGTAATGAATCCACATATCAAACCAAATCATACCGATATCGCCATAATTAGTTAGAAGTTCGCGCATTTGTGGAATTACTTTTTCCTGCCAGTACTGATCGTATTCATCAGCGGTAATTCCATAAATTTCACGCGTGTGATCCCAGCCATATTTGTGTTCCCAGTCAACCCAGTGCGAATAATACAGACCCATTTTCAACCCATGTTTTTTACATGCAATTGCAAGCTCTTTAACTATATCTCGTTTGGGAATTGTATAATTTCCCAAATCATAATCGCCAACTTTACTGTCCCACAAGGCAAAACCGTCGTGATGTTTTGCAGTTAGAGTAACATATTTCATTCCCGCATTTTTTGCCAAAATCACCCACTCTTCAGGATTAATTTCGTCCCAGTCAAAACGTTCCAATAAGGTTACATATTCTTCGCGGTCTATTCTGTTGCGATACAAAAGCCATTCGGCATAATTGTTATCGTTACGTAATTTTTCGCCTTTCCAGATTCCTTCAGCACCGCTATAAACTCCCCAGTGTATAAACATCCCAAACCGTGAGTCGGTAAACCATTTTGCACGTTCGTTGGTTTGTTTTTGTGCATTCGAAAAGTTTGACAGGAAGATTAGTAAAAATGTAATTAATACAAATTTTTGAGAATAAGATTTCATTTTAGTAATTTTATTTTGTTCAAATATAGTCTGAAAAAATAGTCAATGAAATAAATATTAATTTTTTATGCTTTTAGATTTCATATTTACACAGCTTATTTTATATTCATCTTTTTATCATTGAAATCAATTCTTTAAACTGAGATGAATATCGACGAGATTATAAAAAACAGGAGAGCAACTCCGCCGAGGTTTTTAGCAAAAAAGGAAATCTCGAAAGATACTATTCAACAATTGTTAGATAATGCAAATTGGGCACCCAATCATAAAAGCACAGAACCATGGCGATTTAAAGTTTACACAGGCGACGCAAAAAACAAATTGGCTGATGAAATTTACTCTTTATTGATTAAGAAAAAGAAAGCCGGAGAACAAATTAATTTGTCGAAAGCAGATAAATTTAAAGCCGGTATTGAGCTTGTTCCAGTTGCAATTGCAATTATTTTGGAGCGTGATATAGCCGAAAGAGTTTCTGAGTGGGAAGAGATTGCAGCAGTTTCTATGGCAGTGCAAAATATGTGGTTAACGGCAACTGCAATAAATCTGGGGGCATTTTGGGCAACTCCGCAATTTCTGCCTTTCTTAAATGAAATTCTTGAGTTAAAACCACGACAAAAATCTTTGGGATTTCTGTATATTGGCGAAATTGCCATGGATTATCCGTCGCCCGGAAGAGGTGATATTGTCTATAAAGTGGAATGGAAAGAATAAGAGTTCAGAGTTTAAAGTTTAATGTTCAACGTTTAAAGTTTAAAGTTCAGAGTTTAAAGTTTAAAGTTTATCAAAATGAAAAATAAAATTTTAGTACTATTAATTATTGTATTCTCAACCCATATTTCTAATGCACAAAAGCTGGATTCAAATAATTTCCACACCCATCGTGGGAGTTTGAAAAACTCATTTCTAAAGTTTGAAAAAGATAAAAAGGGCAGAGTAGCTTTTCTTGGTGGATCAATAACTTATAATACGGGCTGGCGCGATTCGGTGTGTAACTATTTGCAACAAAAGTTTCCTGAAACGGAATTTGATTTTATTGCTGCCGGAATTCCTTCGATGGGTTCTACTCCCGGAGCTTTTCGTTTTGAACGGGATGTACTGAAAAATGGGAAAGTTGATTTGCTTTTCGAAGAGGCTGCTGTAAATGATGATACCAACAGGCGGAAACCAGAAGAGATTACTCGTGCAATGGAAGGAATAGTGCGCCATGCAAAAAATGAAAATCCGGCTTGCGATATTATATTTATGTATTTTGTTGATTCTGGGAAAATGGAAGAATACAGAAATAAAATTGTGCCGGAAGTAATAAAACTGCACAAAGCGGTGGCGGTTCATTACAATATATCAACTATTAATTTGGCAAAAGAAGTTACCGACAGAATTGATGCCGGAGAGTTTGATTGGGAAAACGATTTTGTTAATCTGCATCCCTCGCCATTCGGGCAGGGTGTCTATTCTTATTCAATAATAGCCTTTTTAGAAACTGCGTGGAAGTCGGGCTTTGTAGATGATAAAATTGCTTTCGTTGAGATACCGAAACCTATTGATAATGCAGCTTATGATAATGGAACTTTGGTTGAGCCAAATCTTCGTAAAAAAATAAAAGGGTGGGAAATGGTTGAAAACTGGAAGCCTAAATATGATGTTGGAACTCGTGCAAATTATACTGATGTTCCGATGTTGGTAGGCGAATATCCGGGCAAAGTTATTAAATTTCATTTTGAGGGGAATGCTGTTGGGATAGCAGTTGCCGCCGGACCAGATGCAGGAATTATTGAATATAGTATTGATAATTCGGATTGGAAAACCCAGGATTTATTTTCTAAATGGAGCAAGAAGTTGTATTTGCCCTGGTATTACACGTTGGCAACCGGATTAAAAAATAAAAAACATACACTGCAAATTCGTATGGCAGAAGATAGAAATCAGGAAAGTGTTGGAAATAAATGTGTACTGCGTTATTTTTATTATAATGCGAAAGATTAAACTATTTTGAAAATGTTATTAACCGCCCGTTAATTTTAACATCAAAAAAACCAATCTCTTTTCGAATCCACTCGATACTGTTTTTGTGATAAATAAAAACATGTGTCTGGTCATTTTTATAATACCATTTATGAAAGTCGATACTCTCATCGTAAAGGTCGGTCATGCAAAAAAGTTTTCCGTTTGATTGTAATAAATTTCGTAGTAACACAAATTCTTTTTTAGGATAATAAAAGTGCTCCATCACTTCGCAGCAGGCAATATAATTGTATTTAGTATTCAATAGATTTGGAAAATTATGAAAAAACGGGTCGTATTGAACAATGGAGAATTTGTTGTCGTTTAATATTTTTGAAATAACAGGTCCTGTTCCTGCACCAAAATCAAGTCCTTTATCGTTGGGAGAAAAGTTGTTTAAAACTGCTGATGTAATTGGCGAAACAAACTTTTGATATCCTTTATCGTCCACATCATTAATGTGTTCTTTGTAACGTAATTTCTCAGTGTCAGAATCTGGCCTCAATTTTTTATCCATAAAAATACCCGAACAATTAGAGCATTGAAAATAGAGATGTTTTTTGAATTTGTAGAAAACAGTTCCGTGAGCGGAGCAGAGTGGACAATTATTTGGTTTGTTGTTACTCAATTACTGAAGATTAAATGCCAGTTTTATACCTTCAATTATCATTCCGGTTCCCATTATGGCAAGAATTAGCCCCATTATTTTTGCAACTACAGTTATTAAATTCATACCAAATATTTTAATAATATAATCGCTTAAAGTGAATGCCAAATATGTTAAATAAACCATTAACCCAAATATTGCAACTACAATACCGATGTGCAAATAACTGGCATCTGTAACACTATTCATTGCCGTAACTATTGTTCCCGGTCCGGCAAGAATTGGAATTGCAAGCGGTGAGGTTGCAATATCTTCATCTTGTGCAATTCTTGATTGACCGTGTATCTCGGATTTTTTGGAAACAAGCATTTCGAAACCAACATAAAAAATTATTATTCCACCTGTAATTTTAAATGCAGGTATCGTAATTCCAAAGAGTTGAAAAATGTACTTTCCAATAATTATAAATGCAACTACTATAATAAAAGCGGTTATAGTTGCATATTTAGCGATTCTTTTTTTTGCTAATTTATCTTTACCTTCAACTAAACCTAAGAAAATAGGAGTGTTTGCAATCGGATTCATTATGGCAAAAAATCCTGTAAAAACTGATAATGAAAAGAACAATAAACTATTTGTCATATTTATATGATTTTAGATTAATTCTTTCAATGTCTCTATAAATATCTCAATATCATTTTCGTTATTGAAAATACTCGTGGAGACTCGTATTCCTTCGCCCCTTGCCGAAACAATTATATTTTTTTTGAATAGTTGTTCGACCACAAATTTAGGATTTTTTATTTTGGCAATCAGAATTCCCGAGCGGTGTTTGTCATCTTTTTGATTTATAACATCAATTCCCAAACCTCGCAGTTTTTTTTCCAAAAATGAATTTAAGGACAGTACCCGGTTTACAACGTTATCAGCTCCTATTTTGTTGAACATTTTTAATGCACCGCCTAATGCGAAGATATTAGGGAAGTGCGGACAACCCGATTCAATTACCGATGCTTCGTTTTTTAAATCTAAATCTGTGTTATCCATATTACCCGGAGAAACCACACTTCGCCAGCCTGCAAAAGGAAAATTATTTGTGTCGAGCCACTTTTTATTAATGTATAAACCTCCAATTCCATAGCCGGCTGTTGCCCATTTTAGTCCGGTAAACATCAGAAAATCGACGTTGCATTTTCAACATCAACCGGAAAAATACCCAATGCTTGTGTGGCGTTTACCACAAATATCAAATTGTTTTCTTTACAGAATTTCCCAAGCTCTTCTAAATCTTGTCTAAATCCTGTGCGGTACTGAACGTAGCTTGTAATCAGTATTTTAATGTCGGGAGTTAATGCCTTTTTTATACTGTCGATTGAATAGCCGTTGTTTGTTGGTTCAACAAATTTAATCTCTGTTTTTTGGTTGAGCCACGGAAAAGTAGTTGATGGAAACTCGTCTCGCATTGTTAGCACAGTTCCTCTCTCTTTTAATATTTGTGCCACCAAATTCATACCATGCGAAGTATTTGTTGTAAAACCAATCTCTTCGCGTGTTGCACCAATAAATTTTGCCAAATCGGCGCGAATATTTTCGGCACGTTCAAGCCATATTTCCCAATAAGTGTCGCCAAATTCGAGCATTTCGTCGTAAAAGCGTTTGCCTTCGCTGGCAGCACTTTGCGAAACCGGAGAGCCACCGGCAGGATTCAAATAGACATATTTTTTACAAACAGGGAACTCTTCGCGTACTTTATTCCAGTCAACCATATCTGTTAAAAGTTTATTGTTTAAAAGTTTAAAGATAAAAAAAAGGAACCCAAATAAGATTCCCTTTTTAATATTTCTTACAAGTAGTAAATCTCAATACTAACTACTCAATACTAACTACTCAATACTAACTACTTCTTTTACAACGAATCGCCAAAGTCTTCTTTGAATTTGGTAATCAGTTTATCAGTCCAATCTGAGTTTGGTTGTAATTTACCCATAAAGAAACGTAATAATGGTGGCTCTTCAACCCATTCCAAACCGCCTACTAAATCACGATTCTCGTATAACCATTTTACACGATCGACAACAAACATGGTTTGCGACAAAGTGAATACACGACGTGGAAATGCCAATCGAAGCAATTCAACATCAGCAAGAATATCATCACCGTTCTCGTCGCGAATACTTGAAATTGTTCCACGTTCCATACCCCTGCAACCCGAAATAATAAACAGAGCAGCAGCGAGAGCACCCGCAGGATATTCTTTTTGTGGCACATGTGGCAAAAAGCCTTTTGCATCTATGTGGCAACCCAGTGCTCCGGCAGGTGTTATTACCGGAATTCCGGCTTCATCTAATTTATCAACGGCATATTTTATAAACGACGGCGATTGGCTAATTACTGTATCGTCACAAGTCTCTCTTAGTCCAACTGCCATTGCCTCAATTTCGCGAACCGACATTCCGCCGTAGGTTAAAAAGCCTTCAAAAAGAACAAGCAAATCACGAATTTTAAGATACAAATCTTCGCTGTCTGTTAGAATAGCACCACCTCTGGTTGAACTAACTTTACGACTCGACAGATAAACCAATTCTGAATATCCGCACATTTCGTTTAAGATATCCTTTATTTCAGCATTTTTAAACTCCTCTTCGCGCTGCTTAATCATATACGCGTTTTCGCCTATTAAACTGGCATCTAACACAAGCATGGTATTATTTGCATCACAAATAGCACGAACTTCGCGCATGTTTTGCATCGAAAATGGCTGGCCTCCAATAAGGTTGGTCGATGCTTCCATACGAACAAATGCGACACCATCACTTCCATACTCTTCAAAAACAGCTTTCAATTTATCAATGTCGATATTCCCTTTAAACTTAACATCACTTTTTATTTTTAAAGCGTCGTCAGTATAAATTTCAAGCACTTTCCCACCATTAAGTTCCATGTGTTCTTTAGTGGTGGTAAAGTGGTAGTTCATAGGAATTACCTGCCCTTTTTTGATAAACACCTGCGAAATAATATTTTCTGCAGCACGTCCCTGATGTACAGGTAAAACATAATGTTTACCAAAAACTTCTCTTGCAGCTTCTTCCATACGGTAAAAACTTTGCGAGCCTGCATAAGCATCGTCAGCCTGAAGCATTGAAGCAACTTGATTATCACTCATTGCATTTGTTCCCGAGTCGGTAAGCATATCGAGAAAAATGTCTTTTGTATTCAGAAGAAATGTATTGAATCCTGCTGTGTTAATTGCCTCATTTCTTTCGTCGATAGGCTTTAAAAATAGCTTTTGTACGATTCTAACTTTGTGTAATTCTACCGGAATTTGTTCGCCACTATGAAACTTAATTGTGGTGCTGTTTTGATTTGTCATTTTTAATTGGATTATTGTTTTAAATCTTAAAAATAGCAAAGATAATTTTTACAATGTGAAATCAAAACCATAATTAAACTTTAAATGAAGTCAAAATAAACAGAGTTTTTTACTTTTGTTGAAAATAGAAAACATATGTCTGAATTAGGTTTAAATAGCTTTATTGAAGTATTGGAAAAAGAGGGTGAATTGATTCGGGTAGAGCCGTTTGTAAACCCCAATTTGGAGATTACTGAGGTTATCGATCGCATTTCGAAGCAGTCTGATGGAGGCAAAGCTATTTTATTTGAAAATACAGGAACTGATTTTCCTCTTTTAATAAATGCACTCGGTTCCGAAAAACGTATTGCATTGGCTTTTGGGCGTAATTCTATTTCTGATCTGGAAAAGGAGATTGAAAATCTTTTTGTTGATTTAATGCAGCCCAAAGATACTTTATGGGATAAATTAAAACTGCTACCTAAATTAAATGATGTGGCAAAGTGGATGCCTCGAAAAATAAAAGGAAAGGGTGTTTGTCAGGAGGTTGTTATGGATGTTCCTGACTTGGATAAACTCCCTATTTTAAAATGTTGGCCGGCCGACGGTGGAAAGTTTGTTACTCTGCCGGGAGTTCATACCGTTGATCCTGAAACTAACACCCCGAATTTAGGAATGTACCGGATGCAGGTTTTCGAAAAAAACTTAACCGGAATGCACTGGCATAAACATAAAACAGGTGCCAACCATTTTGAGAAATATAAAAAGTTAGGAAAAAAAATGCCAATAACTGTTGCGTTGGGCGGCGACTTAATTTACACTTACGCGGCAACTGCGCCAATGCCCGAGAATTTCGACGAGTACCTGCTTGCCGGATTCTTACGTAAAAAACCGGTAAAACTTGTAAAGTGTTTAACCAACGATTTATATGTTCCCGAAGATTCAGATTTTGTTATTGAAGGTTATGTCGATCCGGCAGAGGAGCTGGTTTGGGAAGGCCCGTTTGGCGATCACACCGGGTTTTATTCGCTTGCCGACTGGTATCCAAAATTTCATGTTACCTGTATTACCCATAAAAAAAATGCTGTTTATCCGGCTACAATTGTTGGAGTTCCTCCAATGGAAGATGCGTATATTGGACTGGCAACCGAGCGTATATTTTTAACGCCAATTCGTATGTCGATGGTGCCCGAGTTGAAAGACATGATTTTGCCCGTTGCCGGGGTGGCACACAATTTCACTGTGGTTAGTATAGATAAAAGCTACCCGGGCCAGGCAATAAAAGTGATGCACTCGTTGTGGGGTGCCGGGCAAATGATGTTTAACAAAGTGTTGATTGTGGTTGACAACAGTGTTGATATTCACGATAATAAATCGTTAATGAAAATATTTACTGAAAATTTTGATGCCAATTACAGTATACATTTCTCTAAAGGTCCGATGGATGTTTTAGACCACAGTTCTTCGAAATTTGCTTTTGGATCTAAACTGGGAATCGATTTGACAAAACCTTTGCCCGAAGAGGTTGACAACGAAAATAAGCTGAAATTATCAACCGATAAATTAAATGCCGAAGAGTTAAAAATTATACCCGAACTTGTTAATTATAAAAATCTTTTAGCTGAAATCTCAATACCCATTCTTTTATTGAATGTGAAAAAAGACAGCGATTTCGACAAACAAAATATTCTGCAAAAACTGAAAGTGCTGGTCGGTATCGAGCAATTTAAAATGGTGTTTATTTTTAATGAAGGTATCAATTTAAACGACTTTTTTACACTGATTTGGTTAGTTGGTGGCAACCTCGAACCCAACCGCGACATCTCTGTTTTGAGTTTAGAAAATAATAAATCGATTGTATTTGTTGATGCAACCTTTAAAACCGAAAAACACGATAATTTTAAACGCGACTGGCCAAATATTGTAACCATGGACGCCAAAAACATAAAAGAAATTGATGAAAAATGGGACGATCTTGGATTGGGTGAGTTTATTAAAAGCCCGTCGTTAAAATTTAAATCGCTTGTAGAAGGTGATGGTGCGGTACGTGAATAAGTTTTTATAGAACACTTATTAGTTATTACATTCTAAAATATTATGAGATGAAGTTTTGGGGAAGCAGGAGGTTTTTAAAAGTACTAATTTATACTCTTTTTGTGTTTTTTTTAATGAATGGGAATCGTGTATATTCCAGTGAGCCTGAGGGCAAATTAGTAAATATGGTGAATCCTCTTATGGGAACC
>JAJRSD010000082.1 GCA_024278975.1 Bacteroidota bacterium
AAAAAATCTATTTAGAACGTATATAAATTAGCTTCTCTTCTCTTGCATAAACCAAAAAACTGTTTTACCTTGCAAACACAAACTACAAAAACAAAACACAAAAATAACCTGAAAAACAAAAACATGCCATCCGAGAATTCAGCACAAAAAAGCAAACGTAAAATATTTTGCAACCCCGGAAAGGAATAAAAAGAGTTTGAAACGTTTGAAAAGGTTCGAATTGTTTGACGAAGTTTGAAAATTGTTTGATGAGTTTGAAAGTGTGTTTATTATTGACCTGAAACCCGGAATCCGGAACTTTGAACTAAGAACTCTGAACTAAAAAGACGTTACAAACATTCAATATTCAACAAACAATATTCAATAATCAAATAAAAAAGAGAGATGTTTCCAGAGAATGCGGAACTTACAAAACAATTAACAACTTTTTAAAATTTAAAATAAAAATCTAAACAGATGAAAATAAGATTATATTATATTTTAGTTGCGATGTCCTTTATATTGCCTAACTGTGTTACAAATCTATCTGATAAGATTGAACTTATTCCTACTCGCAAAGAAACACTACAAATAGGTGACATTAAAGATATAATCCAACTTGAGACCACTGACGAATCTCAACTTGGATTTATAAATAAGTCAATTATTGACTTCAAAAATGATAGGGTCTTTATTCTTTCAAATTTCAACTTGTATATATTTAACACTTCTGGGGAATTTATTCATAAATTAGCTATTGGTAAAGGACCTAATGAAGTAATTCGTGTTAGTTCATTCTCAATTAATCCCAAAAAAAAGAGATATTATGTTTTGGATGATCCTAATAATATAAGTGTTTTCAATTATGAAGGTAAAATGATTGAAAAGTTTAAATATGAAGGATTTAGTTGCAGTGACATTCAATTTATTGATGATGAAAATATTCTATTATATAATTTTAGAATTAGAAAAGGTAAAGAAAAAACATTTGTTGGTATTTATAATTTCAATCAAAAAACAATAATTAAAAAATTTGTACAAGATATTGAAAGCCCATATCCTGAGTTGTTATTTATTTCATGTAATAATTTTCCAAAATATGGAAGCCGACAATTTTTTACAAGTCCAAATATTTTCGGATTATATGAATTTAAAAAGGATACATTTATAAGTATTTGCAGCTTTGATTTAGGCAATAAGTCTGTTCCTGCTAGTTTTTCAGAAAAATATTTAGAGAATAGGGGACGATTAATATTTGGAGAAGAAGCAATATTAAATGGCTATGTCCCTTATTTATTTAGTTCATTCTATTTTAATAATTACTATTTTGTAATCCTTGAGGATTTAAATTACAGTTGTTTTGCAATATCTGAGAAAAATAGAAATAAGGTTTTTTTCAATGGTACTATATCTGCTTACTTCAATTTGCCAGCAATCAGCTCCTTAAATTACCCTACAGGTTATTGTGACAATTCCTTAATTTTTAGCTGCTCCCCACTTGATTTTTTTGAAAATGATGAAATTCAGAATCCAAAAGAAATTGAGATCGGAAATTATAAAATTGATATACAATATGATTCAAATCCATTTTTGATAGTTGTTAATTAACATCATTTTTTTTAATTTATGAAATATATTATAATAACTATTCTTTTATTGGGTTTGGCATGCACTAATCAATCACCTGAATACAAACGATACAAGGAAACTTTGGGCAAAACACTGAACCTTAGCATGTTTAATGCCGTTATTTATAAAGGAGAGACAATTGCATTTGAAGAATTTCGTAATAAGTATAAATATATCTCCGTTGTTTACTTGCAGAGTCATTGTCATTCATGTTATGAAAAATATATTGAATGGCATAAAGAAATGGAAAAGTTAAATCAAAACAATTACACCTTACTTTTCATTATTAACGAGAAATTTGCAGATGAATTTCTAAACGAAGTAAGTTTAATTGCAAATATTGATGAAAAGTATTTTATAAGAATGGACCCTAAATCAAGTTTTTTAAAAGAAAATTTTGAGATTCCCCAATGGCTAATTGAAAACTCATTACTTATAGATAATAAAAATAAAATAAAATTAATTGGTGAACCCTTTTATAATCCTGAATTAACCAAACAGTTTCTAAAAATAGTTAAGAAATAGTCATTACTTAATTTTTGAAAATATCTCATTATATTATCTTTAAAAGATTATTCTTTATGTGGAAAATATATCTATTTTGTAGTAGGAGTATGAATAGTAAGGAAAAAGTAATTTCAGTATTGTCTATCGTTTTATTTTTTCTTTTAGTGCTATTTTTGAAACTTTTCATTATTGATTTGTTTAATATTCCTTCTATTTCTATGGAAAATACACTTCTCCCAAATGATAAGATTATTGTTTGCAAACTGTATAATTCAGTATCATTTCGGTTCATTGAAAAAATTGTTACCCCTCATTATCATGGTGTAATTGTTTTTAAAAATCCAATAACAAAAGAATTGTATGTGAAGCGTTGCATTGGGCACTCAGGTGATTCCATTAGAATTATAAAAGAAAAAGTATTTATCAATGGTCAATTAATTGAAAATCCCCTGACAGGAAAGCCAACTAATCCAAACTTCCAATACGGTATCAATATTTTGAGAAGAGATAGTATCCAAACTTCATTTTATGTTCCTTATAAACATTATCTTATGTTAGGCGACAATCGAAACAACTCCTACGATTCCCGCCACTTTGGTCCAATCCCCGAAGAAAACATAATCGGCAAAGCTGTTCTCGTTCTTTTTAACTACCACAACGGCAAATTCCGGTGGGACAGGTTTTTTAAAAAAATAAAGTAAAACATGTAACAAGGCAGGGTTTTTGTTAAATTAGCCCGGAGATTAAACAAAACCCATGGTCAAATTTCTTATCCACCGCCCGGTAGCAGTAGTAATGGCATTTCTTGCCTTTATGTTAATTGGTATTGCAACCACAACAAACCTTCCTGTTTCGTTAATGCCCGATATCGATATTCCGGTAATCTCTATTCGTGTGCCGGCAACAGAAATGCCTGCCCGGCAGATGGAAAATACCATTGTAAAACCCATTCGGAATTTGCTAAAAGAGGTAAACCATGTTGAATCGATGAAGAGCGAAACCCGCGATGGCAGTGCATGGATTGAACTTCGTTTTAAGCACGGCACTCCCATCGATTTGGCATCGGTTGAGGTAAACGAAAAGGTGGACAAAGCAATGAATTTCCTGCCGCGCACCATTCGTCGCCCCGAGGTAATCCGTGCCAGCGCCTCCGATATACCGGTGTTTTACCTGATGGTCAACCAACATAACCACAATTCTTCTGCTTCTTCAAGTCCCCCTTTGGGGGATCCAGAGGGCTCTTCCCTCTCTCTCTCCAACTTTACCAGTCAGGTAATTTGCAAACGACTGGAACAACTCCCCGAAGTTGCCCTGGTTGATATGAGTGGATTGCAATATCCCGAAATAAAAATTACGCCCCTCAAAGCATATTTGCAAAGTGGTGCTTTTACCATCTCGAAACTCGAACAGGTACTAAAAGAGAACAACATCGATTTGGGCAACCTCCTAATCCGCGACGGGCAGTACCAATACAACATACGATTTAATACCCGGTTGCGCGATGTTTCGGACATTGAAAATGTTCCGGTAAACTTAAACGGGCGGGTAGTTCTTTTACGTAACCTAGCCACCATAAAACTTCAACCGCAAAAACCACAGGGCGACATAAAATTTAACGGAACGGCTGCTGTTAGTCTTGCGGTAATAAAACAGAGCGATGCAAAAATGGCGGAGTTAAAAAAGGAGCTCGAATTTTTGGTTGCTGAATTTGAAAAAGATTACCCCGATTTGGATTTTTCGGTTACCCGCGACCAGTCGAAACTGCTGCAATACTCAATTAACAACCTCGGACAAAGTTTGCTAATAGGTGGTGCATTAGCATTTCTCGTTATGTTTCTTTTCCTGCGCGAACGAAAAGCACCCTGGCTTATCGGAATCAGTATTCCGGTTTCGCTGCTGCTTTCGTTACTGCTTTTCTATTTAACCGGACTTTCAATTAACATAATTTCGCTCTCCGGTTTAATTCTCGGTGTGGGAATGATGATTGACAACTCCATTATTGTAATCGACAACATCACCCAGCACCGACAGAGGAATATTTTGCAGTCTCAGTTTACAGTTAAAAAAAATAACCCGCAATCTGAAACTCGTAACCCGAAACCCGAAACTTTAAACTCTGAACTTCTCTCTGTTTCCTGCGAAAACGGAACCAACGAAGTTATCCGTCCGTTAATAAGCTCGGTGCTAACCACCTGTGCAGTTTTTGTTCCGCTTATTTTTATGAAAGGAATGGCGGGCGCACTCTTTTTCGACCAGGCGGTTGCCGTCTCAATCGGGTTAATTGTTTCGCTCATTGTATCCATAACTTTGCTGCCCACGTTGTACAGGTTGTTTTATAAAAAAGAGGGGGCGAGTGTAAAAAAAGCAATTTATCCGCGCTATTTTCACTGGTACGAAACCGGGTTGAAATTTGTATTGCGCCGCCAGTTTATTTCAATTCTGTTTTTTGTGTTGCTCATTGCCGGGGCAGCCGTTTTATGGCAGTTTATGGAAACTTCGCGATTCCCAAAAGTAAGTCAGGACGAAACGGTTTTAAAAATCGACTGGAACGAACCGGTTACTTTGGCCGAAAACAACAGGCGGGTCGATAAACTGTTAGCGGTAATTAAAACCCAACCCGAATATATTATTGAGGAGGCAGGAAAACATCAGTACCTTTTAAACAGCGGCGACGATGCGGGCACTTCCGAAAATAAACTCTATATAAAAGCAGGCTCGCCCAACCAGCTCGAAAAGCTCATCGGCGAACTGTCCAATTTCCTGAAAAAACACTACCCGGCAGCCGATTTTTCGTTTAGCGAACCGGAAAACCTCTTTAACCTTGCTTTCGGAAAAACCGAAGCACCGTTAATAGCGCGGTTGTCGCATTTTAATCCCGGCAACGAAAATTATTTGTCTGAACTAACCACTTTATTAGGCGATTTGGAAGAGAAATTCCACGAAGATATTAAATCGAAACTCATCACCCGGAAACTGATTCTGCTGGAAACCAACCCCGAAAAACTGATGTTTTACCAGATTGACAACGATGAACTTTACCGCGAAATTAAAAGCGCGTTTAACGTTAATACTGTTTTTTCAATTAACGACAACAACGTATTTGTTCCGGTAAGTGTGGGCAGCACGTTTCAGTCGGTTTACGAGATTACGCAAAACATTACCATTAAAAATCGCAACGATGAGCAAATTCCACTTTCGGGACTGGTAAAAGTAAGTTCGGGCACAGGGTTAAAATCGATTGTTGCCGGAAAAGAGAGTGAATATTTCCCGGTGATGATTGATATTTCGCCACGCCAATTCCGAAAAGTTACGGGCGAAATAAAAGAGGTAGTTGCCCGCAACAAAAGTTTCGATGTGAGTTTTGGCGGCTCCATCCTTTCTAACCGCGATATGATTTACGAGCTGCTGCTGATAATCGGGGTGAGTTTACTACTGCTCTATTTTATACTCGCCGCACAGTTCGAATCGTTTATTCTGCCGGTTATTGTTCTGTTAGAAGTTCCCATCGACCTTTTTGGGGCGTTCCTTTTCCTAAAGCTTTTTGGGGCGGGAATAAATATTATGTCGGCAATTGGTATAATTGTAATGGCGGGGATTATTATCAACGATTCAATCCTGAAAATTGATACCATAAATAAATTAATGTACACCGGCAAACCGTTAATACACTCTATTTTCGAGGCGGGGCGGCGGCGGTTAAAACCAATTATAATGACCAGCTTAACCACAATTCTGGCAATGGTTCCGTTCCTGTTCCAAAAAGGAATGGGAGCAGAATTGCAAAAACCGCTGGCATTGGCAATTATCGGTGGAATGTTTGTAGGGACATTTGTGAGTTTGTATTTTATTCCGTTGATGTATTATATTCTAAAAAGAAGATAGTTTGAATGGTTTGGGAAAGTTTCTTTTGTTTGAGGTGAGTTTGAGAGCAGTTAAGTTTCCAGTCGCAGAGAACGGTTCACCGGTTGACTTAAAGTCACCCGGTGAATAAAACAAGAAGGGTCGTGCAACTCCCTTAGGGTTTAAAAATTGAATAAATATTTTTTATGAATTTATATGTTACAACCCTAAGAGGGAACTGCGTAACCCGTAGGGATTTGAGAAGTAAAACCAAATGCCTGAATCCCCAGCTATTTAGAATAAAAATAAATTACAATAAAAACCCATTTAATTTTGAAAAAAATAGGTTGTATATTGTAGCTGATTTACAAAATAATACGGCCCGGTTGCAAATATGCGGAGAGAAAATCAAAAGACGGAATTTATTCCAACCCCGCGAGAAAGTTAGCATTTTATAGTTGGCGGTTTTCATTATAAGAAAGAACTCGAAACCTGAAACCTGCAACAAAGAATTATTGCTGAAAAATTGAAATAAAGAGATTAACAACGGCAAAACAAAAAGGCGGCAAACCCTTACCGCTAAAGTAATTTAATCTGCTGCCCTTTGTTTTGCCCTACTAAATATAGTGCCTATGCAAATATAACTAATTAATTGAAAAAACAGATTAAAACAACACGGCTCAATACCGGGGTTGTTTGCCCCTGAATTAGAACGTTCTTAATTGTATTTTAGCCCTTTGTAAAAAGGGGATATTTTGAAAATTCGATTTCTTTCTGCTATGAAATAGTGAAACGGGAGTCTACGTTTTTTAATTTTGAAATAATAGTTATGAAAAATAAAAATCATAAAAAGTCTTTGTTGGTTATTACTATCTCTTTGATTCTGCTTAGTTTTTCATTAACCAGTCCAGTTTTGGAAGCGAAAGCTGAAAAAGTGTTGGATGAGTGCAAATGGGCAACAAGAGAAACCTGGCAAGGATGGGAAGCAATTTGCATTGAAACAGGTGTTGGATATGTTTGCGAATGTGGAGATGTGAAACCATATTATTAATATTGTTATTAAAAAAAGGGGATGGTAATAAGTCTCCTTTTTTAAATTTAAAAATTGCGATAAACTTATGCGTAAAAAGAAATACATTATTTTTGGATTTTTAGGTTTGATTATTTTGTTTATTCTATCTGGTTGCTTTTTGCAGGATCGTTCAAAAAAAACAATTAATTTGGAGAGTATTGAGATATATAAAGCGAAAGAGATACATTTTCAGGATTTATTAAAAGGAGTAACTTGTATTGAGTTGGGGAAAAATACAAACACATGTATTTCTGATTCATGGAAGATAGATGTTTATAAAAACTACATCTACATTTATTCCTTAACCAGTTTAGATATTTTAATATTTGATAAAAAAGGTAAATACACAAATACAATAGATGCGCAAAGCAAAGGCAAAGTTGAATATCCAGTAGATTTATACATAAATAAAAAATCTCAGGAGCTTTGGGTAATTGACAAAAGAAGTATTATAAAACGTTACTCATTATCGGGTGAAGAATATCTTGGGAATATCCCGTTAACCTATCAAACCGTGGCATTTGAGCAATTAACAGATAGCATATTTATTATTTATGATGGTAATTTCGATAAAAACATTCCATGGCATATCGCAATTACATCCGTAACAAAAAATTCAAAAACCAGTTTTTATATCCATAAGGATAATTCAAAAAAAACCAATTGTTACATTCCGGCAACTTTGTTCGCCGCCGATGAAAAGAATTCAGTAATTTACACGAAGCTCCCATTGAATGATACAATCTATATATCAAATTATTCAAATAATCTTTTTCTCGAACCATTTCTGCAACTCAATTTTAAAGGTAAATATTTAGACTTAAACAAATGGCCTAAAAAAGGCTTTACAGATAGGTCATACGCAGAGATGTTAAAATCAGGGAAATATATAACTCGTATCAGCAGTTTTAGTTTTGCCTCGAGCAAACTTTTTTTCAGAACAAAAAAAGGAGAAGAAAAAATGTATTATGCGCTTGACATAGAATCTAAAAGCATCGTAAAATTTAAAAAGCTTTTTGATGAATTAGAAACCGAAACTCCGGCAACTTCAATACAAGGGAGTGGCGAAAATAGTCTTTATTTTATTTTTGATGCAAAAAGCTTGCTGGAGCACTATAAATCAACTCAAAAAAAATCTGAGTTTGAAGTAATAAATAAGTTACTTAAAAGACTTAACTCAACAGATAATCACTCTGTTCTAATTGTTTGCACACTGAAATAATACAGACTATTAAAATGAAGATATTTACTATTATAGCATACATAACGGTAGTTTTAACAATTTTATGTTCCTGTTCTGAAAAACAGGATACGAATTCATATCTAATTACCAATTTTTCGCAAAGTGAAACCGAAAACCTGAAAATATCAGAATTGCTGGGAACAGACTTTCGGATAATTAATCTTAATGAAGCACAGGGGTATTCGATTGGACGGATAAACAAAGTGGTAAAACGAGCCAACAACTTCTTTATACTTTCCGACGATAAAACTATTTTTCAGTTCGACGATGATGGCAATTTTATCTCTATTCTCGACAAAAAAGGAGGTGGCCCCGGAGAATATAACCGAATTGAAGATTTTGATATTTATGAGGAGAATGGAGAACTTGTTATTTGGTTAGCTGATTTCTCTCAAATAAAAATTTATAAGTTTAATAGAAATTGGCAATTATCGAATGCTATAAAATTGCCTTTTGTGATAAACAAATTTATACAATTAAAAAATAATCAAATTCTTTTAATGACTGGACAGAACCCTAATTCTTTGACACTTATAAACAATGATGGAAATATAATTAAAGAATTTTTAAACAAAGAGATTCCATTCTTAACACTAAAACCTGTTCAGTTTGTTAAAATAGATTCCTCAATTATATTTCCTCTTGGAATGTCTAACTCATTTGTTAATTATAACTGCACAAATCAGCAGTTTGGATTTGGGAAGTATATAAAAGCAAACCACTTCTTAAAACGAAGTGAATTGCTAGACTTGTATAACGATTATGGGTATGATTTTTTTATTGAATTGAAAAAAATAAACTATATAAAAAATATTCGTCAATACGGGAAAAATATTGTTATTGAATACAGTATGAAAAATAATAGGTTGTTATCAGTTTGTAATTTACAGGGAGAAAGTAAACATATCAACGTTTTTCCCAATCCATCGTATATTAATGATATAAGCAAAAAAAGCAACCCCCGATTTCTGTTGTCAATGTTTTTGACGGATAGCGATGATAGTTTGTTGTTTCTTGAGGAACCAGATGAAATAAATGATAGATATGCATTGATTGAATTTTTTGCAAAATAAATTCATCTCAACTACCACAACGGTAAATTCAGGTGGGACAGGTTTTTAAAAAAGATAGAATAGCTTCTTGTGTAAAAACAACGGGGTGAGAAAAACTCCAATTATTTAATAAGTCTAAAACAATCTCCATCAAAAAACCACCTAAATATAACCAACTCCCGAA
Source organism: Bacteroidota bacterium (assembly GCA_024278975.1). Lineage (GTDB taxonomy): Bacteria > Bacteroidota > Bacteroidia > Bacteroidales > Prolixibacteraceae > Draconibacterium. The sequence goes on from JAJRSD010000082.1 coordinate 9,507, forward strand.
ATTAGCATTCAAAAAAATCTATTTAGAACAAATGTAAATTAGCTTCTCTTCTCTTCTATAAACCAAAAAACTGTTTTACCTTGCACACACAAACTACAAAAACAAAACACAAAATAACCTGAAAAACAAAAACATGCCATCCGAGAATTCAGCACAAAAAAGCAAACGTAAAATATTTTGTAACCCCGGAAAGGAATAAAAAGAGTTTGAAACGTTTGAAAAGGTTCGAATTGTTTGACGAGCTAATAAAATCTCGATAGTTAAAACAACAGAAAAAAACAGAACCCGCCAACAGGCAACTTTAAACCCGGAATTGACAATAAAAACTTACACCAATATATTACAAATAACATAAACTAAATGGTGCAAAAAAAGAGGGCGGCAAACTTTTACCGCTAAAGTAATTTTAGTTTGCTGCCCCTAATGTACCGCCCAACTTAGAAAGTGAGGTGATGTGACAAAGATAAGGAAATAAATAAAAAGAAAAATAGAAAAAGCAACACGGCTCAAACCCGAGGTTGTTTGCCCGCAAACAATATTGTTCTTAATTGTATTTTAGCCTTAAATAAGGAGATTTGAAAAAGTTTATAATTTAGTTTTTTTAAAATTATTAAAATGAAAAAAATAAAAGCATTTGCACTTCTTGTAATTGCATTGTTATGTTTAAATGTAATTGTTCTATCCACAAAATCAGCAAAGGCTGAAGAACTTCCTGAAGTTACGATTACCTGCAACACAGGAGGTAGTGGAGTTTGTTATGAACAAATCTGGTTTATGTGGATTCTCTCGGACTGTGAAGCAACAGGAAATCCGATGGATGTTTGTTGGTGAAAATTCAAATTATCCTGTTACTATTTGGACGCAGGATAATTTTATAAGAAAAATGAAAATGAAAGAACATATTAAATTAGGAATTTATCACCTTATTATTGTATTGCTTATATCATTATGGCTTTTTTCATGTAGCAAAACCAAAACCGATAATATTTTAATCAATATTGAGCAAAAGGAGAACGTATCAATAAAGGAGCACTTTCTGAGTATAGATTTAATTCCTTTAGAAACCAGTGATTCTGTTTTAATAGGTAGATTAACAAAAATTGTTCAAAACAACAAAAAATATTATGTTTTGGATAAAAAACAAAGAGCTGTATTCATATTTGACCTTAACGGGAAGTTTCTAAATAAAATAGATAAAAAGGGTAATGGTCCAGGAGAATATACCGAAATATCAGATTTTGAAATAAATCAATATTCAGGTAATATAGAATTATTGTCACCGTGGGGTATTATTTATGTTTATGACAAAAGAGGAAAATTTATAAGAAATTATAAAGTACCAGATGTATTAAAGGTAATGCACTTTTTAAAATTTATTTCAGAAAATAAAGTATTACTTTACTGCATGACCGAAAAGGATAGATTGTTTTTATTTGATAGAGTAAAAAATGAATTAATTTCATTATCGTATAATATTCCTGACAATGTTTTAACAAAATCATTTACTACATATTTTCCTATGTATTCATTAAATAATGAAATTCATTTGAAAGAGAATTTTTCTAATTCCATTTATAAGATTCAGGGTGATGAAATTATTAAGGAGTTTACCTGGGATTTTGGATCACTAAATATTGAACTTGAAAAAATCAAATCTAAAAAAGAATCCATTGATAAATATTTAACACTGATTAAAGAGGGAGGGAATAATTCGTTTGTTTATCCTTTTTATATGAATCTTGAAAATGAAAATACAATTTTTACAATTTTCGGATATGATAAGAATTATAATCATTTAGTGCTTAATAAAAAGACTAAAAGATACATTCTATTTGATAAATACGAAGAGGATGTAATATTTCCATTCTTTTACACTTTTTCATCCATGGACCACTATCTTTCTGCCATTGATATCTCGCTGTTTGAAATATCGGATTTTGTTAAGCCGGAATTTTTGACAGAAACAAACAGGCATGTCCTTGAAAAAATTAATCCAAATGATAATCCGATTATTATTTCTTATAAGTTAAATCCAAATTTTTGCAAATGAAAATAAAAAATAATGCAATTTTTATATCTATTCTTTTATTGTTGTTTTTTTCGACTATATACTGTGTCTTTTTCGAAAATTTATATGAAGCAGAAGAAGATTTGGATAATGTCGAATATTATGAAATAAGGAAAATGTTTTATGAAGCATCGCTGGAAAATGATATGTATCCTTTGAATGATTGTAATCTATATATTGGTATTGACTCGACACAAATTTATGATCTTAATGAGTTAATATATGACAATACTCTTGTTTTTCGTTTTTCAGGTTATTCCTGTGATGCTTGTATCAATTTTATTGTTGACAAATTAAAATACCATTTTACAGATTTCTCTTCAAATAACAGAATAATTCTTATGAGTTCTGAGCTTAATCCGAAATTTAAACAAAACTTTTACGGTAAAAGCACTATCAATTTTTTGGACAATAACCTTGGAATGCCAATCGAACAAAAAAAAGTACCATATTTATTTGTAGTAAATAAAAACAAGGAAGCAAATATGGTTTTTATTCCGGATACAATGTTTCCTGAGTTAGTCGATTTATATTTGGAAAATGTAAAAAAAAGATTTTTTTATTAAATTTAAATCACAACCATATTTAATTAATTGTTAATTAAGATGAAGCCACTAATTATCAAATTAAAACTGATTTTATCGGTCATTTTGTATTGCAAGTTTTATACTAACTCTGTGTTGCATGATTATAATCCTCCGCTCCCGCGCGATTGTATCGCATGACTTTAACTGGTTATACAAACACTAAAAAGTAAACCCCTCGTTTGTTTAGGCTTTAAAAAACCAATTTAGAACAAATCCAAATTAGCCTCTCTTCTCTTCTCTTCTCTTCTCTTCTCTTCTCTTCTCTTCTCTTCTCTTCTCTTCTCTTGTATAAACCAAAAAACTGTTTTACCTTGCACACACAAACTACAAAAACAAAACACAAAACAACCCGAAAAAACAAAAAACATGACACTCAGGAATTCAGCACAAAAAAACAAACGTAAAATATTTTGCAACACAGGAAAGTTCTAAAATAAATTGTTTTTTTTTACCCTTTCGGCTTCGCCACTTTCCCTTAAAAAGGGAAAGATTTACAAACTAAGTTTTAGTGCAAGAAAATAGATTTTAATCGAAAAGCATGTTTAGGACGTTTTTCCCCTCTGCGAGGGGAAATGTCGGAAGACAAAAGGGTAAAACAACTACCAAAAACAAAACCAGCCTCAAAAGGCAAACTAAAAACTTTAAACTAAAAAAACGGTACAAAAAAAGGGCGGCAAACCGTTACCCGCTAAAAGTAATTAACCTGCTGCCCCTATTTATAATAAATATTTATACAATAAAACCCCATTTAATTTTGAAAAAAAAAATAGGTTGTATATTGTAGCTGATTTACAAAATAATACGGCCCGGTTGCAAATATGCGGAGAGAAAATCAAGAGACGGAATTTATTCCAACCCCGGCAAAAAAGTTAACAGCTAACAAATTGAGATAAACATACAAAACAAAAGAAATTGACAATAAAAACTTACACCAATATATTACAAATAACATAAACTAAATGGTGCAAAAAAAGAGGGCGGCAAACCTTTACCGCTATAGTAATTTAGATTGCTGCCCTTGCACCTAACCAAAGAAAGTGAGGTGATGTGACAAAGATAACGAAATAAACAAAAAGAAAAATAGAAAAAACAACACGGCTAACCACCGGATTGTTTACCCGCAAAAAAGATTGTTCTTAATTGTATTTTAGCCCTTTGTAAAAAGGGGATATTTTGTATTTTATTTTAAACTTGTGAAATAATAAATCAAGTCTAATTCTATATAATTTTAAAAATGATTAAAATGAGAAATAAATTTTTTACATTATTTATAGTAGCGTTTGCAATTGGATTCTTTGTTTCTTCAGATATCGATATTAATATTTCTAATAGCCAATGCTCAGTAGATATAAAAATGGCACATGCTGGTGTTGACGCATGTTACACATCTTCTGAATTCAATGATAATGGACCTTATACAATTATTTATGGAGAAGAGTGTTATGAAAATGGTGTTGCCTGTGGGAAAAATCAGGGTTGCGAACAAGGTACTGGGTTCGAACAATACTGCTATGAATACATTTGTTAATAAAACAATTATAACAATTAATTAAAATAAAAGAAATGAAAATAATCTTAACATTTGTGGGAATCCTATTATTCTATTTGATTCTTGCCTCAAATTGCTTAAATCAAATAAATAATGCCTTTGCGGTTTATGATGTTGAAGCATGTACAGATGCCCAATATTATTCAGATGATATGACACCTTGTTTTGAATTTACGAATTGTTATGACAATCTTGGAGTAAAGTGTGGAGTTAGTCGATGTTGCGAATATTCATCGTTGGGGTCGAGTTGTAACGAAACTGAGTGCATTGAATAATTATTGAAACAGTGCTTACAATTAGCTTTTGGGATGATTGTGAGCATCTGTTTTATTTTTTTATAACCTAGTCATTGACATTCATAATTATGGAGGGTTTCCGAAAGAATACAATAATATACTTCCTGATGAGTCATAGAAAATATTTAATTATAGCAATATTACTGAGCACGTTCTCTTGTAAGGAAAATGACTTAGATAAAAATAATTATAAATCAATTGACATTAGCAAAGCATATGTCCGCGATGATAAAATTCCATTGAGTTATATTGCAGATAGCATATCATACGTTTGTCTTCAAACAGACAGTAACTGTTTTATCGGCAATATTAGAAAGCCCGAAAAATACATTCAGTTTGCAGAAGATAGGCTTTTTATATCTGATAGGAATAAATTATTATCCTTTAAATTCAATGGCAAATTTATTACAAAAATAGGAGCACAAGGGAAAGGGAATGGAGAATTTAGCCGTATTGATAACTTTACACTATTGAAAAAGCAGAGATTGGTACTAATATATAGTGCTGCGCAGCAGAGTTTACTGTTTTATTCATTTGATAATAAATTTATCAAATCTGTAAAAATCGATTTTTGGCCATTGCAATTATCCGTTCTTCAAGATAAATATATTGTTTTTGGTAGTGGAAAAGGGCGTCGGAATCTGACAAATTATTTCACTCTTTCAGTACTAGATACTCAGGGGAAGCAACTAAATCAATTAGTTTACAGAGAATGGGAAAAATATATTGAAAAAAATGACAAACTTGGATTGGGCAATATTGCTCAATTCTATAATTTCTCAGATACTCTTTCTTATTGGGAATATCAGTATAATATGATATGGAGGATTCCCAATCAAAAAAATGCATTTCGTGCTTACTATATAGAACTTGGAGAAAATAAATTTCCAATTGAATATATTTTGGAATCTGCCAAAAAGAAAAGGAAAGAATCTGATAATTTTGCACATTTATGGAGATTTATTGAAACTAACAGATATTTCTTTTTTAGGGTTGGATATAATAAACGGTTAAAACATATTTTTTATGATAAACAAACAAAAGACTTGTATAATATCCACTATGAGAATGAGGATAATGATCATCATTTTGCATTTTTTAATGATATAGATGGCGGGTTAGCATTTTGGCCACAAGGGTATGTTGGGATGAACAAAGTTTTTTCTATTGTGTATGGTTTCGAGATCAAAAGAAAACTCCTAAATAATGATATTAATAGTTTTAATCAGTCAGATCAAAAGAATAAACTTTTTCAGATGGTTGAAAATAGTAATATTATGGATAATCCAATATTAATGATTGCATATTTAAGAGACCAGAAATGAAAAGAAATTCAGTTTTTTTGAAGATAATAATAAAATGTAAATTGTTTATTTGGATAATCATCATTTTTTTATTATGCATTGCTTTTGGCGAGATTTATTTAGCCCAGAAAAAAAATGGATATGAAAAAGATTTAGTAATTGGAAAATTGACACAGGAAATTGATAATTGTTTTGGAAAGAATAAAATGATTAAATCAAATGATTTTTCTGTATTAAATGGCAATTTAAGAATTATAAATATAGATGGCGACACCCTTAATTTATCAGATGTTATTTTTAGTAAAACATTAGTGTTTCGATATTCCGTAATGAATTGTGGGGCATGTGTGAATCAGGAAATAGAAAATATTAGGAGATTGTCAACTGAGCATAAGATTGATGGTAGAATTATATTTATTGCTTATTATAAGTATCTTCGAAATGAAATTATTGCTTATCGTTCAATGGATTTAGGTATTCCTATTTACATTGTTCCAAATAATAACCTCTGTTTGGAGATTGAACGATATAATATCCCCTATTATTTTACAATTAATTTAGACTTTATCATATCAAATACATTTATTCCTGAACGAATAAATCCGAATTTAACAGATCAATATTTAGAAACAATGTTTGAAAAAGTATTATTTAATTGAGTTTACATATCCTCTTTGTGAAAATTTATTCGTAGATATTAATTGAATTTAATAGATGGTTTTTCGTAGATTATTATCAACATTTGTTAGTTTTAAGCCTTTTCTGTTATTTCGTAAAAGGACAATAATTACATTGCTTGTCATAATCTCCATTATTTTTTCAATATCAATATCTATGCGAATTTTCCTTATTGAAATATACACCATTCCCAGCAGTTCGATGGAAAATTCACTTTTGCCCGGCGATAAGGTTTTGGTGAACAAACTTAATTATGGAGCACGTTTGCCACGTTCGCCATTCGAAATACCGTGGGTAAACCTAGCATTTTACCTAAATAAAAAAGCCCGTTCTCATATTGACTCGGTTTGGTATGAATACCACCGTTTAAAAGGTTTCTCCGAGATAAAAAAGGGAGATATTATTGTGTTCAATATGCCCAGTAACCGTGGGAAATTATTAATAAAAAGATGCGTTGGATTACCGGGAGAAACCCTACAAATAAAAAATAGTGTTATTTTTTGCAACAATCAAAAGATAAAAGTATATGAAACAGCAAAACTAAAATACAACATCAATGTTAACAATTTAAAAAGATACCTCATTATGTCTGCCAGATTAGGGTTGCCCCGGCTCATTGTTAACTATAACCAACGCAGTACAACACAACAGGTTTTATTAACAAAGCAACAGTTTCAAACTTTACAAAATACAGATTGTATCGACTCTCTATACATTTCAATAGCTTATTCCGATTCTGTGCCGAAAGCTTATCCGTACAACAAACAATACTTGTGGACTTTCGAAAATTTCGGTCCTATTGTAATTCCTCAGAAAGGAATGCAAATTGAATTAATACCTGATAATTTTATACTTTATAAAGAATACCTCAACAATTTCACTGGCGAAATATTTAATCTTGCAAATAATACGGTTTACCACAATGGAATCCCGGTTGAAAGCTACACGTTCAGCACAAACTACTATTTTATGATGGGTGACAACCGCTCCAATTCACTCGACTCTCGCGGTTGGGGTTTTGTTCCCGAAGAAAATATAATAGGTAAAGCAGTGTTCGTTCTTTTTAACTACCACAACGGCAAATTCTACTGGGATAGGATTTTTAAAAAGATAGAGTAAAGTGTGCAGCAAGGCACACTTTTTGTTAAATTGCCGAAAACAAAAAATAAACCTGTAACTTGCAACATGCAACCGGTAAAAACTCAAAAAGCATTCTCCTCGTTCTCGGTAATTGTAGTGTTTCTGGCACTTATGATTATAGGCATTGCTTTTATTCCCATGCTCGATATCCGGTTTAAACCGAGCCGTAACCTGCCACAACTAAGTGTTCAGTTTAGCTGGGCAAATGCATCGCCAAAAGTAATAGAGCAGGAGACCGCAAAAATAGAGGGTGTTTTGGGTAAAATCAGCCGTATCGAATCCATCGAGTCAACATCGGCAGTTGGCAGTGGCAGGGTAACTTTAAAGTTCGACAAAACCGTTGACCTAAACCAAAAACGGTACGAGGTTTCTACCCTAATCCGCCAACTGCGCAGCAACTTGCCCAACGAAATGAGCTACCCCGAAATTACCACCAACACCGAGCGCGACGAAGAGCAGGTGTCGTTAATGGTGCTAACTCTCAACGCCAACTCATCTACCCACTACATAAAAAACATTGCCGAAAATCAGGTAATCCCCGAGCTGCTAAAAATTGAGGGCATTGCCGATATTTCGCTTTTTGGTGCCACGCCCAACCAATGGGAAGTGCGCTACAACCCCGAACTGCTAAAAAACTTTGGAATAACCCCCGCCGAAATAAGTGCGGTGATAAACCGGTTGGGCAAAAAAATGTTCCTTGGTAACCAAAACGAACGGGGCAACACATCGGTTCCGGTTTTGGCAACCACAAAATTTATAGAACCTGCAAAATGGGGCAACCTCGCCATTTCGAATAAAAATGGCAGGGTGGTAAAACTCTCCGATGTTGCCACCATAAAACTAAAAGAGAAACCGCCCACATCGTACTACCGCATTAACGGCAAAAATACCATCAACCTTGTTGTATATGCAACACAGGGCGAAAACCAGGTAAAACTTGCCAATAAAATTCATACACAACTTACCGAAATACAAAAGCAACTTCCACCCGGTTACCGTGTGCGCGTTGCATCCGACAGTACCGAATTTATAAAAAACGAACTCCGTAAAATAGGGCTGCGCACCCTTTTTTCACTAATTATTTTGCTGCTTTTTGTGTTGGTGGCAAGCCGCTCGTTCCGCATTCTCGGTGTGCTTTCGCTCTCGCTGGCAGCCAACCTGCTAATTGCTGCCGTGTTTTATTACCTGTTTAAAGTCGAAATCCATATCTATTCGCTTGCCGGAATTACCGTGTCGTTTGGTATAATAATCGACAACAGCATAATTATGGTAAGCCACCTGCAACGGCAAAAAGGGTTGCGGGTTTTTATCTCGCTGCTGGCGGCAACTTTAACTACGCTGGGCGCACTTTCGGTAGTGTTTTTCTTAAAGGATAACCAGAAAGTTTTATTGGTAGATTTTACCTATGTAATGCTGATTAACCTTACCGTTTCGTTGTTGGTGGCACTGTTTCTTGTTCCGGCGTTAATGGAAAATATTTACCATAAAAAACCGAAACCGGCATCGCGGCGGGTACTGAAACGTATCGTAAAAACCAATCGGTTCTATTCTGCTTTTATCCGTTTTGGTAAAAAGTTTAAATGGGCATTTTTTATACTTGCCATTTTGGGTTTCGGGCTTCCTGTTTCAACGCTCCCCGACGAGATTGAAACCGAAACCAGATTTGCCGAAATCTACAATAAAACACTGGGCGCCGAAACTTTTAAGTCGGATATAAAACCCATTCTCGAAAAGGTGCTGGGAGGAACATTGCGCCTGTTTACCGAACACGTTTTCGAAGGCAGTTTCTATTCCGACCCCGGGAAGACAACTCTATACGTTCGTGGTAGAATGCCCGAGGGCTGCACCATTCATCAGCTAAACGAGTCGGTTCGTAAAATGGAACAGTACATCAGTCAGTTTCCCGAAGTGGCACAGTTCGAAACACGGATAACGGGCTACAAAAGTTCGTCTATTACAATTCAGTTTACCGATGAGGCAGAGAAATCGTCTTTCCCGTTTTTGCTGAAAAGCCAGGTGGAGGCAAAAGCCATTTCTCTTGGTGGAATGGACTGGAGTGTTTACGGTGTAGGTAAAGGTTTTTCGAATGCGCTCAATATGGATTATAAAAACAGCCATATTCTGCTCACCGGTTACAACCTCGACCAGCTTTATAAATATGCAGAACAGTTGGAACAAACGCTTATTAAAAATGGCAAAGGACGAGTTGAAAAAACAGAGATTACCAGCTCAAACAACTGGCGGTCGAATACTCGCTACGAATACAATTTACAGGTAGATAAAAACCGGCTTGCCGGAGAAAACCTGCGCTACTCCGATTATACAAATACACTTTTTGCACAGCTTTATAAACGTAACCTCAACCCGTTTTATAACCAAACCGAATTGCAGCCGGTGATTTTGGTTTCGTCGGAAAATAACGTGTATAACAAATGGGATTTTTACAACCTGCCGGTTGAGACCGAAATGGGGCAAAAGAAATTATCGCAGGCAGGGAAAATTGAGAAACGGTTGGCCGGAAAAATTATCTATAAAAAAAATCAGGTTTACTATTTATACCTCAACTACAATTTTATCGGGCCCGGTCCGCTGGCAAAAATGGTGCAGGAGCGGGAGGTTAAAGCAATAAACGAACTGCTGCCGCTGGGCTACAAAGCCGAAAAACCAACCTCGTACTGGTACTGGAACCAAAAAGACAAAAAGCAGTATTTTCTGCTGTTGCTGATTATTGTGATTATCTATTTTATTACGGCAATTCTGTTCGAGTCGCTGCTAAAACCGCTGGCGGTAATTAGTCTGATTCCCATCTCGTTTGTCGGGGTGTTTCTCACCTTTTATCTTTTCGATTTTAATTTCGACCAGGGCGGATTTGCATCATTTATTCTGCTGAGCGGACTGGTTGTAAACGCTGCAATTTATATTATCAACGACTTTAATAACCTGGTTTACCGCATGCAAAAACCGATTTCAATTAAAACTTATTTAAAGGCATTTAATCAAAAAATAGTTGCTATCACACTTACAATTCTTTCTACTGTTCTCGGGCTAATTCCGTTTGTTTGGGGTGGTCAGCAAGAGGTATTTTGGTTTGCTTTTGCCGTTGGGGCAATGGGCGGGCTTATTTTTTCGATGGTGGCGATTGTTGTATTTCTGCCACTGTTTTTGAAATTACGGCTACAACATTAACTAAAAAGAGCCTACTGACTTAACGGAACTTTACTTTCCGGATATCGACCCGAATACTTAAGGGACTTTGATTTTCTGAATTTACCGGAACTAAGTGTATTAGAAATGGATAAGTAAACTATGAACTTCCATACTAAAGAAATTGCCCGGGAAACCGGGCTTTTTTTTGTCGTTATTGAAACTAAATAAAAAATATACCAATTTATCATTATTTAGATTGTCCTTTCATTTAATACCCAAACACATAAAAACCCACGCTTGCAGAAGTTGAATGAATTTCACGAACTGCGTTCACTAAAAATTTATTCAACAGCTTCAGCTCCGCACAGCAAGAGGAAGAGCCACTTGCTATTTCCCTTTTCATGCGGCAAATAATTAACCCACAACTACACTCCGAAGTCCACTGTAACTATTTTTATCTTTTTATGATTTAGACGGTCAATATTTATTTATTACATTTGGGGCTTAATCAATAATCATTAATCAATAATCATTAATCAATAATAGTGTAATCCATGAACCGATTAAGTCTGAGAAACATCATTTTTTTTATAGCTGTTACAGTTTTTATTTCGTCGTGCAGCACGCCATTACAGGATATAGTTTATATAAATGATATAGAAACCGGAAAAATTTATGAACACGGGCCCATTCCTGATGCATATAAAATTCGTGAAAACGACCAACTGTTTATTCAGGTAATCAGCGATAATCCAATGGATGTTGCTTTTTTAAATTTAAATAGTTACCAAACAACAAATGCAAGTAACGAGAGCAGTATGGAGTTAGTTACTTATTTAGTTAATGAAGAGGGAATAATTGATTATCCTTATCTTGGTGAGATAAAAGTGATTGGGTTAACAGTTTCGGAGGTTAAAGAAACAATTCAGAAAGAGGTTGATAAGTACCTGACAGGGGCGGCGGTGTTTGTAAAACAGGTGAGCCGGACCATCACTGTTTTGGGTGAAGTTAAAAGTGCCGGCCAGCAGGTAATGGTTAAAAACAGGCTGACAATATTCGAAGCTTTGGGTACGGCGGGCGACCTTACCGATTGGGGAAACCGGAAAAACATTAAACTTATCAGGGAACTTTCGGATGGAAAGCACATTTATGAAATGGATCTTACCGATCCAAATTTAATAAATTCTCCCTACTACTACATATTGCCACACGACGTGCTTTACGTGGAACACCGTACACGGGTTTATGGGGCGAAGAATTTAGGCTATGCTGCTCCAGTTGCTATTACAGCCTCTATTACAACCGTAATATTACTCATGCTAAACTTTTTAAAATAATGACTCAAACAGAAATAAAAAGGCAAGAGTTTCAGCAAATGGATGTTGATGACTCCATCGATATTAAAAAAATTATTTTTGTAGGACTACGCAACTGGTACTGGTTTGTAATATGCAGTCTCATTGCCGGAGCAATTGCCTATCTATATAACCGATATACCATTCCGGTTTACGAAGTAAAATCGACTATACTTTTTGAAGAGGAGTATGGAAAATCTTCCGGGGTTCTCGGAGAACTGGGTTCGCAGGCCAATGTTTTTCAAGGTCTTGGCGGAATGAACAGCATGCGGAATATCTACAATCAGGTGGTTATTATCAGCTCGACACCCATTGTTGCAAAAACACTGCAAAAGCTCGATTTTGAAATTAGTTATTACAGTTTAGGGAGAATTAAAGAAACCGAAGCCTACAAATCAATTCCTTTTCGGGTAATATGGGACAGGAAACACCCACAATTGCTGGAATCGGATTTTTATCTCGCTATTCAGCCCGATGGGAAGATACAAATATCGGCTGATTTGGAAGATGTAACAGTATATAATTACGATGAAAACAATGTGGTTAAAACTTTGTCTACTATCTCTTTTAGCCGTACCATTGAGCCGGGTGTTCGTTTAACATCGGAAGTTTTCTCATTTAAAATTTTGCTGAACGAACATTTCAACCCGAATGCAGCTAACACCTATAAATTTCGTTTCCACAGCACCGGCTATTTAGTAGAAAAATATCGTGAAGCCTTAGAAGTTTCGCTGCCCGACGACAACACCACCATAATACAACTTTTACTGCACGATTACAATATGGGAAAAGCAATTGATTTTTTGAATAAGCTGGCCGAAGTTTATCAGATTGACAACCTGAGCAAAAAGAATGAAAATGCTAATCGTACCATTCAGTTTATAAATTCGCAATTGCAGAGTGTTTCCGATTCGTTGAACATCTCAGAAACACGCATGGAATCGTTTCAAAGTGAGAATCAGGTTTTAGACATCTCTTTGCAGTCGCAACAATTGCTGAACCAAATGACCGAACTGGACAACGAAAGGGTAGCGATGGTAACACAAAATAAGTATTACCACTATTTAAAAGACTACATTGTGAAAAACCAGGAGCTTGAAACGGTTGTTGCACCCTCGGCTATGGGAATACAGGATCCGTTGCTGAATAGCCTTATACTTCAGTTGAATGATTTAATTACCCAGAAATCGAGCCAGACTTCAATCAGGCAAGATTCTGAGCACCCTACTATTCTCCGGTTAAATGCGCAGATTGAAAGTGTTAAAATCTCATTACTCGAAAATACAAATAATATTATACAACAATCTGACATTGCTTTAACAGATTTAAACAGCCGGATTAGGCGTTTGGAAAATCAGGTGCGCCGACTGCCGGCTACCGAGCGAAACTATGTGAACATTGAACGCGACTATAAGTTAAATAACGAGATATATACTTTTCTTTTACAAAAGCTTTCGGAAGCGCAAATTGCAATGGCATCTAACACCTCCGACAGTCAGGTAATTGAGATAGCTGCGGGAGGTAATTTGGTTGCACCCAAAACAAAAATTATTTACATCATTGCTCTGCTGTTAGGTTTGGGCTTTCCTATGGGAATTATTTTTCTGCGCAATTTTTTCAATAATAAAATTGAGAGTCAGGAAGAGGTTGAAGCGATGACCAATTTCCCTATTATTGGACACGTTTTTCATAATGAGAGAGAGTTTGCAAGTCGTACACTTGTTCTTGACAAGCCAAACTCGCCTGCAAGTGAACCTTACCGTGCCATCCGGAATAAGTTAAATTTAATGACCAAAGGAAAACAGCATCCGGTTATTTCGGTAACTTCTACTTTCCCAAAAGAGGGAAAATCGTACAATGTCATAAACATTGCCTCTTCATTCGCGCTTATACACAAAAAAACGGTGATTCTCGATTTGGATTTACGCAATTCAAAAATGAGTGAAGAGTTTAAGTTGAAATCTGATTTAGGGGTTGTTAATTACATTATCGGAGAATCCGGGATAGATGAGATTACCTTTGCAACAAAACACCCCTGGCTAAAACTGATTCCTGCCGGTCCTATACCTCCCAACCCGGCAGAGATGTTAGCCGACAGCAAACTTTACGAATTAATTGAAAAATTGAAAGAGAAATACGATGTAATTATCATGGATACACCTCCTATAGGGTTTGTTGCCGACCTTTTTCAATTGCACGAAGTTATAGACTCAAACCTGTTTATTGTGCGCCATAAATACACGCATAAACAAGGTCTGGAAACTGCCCTCGACGAGATGTCAAAACATCAGTTAAAAGGTATTGGAATAATTATTAATAACATAAAGGGGGGCAGAAACAGAAATGCCGGTTATGGCTACGGTTATGGCTACGGTTATGGCTACGGTTATGGGTATGGTTATGGCGAAAAAGATAAAGAGAAAAGTAAACGAAAAGTGCTAAAAATAAAGGAAGATCAGGTGGGGTAACTAAATCCCGAGTTGTAATCCTATTAATACAGTCGAATGGAAGGGATAAGTGCCAAAATCGACACCCCTGTTATTGTTGATTCCAATAAAGAGTGGTGCTCCATCGGTATAGGTCGAAAAGGTTACAAGGTTGTGCGTCGATAAATATACCCGGTTCTTTTTCTCATTTTTAAAATTAAAATTATAGCCCACTTCAATTTTGTTGAATCTGAAATAAGAGCCTTTCTCCACCATTCCCGAATGTACCCTGTTGTTATTGTTCGGATCGAGATATTGCACCCGGGCAAGATTTCCAGTTGTATTCGTTTCCGACCAACGTCCGTTCATCCTTGCCGAACGGTTATTGTACCCTCCGGTTGATTCCGACACTGTTTTGTTGAGGTTTAAAATATCGCCACCGGAAGTTCCGTCGAGGACAAAAGTCATGTCAAACTTATCGAAAATAACCCCACCGTTAATTGAGTAAGTTGTTGCTGGTGCCGGATTCCCAATAACGGTCATATCATTCTCATCGATAATCCCATTATTGTCGAGGTCTTTAAACCTATAATCGCCACGTTCGGGATTTCCGCCGGCATAAACACCCGATTTTACACTTTCTTTGTCCGCCCAATTAATTACCTCTCTTCCCACAACCCCTTCGTTTATAAAGCCCCAGAAAGCTCCCGGAGCATTTCCTTCCCTAAAAACCGTTATTGGAATTTCCCTGTTTGCATATTGTGGATAATAACCTGTTTTTCCTGAATTCGATTCGCCAAGAGTCAAAACCTTACTACTGTTTATCTGCATATTAAACCCACCAAATAGCCCAAATTTCTTGAAACTCTTTTTGTAATACAATTCCAATTCGTATCCCGAGTTAAAAACCCTTCCCGTATAATTCCATTTCGGGGAGACGGTATCATCAATATTTTCTGTGGTTAAATAGGCAACATTGTCTCTCATTCGGTCGAAATAGGTAACTTTAAAATCTAAATCACCATTAAACCAAACTGTCCTGAGACCGATATTCCACTCTTCCGTTACTTCCCATCTTGCATTTGGGTCGAACTTTGGCATACCTGTTTGCGAAGGGTTCGCGGAGAACTGTTCATTCAAATTATTTTTAAAATAATTAATGGCATAGAACCTGTTGGCTCCCGGAACTCCCCATCCTAAAAATATTTTCATTCCCGAAAAAAGGGCATCTTCGTTGCCTTCCATTTTCTTCAACCAAACACCAGACGAAAACGATGGGAACAACCCAAATTGATCCACCCCTTCC
Source organism: Bacteroidota bacterium (assembly GCA_024278975.1). Taxonomy (GTDB): domain Bacteria; phylum Bacteroidota; class Bacteroidia; order Bacteroidales; family Prolixibacteraceae; genus Draconibacterium. Next base: position 25,363 of record JAJRSD010000082.1, read on the forward strand.
TGGTTCAGAATTTTCTCTCTCCTGAAATTCGCCGACAAATCGAAACGTTCGTTGTAAGCATAGTGTAATTTCGCGTAAAGTGCACTCACCCTTCTTGAGTTCCTCCCTTCAGCAGCCAGGAGTGTGGGCGAGGGGGAAATATATTTGGACAAATTGGATTGAAACAGATCGCTTGTATTTAAATAATACTCGTTCGAACCCAATAAAAGTAACCAATTGCTACTGCCTTCTAATTGTTGGTATTTTAGGTAATTGTTAAACTCCCAGTTGTACAACGAAGTCTCCCGGTTACTTTCCAGTTTAAGGGGCTCTCCCCTGTTAGGGTTTACAGGATATAGCATTAAAGTTTTTTTTGTATAATAAGAGTAATCACCACTTACTTTCGAATGAAAAGTCAGTCTATTTGAGAACTTTATTTTCATCCCAACCCCACCCAAAAGAAACGAAGACTTGTTCTCAGCCTTTTGCTGATTGATTAATTCAAGCGGGTCGAGCCCGCCATAAAGGTTCCACAATTCAGGAATCTCCTGAAATTCATTTTTTGGAAGAGGAGGATAAGCACGTGCATAAGTAGTTGGGTTGGCACTCATTTCGTTTTCGCTATGCCCCGGCGATTCTTGTCGCGCTTCGGAATAATTAATATTTATACTGAACGCTAACCATTTGGAAATTGTATGAAATGAGTTGAAACGAACTCCCCCGTTCAGGAGGTTCGACTTCTGCAAAATGCCGGTGGTATGGTTTATATTTCCCGACAAATAAAACTGCGATTTCTCGCCTCCTCCCTGAAAAGACAGAGTGTGGTTGGCAACAATTCCTGGTCTCGAAATTTCATCTTGCCAGTTTTTTGCCGTTGGGTTTTCGGGGAAAATTAAGGGGTTTATCGAAGCGGCTGTCAACGATTCGTTTATTAAATCGAAATAAGGCACCGGCTCCATCGGGTTGTCTCCGGGGAGCGAGAAACTTACACCAAACTGTGTATGGTTTTTCACCTCGAAAGGGCTTTTTGTTCCCCGGTTGGTTTCGATAACAATAACACCGTTTGCCCCGCGCGACCCAAACATGGCAGTCGAAGCGGCATCTCTCAACACCTCAATTCGTATTACATCTTTCACATTCATAGTTGCGAGTGGCGAAATTCCGGCTGCAATATCGGGCATATTTATTCCCGTGTTTATTGTAACACCATCAATTATTATTAGTGGTTGATTGGATATTACCGATTCATATCCACGAGATAAAACAGATGCACTTGCCCCCGGTTGCCCACTTTTGCTTTTAACAACTAAACCTGGAACTGTTTCTAATATATCCAATAGGTTTTTATTAGAATGATGATATTTTTCCAAAATAAAGTGAGATATTGAGCTTGAACTATTTGCATCTTTCCATTGCCCGAATCCCCCCATTGTTTGATATTCATCATTTTTAAAGTAAGAATTATCTATCTGAATTAATTCAATTGTAATACTTTTTTCACCTTTCAAATATATTTCTTTATCGTAATATCCTTTTTTACTAATCACAAGTACTGAATCAGAATTTGAAATAGTAAAATTAAATTCACCGTTTTTATTTGATATGGTGGCTAATTTGGTTCCTCTCTTTTTAATAAATGCAGTTTTTACCGGGTTTCCGTTTTGGTCATAAATTTCACCTTTTAAAACTATATTCTGCGAATAAGAGAGTGTTGATATCAATAATAATATTAGAGTAAAATAAAATATTTGAAATTGATTTTTGTATTGGTTTTTCATTCTTTAAAATTATTATTTACTATTTTGTAATCATTCTTCATAAACTTTCCTATCATTATTTTGTCGTTATGGGTTTGCGTAATATCTACCTAATCCTTTAAATAACCAGGCGCAGACCTTGTGAAATCGCGGGGCAGGTTATGGGTTGCGAGAAGTGAATTGTTTATTATAATTTGTTCTTTTGTGCATAAAAGGTAGTATTTCAATAAAATTTGGCTTTGTGCATACAAACGGTATTATTTAATAAAATTGCAATGCTACCAAGTGGAGGAGGAACAACTGCGGCATGTATCTTTCGTTTTTCAAAAGGCTCAAATATTTTTTTTGCCCGTGCCACCCATAATACAGGAAGTATTACTGTAAGAACTGTAATAAACCCTAAAATCAGTACACCAATAGTTAGAAATAGTTGCATATTTTTATTTTTGGGGAAAAATAATTTGATAGATTATCCTTCTCGTCAACTCCTGAAAACAAATGTAGTAATTATTATTGGTTTTATTTTTATTTAAGGTGAACGCAGTTCGTGAAATTCATTAAACTTCTGCAAGCGTGGGTTTTAATATGTTTGGGAGTGTGAAAATGGAAAGAGTAAGTGATGAATTCATTTACAATTTTGTTTTAATAACGACAAAAAAAAGCCCGGTTTCCCGGGCAGTATTTTTAATATGGTAAATCATCTGTTTGCTTTTGCATAGATTCGATTTCTTGTTTGTCTGCGATTCTATCAGCTTCGATTTGAGCTTTTGTTCTGCGTACTCTTTTAGGTTTTGGAGCTTCACAAAAAAACTATTGAACCAACCTATTTGTAGCAGGGCGGAAGTTTAAATTGTGCTAAAAAGAAACTCCAACTTTTAGTTGAAGGATTGTTGAAGTCAGTGGTTATTCTTACTTTTCATCGGTGTCAAGTAGCCAGTTGAAAACGTTTAAATGTAGTATACCTCTTCTATTTTGAGTAAAAGATTCTGTCGTGAGCCTGTTATTAACGAAATATGTTTTTTCGGTAAATGAGATTGTATCTTATTATATAAATATCGTTTGTGCATTTTAAAAATAACTGTTCGTGTAGATATTAAAATATCCCTTTTTTATATGAAAAAGATTTAATAATATCCTTGTTGTGTGTTATTAATAGTGTTTTATTTTTATACATGGTATTATTTTTAAGAAGTTGCAAAGCTTGTCCCGCCGGGGGGAGTGTTGCATGGTTAACCCATATAAGAGCTAACCCACAATGTGAAGAATTGGGCAAAAGTGGTAAATATTTCTCCTGTGCGACTTTAGGATTACTGTCCATCCAAACTTCTCCAGTTGCTCAATTGCCTGATGATTAAACGAAGTTATAAAATCATCGTTTACGGCATCATAATATACATGTTTCTCCGGGTCGATGTGGTAATAACAATACTCTATTTTATCCACCACCCAATTGAGAATTTCCACCATAAAAGTCAACAGCGATTGTTTCTCATATTCTCTTACAATATACGAGAAGCCAAGATTTTCAATATTATCGAAAGCATTGGCAAGTGTAAAAAGCAGTCCTGATTTGGCAGTAAACGGTGTAATTTTGCTTCTCAACCTGATAACTTCATTCCATATTTGTTTAAAGAGGTTTCTATCGTCCTGTTGTTTGGCTTTAATGAGTTGCAATTGAAGTTTTACAATGCGGTTCCTGATGTCAAAAAGCTGAATACCGGCTTCCTCTTCGTAGTAATTTCCAAAATCCAATAACCATTTCTGTTACTGAGAATATGGCAGTTGTAAAAATCCCCCAAGGTTTTCACCTGCTTTATTTAACTGTTTCATATGTTTATAATTATTTCTTTTTAACGGCAACATATGTATCTCGCTTATAATCATCCACCTGTGTGCCAAATCTTGCCATGCTCGTTTCATGTTTTTTAAAAACACCAGAAGAAGTAACTGCATCAAAAAATAATAAAATAGTTCTTTTAAACTTTCTACGGCTAGTGTAGTTTTTGTACTGATTTTCTAAAATTGCCAATAGTAAACCATCTATTACAATGTTTGCATATAGAAACATTTTAGCTATCTTTGTATTTAAATAGAGACATTATGAAAGCAAAAAATGCAAAACTATTACCAAAAGAAAATAAAATACTTGAACGTCTCGGAGAGAATCTAAAGTTAGCCCGGTTAAGACGAAAATTAACAACCGAACAAGTGTCAATGCGGGCAAATATTGCACGATCGACACTCTGGCATGTGGAGAAAGGGAGTGAACATATAGGAATAGGTATTTTTTTACGGGTTTTGTCCGTTTTGGGATTGGCCAATGATTTATTAAAAATTGCTGAAGATGATGTGCTGGGTAGAAAACTTCAGGATGCCGGACTTATAACAAAGAAAAGGGCACCTAAAAAAAATAGATCATTATAATGAAAGAGATACTTGTATTTGCAGATTGGATCGGATTGCCCTCAACATTAAAAGTAGGAATGTTGCGGTCTGAGAGGTCAAAAGGGGAAGAGGTTTTTTCTTTTAAATATGATGATGCATGGCTTAGCAGTGGATATGCACAAGTTATAGATCCGGATTTAAGGTTATTTGGAGGTCCTCAATATTTGAATGATAACAAGCCCAACTTTGGACTTTTTCTGGACTCTTCTCCTGACAGGTGGGGAAGAATGCTTATGGAGAGACGTGAATCTGTTATCGCACGTAAAACGAAACAACCTAAAAAAAGATTGTTGGAATCAGATTTTCTTTTGGGAGTAAATGATGAAACCCGGATGGGAGCACTTAGGTTTAAATTAGAAGAAACAGATTATTTTAGATGGAAAAAAGAAGATGCGGTAAACTATATAAAAAGGACTAAAGAAACAGTAAGCCACTGGAAGAAACGAGCCAGTTCAATGAATATTTCCAGTGCAGAACAGGTAATGATGGAATCTGCATTTAAAGTATAGAAGTACAAATACATAAGCTATCTATCCTGTAACCGGAGGATGCATCCGATAAAATTTAGAGTAGTCGTGATTGAAAGTAACATACCTGCCAGAGGGCGACAGTGCATAAAGCTGGCAGCAATAACTATTATTCAAAATGCTATCCTTTACCGTTGGTTTTAACCAACGGTCAATAATCCAACAACTCAAATTATAATTTTATTTCCCCCATTTTTTTTGATACGTTTGTTTCTGAACAAAATTTTACAATGGACTATAAAAAAATAACAATAAATATCACCCCGTTTCAAGAGTGGTTATGCGATGTTTTAACTGCGCAGTTAGGCGAAATTGGCTTCGAGAGTTTTGTTGAAACCGACACCGGTTTCGAAGCATTTATTCCTGTAAAAAATTACAGCCAGGAAAATTTGAATTCTGTATTAAATGAGTTTCTTGGGGAGTTTACTTTTTCTGTTTCCAAT
>JAJRSD010000083.1 GCA_024278975.1 Bacteroidota bacterium
AAATATTTTTCCACCGCTTTTTTTGCTTTAATCAAAAGTTGGGTCATAAAGTTGAAAAACGATTTTATTTCAAAATATTTTTCAAGCTCACTGAAATATTCAACGCAATTAGCACTTTAGAAAATCAGCAGACTCTAAATAGATTAATGGCTAAAGCCTTGTTATGGTTAGTATTACATACCAACAAGCTGAAGCATGGTGTAAAATACAATACGTTTGTCCAATCGCAGTTGCAGTTTTCAGACAGAATTAATTTTCAACCAATTTAAGTATTCAATTATTCACAAATTGAGAATTGTCTTACAATGATTTTTTTCTTATTCCCCTCATTTGGAGAGTTTGTCCCGAAAGTCGTGAGGTTAGGGTAGGCCCTCCTTTTCAAATAATCCCCATCTTTTTCATCAAAAAAGTGGCATTCATAGTTTTTGTAACACCGTCAGACAGCAGATAGTCGAAAATCAATTCATCGTTTTCAATTTTTATTTCGAAACATTTATTGTAAACTATCTGCGGAAATTCATGCTCCATTTCGGCAAGTTTTAGGTCGTGGGTTGCAATTAGCGAAACCGACTTAAATTCAACCAATTTTCGGATTAGCTCTTTTGAACCGTTCAGCTTATCAACCGAGTTTGTTCCCTTTAACATTTCGTCGAGAATCACAAAAATACGCTCCCCGTTTTGAAGCCTGTCTAACACTGCTTTTATTCTTTTCAGCTCAGCAAAAAAGTACGACTCATCTTTTAAAAGCGAGTCGGTGGTACGCATATTTGTATAAATACTGATTGGTGTTATCGTCATCTCTGCTGCGCAAACAGGAGCACCAATCCTCCCCAAAATGAGGTTAACACCAACCGTGCGGAGGAAAGTACTTTTGCCAGCCATATTTGCCCCGGTTACAATAATTACCTTACTCCAGCCATTAATTTCCAAATTGTTACAAACCCGTTTATCGGCTTTTAAAAGCGGGTGCCCCAGTTTTTTAGCACGAAAAGAGAAACCGCCCTCGTGAATTTCAGGGAAAGTAAATTCGGGTTGGTTATTCGAGAAATTTGCCAAACTTATAAGTGCATCAAATTCGGCAACAACATTTAACCAATCGGCAAGTTTTTTATGATTGTGTTTGTGCCACTTCCAGAGTTTGTAAACACAACGAATATCCCATAAAACCAGAGAATTAAGAATAGAGCCAACTACAAGATTTTTGCGGTATTCAAGCTCTTTTACCAAACTTTTTAATTGTTTAAAAACTTTACTTGCCTGTTCCGGTTTTCGTACTTTCTTTTGCAATTCTACTAAATACTCTGCCTGAAACTCACGCTCTTCTACAAATTTCAACAACTGTATATATTTGGCAAGTAGTTCTGATTTTCGACCAAAAAAACCAAAATACTGCGTAATCTTTCTCCAAAAAAAGTACATTAAAAGCCATTGCGACAATACAGTAATTACCAGATATAAATCTGAGATTCCGAGAACAGAAGGAATCACAGAAAGTAGAGTAGCAACAGGTAACAACCTAATTAACCATTTAATGCCCGTTGCACGATTTAACGGTAATTTGAGTTCCGACCACGCTTTTATTTCATGATTCATCTCCTCTGTTTCTTTAAACAAACCTCCATTTGCAAGAAAGTGTAATCGCCAGTTCGGAATAATAGCAAGTTCTTTAATTGCTTGCTGTCGCTTTTCAATCTCCTCTTTTTTTGTTGAAGGACGAATTATCCAGTTTGCAAGTTGTTGCTTGCCGTTAACTGTCGAAGTCCGGTTTAAAAACTGGAACAGAGAACCTTCGCCAAAAAGATCTAAATCGTAAGAAAAAAAATGGTCGGTATCTAAAAATTCCTTTCCATTATTAAAATGAGAAAAAGAGTGTTTTAAGGCAAGCAACTCATCTTCAACTATTTTTTTCAACTCAATATACTTACTCTTCTTTTTATCGAGTTGAACATTCTTTTTTATGAGAAAGAAAAAAATAATAATTGCCGAAACAGATATAATTAGCGTTGCCCAGCTTTTTGTTCCGAAAATAAAAACGGGTGTAAAAATTAATATGAAAGCTATAAAACGATACCACGTAAATCGTCGTAATTTTTGTGAGACTGTTTTTAACTCCGATGTGTATTTTTCGAGTTTTTCGGTATAAAATTCCGATGCCGTTTTACTCATCATAAATAATTATAATGATGAAGAACGTAGGTCATAATTGTAAACGAGAGAACCGAAACTGCAAAAACCAGAAATATGGTTTGGAAATTGCTGACTGACAGATTCGTTTTCCCGATTTTTGGCGAGCGTGCAATAAAAAAGTAATTTTCGATAAACATTAAAATTTTATAAAATATTACACCGATCAACCATCCCAATAAAGCTCCGCCAATGATATCCAGCGGATAATGAACGCCAATATAAATACGTGAATACGAGATTATTACTGCCCAAAAAAACATCAAATAAAAGTAACTTTTGTTTTTAAATATTCGCGAAGTGAAAACAAAAATACCAAACATATTTGTGGCGTGAGACGATACAAAACCGTGCAATCCACCTTTACGGAAAACGTTGTGTACCAAATGTTCGATTGCCGGTTCGTGAACCGGTCGCAACCGTTGCACCGACTCTTTTATTAATACCGAAATTTGGTCGCTCGCAACAACGGTTAATACTAAAAATAGCAGAATTAACACCGATTTACTCCGGTAATTTTTTATAAAGAAATATACAATTGTAAGGTAGAGCGGAATCCACGTTTCTTTGCGGGTAACCATTAACATTATTGTATCCCAAAAACTATTATGAAAGCTGTTTAGATATAAAAACAACTCCTTATCTAAATTCAATATATTTGTTAGCCACTCCATTTATCCATACTATTCAATAAAAAATTATCTTCTTACCCCATCGATTAAGTTTCACTATTATTTTTGATCCTCAAAAATCAGTTCAACTAAACCGGGATTAACCCGCACAAACATGTATCTTTTTCAAACCTTCATAATAATGCGGGTTAACTATTCAAAATATCCCAAATTGTATCTTTTAATTGTGGTATATTAAATCCTGTAACCGACGAAAAAAACAGGTGCGGAATTCCATCTAATTCGGAACTTATTTCGTCCATCAACTCCTGGTCGAGCATGTCTGATTTACTGATTGTAAGAAAACGTTGTTTGTCAAGCAACTCAGGATTGTATTTTTCCAACTCATTCAATAAAATTTTATACTCTTTTAAATGACCTTCACTATCGGCAGGAACCATAAAAAGCAACATTGAGTTTCGTTCGATATGCCTCAGGAACCGTAATCCCAATCCTTTCCCTTCGCTGGCACCCTCGATAATTCCGGGAATATCGGCCATTACAAACGAGTGTTGCTCGCGATGCCCGACAATCCCCAAATTTGGAACCAGTGTTGTAAAATGGTATTCGGCAATTTTTGGTCGTGCTGCCGAAACCACCGATAAAAGTGTGGATTTTCCGGCACTGGGAAAACCTACCAAACCAACATCGGCAAGAACCTTTAGCTCCAGAATAAACCACTCTTCAATACCTTCTTCACCCGGTTGCGCATATCGTGGAGTCTGATTGGTTGACGTTTTAAAATGGTCGTTTCCCCAGCCGCCTTTTCCGCCTTTTGCTATAATCTGAATTTCGTCGTGCTCGGTAATTTCAAACAAAACTTCGCCTGTTTCAGCATTTTTTGCAATTGTGCCCAACGGTACTTCCAAAACAACATCTTCTCCGTCAGACCCAGAACTTCGTGACTTTCCTCCAGGGTCTCCGTTTCCGGCTTTTATATGTTTCCGGTATTTTAGGTGAAGCAGAGTCCACATCTGTTTATTCCCCTTTAGGAAAATATGACCGCCCCTTCCGCCATCGCCACCATCGGGACCGCCAAAAGCAGCGAATTTCTCGCGCCGCATGTGGTGCGAACCGGCTCCTCCGCTCCCCGATTTGCAATTAATTTTTACGTAATCTATAAAATTCGATTCTGCCATATTTTTATACTTCTATATCAGCTATTAATTTATGTACTGTTATGCGTAAATTATTAACTTTTCAAACTTACTAAATACTCATCAGGAGTCGTTACCGGAATGTCAGATTTTTTAAAGTCTTTCACATTTTTGGTAATAAATAAATTACAGTCCATTGTGTATTGAAGCGTATTCTTTTGCTCTATCAATCACAAATTTGTCAAACGTTAATGTCAACTTCGTACCCATAATCGAATCCTTTTTGTTATACGTGCAAATGTAATAATTAAATTCGTGCCTGTCGAACTTTGAGGTGTTTCCCCCATTTATGTTAACGGCTCAGGTTAAACGTTGTGTGGGGTTTAAAGCACTACACTTTCAAATCTTGCACCTGACCAATTTTTATTCATTATTTCAAACTTTCCATTAAATAGTTAAAGAAGAATTGGTGGTGTTGAAATTGCACTAACTAAGGGATTATTTTTAAAAATAAATCAACATCAAGGATAATAGATCGTTAGTAATTAGTTTTAGAATAAGTATGAGTCCTCTCCGAAAAGTAAATAAAGGGACTTTTCGGAGAATCAATTTTAAAAAATAAAATTTATACCTGCAAACACTATTTCCTCCGGCATTGTGTAGTATCTATTCACCTGATAATTTGCGCCAAACAGATTCTCGCCACTTATAAACAATTTGAAATTCCGTGTTAAATTATACGAAGCTTTTGCATTAAGCAAAGTATAACTTTCCATATTAACTACTGGCGAAGGATCGTTGTCGAGATTTGAAATTTGCTGAATACTTGCCATTAATTGCAGCTTTTTAATTCGGTATTTTGCATTAAAAAACAGATGATGTTCGGGTGTTGCAAAAACCGGACTTTTCATGTTTATATAGCTGTAAGTTGCATTTAATCTCAGGTTTTTTGTGGGCTCGGCATTAATTGCAATTTCAACTCCTTTGTTGCTAACTTCTCCCGAGTTCATATAACCCTGCATTGGAACATTAATAATTAAGTTGTCGCCGTTAACTGCATAAAGTGTAAGTTCTCCACTCATTTTATTTTGGAAGAATGTTTTTGAAACACCCATTTCGTAACTGAAAATTGTTTCCGGGGAGAGTTTCGGATTTGGATTCCACATAAACAGTTCGCGCATTGTAGGGCTTCGGAATCCTTTAGAAACATTACCTTTTAATGTAGTTAACTTACCCATTTTATATGCAAACCCGGCAGATGGAATCCACTCATTACCATAAACACTGTTATTTTGAAAACGAAGTCCGGCATTCATAGTTAACTTTTCGGCAAAAGTATGTTGCATAAAAGCATAAGTTCCAACTTCGCTAATTGTAGTGTCGGCAAATATAATTCCATTTCCGGCCATGGCTTTTATGTTTTCTGCTAACCCACCATAATTCATATAATCTACACCAACTGTAATACTGTTTCCTTCAAAAAGCTGAAGCGATTCGTATAAATTAATTCCATAATTGTGGTCGGTTGAATGAAAACCATCGGTGATGTCGTGTTCGCCAAAATTGTAAAATAGTTTAATTGCACCCGATGCTTTCTCGAATTCATTTTTCAAAGTAAATGCCCAGTATCCTCTAAATATGTCAATTCTTTCTCCCAAACTGGCGTTCAATGTATCTGGTCCCGGATCGGCAGCATCGAATTTGGCATGACTAACATCAGTTGAAGCATAAAAATGCTCGTTGAAATTGTAACCTACTTTTAAGTATCCATTGTTAATTTTAAACTCGGAATGTTCGCGGTGCCCATCGGTTTGGTCGTGATTTGCAGAAACAAATACACTAAATTTATCCTTTTTAAAACCTACTGCTCCCATATATTTTTGAGTATTATACGAGCCGTAAGAGAGCCGTGCATTTCCGTGAACACCATCCTGAGTCTGCTTTTTAGTGATAATATTTATTACCCCGCCCATTGCATTCGAACCATATAAAATAGATGCCGGTCCGCGAATTACTTCAACACGCTCAACGTCAGACGCAACATACGAATCGGGAAGCGGGTGTCCCATAATTCCCATAAATTGCGGGTGTCCGTCGATAAGCATTAAAACTCCGGTTGTTGGGTTGCCGCCAATTCCACGAATAGAAATTTGTCCGGCGGATCCCTGAGCAACACCAAAACCGGTAACTCCCCGCTCGGTTACAAAAAGCCCGGGAACACGACCATTTAAAATAGGTAAAATCGCCGACTCGTCAGACTCCTCTATTTGCTCCCTGTTAACAACCGAAACCGCCATTGGCACACTATTCCGGCTAACTTTAACATGTGTTCCGGTTACCACTACTTCATCAATTTTAATGGTATCTGTCGAAAAATTCATTTGCGATACCGAAAAAAGTGGAAGAAATAAAAATACAGTTAAAATAGATTTTATATTGAATTTCATAAATTATCGTGTTACGTTTTGTCTGTTTTGTGTTATTGTATGAGTAAATTTTTTTAATCAGCTTTGCTCATTACCAATTTTCCGTGCTGAATTCCTTTGATACCAATTAATTTGTCGGATATTTCGGTTAATTTTCGGGAAGGACCTTTTACCGCAATAATTTGCATAAAACTTATTTCGCTCAAATAAAAACCCTGAGTTGATAAAACAACATTGCTGTATTCAAATTGAATTTCTGATGATTTTTTAAGAATATCTTTCTTTTTATTATTGAATACCAGAACAATTGCACCTGCTACAATATTGTCGCATTTCCACTTCTCTTCCACCATATTTTTTTCAATCAGGTGCCGAATTGCCTGCGATCGGTTAGCAAAAGAGTTGTCGGAGACATAAGCATCGAGAGCTTTTAAAAGCTCTTCATCCAACGAAACTCCGAATCGTGAAACTGACATTGTGTTACTAATTTTTTAATTCGTGCCACGAATATAAAGTAAAATATGAATTTGGGTGCAAATGAAGTGATGTTTTTTTTGAATTATTTAAAATGCGACTTTGCGACAGTGACTGAAAACTACTCTTTTTTCCAAATTAATTTTTTCCCAAAACCCAGCCGGTTATCTGTCATTTTAATATGGCTGAGTTGAACTACCCATAGCGAAGTTTTCATTAAAACTGCAAATGGGAATCGTTTTAGATATGCTTTTTTAGCTTTTGCTGCGAGCGGTTTTTCAGGCTTCTCCATAATCCCGTTAAACTGAATCCCTTGTATTTTTCCAACTGTATTAGTTTCTAAAACAATACTTCCGCCAACATTTGCATTTACAAAAACATCTTGCACGTGTTTTGTTTCGTTGTCAGATGTAAAAACAAAACAGTTCTCATCCTCTAAATAAATATAAAAACAGTTGGCGCACCACGGACTGTTTTCGGTACAAGTTGCAAGAGTTAAAACATGATGCTCGTTTATAAATTCAATAATTCGTTTTTCAGGATTTTGCATAATTTAAAATATTAGCCTATCGTTTTATCAATTTCTGCTCAAATATCTCTTTCGAAGTTTTTATTTGAATGATGTAAATACCGGGAGAAAATGCCGACCAATCAAAAGTGGTTTTATCTCCGGTAATTTTGGTTATTAATGTTCCATCAGCAGATAAAAGTTTTGTGGAAATAAGTTGCTGGTTAGCCGGAATAGATAGTGTAACCTCTTCTGAAAAAGGGTTTGGAAACACACTAAATTTACTGGTAGCCGGAGTAATTGGGGCACTTACAATTTCAGCAGTTTTTGAGACCAACCAATAATCGGGGTCTATTTTTAGTTCGGTAACTTTAAACCCGGGTTCAACAATAAACTCCTGGTTATTTGTGGTATTAACTAATCTGAAATCTGCAGAATCTGTTTTATTCGAGTTGTAAACCCGCACCGGAACTGGCATTTCGAAAAAGTCAACCGACTGATGAGATGAAGTTTGGGAGAGTGTAATTTTTAGTGCGTTGTTTTCGGTTGGCAAAAAATTAGCCGAATAAACAGGAAATCCTTCGCCATAAAACCAGTCGTTAAAAAACTCTGTTAAAGTTGTATCTCCCGCAGTTTCCATATGTTTTACAAACTGATTAGTCCGGGCAAAACCGTTGGCAACTTCGGGGTCGTTAAAATAGTTTTGCATTCCGGTATAAAAATCATCATCACCCAAAACCCAGCGTAACATGTGTAAAATATATGCCCCTTTCGAATACGAAAGTCTTCCACTAAAAATTGCACCAATATCGGTAGTATCGTTTACAAACACTGACCCGCCGGGCAGACTTACAATCCGCTCAACATTCACTTTTCTCCATGTGTACCACCAATCAGTTTCAATATGTTCGTACGAAAGTCCGGTTAAGTACGATGCAAAACCTTCGTTTAACCAAATGTCCTGCCAGCTTCCCAAAGTAATATAATCGCCAAACCACTGGTGAGCCAACTCGTGAGCAACGAGACCAAAATTAAAATTACCCATAAAACTCATTGTCTGGTGTTCCATTCCTCCGCCCCAGCCAAATTGTGCATGTCCGTATTTTTCTTTGGCGAATGGATATTCACCAATTAGTTTATTATATAGTTTAATAACCTCAGCCGTTCTTGGAGTTTTTTCTTTTGCAGTTTCCAGATTTTCGGGATATACATAATTTAGAATCTCAATTTGCCGTCCGTCGTCTAATTCCAGATAATCGGAATAAACCGAATAGTTTGTTACCGAAATTGCAACCAAATAAGTGGCAATCGGGAAGCGGTGTTTCCAGTGCATTGTTCGAAATCCGTTGCTAACAGTGTTCGAAACCAAAATTCCAATGCTTGCCGTCCGGTATGCTTTTGGCGAAGTAACAATAATATCAATCGAATCTATTTTATCGGCCAACGATTGTTTACAAGGCCACCATTCCATCGCTCCGTAGGGTTCAGATAAAGTCCAGATGTTTGGAACATTGTTGTGCATTGTTTTCGAAAATGCCCCAAAACCTGAACTGCCCGGATTACCTTGATAATAAACCGAAACAGAGTCGAGTTGTCCTTTATTTAAACTTTCCGACAGTGTAATATTTACTTTATTTTCAGATTGATTGAATGTAAGTTTTTTATTATTATGAACCACAGAATCAACAGTCATCGAAGAGTATAAATCAAACTCAACTTCATTCAAGTTATTAGTTTTACTTCTATAGTACGATGTTACAACTCCTTTAATAAATAGTGTGTCAGGGTTTATTTCCCATTCCATTCGTTGGTAAACAAAATCGGTTTGTGTATAATTTTGACTTTCAACAAAAGCCGATTTTTTAATGAAATTGCCTTCCTCCTGAAAAGCTATCTTATCAAAAAAATTGAAGTCGGGTTGCTGTGCAAAAACAGAAAAGGTGGTTGTACAAAAAAATAGTAATAATTGTAATTTATTCATTTTAAATGCTTTACCGCAAAAATGCAAAAGTTATTCTACCAACTGTTTTAGCAATCTCCGAACATCCTGAACATCTTTTAAATAGTATTTTGCCGCGGTAGTTTTAGTTCCCACTTTTATTGTAAACGCAGTTTCGGGCAGTGCATTAAATGTATATTCATCAGTCCAGTCGTCGCCCAAAGCAAGTATAAAATCAAACTCGCTATCACCAATTTTATCGATGGCAGCTTTTCCTTTATTAATACCGGCATTTTTTATTTCAATCACTTTATCGCCATCCATAATTTCCAGATTCAGGTTGGCGATATAATTTTTCAGGTCGTCTTTTAACTCCCACGACCGTTGCTGTCCCATGTCGGGGTCAGAGTCGCGATAGTGCCAAACCAGCGAGTAATTTTTATACTCGACAAACGAACGCGGTGTGCGGTCAACAAAATTCTGTAAAATCGGGTCAATAATTTCCATCCACTCTTTTTCAATCTGACCACTCATTTTCCACTCTGTATCTGGGTTTTTATTCCAAACGCCATGCTCGGCAATAAACGCCAATTTGTTAAAATTATCAAACCATTTCGACAGAGTCTCCTTATCGCGCCCGCTAATAATTACAATAGTGTTTTTTTTATCTGATGTGAGTTTTTTAATAATCGAATAGAGTTCATCATCGGGCATTGCCATTTGCGGATCTTTATGAAACCCGGTGAGTGTACCGTCGTAATCGAGGAAGATAATCCGGCGTTTAGAACTCTGATATTTTGTTGTAAGGTTTTTAATAACGCTATTGGTAACTTTTCGCGTATAACTCGACTCCTGAAGTTTTTTAACCTCCTCTAAACCATTAATAAAATCGTTTGCCCAACGCTCTTCGTTATAAATTTTCAGTCTTTTCTGAAGTACTGAGTTTCGTTTAACCTGCTCCGAAACCGGCATATTTAGAGCCTGATAAATTGCCTCTGCTACTTCAGTACGGTTGTTGGGATTTACAATTACCGATTCGCCCAACTCTTTCGAAGCACCTGCCATTTCGCTTAAAATAAGCACTCCGGTTTTATCTGTCCGGCAAGCAATATATTCTTTTGCGGGCAAATTCATTCCGTCTCTCGTTGGCGTAATCAGGGCAATATCGGCATTACTATAAAATTCAATTGATTCTAATCGGTCGGTGGCACGGTAAAAATACCAAATCGGCATCCACCCAATCGAACCGTATTGTCCGTTTATTCGCCCCACCAACTCATCCATTTCGCGTTTTAAGTCCTGATAATCGCCAACATTTTCGCGCGACGGATTAACAAACATAAACAGGCTAACTTTCTCGATATATTCAGGATATATTTTTAAAAACAGTTCAAATGCTTTAATTCTGTCCGGAATACCTTTTGTATAATCCAGCCTGTCAATCGACAAAATAATTTTTCTATCCTTATCTTTACTTTTAAATTCAATAAGTTCTTTATGAATATCAGATTCGAATTTCCCCGTGTTTTGTTGCAACTCTTTTGCAGTAGAATTAAAAAACTCAAAATCAATTCCTTTGGGAAAAGCATCTGTTTTTACAATCCGCTCGTCTAATCTTATGCGGTTAAAAAATGTTTCGTGCCCCAATAATCTGCGTACGCAACTCATAAAATGTCGCTGATAATCGTAAGTATGAAACCCTATTAAATCGGCACCAAGAATTCCTTCCAATAACTCCATTCGCCATGGTAACAGACGAAAAACTTCGAACGATGGAAATGGAATATGCTGAAAATAACCGATTGAAATATTGGGTAATTTTTCGCGAAGCAAACTTGGCAGCAACATCAAATGGTAATCGTGAATCCACAAAATATCATCTTCGGTTACATATTTCAAAATAACTTCGGCAAACATCTGGTTTACCTTTTTATAAGCCTCCCACTGTGTAGGTTTGTATTTTGCGATTTGTGTAAAATAATTAAACTGTGGCCAAATTGTATTTTCGCAAAAACCTTCTAAAAATTCGTATACTAATTGCTGGTCGAAATATATCGGGATACAATTTTCTGATCTGAACTTATCGTCAATATCCTGTTTTTCGTTTTCACTAATTTCGTTAATATTAACTCCGGCTCTTCCAATCCATTTAATATCAAATGATTCGTAAAATTTTTTAATCCCGAATCGAAACCATCAGCAATTGGAATTAACTTTTTTACTCCATCATTATCGGCAACCTGCAACGGCAACCTGTTGGAAATCATAAACAGTCGTTTCATAAAATGGGTTTTAAATTATATACAGGCTGACATTTCAGGTAAATGAATTTGTTTGTCTTCCAATATCTACAAATTTAATAAACTATCGAAAGTAATATAGACTTTTATTTAGTCTCCCTCAAATAATTTGTCTATATTTTGAAACAATTTAAACAGAATTCAAAAATAGTTGTTGTAAATATAAAACTAATAATATGTCTAAAAACCTATCATTCGATGCCGTAATTTTCGATATGGACGGCGTAATTACTAAAACTGCGCTAACGCATGCTGCGGCATGGAAAAAAATGTTCGATGAATATCTGAAAAAACGGGAAGCTGAACACGGAGAAAAATTTGTGGAGTTTACTCACGCCGGAGATTATCTTCCTTTTGTTGACGGAAAACCCCGCTACAAAGGAGTTGCTGATTTTTTGGAATCGCGCGGAATAGAATTACCGTTTGGCGACCCATCTGATTTGCCCGATGCAGAAACCTGTTGTGGACTTGGAAATAGTAAAAATGATGCATTTAACGAAGTGCTCGACAAAGAGGGCGTTGAAGTTTACCCATCGACAGTTGCTTTGTTAGATGAGCTTAAAAAAGCGGGAGTTAAACTTGGGGTTGCTTCGTCGAGTAAAAATTGTAAACCTGTTTTGGAACGTGTAGATTTGTTGAATGTTTTTGAAGCAAGAGTTGACGGAGTTGTTTCTGCCGAACTCGGATTGCACGGAAAACCGGAGCCCGATATTTTTACAACCGCCTGCGATATTGTAAAAGCAGATTATGCAAAATCGATTGTTGTTGAAGATGCAGTTTCGGGTGTGCAGGCCGGAGTAAAAGGAAATTTTGGATTAACAATTGGAATTGCCCGCGAGAACAATATTAAAGAATTAGAAGAGGCAGGAGCCGACATTGTTGTTGAAGACCTTGAAGAGATTGGCGGGCTGGAAGGGCTGAATAAGATATTTTTGAGATTCAATAAATAGTGTTTACTACGAAAAGTAAAAATTAAAAAAATACCATAAAGACACATAAATATTTAATATCAATATTTTACTTTTAGTGTACTTTTAATCTCGGTAGCAGATAAATGACTTTTTAGAGTGGGCTCTTATATACTCAACCCAAAAACCTATCTGAATTAAGTATATTTAGTTTCATCTTCGGCAACAATATAAGACTGATTAAATAAATTAATTTCAGTTTCAATTTCAATCTGCTTGTTTTTTAAAATCGATTGGTAATACTGTTCCAATTGAATTTTATTTATTGTTTTGGGAAGAAATCTAAAAATTGAAGCTGCTAAATAATTAATATCATTTTCAAATGCAAGCCATCTTCTCCCTAAATTTTCACATGCCTCGCCAGTTGTATTTGAACCTGCAAAAATGTCTAATACAACGTCGCCCTCTTCAGTAAGGAAATTAATAAAAAACTCTGGCAGTTTAGCGGGAAATCTTGCTGGGTGTGTTTTTATACCAATAGACTTTGCCAAACTCATGTATTTTGAATTCGATTCAGAATTTGAGATTTGTAAAAGATTTGAAGGAATTGCACCACCGTTATCATTACTAAAACTATTGCCAATATTATGTCCCGAAGGTCTTTTCTTTTCTTTGTAATAACTCTCAGGATTTTTTAAAAGCTTCTTCATCCTATCACTGTACGGTACTAAAACATTTTTTACATCAGCCTTCGGAAATTCTGATTTTGAGAACCACCACACTGTATTAATAGAATCTTTTGTTCTTATTTTTCGTTTATTAACCCACTCAATCGGACTTGGTAGTTTAGAAGGATTAAACCAGTAAAATTCTTCGGCAAGATGATAACCTAAAATATCGCAAAAATGAATTAATACCCTAAAATTATATAGGCTTCTTACCGGAGCTCCTTTTCTATACGCACCTCCCAAATCGATAACCAAACTCCCGTTTTCTTTTAATTTAGGATAAATTAGTTTGCCAAATTCAGCCAACCATTCAACATATTCATTTTGTTCTTTATTGCCATATTCCTTTTTTCGGAGTAATGCAAATGGTGGACTTGTCATAACCAAATCGATACTTTCATCTTTTAATTGAGGGATTAATTCTAATGAATCTCCACAAAATGCTTTGCCCAAATTAGTTTTATAAATATAGTCTTCCCGGTTAATCATATCATTTAAGTTACCTTGCAAAGATAAATAAAATTATCCGAATATTTTCGGTATAAACTACTTGCAAGTGAATAAACTCCGAATATATTCGGTGGTGTACTTGATGTGTTTTTATCAATTTTGCTCATAATTATTTATGCAATATTCTTATATAATGAGAGATAAACTACAATTTGCCTTACAAACAATAGCAGCAAACATACTTACCGCACGGAAAGAAAAAGGAATTACACAGGAAGAGTTAGCTTTTAAAGCAGGAATTGATAGGACTTATATTGGTTATATTGAAAATTATAAACATAATGTTACTCTTGGAATGCTCATAAAAATTGCTTCGGCTTTAGAATTAGAATTAATTGATTTACTTCATCCAAAAGTGATAAAAACAAATATCGGTCAACTAAACGAACTGTTTCCGTACATAAGAAAATACCAGAAACTTGCCGAAGACAGTAATGGAATTAATGATATTTTTCAAGATAATGGTGGCAAGTTACTGCAAGTGCTGTTAATTACCGGGCTCAAAGATATTCCGGGCAGAGAAGGGAATGATGCGATTGATAGTAATGGCAATGAATATGAATTGAAATCTGTTAATATAAAACTAACAAAGAGTTTTTCAACTCATCATCACATGAACCCCACAATTATTGCGAAATACAGAAAAGTTGATTGGATATTTGCCGTTTATGAGGGAATTGAATTAATTGAAATATACAGACTTTCTCCACAAGATTTAGAATATTACTATTACAGGTGGGAGAAAAAATGGAAAGCTGATGGAGACAAGGATATCAATAATCCGAAAATTCCATTAAAATATGTTATGGATAAAGGAACACTAATTTATCAAATGAAAAATGGAAATATGTTTTTTGAAACAGAATTAAAATAAAGTCCGTCTGATACAAAATAAAAATATTACAGATTAAAAAATGTCAAAAAAAGAAGAGTTTAAATCCTGGTCGTTGGAATATACCGATTACGACCCGAAAAAAGAGAAATCGCGAGAAACACTGTTAGCAGTTGGAAACGGTTACCTCGGAACACGTGGAGTTTTACCCGAAACCACTGCAAGCGACACAAATTATCCAGGTACTTACATTGCCGGATTGTACAATCGACTCATTTCGAAAGTTGCCGACCGCGACATTGAAAACGAAGATTTTGTAAATATTCCAAATTGGCTTTTTATAAATTTTAGGATTGAAAAAGGAGATTGGTTTGATATTAATGGAGTTGAAATTATATCGATAAAACGACATCTTAATTTTGCAAACGGACTGCTGGAAACCAATTTGATTGTAAAAGACAGAACCGGGCGTAAAACAAAAATTAGCAGTAAAATAGTTGCCAGTATGGCAAACCCGCATTTGGTTGCAATTCAATATAAAATTAAGCCGCTAAATTATTCGGGGCAGATTGAAATAAAATCGGAGATAGACGGAAATATTATTAACGACGGAGTTACAAGATATCGCGATTTAAATCAGCAACATTTAAACCCGGTTGCTGAAGGAGATGATAACGAAATTAGCTGGTTGCAGGTTAAAACCACGCAATCGGAAATTGAAATTGCTGAGGCGGTAAAACATTCGGTTTATAAAAATAAAAACTTAGTAGATGTTGAAGTCAGCAAAACAAACTCTTCAGGTAAAATTAGTACAGGATTTAAAATTAATTTAAACGAAAACGAAGAGGTGACTATTGAAAAGATAGTTGCTATTTTCACTTCGAAAAACGATGATGTAAAAGAGCCGTTAAAAAGTAGTATCGATTTGGCAAAAACTGCCGGAACATTTGATTCTATTGTAAAAGAGAGTGACGTTGAGTGGAAAAAAATATGGAATAAAATTGATATTCAAATTGAAGGAGACCCGAAATCGCAAATGCTTGTTCGTCTGCATCTCTATCATTTAATGGTAACTGCATCGCCAAATAATATTGATATCGATGCCGGAATTCCGGCGCGTGGACTGCACGGCGAGGCGTATCGCGGACATATTTTTTGGGACGAACTTTATATTTTACCACTTTATAACCTGTTTTTTCCCGATGTTGCAAAATCGATTTTAAATTACCGTTACCAAAGAATTGAAAAGGCTCGCGAGTACGCCAAAGAGTACGGTTACAAAGGTGCTATGTTCCCGTGGCAAAGCGGCAGCGACGGTCGCGAAGAGACACAAACAATTCATTTAAACCCAATTTCGGGAAAATGGGGCGACGATTACAGCTCGTTGCAACGCCATATTTCCATTGCAATTGCCTACAACACCTGGTACTATTTTCAGGTTACAAACGATGTTGAATTTATGGAAAATGGTGGTGCCGAATTGTTCCTCGAAATTTGTAGGTTTTGGGCAAGCAAATCTGTTCGGGATAAAAGCACCGGGCGTTTTAGTATTTCAAAAGTTATGGGTCCCGATGAGTTTCACGAAGAGCACAAAGCAAGTCCGGGTGGCGGCGTGAAAGACAATGCCTACACAAATATTATGGTTGTCTGGCTCTTTATTAAGGCTTTTGAAATTCTGGAAAAACTTCCTGAAAATTCAAATAAAAAAATAACCGGTAAAATTAATCTCACTTCTGATGAGGTAAAAAAGTGGGAAACTATTTCAAAAAAATTGAATATCCCAATTTCAGAAGAGGGGATAATTGAGCAGTTTGACGGGTACTTTGATTTGAAAGAACTCGACTGGGATGCATATGGAAAAAAATATGAAAATATTTACCGGTTAGACCGAATTTTAAAGGCCGAGGGAAAATCGCCGGATGATTATAAACTTGCAAAACAGGCTGATACCTTAATGACCTTTTATAATCTCGATGAGGAAGATATTAGTAGTATTCTTAAAAATTCCGGTCATAAAATTCCGGCAGATTATTTAGAGAAAAACTATAATTACTATCTGAACAGAACTTCGCACGGTTCAACTTTAAGCAGGGTTGTACATTCGTATCTTGCCAATTTATTTGGGAACAAAGAGGAGGGGAATAAACTTTATTTCGAAGCGTTAGAAAGTGACTTCACCGATATTCAAGGCGGAACAACTGCCGAAGGAATTCATGCCGGAGTGATGGGAGGAACAGTTTTAATGGTAATTACTTCGTTTGCCGGAGTGAATCTGAAAAAGGAAAATCTTACGATAAATCCTGCATTACCTAAAAATTGGTATTCGTTAAAATTTAACTTCCGGTTTAAAAACAACCACTATTTTATCGAATTGACTCAAAGTCAATTAATAATTGAAATAAATAGTGAAATTTCTGATAGTGTTGAGATTGATTTTTCAAATAAAAAAATACTTTTGCCTACCAATAAGAAAAGTATTATAGATTATTAATTTTAAAAGTGTTTGTTAATGTTAGGAGATGTTCTATTAATCAATGAAAAACATAAAGTTGCCGCAGATTCTATTTATAAATTTTCGTCGAAAATTATTGGACCCAAAAAGAAAGGTTATAGGTTTATTGTAGCAATTTCAGGTGAATCAGGTGCTGGGAAATCGGAACTTTCACATTCGTTGGCCTTGCTGTTAAAAAAGGAAGGGAAGCGGGTGAAAGTTTTACACACCGATAATTATTATAAAATACCACCCAGTGCCCGAACCGAGTGGCGGAAAAAACACGGAATAAAAAAGGTTGGTTTTAAAGAGTACGACTGGAAATTATTAAACCGCAACATCAAAGAATATAAAGAGGGGCGGGAAGCGCTGATGCCATGTGTTGATATAGTTTCGCAACAAACCGACAAGCTAATTACAGATTTTGCTGATATAGATATTTTGGTTGTTGACGGACTTTACGCCATAAAAACAAGAGATGTTGACTTGCGGGTTTATATTGATTTAACCTACCACGAAACAAAGAAAAACATTGGGAAAAGAGGTAAGGAAAATAGCGATAGTTTCCGTTTTGAAGTGCTCGAAATGGAACATCAAAATATTATCACTCTAAAACCGAAGGCCGATTTAATTGTAAATAAAAATTACGAGGTTGAGGAGGTGAAAAAGTTATAACTTTTTGTACCGGTGATTTATTGTAGTACGATTTCTTTCTTGTTCCCTTTTTTATAACTTTCAAAAATATTTATGAAAAATGGGGAATCAGTTTCAAAAATATTTAGAAAATAACACAGCCGAAACTCCAAATAATTTCTTGTTGGAGATATTCCGAATTATCTCTTTTAAACCAGAGTTTCACTTTCAAATGCACAGTCATAAACGCATCGAACTTAACTATATTTTACAGGGAAGTTGTGTGATGAAGTTGGAAAATGAACTGATTAAACTTAATCAAAATAACAGTATTTTAATCTTCCCAAATTCGAATCACGATTTTTATGTTGATTCAAAAAGTGGGGTTAAGATTATCCAGCTCGAATTTCAAATTGATACCGAATTTACATCTTCTTTCACAGATATTCCTAAGTCTGAAATATCATTTTTATTAAACCTGCAAACCCAATCAAGCAGTTATTTGAAAATTCCAAACAATCGTGAAATAGGCAATTGTATGGACCGCATTATTAAAGAGAATAAATTAAAACTAACAAATTTCCAATCGCTTAGTAAACTCTATTTTCTCGAACTTATATTGCTGTTGTCGAGGTATAATTACAGACAACTTGCAACAACTAAACAGCAGGAAAATGAATATGTGGTAAAGGCAATGAATATAATACATGCTAACTATAATACCGTATTTTCCGTTTCTAACCTTGCAAAAACATGTAATATTTCCGACCGTTATCTTAGGAAATTATTTCATATACATCTCGAATCAACTCCTCAGGAATATTGTAACAATCTGAGAATTAAAAAATCAGTAGATTTACTTGCCGATCGAAATATTCCGATAAAAGAAATTGCGTATAGTGTGGGTTATTCAACACCTCAGTATTTCTCTCGGATGTTCAAAGACAAGTATGGATTTTCGCCTCAAACATACCGGAAAATTTTGTTTGAATCGTAAGGTTATAAAATTCACGAATGTCAAGTTTAGGGTTCGTCATTCCGAATTTATTTCGGAATCTCATGAAGTAAAAAAGATGCTGAGTCCATTGTAATTTGCAAATATTTGTCATTTAGTATTTAAGCCTTATTTGTATTTTGATAATTGAGTCTTAGAATTTAATTATTCAGTTCCGATTTGTGCAACTTTTATAAAACAGGCTCTGCAAAAAGATAATTTTTTCTGAATCAAACGCATTAATTTTGAACAAAATCAGAGTTCAAAAAAGAATGACACCACGAGAAAATATTTTAAGGGCACTCCGCCGCAAAGGATTCGATGGCGTGCCCGTTGATTTTGTATTGTGCGATTCACAGATTGCCGATTTCGAAAAACGTTTTGGACATAAAGATTACGAAACATATTTTGGGATGAGCCACCGTCCCCTCGAAATGAATGTACAACGGAATTATACTTTTGGTGCAGAACAGTTTAAAAGAGAATCAGTTCCCGAAAGTACAGTTTTTGATGAATACGGAATTGGTCATTCAAAAGGTTCGTCGGCAGCGTTTCACATGACACGGATGCACCACCCGCTTAAAGGGGCCGATTTAAACGAAATTTTAGATTATCCCTATCCAACTGTTCCGGGCGACGAGTTGGCAAAATTGACTCAAAAAGTAAACAACCTCCACTCGAAAGGGTTGGCATCGTTTGCATTCATGCAGATGACGGTTTGGGAAGCTTCGTGGTATTTGCGCTCCATGGAAGAGCTGATGATTGACATGATGTTGGAAGATGAAAAAGCAACTGCACTGCTCGATATTATTACAGAATTTGCCATTTCGAAAGCGGTAACTTATGCAAAAGCAGGTGTCGATATTCTTTCGCTTGGCGACGATATTGGCACGCAAACCACAATTATGATAGATGTTGAGCTGTGGGAAATCTGGTTGAAAACCAGACTTGCAAAGGTAATTGAAGCGGCAAAACAGGTAAATCCAAACATCATAATTTTCTATCACTCTTGCGGTCATATCACACCATTTATCGACCAATTGATTGAAATTGGGGTTGAAGTTTTAAATCCCATTCAACCGGAATGTATGAGTTTTGATGAGGTGCATGACAAATTTGGCGACCGGCTCTCGTTTTGGGGTACACTGGGAACGCAGGAATTATTACCTTTCGGAACAAAAGAAGAGGTGTTTGCAACCACACTTTCTCGATTAAATAAAATGGGCAAAATGGGAGGATTGGTAATCGGGCCAACGCACATGGTAGAGCCCGAAGTACCGTGGGAAAACCTGATGGCAATAATCGAAGCAGTTGAAACATTTCAGAAAAACAGGTAAAAATGGGCAATCTCGATATTATCATTTTTGTTGTTTATGGCATAATAATTATTGTTGTTGGCAACTGGCTGGCACGTTCAAAAAGCAAAGAACAAAGCAGTGCCAACTATTTTTTCGCCAACAAATCGCTACCGTGGTTTTTAGTTGGCAGCTCAATTATTGCAGCTAATATTTCGGCCGAGCAATTTATCGGAATGTCGGGCTCCGGTTTTGCAATCGGGTTAGCAATTGCAACTTACGAATGGATTGCCGCACTAATTTTAATCGTCGTAGCAAAATACTTTCTCCCTGTATTTATTGAAAAGAAAATATTTACAATGCCGCAATTTCTGGCACTTCGTTACGATAATCGTATAAAAACCATACTTGCAATTTTTTGGCTCAGCCTGTTTATTTTTGTCAATCTCACCTCAATTCTATACCTCGGCGCACTCGCTTTAAAATCTATTTTCGGAATAAAACTAATTTATGGAATAGTTGGATTGGCTGTGTTTTCGTTGCTTTACACAATTGTTAACGGATTAAAAGCCATTGCAAGTACCGACATAATTCAGGTATTCTTTTTGTTGGTTGGCGGGTTTATAACAACTTATTTTGCAGTAAACAGTGTGGGCGGTAATACCGGAATTGTCAATGGTTTTGAAACAATGTTTGCCGAAATTCCCGAAAAGTTTCACATGATTATCAAAAAGTCTGATCCCAACTATTTTTACCTCCCTGGAATTCGTGCAATTATTGGAGGAATCTGGATTGCTGGTATCTATTATTTTGGGGCAAACCAATATATTATTCAAAAAGCATTTGGCGCAAAAAGTTTAAAGGAGGCGCAAAAAGGGATGATTTTCGCCGGTTATCTGAAAATGATTTTACCATTTGTTGTTGTAATTCCCGGTATTGCAGCTTTTGCCCTTTCGGCAGATATTGCAAAACCCGATGAAGCTTTTCCGTGGATTCTGGAAAATATTGTTCCGGCAGGAATTAAAGGACTGATTTTTGCCGCGCTCATTGCCGCGATTGTTTCGTCGTTTAGCGCAATAATTAACAGCACGTCCACCATTTTTACCATGGATTTGTATAAACCGTATATCAACAAAAATGCTTCGGAAAAACGATTGGTTGCAGTTGGTCGAATCTCAGGAATTGTGGCAATGGGAATTGCTGTAATTGTTGCGCCGCTGCTGGGAAGTATCGACCAGGCATTTCAGTTTATTCAGGAATACACCGGAATGATTAGCCCGGGAGTTACCGCCATTTTTGTGTTCGGGATGTTTTGGAAACGGACAACTTCAACGGCGGCACTTTGGGGGACTATTTTATCTATTCCGGTTTCGGCAGCCCTCAAATTTATGATTCCTGAAATGCCATTCCTCGACCAAATGATGGTTTCGTTTCTTATTATTTCACTGATTATTGTTATTATTTCACTGCTCGATAAAAAAGAGGAACAGTCCAAAGGATTGGAACTTTCACGGAAAATATTCAGGACCGATAAAACTTTTAATCTTCTTTCAATTGTTATAATTATTATATTTTCAGCCATTTATATTGTATTTTGGTAATTCTAAAACCTAATTTTATGAAAACGCTATTTTTTCAAGTCGTCCTTTTTCTATCAGTAATTTTATTCGGATGCAGCAAGCAATCCGAAATAAAAAAAATTGAAGTTGCAGGAGTAAAAAATCCTGAAATCTCGTTAAACGGAACATGGAAATTTTCGATGACTCCGCCAGAAAAGTTTTGGGAGAACAATGTTGATTTTAAAAGCTGGGCCGATATTCAAGTGCCGGGCGAGTGCCAGATGCAGGGATTTGCCATTAAACACGATATTCCGTACGCCTACAAATATCAGTTTGATATTCCTGCTGATTTCAAAGAGAAACAAATTCAACTGAATTTTTATGGTGTTTACAGTTATGCGCGGGTTTGGGTAAACGGCAATTTTGTACGCGACCATTTTGGCGGGTTTACAAAGTGGACTTGCGATATTACAGAGTTTGTAACTGCCGGAGAAACAGCAAATTTAACAGTTGAATTTACCGACCGCACCGATGATATTTCGTATGGAAGTGGTTACGCAAAACATCAAATTGGAGGAATACTGCGCGATGTGAAGTTGGCGGTTCTGCCAAAACAGAATTTTAAACAACTCTATTTTGAAACCGATTTGGATGAAAACTATCAAAATGCAGAACTTAAAGTTTTTTATGAATTGAGTAAAAATAGTCCTTCAAAAATTAAAATTGAATTGCTTGATTCTGATAATAAATTGGTTACAAAAGTTGAACAAGACACAAATCAGCCAGTTGGGAAACTGGTTGTTCCTGTACAAAATCCAAAAAAATGGGATGCCGAGCATCCAAATTTATATACAGTTGTTACAACCATGTTAGAAAATGGAAGTGAAATTTTAAAAATATCTAAAAAAATTGGTTTCCGCGAAGTGGTTGTTAACGGAAATAAATTACTTGTAAACGGGAAACAGGTAAAACTACGCGGTGCTTGCCGCCACGATATTCACCCAACTTTAGGACGTTTAACTACGCCCGAATACGACAAACTTGATGTTGAACTGGCAAAAGAGTGTAACATGAATTTTATACGCACTTCGCACTATCCACCTTCAGAAGCATTTTTAAGTTATTGCGATGAATATGGAATTTATGTTGAGGATGAAACTGCCGTTTGTTTTGTTGGCTCTCATCGCACCGAAGCATACAAAGCAACCGGAGCATCTCAAAACGACCCTGATTTTACCGGTCGATATTTGTCGCAATTGGAAGAGATGGTTGACAACCACCGAAACCACCCAAGCGTTACAATCTGGAGTATCGGGAACGAAAATCATTTTGGAAATAATTTTGTGGAAGAGTTTAAATGGATGAAACAGAACGACACCACACGCCCGATAATTTTCAGTTATCCGGGATTGGTTTCCGACAGCACAAAAATTTATGACATTTTAAGTATGCACTACCCGAGCTGGCAGGGAAACCTAAATCAATATGGAATTGAGACACATAATTTTAAGTCGAAGGAGATGCCGATGTTGTTCGATGAGTGGGCACACGTGGCATGTTATAATAACTTTGAACTGAAAGCAGACCCGAATGTGCGTAATTTTTGGGGACAGAGTTTAGATAGTATGTGGACTTATGTTTTTGAAGCCGACGGTGGTTTGGGCGGCGCAATCTGGTGTATGATTGACGAAACTTTTATGCTGCCCGAAGATTTGGACGGTTACAATGAATGGTGGGGAATTCTCGATAAAAATGTGATTCCTGCAACATATATGGGACCAACTGTTGGCTACGGCGAATGGGGAATTATTGATACCTGGCGACGTAAAAAACCTGAGTTTTGGGGAACTAAAAAAGCATACTCACCAACTAAAATTTATACAAAACAGATTGATAATTTTAAGCCTAATAAAGAGTTGAAAATTGCTGTACACAACCGTTTCGATCATACCAATTTTAGCGAGTTAAAAATTGTCTGGAAATATGGAGACAATTCAGGGGAAATAAAAAACGTAAATATTGAACCGCATAAAAAAGGGGAACTTGTATTCCCTGCAAACAATTGGAATAGTGAAGAAAAACTAAATATCCGGTTTTTTCAGAACGACACATTTTTAGCTGACGAATATAACATTCAACTGGGCGAAAAATCAGTAAAACTGCCCGTTTATAAAAACGGAGAACTGAAAATTGACGAGACAGAAAATAAGATTACAATCTCGGGAAAATCGTTTGTTTTGGATGTGAATAAAAAGAGCGGACTGCTCGAAAATGTTTCGGTAAATGGCGAAGTTTTAATTCAATCGGGACCATATTTGAATCTAAAATTCCTGGGAGAAAGAGTACAATATTCAACCATAAAAATGGAAGATTATGCCAAAAACCGGACGTGTACAAGCTTTGAATTCTCTGAAAATAATGGAATTGCTACAATTTCCACAAAAGTAAATTACGATGATATTCAGGTTCTGTATTCAATTAAAATTGATGAAAACGGTGTGATTGCAATTGATTACAATGTTGAGAATATTATGGACAAAGAGTTTGTTCAGGAAGCAGGGTTGAAGTTTTTAACCGGTGATAATTTTGCCGAGCTTGCATGGGGTAGAAATTCATACTTTACTGCTTTCGCGAAAAATAGTTTAGGAAGTTCGGATGGTAAAATTAGTTTAACCCAAAAACCTGAAATGAAATACCGCGAAAAACCAATGCACACTTGGGAAATGGATTCAAAAGGATTCTTCTATTTTGGCTTGAATAAAGAGTTGCCCTACACAAATATCGTTCGTTCGTTAAAAGAGAATATCTATTCCTATTCACTGAAAACGGAAGCAAATTCTAAATTAGAAGTTTTCTCAAAAGGAAATCAGGCAGCTCGTTTCGATAAAATTGAAGGTAAAAATACATTAATTATAAATGAACTTTGGGACTACAACAGTTTACTTTGGGGCAACTACGCAAAGCAGATAAAATTGGGTGGTGAATTTAATGGGCAGATAATATTTACTTTGAATTGAAAAGTACATCTTTTAAGTCTGAAGTTCCAGCGAACGTGTAACAGCTTCAAGGTACGATGTTAACGGGTACATTTTCTCATCGTACCAAAGCGAGGCAAAATACAATCCGATTGGTGCAGGTTTCAGACCATTAATTTCAAAATATTGGTCTAACCAGTAAAAACCCTGCTGGCAGGCAGTTTTATATTTCGTATTTATCAAGGCTGAAACAGCGAGAGAAGTTTCTTCAATAGTTCCCGCAACTCCATATTCGCCTCCCCAGCTTCCATCGCTATTTTGATTGTCAACAATAAATTTAACACCGGCATCAATCATAAATTGTAACTTATTTTGTATTCCGGAATCTGCCATGTTATTTGCCAGAGTATCCTGCAAATACATTAAAACGCGCGCAGTTCCATAAACCGGATTTTCGTGGTTTGCAGTCTGTTGGTTTCCAAACCATAACGGCAACCACGAGCCATCGGAACGTTGATTTTTTTGCAAATAGTTACTTGCTTTTGCAATGGTTTTTGAGAAAACTTTTAAATCTGAAGATGAAATTTCTTTACCATAATTTTTGATAGTAGCCGAAATTGCAAGTAAACAGTGTCCTGTTAAATCGGAACAACTTTGGTCAAAAGGTAATTTCCCCCAGCCTCTCGAAAATGTTGGAAATCCGCCATCTCTATTCTGAAGCTGTAATAACCATTTTACACCGGCAATAACTTCTTGTCTCGAATTTTCCGATGATTGCAATTGAAGCAAAGCCAGAATTACTCCCGGTGTATCGTCGCAATCGGGTACCGAACCTGAGAAACTGGTCCATCCCCAGCCGCCCGGATTTGTTCCGTTAAACGGATGGATATTTTTGTTTTGAATAGATTTTAGATGAAGAACAAGTTGCTTTTGTTGAACAGATGAAAGAACTTCATCTTTTTTCGTTCTGAGTGCTTTTACACTTAATGTTGTTACCCAGGTCGAAAGGTCAACATCGATGGGCCAGCCGCCGTTGCTCCGCTGAGTTCTTTTTAAAAATTCAATTCCTGTTTTTACAATATCGGTTTCTTTGTAACCTGCATTAATAAGACTTAACGAAACAAATGCAGTTAACGGCACTGCCTCCAAAAAACCTCCGCTGGCAGGCAATAATTTATGTAAAACGCGAAGTGATTTTTTTACCGCCCATTGACGAGTTCGCTTCCCAAACGCTCTCTTTTTTTTCTTTTTGAAGATTACTATTCCAACTGCAATAAGTGCCGGAATCGCATAACTTACAACGCTCAGATTTAATAAGCGGTAAAACTTTTGCGGTAAAAGCGAAAACTCAAAAGGCAACTGCGGAATGTGTTCGAATCCATTTTTTTTAGGAATTCCGCAAAGCGCACACATTGTTAAAATGGGTACCGAAAAGGTATAATCTTTTTTATAATGCGATAGAATAACCTCCGAAACCTGATTCGAAAGTACATCAATCGATTCGTTTTTAAGATATTGGGCAATCGTTTTTTGTAAATCGGCAAGACTCTTATCTTTAGAAGAATACAGATTTACAGCGGCGTAAACCATCAGCGAAGTTGAAATATTCCCCGGACTTTCAGGTGTGTCGCCAAAACTTCCATCGGTATTTATGTTGTTTTTTAGCCAATCGAGTCCGCGCTCAATTTCCTTTCTGTTTTTGTTGGGGCTGTCGAAATGCAGAGCCGCAACAGCAACTGCCACACCCAACGCACTCGATGATAATTCACCGGTCCAGAATCCGTCTGTATTAATTTGCTGTACCAGCAAATCAGACAATTCTTTATGTCTGTTTTTCAGAGTCTTCTCCATTTTCAATTAATGTTCCCAAAGCCAGCAAGCCGTAAAAAGTATATTCCAAATCGCGGGTTTCGTCACCATCGCCCGACAAAAACGCACCCGAACTATAATTGTGTTGAATAAAATTAATACAATCTACTGTAATTAATCTTAAGTCGTAATTGGTTTGGCGCAAAACAAACAAGGCAACAGCAGTTGATAAAATATCGCTGTTTGTAACAGATGCGAAGGATCTAAAGCCTACTCCCTCTTTGTAATACGAGATAAGTTTTTGCTGCTCTTTTTTAAAATTCAAGCCAACTTTCTTTTTTGCAAAAGTTAATGCAGACATTAAACTACAAGGCAAGTTTCCCTTTGGTTTATAAAAGTACAACCAAATTCGGGCAAAAAAGTAATAAACTTTATTGTATCTGTTTTGAGCATCGATAACTAATGTTAGCAGGAAAAATTTATACGACAACTCAATTCTTTTCCCTTTCCCGAAAACTACTTTTAACAGCGAAAATAGAGAACGGGATTTCTGCGGTTTAAAAAGCTCTGTGTCTATTAAAATAACAGCCATTTGTTCTACAGGTCCAATCTTCTGGTTATCTTTCTGAGTAGTTATATACGACTTAAAACTATCGAGATGCCCAGTGCAATTGCCGGCTAAACAAAGCCAAAAACCAAATATAGAATAGTAGAGGTCGGGGTTTCCACCGCGGTCGGTAAAACCACCGTTTTTATGTTGTTGGGTTTCTAAAAAAATGATTATTTGTTGTTGGGTTTCTTCGTCTAAAACATTAAACCCGGCTTCAACGTATTGAATTAACTGTTTGTAAACCGGTATATTTTGGTCACTAATCATTTTTATTGGCGTTTAAATAATTTCCCCAATATGCCGTATAAACTTAGCCGAAGTTTTGCATTTTGAAGTTTATCGAGTTTCGAGTAACATTTTTCAACATAATTATTTAAAATACTTTCTGCTTCCGAAATTAATTCTTTGTCCTCAATTACCTTTCTGAATTCACCAACATCGGTAAATACTTTGGCTGGAAGAGTCTCTTTTCTATCTAAATAAATATCGTTTAAAAGTGCAACCAGAAATGGGAAATTATCGATTTTTTCATTTTCAGCGGGTTCGTAAAATTCGTTTAAATCGTCTCTAATCTGGTAAGATATTCCAAATAAATCTGAAAACTGTTCAATAATTTCGATTTCAGTTTTATTTGCATCACCTAAAACAGCACCCAACAAAAGAGCTACTTTAATGGCTTCACCTGTTTTTAGTTTAAAAATATTCAGAACTTTTTCGATGCCTAAATCACTGATATGTTCATTTAATAAAATATCGGCTGATTGCCCCTGCGTGAGTCTCACATGCGAGAGTGTTACTTTTTTTAAGCACTCAACAATTAATTTATTAGCAACAGGCAAATCTGACAGAATCTGGTAACCTTTTCCGATAAGATAATCGCCAACATTAATTGCAATTGGCATACCATGTTTTTTATGTGCAGTTTCAACATTGTACCTCAAATCTGCATCATCCTGAATATCATCATGAATTAACGAAGCTTTGTGAAAACACTCGATAATAAAAGCCAACGAAGGTAAAATAGTACTATTCTCTTTTTTCGAATAGGCAAGATAAGTCAGAACTGCCAAAAGCGGGCGCATTCGCTGACCACCAATTAACATGTACTCTTTTGCCAGTTGTTCTGCTTTGTCCGATTCAGTAAAAAATAGTTGAAGCGACTCTTCAGAAAAATACTCTGTTACCTGCGATTTTAATTGAGAAACAGAGAGTGGTTTAAAATTATCATTTTCCTCAAATGACCTAATTTCGTCGAAAAGCCATTGATTATCTAATTTTGTATTCTGACAGCCATCGTACATAAGTGGTATTCCAATTACCGGAACAGCCGCATTGGAAACGGGGTCGAACGAACGCTGTAAAACAGGCATACAACTAACTCCAATAACGGCATCAATTGCACCTTCTTCAACCAACCCAACTGCAACCGTAGTACCTTCGGCAACTAATGTTGCGTATCCCAACTGTTCGGCTTCTATCAAAATATTATCTATTGAACAACCTTTACAACCAGCACAAATTAGCCCCAGATTATCGAAAACCCCCCTGCAACTGGTACTACTTTTCAAACATTGTGGAAGTAAAAGAAGCCTGCGGTTTATGGGGGTGGCTTTTACTGTTTCGCGCCATGTTTCATTTCCAATCAGGATAATGGCAAAATCGGTATATTCTTTCGGAATATTCAGTTTATGAACAAGTTTAATTGCCAGTTTTTCCAAGGTTTCAAAATTTGCCGGCGGTCGCAATCCTATCTTTTTTATAAGCAGTGCCGCCTCTTTACGAAGCAAATTTCGTAACGGCAACTCCTTCGGGACTTTTAATAATCTTTCTTCTTTTTTCATTTTAATTAACCGTAAGCTCCTAATCCGAAAAAAGCACGTTTTTTTGCAAACCTGTAAAATCGGTTTTTTTCGGGAATAGATTTTATTGAACCATGACTTGGAACTTTTTGCATTGCCGACAACCGCTCTGCTTCGTTTCCGCGACCGGAAGTATCTCTGGCCGAATGTTTATTTGTGTAATTTACAAGCCATTGAGGATCGTCCATTACAATACACCCTTTTGTTTTATTGGGGATTTCGGTTTTGAATTCTTTTAAAAAAGAGGAATTTTTGTAAATGTCGGCCAGGTTTCCATCGCTAACATTATTGGTTGCAAACTGAATCACGGGGCAAGGTTCAATGTCTCCCGAGGCATTTATATGATGACTTAATCCGGAAGCTGCCGGACAGAGTCCATCTCCATTTTCGTCCCAATATGCATCAACAATTACGATGTTGTATTTAATGCGCGCATCAACTATAAACAGTCGTAATTTCTCAATTTCCTCTTCAGAAAGAGCAAGTTCAACTGTTGCATTTTCGCCAACCGGACGGTAAATATAATACCACAAATAAAGCACTCCTTTTTTTATGAGTGAGTAGATAAATTCTTCCGAAAAAGCAAGTTCCATATTCGATTTGCAAACACTCATTGCAACCCCGGTTACTAATCCGGCTTGTGTAGAATTTACAATTGCGGCTTGTGTTTTCTCGTAAACATCGATACCTCCGCGTCTGATATCTGCAACTTCCTGGTCGCCTTCAAAACTAATAAGCGGAGTAACATTCGATAATTTACGAAGTTCCTCTGCAACTTCAGGCGTTAAAAGTGTTCCGTTTGTAAACAACTGGAAATAACAGTCGCTGTGTTTTCTGAAAATATCGAACAGAGGTTTGTACAGCAGAGGTTCGCCGCCTAATATTCCAAAAAAATAGGAGCCCTGTTTTTTCGATTGTTCAATAATACTGTCGAGTTTTTCGGGTTCCATTTGGCTGTTCTTTATCTTCCCTGTAACCCAGCAACCCTGGCAGTGTAAATTACAATCGTCGGTTACCGATATAAAGTGAAAAGCCGGAAAAAACACACCTTTTTTTAATCGCTTTTGAAACCGGTTAAAACTTATTGCCCCCTTAATTCCAAGGTTATATATAAATTTGAACAGACATTTTTTATCAGTTTTTAAAACTAACTGTTTTAGCATATTATTTCTTTTTATTCAATCCCTTTTTTAAATCTGCAATTGCCTTATTTCTCTCTGCCTCGGCTTGTTGGACAAATCCTTGTCTGAAAATATTTCTTCGCGAATTGTTCCGCTCGTTCAGTAGCACAAACAACCCACCGTTATTTTCTGGTTTTTGTATCCTGATTTTTTCTCCGGGTTCAGCTCCCGAGAGAACAGAATTCTCGGCTAACCTTGGAAAAATTATTGCAGATGTCGGACAAGTTCGCCCACAAGCGGGACAATTGTCTTTACATTCCAGTGGTTCTACAACACTCAAACTTTTTTTATCGTACTCATAAACTCCAAAAAGGCAAAACCGGGAACATTGCCCGCAAAGTGTGCACCGCGAGTGGTCGATAACAGGAAACCAGGCCGGGACTTCCAATTCGCTTTTTTTAATTTCATAATTGGCATCTCCCGCAGGTAAATTATATTCACTCTTCAGTTTATCACCTATTTGCTCAACTGTTTCCTCTCTGAAATTTAAGGTTTTAAATGCCCCAAAATCAATTTTGTTTTGTATTAAAAGGTTTTTTACGGCACGCGGATAACAGGCAACAATAAATTTATGATGATATTTTTTTCCAATGGAATTCAAAAAATCTTTTTCGGTTAACGAACAGGCACACAAATCATGTAACTCGTAAACATCTATTTGCAACTTAGCAAAAACCTGTTTCAGCTTTTCCTGTTTCTCTTCCGAAATTAGTCCGGCACTGCATCTACAAAATAATAAACATGTTTTATTCTTCATCTTCTTTTAAAAAAGCTAAATAAATGAAATTTATTTGTGAAATGGAAATTACAATATACAATTAGGTTCTCAACAAACTAAAGCTGTAAAAAGTTTTATCACCGACTCATTCTTTCTCTGGTTTTTAGATATACTCAATTCAGAAAGGTTTTCTGAAATTTTTTGATTCGTTCTTTTTCTCTTTTCCTACGGTAAATAAAAAAATATAATGTTAGATCGGGCAAAATCGAAATATACACAGAATAGTTTAAGGGGATATTGAAAAAAATTATCTTTTCCGGGTGGTGATATAATTCATCAATTCGATTAAAGACGTGCGTGCTTCGCAATCGTCAAACTCCATTAATGCACTTACAGCTTTGTCTTTGAATTCCAGCATCTTAGATTCTGCATATTCAAGTCCGCCCTTTTTTGTAACCATTTCTATTAACTCTTTAACAACCTCCGAATCTTTGTTTTTGCGCTTTATCAACCGTAAGATTCGCTTACGTTCTTTCGGTTTTGCATTGTTTAAAACGTATAAAAGTGGTAATGTAATTTTCTTCTCTTTTATGTCGTTTCCTGTTGGTTTTCCCAAAACTCCTTTCGACTGATAATCGAAAATATCGTCTTTTATCTGAAATGCTATTCCGGCATCTTGTCCAATTCGATACATTTTTTCGGGTAATTCCGGATCGTCTGATGCTGAAGCGGCTCCAATTGCCATGCTGGTAGCAATTAACGAAGCTGTTTTTTTGCGAATTATTTCGAAGTATGTTTCATCGTCGATATCAAGTTTACGACTTTTTTTCATTTGGAGAATTTCGCCTTCGCTCATATCTTGTACGGCTTGCGAAATCAGATGTAAAAAGTTGTACTTTTTGTTTTCGAGTTGAAGTATTAGTCCTCTTGCAAGAATATAATCGCCCACCAAAACTGCAAGTTTATTTTTCCAAAGTGCTTTTACCGAGAAGGTTCCGCGACGTTCGTACGACTCATCAACCACATCGTCGTGAACCAAAGTTGCGGTGTGCAACAGCTCAACCGAGCAGGCAGCTAATTTTGAATATTCATTTGTTTCGCCATGTAATTTTGCCGACAAAAAGACAAAAATTGGCCGGAGTTGTTTCCCTTTTGTACGGTATAAAAAATTTAAAATAGTTGCGAGAAGTGGAATATCGCTCTGTAATGATTTTTTAAAATAGGGTTCAAAATCTTTGAGCTCCTGTTCAATCGGTAATCTTATTTTTTTTATTGTTGTCATTAAATTGAAAATCTTTCTTTTTAATTTCAAACGAACATAGAATAAATTCGCTTAATAAAGTAATGATTTAACGAAAATATATATAATTATTTAATGTTATTCAAAATTGATTCAAATTGATTATTGTCAATAGTTTAGTCCTTAAATATTTATATATTTGCATTTGTAAATATTTTTATTATGGTAGAAATCAAGGGGTTAGATGCAGATAGATTAGAAATTGCTGCAAGTATGTTAAAAGCGATGGCGCATCCGATGCGTATTGCGATACTCAAACATCTTGATGGTAACAAAAGGTTAACAGTTACTCAAATTCATAAATTATTGGGAATTGAACAGTCTTCAACTTCTCATCATCTTGGAATTTTAAGAGACAAAGGAGTTTTATGCTCGAAGCGTGACGGGAAGAATACTTACTACTATTTGAAATATGAAATTCTAAGTCATATTATAGATACTTTAC
Source organism: Bacteroidota bacterium (assembly GCA_024278975.1). Classification (GTDB taxonomy): domain Bacteria; phylum Bacteroidota; class Bacteroidia; order Bacteroidales; family Prolixibacteraceae; genus Draconibacterium. Next base: position 32,447 of record JAJRSD010000083.1, read on the forward strand.
AAACGTGTGCCTGCGAGTAAATTATCATTAAAATATTGAATGCTGCAGATTTTAATCTGGGGCATTTTTTGTTTGTTCCAATCTAATTGTCAGAAAAACCTTTTCCTTTTTCTCTCAGATTTTTTAAATCGTTAACCGTAAAATCGCCATAAAACGAAACGATAAAACGCATTTGATGGTCATCATCGTTTTTTACAAAAACGTGGCACTCGGTAAATTTTTTCTTTTTCCCCAGTAGCCATATTTCCACATCTTCGTCGTCGTCTTCACTCTCATCTTCAAACTTTTTGTATTGCGATGGTAAAAGTTTAATTGCTTTTTTAATAAAATCGGAACCGGTTAAATTTCCTTTTTCGGGGTTGTACGACATAAAACGTATTCGATTTAAATCGCCCGTTACATTTTTTTCATCATCGTCGTCTCCCAAATCCAAATCAATTGCATCAATCATACTTTTCGAGAAAGAGAAACTTAAAACCCCGTCGTTTCCTGAAAAAGTATCGTACATTTTTTCTGATTTACTTTGGGCATTTGCAAATTGTGAAGCAACTATAATAATAGCCGCCAACGTTATTTTAATTGTTTTCATTATAAATATTTTTTGCGAAGTTTAGTCATACCCTCACTTAAAAAAAGTGAGAGCATGACATGACAATAACTAAAAATTGCTGTTTAATAATTCCTCTGTTTCTTTTAGTGCCAGACCATCTGAAGTCATTTTCCAAGTTTTTCCAACCATATCGGCATCCCATGTATTCGACACATTATCAATATCGTAAATTATCTTAATCATATTCTCCCCAAGAAAAACTGATTTTCCTTCCGGTATTTTTATGGTGATATCAACATCTTGATTACGCCATTTGCCGTCTTCGTCTAATAAAAAGTATGGGTCGAATAACAATGTTGAGTCGTTTAATTCGTAAATGTATATTATATCTTCGGCAGATTCTTTTGCATCTTCGCGAGTTTTCCCTCTCGCCGCTTTCTTCACCGAAACAATAAAATTATCGCTTCCCGATTTTACTATATCTAAATTTGGTTCCCCCATCATAACTTCATCGCCATTAATAATCATAATCTTAAAGTTATTAATATCGAGGTCGAGTTCAGCATAGTCGTCATATTTATCATCGGCAAGTTTTAAGTACAGGGTTTCGCACGAGTCGCACGAAATTGTTTTATTCACTGTTATCGATGACTTACTTTTATAATTTCCAACCTGCCCTGCCGAAACAACTATTAGCGAAACAAGTGCAATTAACCAAACCCCAATCATACTTAATCCTATGGCTGTGTTATTTGTTTTATAGCGAAACACCAGTTTTGTTCCGATAAAAAGCATTGCAAGCATCGGAATTCCCACTAATAACCCGATTGCAATTAATCCAAATGTTACTGTTCCGGGTTCAACAAAATGGTTAAAGAAACCGGGAACCTGAATGTCGGGACTCCAAATTAACGGCCAGCCATCAACAAAAGAGTGCCCGATTGCAAGTGTTGAAATAAACCCTAACAGACCAAAAAATCCGGAGATAATTAAAACAATACCAATTATTATTACAATTACTTTTAGCAAAACTTTAAATATATTGTAAGCCACGTCGCCTGCACCTTCAACACCTTTTTTCCCTTTCGAATAAGTGTCTGACTCTTTAAACTTTTTGTAACTCTCTTTTACTTCGGCAACTTCCTCTTTTATCGACTTTTCAATATTTTTCACAGTTGCTTCTTGTCCACGCATTTCGAGGCGTTGAGTAGTGTTTATCGCTTTCGGAACTGCAATCCAAAGAATAAAGTATGCAATTAAAGCTGCTCCTGAAGTTACAAAAAACAGGGCTACAAAAATAATTCGCAGAATTACCGGATCCATATTAAAGTATGCCGAAAGTCCACCACAAACACCACCTAAAACACGGTGCTCGGGGTCGCGGTACAGTCTTCTTTTTCTTTTAGATTCAGTGTAAACAGGTTCTTCTTCTTCTCCCTCTCCTTCTTCTTCGGCAATAATTTCCGGAGTTCCCATTATTTCAATTATATTGTTTACCATTTCAACTGTAACGACTATTTTCTCTTCGGTTGATTTTTCGCTGAAAATTTCAGCAATCCTCGCTTCAATGTCCGAAACAATCTCTCTCCCCTCTTCTCCGCTACCAAAATGGTTTTTTAATTTAATTAGATATTTCTGGAGTACCTCGTACGCATCTTCTTCGATGTGAAAAATGGTACCACTTATATTTATTGTAAATGTCTTTTTCATCTCATTATTATTTTAAATTTTTTACGGGCATTCGATGTATCTCGCGTATAGTTTTTTTTCTGTGTTATAAATATGCTGTTTGCTCGTTTCATCTCATTATAATTTTAATAGTTACGATCTATTATTTTTAACTGTACCTACAGATTCTACTAATTCTCCCCACGAATTTTCCAGATCTCCTAGAAATTTTCGTCCACTGTCTGTTAATTCGTAGTATTTACGCGGCGGTCCTTGTGTAGATTCCTCCCAACGGTAAGTTAATAATCCTGCATTTTTTAAGCGGGTGAGCAGTGGATAAAGTGTTCCTTCAACCACTATTAATTTTGCTTCTTTTAATGCCTGAATTATATTGCTTGCGTAGAGAGGTTTGCCGTCCAGAACAAGAAGTATGCAATATTCCAAAACTCCTTTCCTCATCTGTGCTTTTGCATTTTCTATTTTCATCTCAATAAATTCTAATATGTGTACATAATTGCGTTCTCTAAATCTCTCAGATTTAAATTTCCCAAACTTTCTCTGAAGTCATCCACGCTTCCAGTTCCAACGAAGTTTCAACATCTTCGTTTACCAGAAACAGGTCTCCGTTTAACATCCACTCTTCAATTCCCAAATCATTGTCGTTCTCCAGAGTATATCCAAACCCTGCGACTCTGAAATGGTTTTCGTCGAACATCCAATTTTCTAACTCTAAAGTTGGATCGTTTTCATTTTCTAATAACGTGAAATTGAAATTTTCAGTTGTTGAACCTGAAGTTTCTGTCGCTTTTGGAGTTTCAATCATCGCGAGGGCAATTTTGTTGAAACTACTGTTTTCTAAAAGCTTCTTCCAAAAATCCTGACCGCTAACTGTTAAACTAATTAGAACGAAACTAACTACTACTGCTACCGACCTTAAAATTGTTTTCTGAACATTGTCTTTTGTTTTCATGGCTTTTTTGTTTCTGTTTGTTTTTGTTTTTCTGTTTTCTTGTTATTATGACGCTGTTTTTTTAATAATGTTACAAACTATAAGGAACTATTTTAAAGAAACTACTCTTTTTTACCTTGTTGTTTGCAATGCAAATATATGTATTTATTTTAGTACTATGCAACACAAAGTACTATAAAAATAATAATTAATTTTAAAAGAGAGCATAAAGTGCTGTGTAAAAGCAATCTATGGAGTATTAAAAAATTGGGTATTTTTTGCGATTATTCTCAAAAAGTAATATAAACTGTTGTCATTACGAGGGGTCGCCCAAATTAATTGGGCATAATAAGTAAATGACAGAGAGATGCTGAATCGAGTTCTCCCATGAGAGTCCTTTGGATAGCATGACGCTATAATTTTAACGTCACCCTGAACTTGTTTCAGGGTCTTTTAACAAAATCTGTCATTGGCAGCGAAGCGAAGTAATATCTAATTTAACCAAACATTAGCGATATATTTTACTAAAATATATCTTGTCTCACCACCCATTACTTTGTCTCTTTTAAATTGTTAATAACCTATTAACATGTTGTTCAAAAGTTGCCAAAATTGTTTAATAAATATCCGATTAAGGTTTTGGTAGTAATGTTAAAATATGTGAACTTTCGTCGCCTTTTTAAAATGATATTAGCCTTTAGTTTTGAGGTTTGAAAAAGGTTAAATTAGAACCAGAAATATGATAAAATCAGTTGTGATAGTTAAAGATTATGGTATTGTATTCTCATTCAACAAATCAAAAAATAACATACTATTCATTTATTTAAATTCTATTAAAAACAATTTTTTATGAAAAAAACAATTTTGTCATCTGTAATGGTGGCTATTTTTAGCTTACTTGGTTTTGCAACTTTTGCTCAGGGAACAATTAAAGGGGTAATTGTTGACACGGAAACCAGCGAAGCATTAATAGGAGCCAGTGTAGTTCTCGATGGTACAACTATTGGAACTGTTACCAACATTAATGGAGAATTCTCGCTTTCGGTTAAAGAGGGCGACCAAAAAATTAACATCTCTTATATAGGATATGTTACTCAACAAGTTAATGTAAAAGTTTCTAGTGGGAAAACCATCGACATTGGAGAAGTAAAACTTCAATCTGATGCGGTAGGTATTAGCGAAGTAATGGTGCTTGCATCTGTTGCTGTAAGGCGGAAAACCCCGGTTGCGGTTTCGTCGATAGATCCAACAGAAATTGCTGAAAAATTGGGAACTCAAGAGTATCCTGAGATTTTAAAATCTACTCCCGGAATTTATGCAACTCGTCAGGGAGGTGGTTTTGGCGACTCGCGTATTAATGTTCGTGGTTTCGATATGAAAAACACAGCAGTACTTATTAACGGTGTTCCGGTAAACGACATGGAGAACGGCTGGGTTTATTGGAGTAACTGGGCAGGTTTATCTGAAGTTACACGCTCGATGCAGGTACAACGTGGTCTTGGAGCTTCTAAACTTTCGATTGGTTCGGTTGGTGGTACTATTAACATTATTACCAAAACTACCGATGCTAAAAAAGGTGGAAGTGTTTATACCGGTGTTGGAAACGATGGTTATAGGAAAACTTCGTTTACACTCTCTTCCGGATTAAGTGAAAAAGGATGGGCAATGTCTTTGTCGGGAGCCCGTGCAACAGGAAACGGCTGGGTTGATGCAACTCAATTCGAAGGCTGGTCGTATTTTGCAAGTATATCTAAACGCTGGACAAATCAAATGTTAACATTTACTGCATTTGGTGCTCCGCAAGTTCACGGACAACGTTCGAGCACTCAAAGTATTGAGCAGGTTAAAGACCCTGCAAAAGGGTTACGTTTTAACCCTGACTGGGGATACAAAGATGGGCAAACATATAATTTGAGAACCAATTTCTATCATAAACCACAAATGTCGTTAAACCATTATTTAACAATTAGCGACAATATGACTTTGGCAACATCTGCTTATTATTCGTTCGGAACAGGTGGTGGAACAGGCAATTACGGTTCTAACCAAAACGCATTTTACACTTATAAAACTCCTGATAATTTAATTGATTACGACAGGATTGTTGCTGAAAATGTAGCAAATGGAAATGGCGGTTCAACTGCAATTATGCGTGCATCAAGAAACGATCATAACTGGATGGGTGTTCTATCTAACCTTCAGTATAATTTAAATGAAAACTGGGAATTAAGTGGTGGTTTAGATTTACGACATTACATCGGAAAACACTACCGCGAAGTTACAGATTTAATGGGCGGTGACTTTGTTTTATCCACAGAAGATAAAAACAACCCGGATAAAATTGCACGTGTAGGCGATAGGATTGGTTATTCGAACGAAGGTGTTGTAACATGGCAAGGATTATTTGGTCAGGTAGAATATTCGAAAGACAAATTATCTACATTTTTTGCAGCCTCTGTTTCAAACTCAGGATATCAACGTATAGACTATTTTAATTATTTAGACAGCGATCCCAACCAAACTTCAGAGAAAGTAAATCATCAGGGTTTTGTAACAAAAGGTGGAGCAAATTATAATATTAACGAAAAGCACAACGTTTTTGCCAATATTGGGTACTTCGAAAAAGCACCAACTTTCGATGCTGTTTTTATCAATTACGTGAATGATATTAATACTGGAGCCACAAACGAAAAAACCATGTCTTATGAAATTGGTTATGGTTACAGTAGTCAGAATTTTACTGTTAATATTAATGCATATTCAACCAACTGGAAAGATAAATATTTCCGACGCTCTATTAGACAACCTGATGGAGAATTTTATCAGGCAAATATTCAAGGAGTAAATGCTCTACACCAGGGTATCGAAATGGATTTTAAATGGAAGCCTGTTAAAGATCTTAGAATTACAGGTATGGCATCTTTGGGTGACTGGACATGGCAAAACGATTTAGTTGACGTACCAATAGTAAACGACAACCAAGAAGTAATTGGATATGTTGATTTATATATTGCAGGTTTAAAAGTTGGCGATGCTGCACAAACAACATTTGCCCTTGGAGCAGATTACGAACTTTTTGAAGGGTTTAAAATTGGAGTGAATTACAACTATTACGAGAATTTATATGCACAATACGATCCAACAGGGAGAGGAGATGAAGCTAAAAAAGGTGTGCAGCCCTGGAAAGTTCCTGCGTATGGTTTAGTTGATGCAAATATTAGATACCGGTTTAAAATTGGCGATTTCGATGCTACATTATACGGAAATATCATAAATATATTTGATACTGAATTTATTTCGGATGCTGATGATGGAAAGAATAACGATTGGCAATCAGCAAGAGTTTATTATGGTATTGGCAGAAATTGGTCGACAGGTTTAAGAATTAACTTCTAAAAAAGTATTAAAATGAAAAAGATATTATTTATAGCGACACTCGCAATTGTAGTTGTTTTCAATGCTTGTACTCCAATGCAGGAAATCAACGATGAAATTGACAAATTGATTGCTGATGATGACAAAACAGCAATTTTCTTAAAAGACAGAGCAATAGCTCCGGCTGCTTATACTCTTACCGACGAAGACTACGAACTCTCGAGTAACGAAAGTGTGAGTAAGTATAAAAGCTTCTCGAAATATGCTTTACCAAAAGACTATCTTCCTGAGATTTTAAATATAAAATTTTCGGCAGACGATGCTCAATCGATGGTGGTTACGTACGCTTTTTATTCGAAACCGATAAAAGATAAAGATAATGCCTATGAAATTAGTGATGAAGATTACATAAGCATGGGACAGAAGTATGGAAATTTTAGTGATGAAGATGTTGCTGAATCGTTAATTGGTAAGTTATTCGATAGAATAATGTATGCCGATGAAGTCGGTGCTGAAAAAACTGCACAATATATTTTATTTTCAAAATATAATACGCGTTATATAAGAGTAAATGCTGATGGTACGAGCGAAGAGGTTGGTTACGACAAAAATGCAGAAGAGGTTACCGACGAAATTTACGAGGCAACAGGAAATGGTAAGTATAAAACTTTTTATACAATTAATGATGCATTGGAAGATTTGGCACAATATGCCACCGAAAATGGAAAAAATCCTGTTACATACGCCGGCACAGTGTATAAAAATTACATCGACACATATATAGTTTATCTGTTTAATGGTACAAATTGGCTGGCTAAACAGAGTGTTATGCCAGTTGCAGAGGAGTTAAATTATGCATTAAACGCTGATGATATTACTCAAAGTACATGGTGGGCCGACCCTGCAATTAAAATCACTTTAACATCTGAAGATTATGCTCTTTACCCGGAATCTGCCAAGTATGGTAACTTCGACCTCCGTAGTGGAAAAGTACCGGGAACGGATCATGGTAAATTAATTGAGATGATTACCGGGATGTTAGACACTAATTATAGTATTGTTGAGGATCAACAATATTTAGTAACATATAATTATTATGATGGTAGTTCCGGCGCTACTAATATTCGTTTGATTAAAAACGGCGGAACCTGGTCTGAAGTTACAGATTAATCCGCTTTAACAAATATTAAAAAAAGCCGCTTTATGCGGCTTTTTTTTGCTTCAATACCCTCGCTCCTGCGCTATTGTATCGTGTGGTAATGTTGTTTCGAGTTCAAAGTTCAAAGTTCAAAGTTCCAAGTTTCGGGTTGGCGGGTTTTCTTTTTACTGAATGGTAGTTCAATCGTGCACCGGTAAGGGTTAAAACTCTCCCTCTTCTCCCTCTCTTCGCGAAGAGAGGGACGATAATTTGGTAGTCTGATTTATCAGACTGCTAAATTATCAGGGTGAGTAATCTAAATTGTGCAAACCATTCTCAATTAGCTCAAACTGAGCGCAAATATAATCGTACCTCCGCTCCTGCGCTATTGTATCGTGTGGTAATGTTGTTTCGAGTTTAAAGTTTAAGGTTTCGGGTTGGCGGAACAGGCAGGTTTTCTTTTACTGAACGCAGTTCAATCGCGCACCGGCGAGGAGGGTTTTAGATGCCCCTGTTTCCACTTACAAGCGCAAGCGCTTGCAAGTTCCAATAATCCCCCTGAATCAGCGGATAGTCGCAGGCAATTAACCGTTTAGGTTATTGACGGAGACAGGGGTATTTAAATTCATCATTTAATAACCTGTTTTATTAAAATGAATTCTTATTTTTGTCCCCTATTTATTGTATGAAAATGGAACAAGTACAAATTAATAAGATGTTGGAAGGGAAGGGTTTTATTGATGAACCGATTGACCCGAAACTGGATTTGGTTAAGGAAATTAACCGTCTGAAAAAAGAGAGAAACGCCGTAATTCTCAGCCACTTTTATGTTGAAGGCGAGTTGCAGGATATTGCAGATTATGTGGGCGACAGTCTTGGACTGGCACAGGCAGCAGCAAATACCGATGCAGAAACGATAGTTTTTGTGGGCGTTCATTTTATGGCCGAAACAGCAAAAATTATCAATCCTCAGAAAAAGGTAATATTACCCGATTTAAAAGCAAGTTGCTCGCTTGCAGAATCGGCACCGGCCGAAAAATTTGCAGCATTCAAAGCAAAATATCCCAACCATAAAGTTATTACTTACGTAAATGCAACTGCCGACTTAAAAACAATGTCCGACATTGTTTGTACTTCGGCGAATGCCCAAAAAATTGTTGAAAGTTTCCCAAAAGATCAGAAGTTAATTTTTGCCCCCGATAAAAACCTTGGTAATTATATTAATAGTATCACCGGGCGTAATATGGTTTTATGGGACGGCGCCTGTGTTGTACACGAACAATATTCAGTAGAAAAAATTGCTGATTTAATAGATGAACATTCAGATGCAGAATTTATTGCTCATCCCGAATGTGAAAAACCTGTTCTTTTGCTGGCAAAACATATTGGTTCAACAACGTCGCTTTTAAACTACGTTCAGTCGAGTAGTGCGAAAAAATTTATTGTTGCAACCGAAAGTGGTATTCTACACCAGATGATAAAAGCGTGCCCCGATAAAATTTTCATTCCGGCTCCGTCAATCGACTCAACCTGCGGATGTAACGACTGTGAGTTTATGAAACTTAACAGTATGCAAAAACTTTATAATTGCATGAAATACGAGCAACCCGAAGTTACTCTCCCGGAGGATGTAATCGAAAAAGCCCGAATCCCAATTCAACGAATGTTGGATATTTCAAAATAAATATTTCCCGTTTAATTATTTTCATACGGTTTGTGAATACAGCAAAAAAAGTTTTTAAGTCTGTGGTTAATGTTTATTCAATGAATAAATTAACTTTAAGGTCTTAATTTTTAAACTGAGAATTATGGCAAGACCAGTAACACTTTTTACCGGACAATGGGCCGATCTTCCCATTGAAATAATGTGCAAAAAAGCACAGGAATTTGGATACGACGGACTCGAACTTTGCTGCTGGGGCGATCATCTGGAAATTGATAAAGCCGATCAGGCTTATTGCGACGAAAGATTGGCACTTCTCGAAAAATACGATTTAAAACTATTTGCAATCTCCTCTCATCTTGTGGGGCAATGCGTTGCCGATAATATCGATGAACGACATAAAAGTATAGTGCCGGAATATATTTGGGGCGATGGCAAACCCGAAGGCATTCGACAACGTGCAGCAGCAGAGATGATTAAAACTGCAAAAGTTGCAAAAATGCTCGGGCTCGATACAGTTGTTGGCTTTACCGGAAGTCCGATTTGGCATTTGCTTTATTCATTCCCCCCGGTTACTCCCGAAATGGTTGAAAAAGGTTATAATGACTTTGCCAAATACTGGATTCCAGTTTTAGATGAATACCAAAAACTCGGTGTTAAATTTGCGTTGGAAGCACATCCAACCTAAATAGCTTTCGATATTCATACTGCACATTTAACTTTGAAAGCACTGAATAATCACCCGGCATTCGGGTTTAATTTCGACCCGAGTCATTTTGGTTATCAACATGTTGACTATGTGAAATTTATTTATGAGTTTGCCGATCGTATTTTTCATGTTCATATGAAAGATGCGTATTGGAGTGATGTTCCAATGAGTGTTGGAGTTTTTGGCGGGCATACGGAATTTGGTGATAACCGCCGATATTGGAATTTCCGTAGTTTGGGTCGCGGTAAAATCGACTTCGAAAATATAATCAGAGCACTAAATGATATTGGTTACAACGGGCCACTTTCAGTAGAGTGGGAAGACAGCGGTATGAATCGCGAAGTAGGTGCGGAAGAAGCATGCGATTTTGTTCGCTATGCCGATTTTGAACCTTCGGACGTGGCATTTGATGATGCAATGCAGAAGGAGTGAAGAAAGAGCTGGTAGATGGAAGTCTGAAGACCGGAGCAGGAAGTTTAAAAAAGGAATTTGTGAGATATAAGTAGTGCGTGCAAGAAAACTTACTATTTTCAAGTCTTTGATAAGAAAACGTCAAAGACAAGGCTTTCGAAGATTTTGAAACCAAGGAGTTTACTATTTGTAAATGACTGTTTCAAAATCGAGAGTAACGCAGTATTTGGCGTTTTCTTGCGAAGACTAAGTAAAAGAACATTGGTTATGCAATTTGTTCTTTGACTGAAGTTGTAACGAGTTTGCACAAAGCAGAATGACGAGAATACATTACAAAAATTAAATTCAAAGAATTGTATAAATACTCATATAACCTTATGAATATGATGATTGCGTTTACAAAAAACATTAAATAAATATACACTTCGGATTTCCATCTTCGGACTTCGGTCTTTTTCCCTGACTTCCGACTTCGGTCTTCCGTATTTTAACTTTTTAAATTATGACCAACAGGAGAACTTTTATTAGAAATTCTGCCCTTGCAACTGCAGGGGTTAGCGTGGCTGCTTCGGTGCCATTCGCAATGAACTCGTGTATGGGCGCAAACGAAAAACTGGTTTGTGCATTAATAGGAGCCAAAGGAATCGGCTTTGCCGATTTAAAAGCTTTTCTCGGACAAAAAAATACCGAGTGTGCAGCAATTTGTGATGTTGATGAAAATGTGTTAAACAAACGAATTGCTGATGTTGAAAAAATTCAGGGTACAAAACCAAAAGGATTTAAAGATTTCAGAAAGCTTTTGGAAGAGCCCGGTATTGATGTAATAATGATCGGAACTCCGGACCACTGGCATCTTTTGCCGTTTGTGAATGCAGCCCAGAAGGGGAAATATATTTACTGCGAAAAACCTCTCTCTAATTCCATTGAGGAGATAAATATTATGGAACGTGCTGCTAACCGATACGGAACGATTGCACAAATTGGGCAGTGGCAACGTAGCGGAAAACACTGGCAGGACGCTATCGAATTTGTTCATTCGGGCAAATTGGGTAAAATCCGCACTGTTCGTACGTGGTCGTATCAGGGATGGATGAAATCAATTCCTGTAAAACCAGATGAGCCTGTGCCGGCAGGAGTAGATTACGATTTTTGGCTGGGACCGGCAAAACAACGACCATTCAACCCCAACCGTTTTCACTTTAATTTTAGATGGTTCTGGGATTATGCAGGTGGAATGATGACTGACTGGGGTGTACATATTATCGATTTTGCCCTTTTTGGGATGAAGGTAAAAGCCCCAGAATCGGTGATGGCAATGGGTGGCAAATTTGCTTATCCAAACGATGCGGCTGAAACGCCAGATACGTTACAAGCATTGTACGATTTTGAAGATTTCACAATGCTCTGGGATCATGGAATTGGGATTGATGGCGGATATTATGGACGATCGCACGGAGTCGGCTTTGTGGGAAATAATGGAACTCTTGTAGTTGACAGAGCTGGTTGGGAAGTGATTCCCGAGGGCGGTAAAAACCCAAGAATGGATCGGGTAAAACTTACCAAAGGCGACGGTCAGGATTTAAATAACCACATGAAAAATTTTATAGAGTGTATTAAAGACAACAATAGAAATACAAACACCAGTATAGAAATTGCGGCAAATACTGCACGGGTTTGTCACCTTGGAAACATGGCTTATAAAACCGGACGCCGTTTATATTGGGATGCCGACGATAGTAAATTTATTAATGACGATGATGCAAATCAATTGTTAGTTCCAACTTATCGCGCTCCATGGGAGTTGCCAAAAATATAATTATTTAGCATAGTCATGCTCTCACTTCCCGTGATAGTATAACTCTTAAAATTTATTCAGAATGAATACCTTTATTAATAATCTACCCAAAGCAGAATTACACCTTCATATCGAAGGGACTTTCGAACCCGAATTAATGTTTAAAATTGCCCAACGAAATGGAATAAAACTTTCGCAGAAATCTGTTGCAGAACTAAAAGAGAGCTACAACTTTAATAATCTTCAGGAATTTTTGGATATTTATTATGCGGGTGCAAATGTGTTAATTCACGAACAGGATTTTTACGATTTAACATGGGCTTATTTGCAAAAAGCACACGAACAAAATATCGTTCACACCGAAATATTTTTCGATCCGCAAACTCATACAAGCCGGGGAATTGAATTTCGCACGGTAATAAATGGAATTCAAAATGCACTCGATGACGGTAAAACAAAGATGGGAATTACAAGCAAATTAATTCCTAATTTTCTTCGACATCTCGACGAGGAGGATGCAATCAGAACTTTTAACGAAGCATTGAAATACAGAGATATAATTACAGGTTTCGGTCTCGATTCGTCGGAAGTTGGTAATCCGCCGGCAAAATTTCAGCAGGTTTTTGAGATGGTAAAAGCAGAGGGATTTTTAACCGTTGCTCATGCCGGAGAAGAGGGATCTGCTCAATACATTTGGGATGCTCTTAAATTATTAAATGTTTCGAGAATCGACCATGGTATTCGTGCTGCCGACGATCTGCTTTTAATTGAAGAGCTTGAAAAAACACAAGTTCCGTTAACGGTTTGTCCACTGTCGAACCTTAAACTTCAGGTAGTAAAAAACATTAGTGAACTGCCCATTAAAACAATGCTTCAACAAAATATTATGGTAACCATAAATTCTGATGATCCTGCATATTTTGGCGGCTATATAAATGAAAACTACAAAGCAGTTGCCGAGGCATTTAATTTTAATAAATCGGATATTTTAAAATTAGCAGAAAACTCATTTAATGCGAGTTTTTTAGATAATGTGGCTAAAACAAAATGGTTGGTTAAATTGAGGGACTACTACAATAAATTTTAATAGAGGACGTAATAATTAGCTATTACAAAAACTACTATCTTTTTTATAATAACCCAAAAAATAATTTTCCAATCATAAGATAAATTAATAGTCCCAGAATATCGTTCATGGTAGTTATAAACGGACCGGTTGCGAGTGCCGGGTCAATTTTAAACCGGTTTAAAACCATAGGGATTAATGTGCCGAACAACGATGCAAAAAGTATAACTATAAATAGCGACAACGAAACTGAATAGGTAAGATTCATATTCCCCTGAGTAAAGAAATTATAAGAAAAAATTAGGACGGCAAAAATTGAGGCAGTCAATAAAGCTACCGAAACCTCCTTAATAATTTTGCGCGAAGTAGTTTCCAAATCTTTTACCCCACTGGCAATACTTTGTACTACAATTGATGAAGATTGCACCCCCACATTTCCGCCCATTGCAGCAATTAACGGGATAAAAAAGGCAAGCTCGGTTACTGTTTTCAGCGACTCTTCGTTGGAGCTTAAAACAACCGCGCCTAAAATTCCTCCCAACAAACCAATAAGTAACCACGGAAAACGGGCACGTAAAACTTCCCAAACTTTATCGCCGGGCTCAACATCGCCGGTAATACCCGAAACCATCTGGTAATCTCTTTCTGCTTCCTCACGTACAAAATCAATTACATCGTCGAAAGTAATTCGCCCTTTCAGTCTGCCAATATCATCGACAACCGGTATTGAAACCAGGTCGTATTTATCCATAATCTCAGCAACTTCTTCCTGGCGCGCATCGGTATTTACCATCTTTACGTCTGCGTTGTAAATTTTTGAAATCTTAGTATTTGTGTGGTTAAGGATGAGTTTTTTAAGGGAGAGAATTCCTTTTAATTTTTCAGTATCATCAATCACATAAATATAATATATCTCGTCAACATCCTCGGCCTGAGAACTAATCTCTTTTAAACATGCAGCAATAGTTAGGTTTTCGTTTACTGCAATCAGCTCCTTTGCCATAATTCCACCCGCCGAATCTTCTTCGTATTCCAAAAGGTCAACAATATCGCCTGCCTGATCTATATCTCCAATTTCGTTTAAAACCTCTTTCTGAACCTCTTCGTCTAACTCTGCAACAACGTCGGCAGCATCGTCGGAGTCCATGTGTTCGATAAATTTGCTGGCAATAAAGTCTGACGGTAAAATTTTCAGAAATCGTTTCCTGTCGTTGTCGGGTATTTCAATAAGAACATCCGATGCTTTTTCGCCATCCAACAAAAGATATATAAACTTGGCTTCGTCGGTAGATAAATCTTCCATCACCTCGGCAATATCAGCCGCGTGAAGATCGTTCATTATGCTTGTAACCTCCTCTGTCTTGTTGTTGGCAATGAGATCCTGAATTAACTCAATATTTTCTTTGGTGATTTCAAACTGCATAATTTACATCTTTTTAAGTTCTTCAATGGCACTGCACAATTCAATAAAATCTTCAACCGAAAGTTGCTCCGGTCGTTTTTCCGCAAACCGGGCAGGTAGGTTTTCGCAAACTGTTTTTAACGAATTCCGCATCATTTTACGTCGTTGGTTAAAAGCTGTTTTCACAACTTTTATAAAAAACTTTTCGTCGCAAGGCAGTTCGGTACGGCTGTTTCGCCTAAACCTTATAACTGCCGATTTAACTTTTGGCGGTGGGTCAAAAACATGTTCGTGAACTGTAAATAAGTATTCAATATCGTAAAAAGTTTGTAGCAAAACAGACAAAATACCATAAGTTTTTTTCCCATGTTTGCCGGCAATTCGTTCTGCAACCTCTTTTTGTATCATCCCCACCACTTCGGGAACGCGATTCCGCATCTCTAAAACCTTAAAAAATATTTGCGATGAAATGTTATACGGGAAATTTCCAATGATACTAAAATCGCCATTAAACTTTCCGGCAATATCAGCTTTTAAAAAATCCTCTAACCAAATATGTTTTAATTCCTGAAAATTTTCGTTAAGGTAGGCAACAGAATCGCGGTCGATTTCAATAACATGAAGATTAATTTCGGGACGTTTGAGCAGGTACTGAGTTAACATACCCGTTCCGGGACCTATTTCCAACACATCGGATACATCGGATCCCAGGCTTTCGACAATTTTAAATGCGATATTTTGGTCTGTTAAAAAGTGCTGACCAAGTCTCTTTTTGGGCTTTACAAAATTCATGGTACTCTGCTTTGTTCAATTCAATTTTTACAATGTTCTCTTTTTTTGGAAATTTATCAAACAAATTTTTAATTTTGTTCGCTATAAATCGCTGTAGAAAGAGCCATTAATTTCGTATCCCGAAAATAGTAAAATTTTAAGGATAAAATATTAACGGCAAATATACAGCCTTTAAATTTAGGAAGTTTGAAAAAAATAGCCTTAAAAGTTCTAAAATTTTTAGCATTCTTTGCTGTCGGTGCATTTATTTTCTGGCTTATTTATAAAGACCAGGACATTGAAAGAATTAAATCTGTTTTAAAAAATGACGTAAATTATTTGTGGATTGTTATCTCTCTTATTGTTGGGCTTCTAAGTCATATTAGCCGAACACTTCGCTGGGGTTTAATGATTGAACCAATTGGCCATAAACCAAGGTTTGTAAATACTTTTATGGCGGTAATGGTTGGTTATTTAATGAATATGGCTTTTCCGCGCATGGGCGAAATTTCGAGGTGTGGCGTACTATCGCGATACGAGAAAATATCGTTTACAAAACTGGTTGGTACAGTGGTTGCCGAGCGACTGGTTGATATGATTTCGCTGCTTATTTTGCTGGCAATTGTATTTTTTGCACAATTTGGCAAGATGCTCGATTTTATTAGACGTAACCCTGAAATGCAGGAGAAACTTACTTCTGTATTTTCGTCTCCGTATCTGATTATTGGAGTAATAATACTGGTTATACTTTTATTTGTTTTTAGAAAGGCATTTAAACACACTGCACTTTTTAAGAAGATTATTGATATTCTGAAAAATTTTAAAGAGGGGTTTATTTCCATTCGGTCTATTAAAAGAAAAGGTTGGTTTTATTTCCATTCGGTTTTTATTTGGGCAATGTACTATGTTATGCTTTATGTAATATTTTTCGCATTCGATTTTACCCGCGATTTGAATCCAATTGCAGGTCTTACAACATTTGTAATGGCAAGTTTTGGGATGGTTGCTCCGGTGCAAGGTGGAATTGGCGCATGGCATTTTATGGCTATCGAAGCACTCTCGTTGTACGGTGTGGCCAATGAAAATGGAGTTATTTTCGCGTTCGTTGCGCATGGTTCAATGACAGTGATGATAATCATTCTTGGGATAATTTCGTTACTCGCACTACCGTTTATTAATCGTAAAAAAGATATTCTTGTTTAAGAACCAAACAACTAAATAACAAATTCCGATGAATATAATGTGAATTTTTATCTTGAATTTTGTTATTCGAAATTTCTGGTTTATCCAGATTCGGTGGTTGGAATTTAGTTGTAATTTGGCATTTAAAATTTGAGATTTTATATAAATGAATACCGAACTTTTTATAGCACGCAGGCTTTTTTTCGATAAAACGAACAGACAATTTTTATCGCAGAAAATAATTAGGATTGCACTGTTTGGCATTGCACTTGGGCTTGCTGTGATGATAATTTCTATTGCCGTTATTACAGGGTTTAAAAAGGAGGTCAGGAATAAAGTTATTGGTTTTGGCTCACACATTCAGGTTGTAAATTTCGATTCGCGAAATTCGTACGAACTCTCTCCAATTTCGAGCAATCAACCGTTTTTGTTGAAATTAAAAACCATCGATGAAATTAAAACAGTACAGGTTTTTGCTACAAAACCAGGATTGATAAAAACCGATGAATATACTCAGGGAATTGTTTTTAAGGGAGTTGACAGTAGATATGACTGGGATTTTTTTCAGAAAAATTTAATTACCGGGAGATTACCACAACTAAACGATACGGCTCGTGTTAACGAGATAATAATATCAGATCAGATTTCCAAAATTCTTAGATTAAAACTTAACGATTCTGCGGTACTCTATTTTGTTAATGGAACCCAGATTACGCCTCTTATGCTTCAACTTAAAATTTGTGGAATTTATCGAACAAATCTCGAAGAGTTCGACAATCTTTTTGTTATTGGCGATATTAAACAAATACAGCGGATAAACAATTGGAAAGCCAACGAAGTAAGTGGTTTTGAAATTGAGGTTTTGGATTTTGACAGAATAGAAGAAACCGAGCAACTTGTTAGAAATGCAGTTATTGATTACAGCGAGGAGAATAGTAATATTCTGAGAACTGAAAATATTACACGAATGTATCCGCAAATATTCGACTGGCTTAAAATACTGGATATGAATGTTTGGGTGATACTCATTTTACTATTTTTAGTTGCAAGTTTTAATATGATTTCGGGGCTGCTGGTTTTAATCCTGGAGCGTAGTTCGATGATTGGAATACTAAAAGCACTGGGCAGCCCAAACTGGAGTATCAGAAAAATATTCCTTTATCTTTCGGTATTTTTAACCGGTCGCGGAATGCTTTGGGGAAATATTATCGGAGTGGTTCTTATTCTTATTCAAAAAACATTTGAAGTAATAAAACTCGACCCAATAACTTATTATGTCGATGTTGTTCCGATAAACTTTTCGCTATTCCATTTGCTGCTTTTAAATATTGTAAGCATTTTTATTACCACAATTATGCTGATTATACCGAGTTTTCTTGTGAGTAAAATTTCTCCTGAAAAATCTATTAGGTTTGATTAATATCAATAATTATTTTAGAAAACCGCATATTTAAATAGCCACCTTTACCAAACTAATATTTAGATAGTATGTTTTTTGTAGGAGTAACCGGACAGCTTATAACCCTGATGCTTACGGTATGTTTGCCGTTTGTTTTTTTGATGTCAGGCAGTCAGGAAACCGGTATTCAGAAGCCAACCTTGCAAATTCATATTCAACAAAATAATCACAAAATTTTATCTTTCGATTCTTATTCCTATCAATTTGAGCAAGGTTATTTTGCCGAAGAGAGTACGTAAAATATTAAAATCGAAGATTCTGATTGTCAAAAAATTTTGTGAGGTTTTGCCGGGTGATAGTCAACGTTAAGAATTTTCCTTATTTTTACCGTATGTTATTTACCGCTGAAAATATTAAAAAATTATTGTCAGGAAATTTACCGGGGGCAGTTTCGCATAGAAAAATGTTACCACCAAAACGGGGTTTAAAAGTTGCACCGGCAGATAAAAGTGGAGTGAAACAGAGCAGTGTTTTACTTTTACTTTTTGAGGAAAACAGCGAACTAAACGCCTGTTTAATAAAACGTCCTGCACACATGAAATATCATGCCGGACAAATTGCATTTCCCGGAGGAAAAATAGAAAAAGGGGAGACTGCGATTGAGACTGCACTGCGCGAAACTTATGAAGAGATTGGTATTCAGTCAAACGAAATTGAAATATTAGGTTCGTTAACAGAGTTTTATGTTGAAGTTAGTCGTTTTCAAATTCAACCATTTGTTGGTTGGCTACAAAAAAAACCTGAATTTATTATAAATTATGACGAAGTTGAAAAGACTATATTTTTCCCGCTCAAAAAATTTAAAGCTCCCTTTAACGAAATTGAACTGGAAACATTTTCGGGTAAATTAAAAGTTCCGTGTATTAAATTTGATGGTGAAATAATATGGGGAGCAACTGCAATGATTTTATCTGAATTTACAGATATTATAAGTCAAATTCACTCTACTTCGGAATAACATTTAAATAGTGGTTGTAATTGCTTAAAACCCGTGAAACATAATTATAAGCCTCCTCTCCACGGCAATAACCAAACCTGCAAACGGGGTCTTTATAGTATTTTTCTGATGATTTATTTAAGAGGAAGAAATCAACATTATCAGTCCAAATCAATCTGTTTTTTCCATATTTATCTGCCAAACGTTGCGCATCTTTAACGTGTCCCATCCCGATATTGTAGGATGCCAGCACAAATTTCACACGTTCAGTCGAATCGGGAATAGCTTCCATAAACTGCTTGTTTAACCAGTTCATCAAAAAAATTCCGGCTTTAATATTCTGTTTCGGCTCGCGACAATCTTCAACGCCAAACCGTTTTGCTGTTGACGGCATAATTTGCATTAATCCGCAGGCTCCTGCCCACGAACCGGCATCGGGTTTAAACCGCGATTCGTTATAAATAATTGCTGAAATAAGCCGCCAATCCCAGCCATACTGCGCCGATACTTTTTTTACCGTATCGTCGAATTTAGAAATTTTGCCCCCCGAAATGCTATGGAAATTACTATCCATTCGCCCTGCAATTCGCGAACTCACAAAATATTTATGATACAGTATTTTATACTTTTTCGATTTCTTAAAATTCGAAATCCAGTTGTCAATATAATTTTTCCATTCACCCGAACCTTTCCGAACTGCCCATGCAATATTCTGATTAAAACTAATTGCCAGCGACACGTCTAAATTTGGGTAGTATGTTTTATTCAGGTTAGCAATATTTTCGTCACAAACTGCGTAATCTATTTTGCCTTTTGCAACTTGAGCCACCAATTGTTCAACTCCAAAAATTGTGTCTTCCACAATCTCAATTCTGCTGCCAATCTCTTCCGACAAATTTTGTAACCGGTTAAAATACGAGGAATTTTTCTGAACGTATATTTTCTTGTTTGCCAACTCTAAAGTAGAACTGATAAAACAAGTGTCAGAATCATGTTTCGCCCTCTGAACCAGTACTTGTTTAGTTTGATATATTGGAACAGTAAAATCAATTAATTTACTTCGTTCTTTGGTTATGGTTAAATTCTTTGCAACCAAATCAAATCGTCCACTTTTCAATCCATCAAAAGTTTCGCTCAAACTATTTAGCACGCTTATTTCTATTTTAACGCCTAACTCTTTGGCCAATTCTTGCAACATTTCGTATTTAAAACCCATCGGTTTACCTCGGTAAACAAAGTAGTTTGTAGAGTTATAATCTACCACAGCTTTTAAAATGCCGGTATCTTTTATTCGCTGCAAATCATTATGTCTTTCGATAATTAAATCGGTATTATTGTTTTTGTTTTGTTTTTTAGAGTTGCATGAAACAACGAAACCTAACATGGTAAAAATGAGGATTACTTTAAGGAGAGAATATCTATATTTTAGAAAATAGTTCATTAATCGTAAAATGCCCACGAAACGCCAAGTCTGAAAGTTGACCGATTCATTGGGTAATATGGAGTTGTAATATACACTTTATGAATGAATTCGGAGCCAATATTCATCATTTTAAAAAATAGCCGGGTTCTTTTTAGCCTGATAGTTGCATAAACATCTATATACGGATAGTCTCCGTATTTCTTTTCATTTTGAAGATGAAACAGTCCGGTTGAAGGTTGGTATGCGTCGGCATAATACTCAGTATTGTATCGGGTATCAATTCCAATCTGGGAAAACAGCACTTTCGAAACTACAAATTTATAGTACGCCGAAACAAAAGCCGACAAGTCAGGCAAATGAATTAGTTCCTGGTTTGAGGATTTTTGCCATAACACACGAGTTCTGAAATGCAGGTTTTTGTAATTGAAATCTTTATCGAAGTTGGCAGAAAGAACAACTATCTTTTTTGATGTTTGCGTTGGAATACCAAGTGTGTTGTTATAAATAAAATTGTTTAGAATCTCGTATTTTACACCAACTTCGAGCTTCCGTTTTGCTGATACAAATTTACCGCTCGCAGTCATTGTCTGGGTCATATTGAAATCGTTATTCCATTTAAAATGATTCGAATAAAATTCTTCCTGCAATCTGTCGGCAACTATATTATCTATTGAACCGCTAAAAACTAATGCAGCCAGCGAGTCGCCCCAAAAGTTCAGGGGTTTCGAGATAATTCCATTCAGCTCGGTCTGCCCGGCTCTTCTGCCAAGCAGATATATTTTACCATCAAAATCCCATGTCCAGAACTTACCTGTTTGTCTGAAAATACCACCTCCCACAAACAGGTTCGAATGTTTAATATTTTGGCGACTGGAAATATATTCTGAAACTCCCGGGGTTGAACCACGTACTAACTCATGCCCCATAAAAGCCCTTTTCCCAAAAGTTATCTTTTTATTGGCATTTTCGTATTGTTTTAGCTGAATAATATTGTTTAATATATTGTATCGTATGGAGTCTTTTATGTAGTCATCGCCATAATAACTATTGTCCCAAAAAATACTATCGTGCTGTTCATCCTCAATAAACTCCTGTTTGTACCGCTCGTATTTAACCGAATAAATAATTCCAACAATTGGTCTGAAATAATCAGTTGAATCGTTTATAGCTTCATATTTACCCAACTTATATTCTGCATCAGTAAAAAAAAATGTACTGTTAAAATGGCTGCTGCTTGCACTAAGATTTACTTTTAAATACTCAGAATCCTCAGGCCCCAAAAGCGAACCTTCGTCTTCCAATCCTCCATTTTCCATGTTTTTGACAACATTCGAAATAAACCCTGAGTTTATACTCAATTCATCTTTACTGTAGCTTGAATAGAGTGTAACAAAATTATTTTTACCTTCCTGATAATTATATTGACCCATTGATTTTGCCTGATCAAAACGGAATGTAAAATTTAGATATGGGTTAACATTTTGAGAGTGGATAACATTAAAACGCGTTTCATTTTTCCGCGATTTATTTTCACTCTGGCTAAAATCTAATCGGGTATAAGGAGTTGTTGTGTTGTAGTAATCAATGCCTTCGGGTGTTAACATATATGCATCTCGCGATTTTATAAAGAAATAATTCATGTTTGATTTTCGCCCGGAGAAATCATTATTTAGATAAGGTGCGCCATAATTTCCAAGATACGATGCTGTTAAAACCTTTTTAAATACCGGATGAAAAATATGATAATAGTCTAACAAAGTATCTAGTTTGGTAGTGTCTTGAAATGCTCCAAACCCACTTACATTCCACAAATGCAATTTAGGCTCTACCTCCTTTTTTTTTGTCTCTTTCTTTAAATCTCCTTCCTCCATTTCAAAATCCTGCTCGCTCTGAGCATTTATACCCAGCGGAATAAAAACCATTAGAAACAGAATTACTGATATGTATTTTACCTTTATCATGCAATCACAATTTTGCAGCACAAAACTAAAAAAAGCATTGGTGTGAATGATATATCTCGCAAACTTTTCACTATAATTAACAAGAATAATATTGAGAAGGTAAATTGAATGTTTTATGGCCCATAAAATAGTACCCAACAGTTTTTAACTATTTTTGCCTAAAATTATTAAATATGAAATTAGTTTTTGCAACAAATAACCTACATAAACTCGAGGAGTTACAGGCAATTATTGGCGATAGAATAAAACTTTTAAGTTTAAAAGATATCGGGTGTTCCGAAGAAATTCCGGAGGAACAACCAACTCTGGAAGGAAATGCCAAGCAAAAATCGACCTATGTTTTCGAAAAATATGGCTACCCATGTTTTGCCGACGATACCGGTTTAGAGATTGAAGCACTTAATGGCGAGCCTGGAGTTTACTCGGCTAGATACGCAGGGGAAGAGAAAAGTGCTGAGACAAACATGAATAAAGTTCTCGAAAAACTCGCAAATAAAAATAACCGAAATGCACGCTTTAGAACTGTAATTTCGTTAATTATTAATGGTGCTGAGAATCAGTTTGAAGGAGTTGTTGAGGGCAAAATTCTTACCGGTAAAAAGGGAGATTCGGGTTTTGGATACGACCCTATTTTCCAACCAAATGGTTTCGAAACAACTTTTGCAGAGATGAATATTACTGATAAAAATAAAATTAGCCACCGTGGCAGAGCGGTGGAAAAACTGGTTAAATATCTTCAAACAATTTCATGAAGAAAAAGGAATACCTACTTTTAATATTAGTTGTAATCTTAGCTTTTTGGCAGGTATTCTTCTTGCAAAACGGAATGAAATGGGATTTTGTAGATGCGTTTCTTCCATCGCGGTATTTTTTTTCTGAGTCGATATTAAACAATCAATTTCCCCTTTGGAATCCGTATCTCCTTTATGGAACTCCCATTTATGCCGATCTTGTTTCGGTTTTTAACCCTGAGTTTTGGATTGTTGGCAATATGTTTGGATACTCAAATATTACCCTGCAATTTGTCTATTTGTCATATGTTTTTATAGCCGGAATATCATTCTTTTACTTCCTGAAACAGTTCGGTACCGGCTACAAATTATCGGTTGGATTGTCGGTTGCGTACATGCTTTCGGGATTAAGTATCGGCAATGCGCAACACCTTGCATTTGTTGCTGGCTATGCAATTTTGCCTTTCGTAATCGCATGCTATTTTCAACTTGTCAAACAGATAACCCGACCCAATATAATTCGTTTTTTAATTGCACTTTTTTTTATGATTTACAGTGGCTATCCGGGGCTTACAATTATTCTTGGATACTTTCTGTTAACCATTTTTATTTACTACTTAATAGTAAATTGGACCGATAAAAGTTATATCAAAAAACTACTGATTTATCATTCTTTTATAATCGTAATTGTAACTCTTTTTAGTTCGGTACTAATTTTATCGTACTTTCAAATCTCTCCGTTTTTAAGCAGGTTTGGTGGACTTCCCATCGATTTGGCACAAAAACATCCCTTCTCGATAAAATCTGTTTTGTCGTTTATTTTGCCAATGGCAACTGGTAACGATGCTCAGTATTTTGGAACCGATACTTCTATGTCGAACGGTTATTGGGGAATAATCAGCCTGATTCTGTTTATATTCAGTTTAACAAAAAAAGCTAAAAACAAAGAGTCGTATTTAATATTGTTTCTTGGTGTATTTTCTTTGTTCGCCTCGTTTGGCAGCCAGTTTTTTTTACGCGAATTACTTTACAATTTTGCTCCTCTGATGGCTATGTTTAAGTATCCATCCATTTTCAGGGCATTTGCAATTTTTAGTTTTTTAGCATCTATTGGCATCAATTTAAACTTATCGAAATTAACCGGAGTCGATAGGAAAAAGCTCCAAATAATTTCAGCTTTAATTATTGGTGCAATTTTATTTTTTGTTTGGCAGGCAGTTGGGAAAGTAGAACAATTTGCATTTTTTAATTCTGAAAAAAACTTTGCCGATGAGATTCTGAGTTCAACCCGTTTCGACAATATAATTTTTCAGGGACTCATTCAAATTATTATCGTAACGGTTTTTATGTTGTTAACCGGTAAAGCTAAAACCCATAAATATTTTTCGGCAGCCATACTTTTTTTGTTTATTTCTGATGGTATTATTTCCACGCAATTAAACATTTATTACACTGTTGTTGGTAAAACTAATCCAATCGAATTTTCGAAATATCTTAAATCGTCGCCCAAAGGTTTTCCTGTTCCGGAGTTAAATCCCATTGAAGAGAATTCAGATAAAAATGCGCGAAATGATTTTATATGGATGAATAATAATGTTTTTCCCAAAAGAGTTACATTCGACGGGTTGGTTGCATTTAAGTTAGATGGATACATGAATCTTGCTGATAATCACCCCGATTTGCTGAATGCAATTAAAAAAGAAGCTGTAGTTTATTTCTCCGACGATATCAGAAAGAACTCATCGATTGATAAATTTAAAACGAATACGGTTTTTTTTAATGATTTAGATTACAATAACTTATCGGAGCAAAATTTATGTTCCGATAAAAATGACCAGCTAAATATTATCGGTTTTTCGCCAACTAAAATTGAAATCAAAACAAAGACAAGTTTCCCCGAACTACTTACATATCAGCAAAACTTTTATAAAGGCTGGGCAGTTTATATCGATGGTGTGGAGCAAAATTTACTGAACGGGAACTTTGCTCACATGGCTGTATTTCTGCCACCCGGCGAACACATTGTTGTTTTTAAATATGCAAACCCATCAATTAAAATTGCATTTTATTTTGGCATTTTTATTCTGTTAGTTTTAGCAGTATTCTATGTTCGCTACTTTATAACAGACCACCCCCACAAGAAAAACCGCGTAGTAATAATCTTAGTTTTTGGTGTCATTCTTTTTATTCTGATTAGTACCGTTAACAGGTATTTTTATGGGAAAAACAAGTTGGGATTAACACCGGTAATTATTGAAAAAGTTGAAACCTGGAAGGCAAAGTATGGCGGTGATATTCAGATTTTCTTGAGTACGCAGCAACAAAAGTTGAAAAGTTCGGTGGCTGCCGATAAAATTTGTTTTATCAGCGAAACAACAAACATCTCGGAACTCAGCTATTTTTTGATGAATACAGAAAGTAAATATTTTGCTTTTGCCTGGCAGGGCAGTGTAATACTTGATGAAATTTTTGAGCTTATTTATTCGTTTTACCCAACTGTTATAAATCAGGAAAAAGGTAATAACTCGGGTGTTATTTTGCTCGAAAAAAGTATCGAAAAGCAAAACTACACTTTCATTCAAACTTTTGAACCCGAAAATTCGGCAGCAAAAATACGGAACGATATCAGAATTAAGATAGATTCTGTAAGTGGAAATCACTCTTATTTTTACAATGCCGATGATGAGTGGGGTACAACAGCAAAAATTCCCTTAAAAAAAGAATTTACTGGTCTTGAAAAAATTACAATACTCGTAGATTTTTTGATCGAAAAAGAGATAGCTGAAATTCCTTTGGTTTTTTCAATTGAACGCGATGGGGAACCGCTCCTTTATCAGGTTTCAAAAATTGATAAATTTGCGAAGGACACCGGACAATGGACACGAGCAGTTTTTACGATTAATGTAGAGTTTGAATTAAACGAAGGCGATTTAATAATAGCCTATTTATGGAATAAAAATAAAATACGTTTTCAAATAGACAACCTGAAAATAAAATTTAGTCATTCAAAATAAATAGTGCTCTTTTTTCGTTATTTTACTTGTTATAACTGTGATTAGAAAAATCTTATGCAAAAATATATACTTTTAATTATTCTTGGAATTGCATTTTATATAACGAATGCACAAAGTAAAGCTGGTTCGTGGAAAGATTATCTCTCTTATTCAAACGCCACAAAAGTTGCCATTTCGCCCGAAAAAATATTCTGTGTAACCGATGGAGGATTGTTCTATTTCGATACTCAGGATAATAGTATTAATAAAGTTTCGGGACAAGTTGCCCTCTCCGATTTTGGAATTAAAACAATTGCTTTTAGCAAAGAAAACAGCGTGTTGGTTGTGGCGTATAAAAACAGCAACATCGATTTAATTTACGAAAACGGAAACGTTATTAATCTTTCGGATATTAAACGGAAACAAGTAACAGGAGATAAATCTATTAACAATATTTCGTTTTCGGGAAATGAAGCTTTTTTATCTACCGGAATTGGAATTGTAGTTATAAATCTGGATAAAAA
This sequence comes from Bacteroidota bacterium, assembly GCA_024278975.1. GTDB lineage: Bacteria > Bacteroidota > Bacteroidia > Bacteroidales > Prolixibacteraceae > Draconibacterium. The sequence goes on from JAJRSD010000083.1 coordinate 59,154, forward strand.
GGAGATTAAAGACACGTATCTGATTGGAGATGAGGGAAATGCTTTGGCGGTAAATGATATTGCAATTTATAACAAATACATTTATGCCGCTACCGATAATGGTTTACGAATGGCCGATAAAGAGGGGACAAATTTGCTTGATTTTAACAATTGGAGTCGTGTTAAAGACATTCCGCATTCTGCCGATATTTTTAATCAACTGGAAGTACACGTAGGAAAACTAATTGCAAATTATACTCCTGAAGAGTGGTATCAGGATGAAATGTACTTTTTAAATGGTGATGTGTGGGAATTATATTTACCCGAAATAAGATATGCCTTTGATATTCAAACTGCTGGAGATTATATGACTATTGCCAGTAGAGATGCAGTTTTTGTGATTGATGAAAATGACAATATTGTGGGAAAAATAAGTCATTACCAGTTTGGCGACGAGCGGGTTTCTCCCATAAAACCTAAAAGTGCCGGAGTTTCTAACGAAGGTTCCGTTTGGATTGCTGACTCCGAAAATGTTCTTGTTCGTATTAGTGACAGCAATTTCGAAAAGGCATTTCCGAGTGGTCCACTCGATAACGATGTGTTTTCGTTGTACCAATCCAATTCCGGTCTTTGGATTTCTCCGGGAGGATTAATCGGTTGGGAAGCACCCCGGTTTCAACGTTTTGGTAACGACGTGTGGGATTACTTTACTAAAAATAGTAATCCTGAATTAGATGGCTTTTTTAATATTCTTTCTATTGCTGTTGATCCGCTTGACGAGAATCATTTTTTTGTTGCAAGCTGGGGTGGCGGGCTTCTGGAATATCAAAACGACGAGTTTGTTAAGCGTTATACAAATAATAATAGTCCGCTTGAAACTGCTTTGCCGCAACAACCCGATGAACCTTATGTGCGAATTGGTGGTCTCGACTTCGATACGGAAGGAAATTTATGGATAACTAATGCAGCGGTTGCCCATAATTTACATAAACTTTCACCAGCGGGCGAGTGGGAATCTTTTGTTTTACCCAAGATTGCTAATCTTTGGAATACAGGCGAAGTACTTGTAAATAAGTACGACGACAAATGGGTTCTTGTTCTTCGTGGAAACGATATTTATGTTGCCGATAAAACCGGAAAGAACCGGAAACAGTTGTTGGTAACATCATATTTTAACAACGGGCAAAGCGAAATTTATAACCGGATGAATGATGTTTATTCCATTGCAGAAGACAACAAGGGTGCCATTTGGGTTGGCACTTCGAAAGGAGTTGCGCTTTATAACAGTCCTTCGCGAATTTGGGATTCGGAAACAATGTATGCAACTCAGCCGAGTTTAGATTTAAACGATGGTGTTTACCATCCATTATTAGCAACCGAAACTGTTACTGCAATTGCTGTTGACGGGGCAAATCGTAAATGGTTTGGCACAAAAGAATCGGGAGTATTTTTAATTTCAGAAAATGGAGATAAAGAAGTTCTACACTTTACAAAAGATAATAGTCCGCTACTTTCGAACCAGATAAATGCAATTTCCATTAATCAAAAATCTGGTGAATTATTTTTTGGAACCGACAAAGGATTAATCTCTTACCAAGGCAATGCAATTAGCGGAAAAGCAACATACGACAATGTTTATGTTTATCCGAACCCGGTTAGAGAAACCTACGATGGACCAATTACTGTAACAGGTTTAATCGAGAATACCGATATTAAAATTACCGATATTAGCGGCAACCTGGTTTATAAAACTACCTCGCTGGGAGGGCAAGCAGTTTGGGATGGTACTAACTTAAACGGAAATCGCGTTAAAACAGGAGTGTATCTTGTATTTTGTAACGATGAGAATGGTGAAGAAACACACATTACAAAACTACTGTTTATAAATTAGTACACTGTCAGAATTCGTTATGAGATAATAAACCAGTATATTTTCCCAGATGTTATTACTTGAAGTAAATTAATTCTTGAATCTCATTTTTATTATACTTTTACTCAGCTTATGAAGAATATTTTATTTTTACTGATATTCGTTTGTGGCGTTTTTTTAGTTTCAGCGCAAACTACAGCACCAAAATACGAATTCCGTGCAGTGTGGGTGGCAACAGTTGTAAATATCGATTGGCCATCGAAACCGGGACTTTCAACAAAAGAGCAGCAAAACGAAATTATTACGATTTTAGATACTCAGCAAAAACTGGGAATGAATGCAATTATTTTGCAAATACGCCCGGCGGCTGATGCTCTATATAAATCGGATTTAGAACCCTGGTCGAAATATTTAAGCGGAACTCAGGGACAGCCACCAAAACCTTTTTACGACCCACTGGAATTTTGGATAAAAGAGTGCCATAAACGCGGAATGGAACTACACGCCTGGCTAAATCCATATCGGGTGGCACAAAAATATACACAGCCACTTGCTGCAAACCACGTTGCATTTGCTCATCCCGATTGGATTTTAAAATATGGGAACAAGCTTTATTTCGACCCGGGACTGCCGGAAACACGTGCTTTTGTTACTAAAGTCGTAAAAGATATTGTTGTGCGTTACGATGTCGATGCTATTCATTTCGACGACTATTTTTATCCATATCCGTTAAAAGATGAGTTCCCTGATTCTACTTCGTTTGCAAAATATAATCAGGCATTCAAGTTTGAAAGTAAGGCAGAGTGGCGGCGTAAAAATGTTGACACTCTCATTAAAATGCTGAACGATACAATAAAAGCTGTAAAACCCTGGGTGAAATTTGGAATCAGTCCGTTTGGTGTTTGGCGAAATAGTAGCGACGATCCACGCGGCTCCGACACAAAAGCCGGTACAACAAACTACGACCAACTTTATGCCGATGTAATTAAATGGCAGGAAAATGGTTGGATTGATTATCTGCTACCTCAACTTTACTGGCAAATCGGACACCCAACAGTCGATTTTAAAATGCTGGCAAACTGGTGGGCAAATCATTCTTATAACCGTGCAATGTATATTGGGCAGGCGCTCTATAAAATAAACTCATCATCAAAAATAAAAGAGTGGGCAACAACCAACGAAATACCCAAACAAGTTAGGTTGCTTCGGACGATTCCTAAAATTCAGGGTTCGGCATTTTATAGCTGCAAACATTTTAAAAGAGATTTACTTGGATTTCAGGATAGTTTGATGCTTAACTTGTATAACACTCCGGCAATTATTCCGCCAATGAGTTGGATTGATAATCAACCTCCGCAACCAGTTCGTAAATTTAAAAAGAGAGGTAAAAAAGTTAAATGGAAAGTTTTTGAAACTTTAAACGAAATGGATAAACCCAATTTATTTGTAATTTATTTGAATGTGCAGGGTTCGGTATTCGACCCTAATAACAGTGAACTTATTTATAAAATTACCGATGGTAAGGAATTCAAATTTTCAAAATTCAACAAAAAAAAGAAAAAATACGAGGTGCGAATTTCGGTATTAGACAGACTGCATAACGAGAGTGAAATCAGTAACCCGGTAGTATTAAAATTATAATTTCCCCCTATCCCGGAGCCAATATATTAAACGGATAAACAGGCAGGTTTCGTAATATCCAAAACAGAATAATAATTACGAGAATAATCCAGGGTGTACTTTTAAAATAAAAAATATTGGGAAGTTTCCATCTGAATTTCTTATTCAGAAATGCAAAAGAGTAGTGATAAATAAGTAAAAATACAGCCGGTAAAAACAGAAAATTATTGTCCACAACCCCCGCAAAATTTAGATGCAATAAACTGTGAATTGCACGTTGCGAACCGCATCCCGGACAATAATATCCGGTAACAGTATGAAAAACACATTTCGGAAATATTTCATGTTTAGCAGGATTTAGTATAAAAAAAAGAACTGCCATTGCTGCAAAAACAATCAGCAGTACTAAATTTATAATTTTTTTCATTCTTATACCAATTTATGGTTATTTTGGTATTACATATCAAGACCATTTGCCCAAAAAGCAGTTACACCTGCAAATAAAATTACAAGCAAATAAATTACCAGTCCCGAAATCCCTATTGCAAAAGCAACCCATGCCCAGGTTTTAGCATTTTTACTTGAACTTTGCGCACCGGCAAAATCTCCGGCAGCCCATTTCGAATTTACCTGCGCTGCAAAAATTATTGAAATAATACCAAACGGCAAACAACATAAAATGGTGGTAATAATTGCAAATGCTAAATAGTTCGGCGGAGGTGATTGTTGTTGTAATTGTTCATTCATAATAAAATATTTAAAGATGATAATTAACAAATGTAAGGTTTGAGTTTTAAAAATGATATTTTTTTTACAATAAAATAGTTTCACAATTTGAAACAGAAAAACTAACCCCAGAGAACACAGAGAAAACACAGAGCTTTAAAAACGCAAAAATAGTTAAAACTGAAAAATCAGTTAATAAACTGAAAACATAGTTGCAAAACTGAAAAATCAGTTGTATGTTTGTTCTGTGATTATATTTCCGTCATGCCGAATTCATTTCAGTATCTTTCGATTTAACAGATCCTGAAACAAGTTCGGGATGACGAAGAAAATAGCACCTGATACTTTTGAATCTTGATACTTGTGTCTTTTATCTAATTGTCTCAAAGTCTAAAAAAATGAAAAAACTTACACGAAAAGAGGAGGAGTTAATGAAAATACTCTGGAACCTGGAAAAAGCTTTTGTAAAAGATATCATCGAAAGATACCCCAACCCCAACCCCAAACCACACTACAATACTATTTCGTCGCTGGTACGGTTGCTGCAAGACAAAGGAGTAATCGGATTTAAGCAGTACGGAAACACGTATCAGTATTTTCCGTTGGTTTCGAAAGAAGAGTATCGCCAGTCGTTTATGAAACAGGTTGTTAGCGACTATTTCGATAATTCGTATAAGAGTGCAGTTGCCTTTTTTGTAAAAGAAGAAGGACTTTCTGCAGATGAAATTAATGAGCTGGTACAAATTATTAAAGACCGGAAATAATGGAAAGTTACCTTATCTATATTGGCAAATCGGCACTGGCAGCCGGTGCATTTTACATCGCTTTTCTATTGCTTTTTCAAAACCAAAAACATTTTGTGTTTAACCGTTTTTACTTGCCTGTTTCATTGGCTTTGAGTTTTTTAATCCCGCTAATAACTTTTACAACCGTTAAATATATCGAGCCGGTTTTATCTGAAAACACAAATAGTTTTGCCTATTTAGCAACTACCTCCGAAAGAGTTGGGCTACCAGAATTTGTCTTTCAGTGGTATCATTATTTGTTTGGTTTGTACATTTTGGGAGTTACTGGCTTTCTGTTTCATCTTCTGCTTGGGCATGTAAAAGCTGTAAATATTATCAGATTTAGCCGATTAAAAACGTTGTTCGGAACTGAGGTGAATATCACTCCAAAAGATGTTCATCCATTTTCGTTTTTCAACAAAATAGTGATTTCCGAGAATACTCTCGGTCACCCGAATCTGGATATGATTGTAAACCACGAAAATATTCACGTAAAAGAACGACACACTCTCGATATTCTTTTTATTGAAATTTTATTTCTTTTTCAATGGTTTAATCCGTTTGCCTGGCTGCTAAAAGATGCCGTAAAAAACAATCTCGAATATAAAACCGACCACCAAATTACAAAAAATCACAACCCAAAAGAGTACCAGTTGGCAATGGTTGCACTCGCCGACAAAGAGGGAGTTGCTCCATTTTTAACAGCTTTAAACGGGTCGCAATTAAAAGACAGAATTATTATGATGAAAAAGAAAACAGAAAACAAATATGCTTTATTAAAGCAGTTAGTAGTTCTTCCGCTACTTGCTATTTTGGTGATGGGACTTTCGAGCTGGGAAATCAGAACAGAAATTATTGAGACTGAAAAGAAGGTTGAAATAAGTCAGACAGGCAGTGATAATGTACAAATTGAAAGAGATACAATTAAACCTGCACAAAATACCAAAACTGGTGAAACTAAAGCTCCATATTACGGAACTAAAATAAAACCAAATACTGTTGACTCGCATGTTAAAGCATCGGGAACTGTATATTTAAATTCTAAGACAGATAAAACTACACCACTTTATATTGTTGACGGAAAAGAGATTGAAAATATTGATAGAATCAATCCGGATGATATTAAAAGTATCGATGTTCTTAAAAATAAATCGTCAACCAATATTTATGGCGAGAAAGGTAAAAACGGAGTGATTTTGATAACTACAAAAAAAAATGGAGGAGATTTTTTGCTTGATAAAAAAGAGATGCCTCAATTTCCGGGAGGAGAACTTGCATTGAGAAATTTTATTGCCGAGAATATTCAATATCCTGAAACTGCATTGGAGAAAGGAATTCAGGGAAAAGTTTATGTTTCATTCATTATAAATACAAAAGGTAAAGTTACCGATGCCAAAATTTCGAGGGGTGTTGATCCTTCGCTGAATAAAGAAGCACTGCGTGTGATAAACTTACTTCCTCTTTGGAAACCCGGCAAACAGCGAGGTGAATTTGTGGATGTTACTTACACAGTTCCTGTAAGTTTTAAACCAACAACAGAGCAAACCCGAAAACATAGTAAAGTGGGGTTAGATGGTAAACCTCTTGAAAAAGAAGCAGTGGATACTGGAAATAAAATAAAACCGAAAATTACATACTTACCCAATAAAAATAGCAGCAGCAGTACAATGTTGTCCGGCTCTAATGACTCAATACTATATATCGTTGATGATGAAGAGATTGACATTAAAAGTTTAAGCGAAATTCAACCAGAAACAATAGAATCAGTGTCGATTATTAAAGATGCTTCGGCAGTAGATATTTATGGAGAAAAAGCGAAAAATGGGGTAATAATAATTACGTTAAAAGATAGCAAAAAGAAAACTGATGTTACTAAGGGATTATGAAGAAATAACCTAACCGTTTTGACTTGTTCTTTTGCACGCTAACTTCGTTAAAAAGCCTCACCGTATCTATGCTATGCCTGCGTCTTTTGCCTTGTTATCGTACAAAATAACTTCGTCAATTCCAGTCATATTATTTCTTCATAATCCCTAAGATTACAACCCAACTCGAACTACGAAAGTTTATTGCAAATGAGATTAAATACCCTGTTTTATCACAAAAAGCAAACAGAGAAAAAGTGGTAAAATTATCGGTACAGATTGATAAAAATGGAAGTATAACTTCGATTAAAGAGACGGATGGATATATTAAAATTAGAGTTGATGTAGTAGTCATTACTAGCTACAAAACAAAAGAAGTTACCGGTTACGGAACAAAAATTGAAGTCGAAAGTGCAAGAAAGAATGAAGAACAACTTTTAATTGATGAAACCAAACGTGTAATTTATAAACTTCCAAAAATCGATATCCCGGAATTTAAAGGAAAAACTGTTGGGATAACAGTAAGATTTATTTTACAAGATTAAACTTTTTTCAACAAAAATATTTATGTTCTCTACTGTATAAAAAGAATATTAACCACATATAACACGGAGAAGACGCAGAGTTTCGCAAAAATTACTGTGAATAATATCCTGAAATTCTAGGACAGAGTTTTATTTCAAAACTTACATGGCAGAAGCTATATTTTATTTTTTCTTTTAGTCCCTCCCTTTTGGGGAGGTTAGGTGGGGCTTTTTATAAAAATTCAGCAATCGCTTTTTTTACTTCCTGCAGATTAGAGTAGTTTACCAACTTTAAATCTTCGCATCCTGAAATCATTGCCGAAATATTTTTCCCTGAATCAGGGCGGAACAGACAGAGAACTTTTTTGCCTGTTTCAACTGCCCTGCCAATTTCGTAGCCTACACCCATCGAAACTGTCGTAACTTCGGCAACCAAAACATCGGCAGAATTTAACCATTCTAAATCGCGGTCGTGAATATATTTATCGGTGGGTCCGTCGTCGCCCAGTTCGGTTAAATTTGGGTCACCAATATGTTCGGTTAAAACTTCACCATAAGTTTTCAGGTATTCAATAATCTGCAGATAGAGTGCTGCATCTTCGCGTCCTCCACGTATTGAACCGGCAAAATATATTTTCATACTGTTTGTTTTTGAGTTTCACCACCTTTGGCAGGACAGGCAATTTACGAGTTTTGAGTTCAATTTAAAATCAGTATTGAATATCCAATTAATTACTGGTAGAAATTACCCGTCCCGGCTCGAAATAAGCAGCATAATTTGTTCCCGACTTTAACTCTTCGATGGCTTTTTTAATCGCTTTATCGTCGTTTATTGCCGAACGAATTGCACCTTTTTGATAGTAGTAACGCGAAACAATTTCGCTCTCCAGCAACTCGCTTATATCTTTTCTAAACTCCAACAAATCTTTATCTAAGTTGGGTTCCAGTTTTAGTCTTAACGACTCAAATTCCGCCTCGGCCAAATCGAAATACTTCTCGCGTTTAGCAGTTTTTAACAACTCTTCAAACTCATCTTTCGATTGAGATTCATATTCAAAATTACTCTCTTTAACAAAAGCCGAAAACTGATTATAAATATCGTCGGTAATAACAAACTCTTCCGGTTGAGCTATCGAATCATTTTCGTATTTAAACTTGGTTGCAAAATCGAAAACCTTAAATCGTGTAACCAATTCAATTGCCAACGGACTTAACTTATCGCCTTCAATTTTAACATCGGGCGTAATACCGCCCCCATCGTAAACTTTGCGTCCGTTTTTAGTAGTAAATTCGGTTACCAGCGAATCGGGAATAGTACCCACACTGCCATCTTCGTTTCGGTGAGAATAGTCGAGAGCCTGAATACAGCGCCCGCTCGGAATATAATATTTTGCAGTGGTAACTTTTAACTTGGTATTGTAACTTAAATCGCGGGTGGTTTGTACAAGTCCTTTTCCAAAAGTACGTGTTCCGACTATAATACCGCGGTCGAGATCCTGAATTGCACCCGACACAATTTCTGATGCCGATGCCGAGCCACGATTTGTTAATACCGCGATCCTAATTGTAGTATCCATGGGATTTGCCATGGCATTGTACGTTTTGTCCCACTGTTTAACTTTTCCGCGAGTGTTCACAATTTCCTTGCCTTTCGGTACAAAAAGGTTTACAATTTTTACCGATTCCATTAATAATCCACCGGGGTTACCACGTAAATCTAATACCAACGATTCAGGATTATTCTCCTCTAATTCCTGAAGAGCTTTTTGCACCTCTTTACTACAATTTGCAGTAAAACTCGACAGACGAATATAAGCTGTTTTATCGTCCAGCATTCCGTAATATGGAACTGCATCGATTGAAATTTTCTCGCGAATAACATCAACTGTATAAGGTTTTTTTGCTCCGGGGCGTTGTAGTTTTATGGTAACAGGTTTATTGGCAGGTCCTTTTAACAAACTGCTCACATCCTGTGTACTCATTCCGGAAGTTGCTTTACCCGATACCTCCAACAATATATCGCCCGCCTTTAATCCAAACTTATCTGCCGGAAAACCTTTGTAAGGTTCGGCAACTACAACTTTGTCATTTTGTTTGCTAATTAGCGCGCCAATTCCCGCATATTCACCGGTTGTCATAAAACGGAAGTCTTCAATTTTATCTTCCGAAATATAATTTGTGTATGGGTCGAGCGAACTTAACATTTCGTCGATACTGGTTTTTACAAGTTCATTCGGATTTACATCATCCACATAAAACATGTTCAGCTCCCTAAACAAAGTATAATAGATATCGAGATTTTTTGCTACTTCGAAATTTTTATCATCTCGGTTAAAACCATAAAAGCTCGCCCCAACTATTGCTATTATTACAACTCCTATCCAAATTCTTTTCCTGTTCATCTGTTTTGTTTTTATGCTGGATTAGAAATTCAACTTCCCATTTTTTAAAAATAATCGCTAAAAGTATAAAAACTACTTTAATAGATACTCAAGGTATTTATTTCATTACGTTAAAATTTACTAAAGCTAATAATACAAGAATGCTTTGAACGATGTAAATGTTCAAAAAAGTTTTAAATAGTTAATTGAAGTTAAAATAGAAACTGCATTAAACCACTGAATGTATGGCAAGTCAAAGAGCCGAATTTATAAAAACAAATTATTCATTTAAATTTTAATATCATGAAAACAAGAATTTTAAGTTTAGTTATTGTAACAGCATTGTTTATTTCTACATCAGTATTTGCACAACCTGTAAATAAGGGAAATAAGTCTCCGGAACGAAAAACAATGATGAAGAAACAGTTTGCTCAACAAAAAAGAAATTATCAAAAGTTTTTTACTGAAGAACAACAGGAAACAATGAAAGCACTTCGGTTAGAAACGGCTAAAAAAGTGAAACCTTTTAAAAATGAACTTCGCGAATTAATGGCTCACCAACAAACTTTAACAACTGCCGACAATGCCGATTTAAAGGCCATCAATAATAATATTGATAAAATGTCGGTCACAAAAACTAAGATTGCAAAAATTATGGCTGCGCAACATCAGCAAATCCGTTCTATTTTAACCGAAGAACAGCTTCTTAAATTCGACACAATGAAAAATAAGAGTGGGAAAAAACGGGGAGGAAATTCAAGAGGAGGAAACTCGATGAGTCCTCACAAAAGAATGGGAGCATAACAAATATTACTGAAATACAACTAATATCAAAAAGCTGGTTTTTTTGAACCGGCTTTTTTTATGCTTTTTTTTACCGATGAATTTCCTCTGTTCAACGAAAAAACTTTAGTTATTAGTTTTGTTTGAAATAAATTGCAATGAATATGACCAGACAAAACAATTAAATAAATTATTATGAAACGGAAATTTTCTATTCTCGCCACATTTATATTCGTTCTATTTATTTTTTCATCATGTATTTTTTCAGGCCCGTCGTTAAAAGGAAATGGTAAAGTTGTTGAGGAGACACGAAAAACCGGAGACTTTGACGAGATTAAAGTTAGCCGCGGAATGAATGTTTATATTTCGCAGGGAGAAAAAACCAAAGTAGTTGTAAAAGCCGATGAAAACTTATTGGATGCCATTGAAATTGAAGTGGAAGGAAATACTCTGAAAGTTACTTCAAATCAGAATATTCGGAGTGCAACATCAAAAAAAGTATTTGTTACAACTCCCAATATTTCAAAGATAAAATCGACAGCCGGCAGTAATGTTTTTTCAGAAACAGTTATCAAATCAGATAAACTTAATTTATCGGGTTCGGCAGGAAGTAACATAAAACTTGATGTTAATATTGGAGTTTTAGATGTTTCTGTTTCGGCGGGTTCGAACATAAAATTAGAGGGGCGGGCCAAATATTTTACGGGGAAAGCCACCTCGGGATCGAATTTGAAAGCTGAAGATTTGAAAACGAAAGATTGCTCGGTAAATGTGAGTTCCGGGGCAAATATCTGGATAACAGCAAAAAATAATTTTAATGCACATGCAAGTAGTGGTGGAAATATTTTCTATTACGGCAATCCCGAATCTACTGAGATTGAAAAATCATCGGGTGGAAATATTATTGAAAAATAGGTTTGGTCTTTTTTATAGCGACGAATAATACTTGAATTGGAAAATGAATTGATAGCAAATCTGTTTAACCAAAATAGAATTCCGACACGCATGTAACTTTAAGGTTTTTTAATCGTCATTTCTATTACAATATTAAAAAAACAGATAATGAAAACAATTAAAACATTTTTTATTCTTTTTCTGATTGTGGCAACTGGAATAAATACATCATTTGCCGACAACAGCGATAAAACAGAATACAGAAAAGTAAAAGACTTTAACGCAATAAAAGTTTCTGCCGGAATTGATCTGTATATTACAATTGGCGAAACTGAGGAGGTAAAAATTGTTGCCGACGATGATATTATTGATGATGTAATTACGGAGGTAATAGATGGTACACTTCGGATTTATATGAAAGAGAAAAATTGGTTTGGCTGGAATAACAGGGGAAGCCGAAAGGCTTATGTTACAATAAAAGAGCTTGTTGCAATTAATGCATCGTCGGGTTCCGATGTTGTGTCGGAGAATACATTAAAAGGTGAAAGTTTAAAAGTAAAAGCCAGCAGTGGCAGCGATGTAGAAATCGATGTTTTTTATAAAAACTTTTCGCTTGATACAAGTAGTGGATCCGATGCCACAATTAGTGGTAAAGTAAAAACTTTCGAAGCCAAAGCAAGTAGTGGAAGCGATATAAAAGCACGGAATCTGCAATCGGTAATTTGTAAAGTTAACGCCAGCAGTGGTTCCGATATAACAGTTTCTGTTTCGAATGAGTTGTATGCAAAAGCCAGTAGTGGAGCCGATATTCGATATTATGGAAACCCTGATATACGCGATATAAGCGAATCGAGCGGCGGAGATGTAACACAGAAATAGTCAGAAAAGTTTATTCTATTGAAAGACGGATTATTCCGCTCGGGGGATGAATTGTTTTCATTTTTTATGGATAATTTTTGAATGTTAACAGGAGATTCGATACATCATATTCATATCAGGTTTTATCAACCCCCATATTTCTAATCACCAATAATTTTAATCAATTTTCCTTTTTGAACTATGTCGGAGAGTTCCATGTAATTTAGTAACGCAAGTTCGTTTGTCTGGCTTTGCGGAACTCTGAAATATTTAAAAGCATCGGCCAAAGTGCCGGAGCGCTGAACTGACTTGACTTTTATTCTTTTAGGTCTGACATTTAATTTCGACGGTTCGGTTAAGCTGTCGAAATTTGCCATTGTAGATTCAAAAATTCTGAAATATGAATTAAAACTCATCTCATCTGAAACACCATGAAATACATAAATCCCTTCGTCTTTTTGAATAATATATGATAGCACTTTTATTGTTTGTTGCTGACCAGTTTGTTGATCTTGCGAAACTTGCTGAGATACTGCAACAATAGCCGGTGCACCATTTACTATCGTCCGTTTACTATCGAGAACGGTTAATCCCAATGCATCTAACGCTTCCTGTCCGGCTTTTTCAAGAGTTTTTTGTGGAGTCATAAAAAATACCATCATCGCTTTTCCATCCTCCGGAGTCATTTGAACCTGCATGGGTGAGTTTACTAATTTCCAACCGGGAGGAATTGGGTATTTAAATTTCATTTCAGGATGATAAAACATATTTGCTTCAACAAAACCCTGACGCGGATCTTCTCCGTAAACCAACCCATCAATCATGTGTAAATAGCTGTTTTCGTTTACTTTCCAATTCGAATAATTCAAACTGTCCTGCCACTCTTTTGCTTTTCTGTTTACCGCGTTGTACCTGTCGCCCGGATCGGGGTGAGTTGACATAAAAGTTGGTACACCCGCATGACTGCTTGCCATCTGCATTTTATTCAGCACATTAAAAAAGTTTGCCATCTGATGTGCATCGTAGTGTATTTTAGATGAATATTCAACTCCCAGCCGGTCTGCTTCGCGTTCGTTATCGCGACTAAATTTTAAAAACAGAAGTTGCATTCCCTGCATAGCATAATCCGCAAACTGGCGAAATTCTTCCGAAGCAATCATTCCACCAACTAATAAAAGTTGCCCCAACTGCTGTTTGCTTTGTTGGCTCGCTGTGTGCCGCGCGGTAATATGTCCCATTTCGTGACCGAGTACTCCAATCAATTCTGCCTCGTTATTAAATTGCGCCAAAATTCCACGAGTTAAATATATGTAACCGCCGGGTACTGCAAATGCATTTATCACAGGCGAGTCTAATATTTTAAAATGATACTCGAGATTTGGGCGATGAGAAATCTTACCCATTTCAGCACCTTTGGTAGTTATAAAATCTAAAAGTTTCGGCTGGTCGTAAACTCCAAAAGTGGAAACAACAGACGGATCGTACTGTGCTCCCAAGGCTATTTCCTGTGCTTCTGACATTAGCATAAATTGCTTTTTACCGGTTACCGGATTTATTGCACACGACGGAATTAATGATAATATTATAACAAATAGCAGTAGTTTATTTATATTTATTTTCATTATAATTAAATGTTAAAATGTAAATTTGCACGAATGTTCTTAATTATTACTCTCTTAAAATAATAATTTAATAAATATCGTAATTATTTTTATTCTATTTAATATGTTGTTAAAAAAAATATCATTCACAGCACTCTTCTTGTTTGCATTTAATAGTTTCTCCTTCTCACAAAATCAGGCTCTTTCTAAAATCGATAAAAATGATATGAAACGTCATTTAACTTTTTTATCATCAGACAGTTTGCAGGGTAGGAAGTTGGGGACAGAGGTTCCGGGGTTGGATATTGCAGCTGACTATATTAGAGCAAATGCCAAGAGTAACGGGCTTAACCCGGGTGTCGAAAATTATTTCCAAAAGGTTAGTTTGGTTTCGGTAAAACCCAACGAAAATAATTTTATTGAGGTGATTGATAATAGAGGGACAGTTCGTTTATGGTCGGAGAAATTGATTAGTTATGGAAAATCGTCCGGAGAAATTGAGATGCAAAATGAAGGCATTATATTGTTGGGATTTGCAACCGAAGATTCGATAACAACTGATGTTGAAGGGAAAGTGGTGGTGGTTTCGCAAAGTACGCCGGAGTTGTTTTTAGAAAAAGAGACGGGTTGGAGTAGTCGTTTGGAAAGACCAAAAATAGAGAAGATTACGAAGAAGAATCCAAAGGCAATTATATTTGTTCTCAACCCAAACATAAAAGCAAGAAATTCTTTTTCGATGTTAGACCGTTGGCTGAACCGCGAGCGTTATTCATTAAAATCACCGGCTAAAAATAATCCGCCAGTATTAATTGTTATGCCCGAGGTTGCCGATGCTCTTTTAGGAGGAGATGGAAAATATAATAAATATTTAACAGGGGTTGCAAAAGGGAAAAAGAAGATTGTTTCTGTAAAAAAGAGAAAAGTAAATTTGAAGTTTGGGTCAAATTCAGAGCCGGTTGAAGCAAAAAATATTATTGGTGTGGTTGAAGGCAGCGACCCCGTTTTAAAAAATGAATACGTTATTTTTATGGCTCATTACGATCATCTTGGAGTTGGAAAAGATGGCGATGTTTATAATGGTGCCGACGATAACGGTTCAGGAACTGTTACACTTTTAGAAGTTGCGGAGGCATTTACAAGCCTGGAACAGAAACCAAAACGGAGCATAGTTTTTTTGTGGGTAACATGCGAAGAGATTGGAATGTTTGGATCTAATTATTATACCGACAACCCTGTTTTTCCTCTCGAAAAAACTGTGGCCTGTATCAATATCGATATGGACGGGCGGGTTTACGAACCGCGCGATTCGGTATGGAATAAATCGCCAAAAAAGGTGAAAGATTTTGATGGATTATTTACACTTTGCAACAATGTTTGGCCAGAGATAGAAGAGATTAGCAATTCGAATTGTGAAAAGCTTGGATTGATTCCCGACTGTTCGTTGCCATCAAAATTTTTACGAAGCAGCGACCATTATCACTTTCATAAAAATGGAATTCCGATAATAAATTATGCCACCGGTTATCATGCCGATTACCATAAAGTTGGCGATGAGGTTTCGAAAATTAGTTTTGAAAAAATGAAGCGGGTTGCCGACCTCTGTTTTTTGGTGGGATACGAAATTGCAAATCGTGATGAAATCGAGTTTGACAGAGAAGAAAATTAATAGTGACTATTCATTTCATAAAAAAAAGCTGTCCAATCCGGACAGCTTTCTCAATAATCATATCTAAAAGTTTTAATATTTTTTTATTTCATAGCAACTTTCATCGCCTCGGTAGTAGTGTAATATTTAACAATCATATTTGGTACTTCCCATTCTGGTAAACGTCCCCATTTCAGATAGCGCAAATATTTTGCAGTAACCTGCCCAAAATGTGCTTCGTGACCAACTTTGTATTTGGCCGGGATTTCAACTTTCCACAATTTATCGCTCAACTTTACAAGTTTAATTCCGGGATACATAACCGCGAGATCCTGATTAATTGCTTTTCCCAAACCTCCGGCAAAAGATTCCAGACCTTCATTTATAACTGCTTCAACATAAAGAGTTGGTTTGAAATTTTCTTCGGCACCTTGCTTAATAATAATGTTGCACATTGTACCTCGCATAATAGAATAGTGTGTGTCGGCAGTTCCTTCGGGTGCCTGATAATTCCAGATTACCGATGCTTTTGCATGAATACCTTTTAATTTATAGTTGATTTCGCCGTTACTGTAAACTTTTAAAACTCCGTCTTTAACATCTTTTTTCAGATATTCAGGAAACTCATTCAATCCCGTAACTTTTTTAAACATCTCGGGAGTCAGGTCTGTTGTCCAGCGTTTTGCAGATACAATTTCAACATCCGATTTTGCAAGAGTAACTTCAGGAAAAGCTTCCCACTGAATTAAATCGACCAAATGAGTTGTAACATCAACAATTCCTTCGCCTTGCTGCGCCACATCGAAAAACCATGCCGGACGAATTAACGGGCTGCCCGAAACATATTTAAAAAAGTGGTGCACACTCTCTTTTGTAATTGCAGGCTCTTCCTCGATTCCGGTTTGCAGTGTCCCAAAAACCTCAGGTATTTTCGATAGTTCGCGCTGAAGTATTGTAGTAACTTCATGCCGCTCGGTCATTATATCGTAAAGTAAAACACCTTTTTCTTTAGCAGTTTTAAATGCCTGCTCCAGTTTTGGAAATTCATCGGGATTTATAACCATTGGTTTATCGGCAAGAACATTAATTCCGGCTTCGATGGTTTTTGCAATAAATTCAGTTTTTTTTGCATTGTTACCCGATGTAACCATTAAATTGCCCGGTTTTTCTGCAATCATTTTTTCGAAGAAATCGTCTCCTCTATAAACTTTCTCTTCCCACGATGTTGGGTTTTCGGCACGGGTATTAAATCCGTTAATTCGTTTTAAGTGACCTTCCACATCCGGACCTGCCGGTGCAAAAACGTAAACAACCGGGTCAACCTGGTCGTACATCGATTTTTGTACAAGTGCAGCGTGGAAATGACCCGGGTCGAGAGTCATAATTTTAACTTCGCCTTTAGCTCCTGTAAACATACTTTTCTCTTTTTCGGTTTGATTTGATTTTTGACTTCCGCCCGTGCAAGCTGTAAATAGTATCGCAAAAACGAGAGCCACAAAAGATAATTTTTTCATTATTAATTGATTTTTGGTTTTTAATTATGAGTACAAATTTAAGATTAAAAATCAATTTGTGTTAAAAATTTTCGTAATGATAAATGTTGTATTCCCCGATATGATGTACCTGTAATTTCATCAAGCGTAATTACGTATTTTGGGTAGTTATCTTTCACGGCAAGCAAACTCCCAAATTCTCGTTCCATTGTTTTTCGTCCTTCTATACGGAGAGCAATCTGAATATATCTCTTCTCTCCATTCTTTTTGGCAATAAAAACTTTTATAAGGTCTTTTCTATAAAATGGCCTTATTATTTTCAGATATAACTCTCTTTGTATAACACTATTCATAGAGGCTGTTATTTATAATTAAAGGTTTAGCAGATATCGTTAAAAATATTGCTTATCCACAACAGATTTAATAAAAGATTAAATTGTATAATATCTACACAACAAAATTTAGTACTGAACAGAAATGATTAGAACAGATTATTCCATAAAACTAGTGGACTCTGGCATAATTTATTCCGGTAAGAAAGTGGATATCGCGGTTAAAAGTGGATAAATCGTTTTTGTTGAATTGGTCGAAATTATTGTACCCACAAGCGCGTGCAACAACTTTCATTAAATCGTTTGTTGCCAGTAAAAAATTACTCAACTGTTTTGCCGAACTTTGAATAATTAACCTCTGCCGCAAATCCTCTTTTTGTGTGGCTACACCCACCGGACAACTGTTTGTGTTGCAGGCGCGCATTGCAATGCAACCAACTGCCTGCAATGCCGAATTGGAAATTGCAACTGCATCGGCACCCAACATCAGTGCTTTTGCAAAATCGTCGGCGATACGTAAACCTCCCGTAATTATCAGAGTAATATTATCTGCATTTCGTTTGTCCAAATGTTTACGTGCGCGAGCCAATGCCGGAATTGTGGGAACATTAATATTGTCACGTAAAATAGTTGGTGCTGCACCAGTTCCGCCGCCTCTTCCATCAAGAATTATATAATCTGCCCCGGCTTCCAAGGCAAAATCAATATCTTTTTCGATATGACTTGCGGCAATTTTAAACCCGATTGGAATACCGCCGGTTTTTTGTCGCACTTCGTTGGCAAAGCTGGCAAAATCGGATACCGTTTTTAAATCGGAAAAGCAGCGGGAGAGATAGCATCTTGTCCTTCTTTCAAACCACGAACTTCGGCAATCTCTTTTGTAACCTTATTCCCGGGGAGGTGTCCGCCGGTTCCGGTTTTTGCTCCCTGTCCGCCTTTAAAATGAAAAGCCTGTGCTTTTTGCACTTTCTCCCACGAAAAACCAAACATACCCGATGCCAGTTCATAAAAATATTTCGAATTGTTTTCCTGTTCTTGTGGCAACATTCCACCTTCTCCGCTGGCAATTCCGGTACCTGACATTTCTGCCCCTTTTGCCAGAGCAATTTTAGTTTCCTGCGACAATGCCCCAAAACTCATATCGGAAATAAAAATTGGAATATCGATAACCAATGGTTTTTTTGCATTCTTACCAATCACAACTTGTGACTTAACCTCCTCATTATCTAACAAAGGTCGCCTGAATAATTGAGCAGGTAAAAACTGAATGTCTTCCCATTTTGGAAGTGTGTTTCTATCGACTCCCATTGCGGCAGTTGGACCGTGACCAACTTTTTTCAAGCCATGTTTTGCCAGTTTTCTGATGTATCCGTTATAAGGCTCTGCACTTTCGGGATGCGTGTCCTGATAACTTCCCAAATATTCGTTGTGGTTAAATGGTTGTGGATTTTTCTCCAGATAATTGTCGATTTCCGATTCATCAACCCAAACAAAGTCATCTTTAATTTCGGAGGTAAATTTATAAAGTACCTCTTTATTATTATATTCCGAAACTCCTGTTTCATATTTGTAATCCCAGCCATGCAACCCGCAAATTATGTTATGCCCTTCAATGTGTCCGTCGGCCATTAACGCGCCACGGTGCAGACAACGCCCATATAAAACTGAAATTTTATTGTCGTAGCGAATAACAACTAAATCTAAATCTAAATCTTTAACTCGTGCATGAGTAGGTTTCCTATCTTCGATGGAGGAGTATTTAATAAGATTTATGGGTTTTTGCATTATCTGTTTCTTTTAAGAATCTGCATTAATTGTTCAATTCCGCTATTGTAGAACTGTTTTACCTGAAGATATTGATTTTCTACGGAAGTTCCATCAATAATTTCGCTGTGTGTTAAAACGGCACCATTCCAATCTGGTGTTAACCAATTTCCAATTTTCAACGGCGCAAAATTTGAGATGTTTTTCACCTCTTTTTCTGACCAAAAACTAATATAAAAATATGGTTCGTTTACCATTTCGTCCGGAATTGCCCAACCCAGCCCAATGGTTTGAGTAACTTTCCCTTCGGCGTTTTTACCCGCTGTAAAAAAAGTACCTGTGTCAAAATGATGTGGCCAAATTCGTACTGGAATTGCATCGCTGAAATAGGCAATTAACTCATTTATAATTATTTCTGCATTATTACGGAGAATTGAATTCTGTACAAATGCTGTATTATTTGTGGTTAAAAATTTACTGTCTGACAACCATTGAGTTGGGAGTTTGTAAGGCTGCTCGGTTTTTATTTTTGAAATATCAACTCCTTCAATAATTAAAACTTGTTTGAGTTCACCAAAAACCTGCTCGAAGGTTTTATTATTTAGTTGAATAGTTTTTAGAGTTGAACCATTTGATTGCAAAATCACAATTTCCATAGTTGAAAGTTGAAGACCAATTTGCAACCCATTTTTCAATTTATTGCCCAACAGCATCTCCTTGTCAGAAATAAATTGCATGTTAATGTTACTGGAGTCTGGTTTTTTAGGTACAATATATCTGCCCACCAGTGCTATAAATTGTGCTGCAAGATGTTGCTGTCCCAGAGCATTTCTCGTGTTTTTATCAAACTCAAAAAGAGATGGTTTCCATAAAGTGTTTTGCATTTTTATCTTTTTAGTAAAAGTAAAATATTTTTGGTACTATTTCGATACCTGAACTCCACGCCAAAAAGCAATATGGTTTTTAATGTTTTTTGCCAGATTCGATGGAGTGGAGTAGTACCAGGCGGCATTGCTATTTGTTTTTCCTTCAACTATTACATCGTAATAAGACGCTGTGCCTTTCCATGGACAGACTGTGTGCGTTTCGTTTTCGGTTAAATATTCTTTGTTAACCGACTCTACTGGGAAATACTGGTTTCCCTCAATATTTATTGTTTTGCTACTTTCTGCAATAACTTTTCCGTTCCAAATTGCTCTCATAATTATATTGTTTTTTTAAGAGAGTCGGATAGAGTGAAGAAACCTGACAATTTTGGAGAATCCTTAAAAGATAACAGGGAGTGGTTTCAATTATTTACTCAAATCTTTAATCCGAATATTTCTGAATTTCAATTCCGAACCATGCCCAAGAAAACCGATGTACCCTTTTTTATTCAATAATCCCGGATGATTTTTATGATCCAGTGTTCCGTTTTTACTGGCTTCGGCAATGTCGCCATCTAAAATAATTTCGCCATTTAGAGTAATTGTTATTCGATTACCTTTTGCGATTACCTCTTCGGTATTCCATTCTCCTACAGCATTTTGGAAACCACGTTTTGCAGGAATTACTCCGTAAACCGAACCGTGATACTGGTACTCGTGAAGGTTCGCATAAATGGCAGCCGTGTTCTCAAGAATTTGTAATTCCATTGCTTTGTAAGCAGCATCGCCTTCAAGTGGTGCACGAATTCCAAGACCGTTATTTGCTCCCGGAGTAAGCTGAAATTCGAACCGGAAAATAAAATCGCTGTACTCTTTCTCGGTGAAAAGATTTCCGTGCCCACCCATTTTAGGGTTCACAATCAACTCTCCATTTTCGGCATAATAATCGGTTTTATTTCCCTGCCAGCCATCTAAATTTTTACCATTGAAGAGCGAGACAAAACCATCGGCTTTCTCTTGCTCTGTCAGCCCTATCTCTTTTGTATTAATTTCGCGAACATAAATATTGC
The DNA here is from genome assembly GCA_024278975.1 of Bacteroidota bacterium. Classification (GTDB taxonomy): domain Bacteria; phylum Bacteroidota; class Bacteroidia; order Bacteroidales; family Prolixibacteraceae; genus Draconibacterium. Next base: position 80,210 of record JAJRSD010000083.1, read on the forward strand.
GGAATTGAAGTAGATTTCCATGTGCCTGCAATTCAATTGCACCGGTTTTAAAAATCGGAATTTCACGATTCCAGTAGTTGTCCATTTTAATATTGTCAACCACCAGTTCGCCATTCAGATAAACGGTTACATTTTCGCCAATCATTGTAATGCGGAAAGTATTCCACTCATCAATCGGATTATCGGCAACTTTTAAAGGTTTGCTTATGTGTTTTTTATTATTGTACAATCCGCCTGAGCCAACCTGAGCACCAGATTCAACCCGCGAAGTATCCCAAATCTGAACTTGTGGAGTGCCACGTAAATATATTCCACTGTCGCCCTCTTTTGTAATTAGCCAGTCAACAATTAACTCAAAATCAGCATAATCTTTTACCGAACAGAGATTATGTCCTTTCCCGCTAAAAATAATTTTACCATCTTTTACACTCCAGTTTTCCGATACTTTTTTATCAGCTTCGGCCTGTTTTTGTGCCAACTCATCCTCGCTCATTTCGGCGCGGGTAATTGGGTTGCCAACCAATCCTTTCCAGCCATCGAGATTTTTTCCGTTAAACATCGATACAAAACCTTTCTCTTTAGACATTTTTGCAAGGTAATTATCAATATCAATTTTAAAGTACTGACTATCGCCGCCAGTCATAATCGATTTTGCTTTTTCAAGTAAATCACTCACAATCTCGCCCGAGAAACCATTATTCTGATTATTTGTTGGCAAGGCAATTTTCATGATTGAAATGGAAGTAGCTTGTTGTAACTCCTCATCGTCAATAAATTGTTCTAAATAAATTAACGAAAGGAAAGTTTTTAATTTACCGATGGAAGAAATGACACTGTTTTTATCGTCGTCTGAAGATGCGTACGGCATTATTTTACGGTATTGCAACAGTTTTTGGTCGTCGGGGATTTTTGCCGAACCAACCATTCTTACGAAGTTTGAGAATGCTTTTTGCTGGTAATTGCCCGTTGAAGTTTTGCAAATTTCGTAAAGCGATTTCGACGCTGAATAATCTTTCCAGTTTGTTAATGCTTCGAAAGCTGCATCTTTGGTTTCGCCGGTTGAAGTGTTAAAATAACCGCTAACAGTTTTGAGTGCAACGTCTCCACCTATTTCAGGAAGGATTGAAATAATTCGTGATTTTTTATCGGTAGCTTTTAAGGCTGTAAATATTTTGCCACCCTCTTGTTGTTCTGTTTGAACTCCTTTTGCCGCAGCAACAACTGCCATTTGAGTTTGTGTAATCTCATTTTCATCCTCAACAGAAAGTAAAAGTTTAATTAGCTCATCCAAATTCTTTTCGGTTGAAACTTTTTTAAGTGCATCAAAAGCAGCTATTTTTTCATCATTATCAGCCGACGATGTAGCTTCAAATATCTCATCGAAATATTGCGAACCTGCTTTGGCTGCAATAATTTCGATGAATGCAGCTTTTGTTGTGCCCGATGTTTTATCTAATTGTACAGCCACCGGTGCGAGATGATTTTTATCGAGTATTTGTAAAAGAACAGCTTTTGTGGCTTCAATATCGTTTCCTTTTGCGAGGTGCGAAATTAATGCTGAAGTAGATTTTGATCCCTCCAGTTTTGCAAGTGCAACAACTGCCTCCTGGCGAACAACTGCTGATGTTGAATTTAAGTTTTCTTCAATAAAACCGACAGCAAAATTATCACCTCTATTTCCAAGCATATAAATAATCTCAGCTTTTGTTTCAGGATTTACGTTTACCGCTTTTGCTACCCATGCACGAGTGTCGGCAACTCCGCCAATTTTTTTGGCCGTATTTAATACTGAATATCGGAATGCTTTGTCGTTGTTGTCAACGGCATCCAATAAAAGAGGAGTAGCTTCGTAACCCAGGTATTTAGCGTAAATAGAGAGAGCCGTTGAGTAGTTGTGTAAAAGGTCAGCCGATTGGTTTGCTTTAAAAATTTCGTTGCAGGCTTTTTTCATCAACTCTGTTTCGTTTTGCTCGCCCAAACGATTTGTATAATTTAAAAATGCTTCGGCGGCATCGGTTGCTTCGTATTTAAAATCTACTGCTTTTGCAGCTTTCAACATTGTTTTATACGAATCGGGGACCCCAATATTTGCCAGAGCTGCAAGTACAGTCTTTTGCATACATGGTTTACCCGAATTTACAAATGGTGTAATTTTATCTACTGCATGCTGGCATTTTAATGTGCCGAGTGCCCGTACCAAAGTAGCTCTGTTTTTTCCTTCAACAGAAGGAAGTGCAGCCATAATATTTTTGGCAACTTTTTTAATTCTTAATGCTAAAAGTGTTTGTGTTGCCGGCTCGCAAAGTTCTGTTTCGGTTAAATATGCAGAAACTTCAGCTATACATTTTTCGCTGCCAACCATATTTAGCTGGTTCAATAAAAAAGTTTTTACCTCGGTGTCTTTAGCTGCTTTTAATGCAATTAAAATATTGTCTTCGGCGAAAGCTCGTGCCTCCTCTTTACCAAATTGACTTGCATATCGGGCTAAACTGTTTATTGCAAAACGTACCGCGGTATCGTCGCCAACTCCCGGGGGAGTTAGCTCTGCTGCTAACTTTCGAAATCCTTCAGGACCAATATTTATCAGCTCAATCATTGCTTTATCGCGATGAGCCAGAGTTTTGGTTGGCATCTGCGCCAAAACATCGGCAACTTTAGTATCTAAAGTTCTGTTGTCTTGCGCAAAACTGCTGATGCTAAAAACCGTAAGCATCAAAATTGCTATTATTTGAAATGTATTTTTGTTCATCTTTTCAATATTTAATTATAAAGTTTAATAAAGTCTCTCTTTTTCTGTTCCCCTCCGTCGGAGGGGTTAGGGGAGGCCTTAAATAGTCCACGGTGCACGCATGGGTTGATTCATCAATCGGTTTGCACCTTCGTCATCAATAAACTCAAGTTTATCGGGGTCGAAATGCAGAGTGCGTCCTAAACGAACAGCAGTAATTCCAAGGTTTACAATTGTTGCCGAACGAAATCCGTTCATCTCATTCAATGCGAATTTTTTACGCGATTTTACTGATTCTGAGAAAATCTTAATTTGTGGTTCCGGCTCAGGCAGCGTTTTTATAAAACTTTGCAGGTTCGGAATGTCCGATTTGAATCCTCGGAAAATTTTTCCATTTGGTCCTTCGATATATGCTGCGTCTTTATCTTTGTTTTCGCCGTCGAGAATTATCTGGCAACCATCGGCGTAAGTGTAAGTAATTCGTCTCCACGAACCCACTGCATCGTAATGTTGCTGCGGTGCATCCACCTCAATTTTCACCGGGCTGGTTTCGTCTTTTCCCAACATATATTGAACAGGGTCGAGATAATGTTGTCCCATATCTCCAAGTCCACCGCCATCGTAATCCCAGTATCCACGGAATTTAGAGTGAACACGTAAATGGTTATAAGGTCGGTGCGGTGCAGGTCCCAACCACATATTATAATTCAAATTTTCAGGAATTGGTTCGGGCGTGAGATTGTGTTCGCCACTCCAGTAGAATTTCCAGTTGTAGCCGGTAATTCCACTTACCGTAAATTTTAAAGGCCATCCGAGAATCCCACTGTCGATTACTTTTTTTAGTGGTTTTACATCGGTTCCCAAACCGTAAAAATTATCTTTAAAACGAAACCAGGTGTTTAAACGAAACATTCTACCGTGTGCATTTACAGCTTCTACCACGCGTTTCCCCTCGCCAATTGTACGTGTCATCGGCTTTTCGCACCAGATATCCTTTCCGGCTTTTGCAGCTTCAACAGCCATTAAACCGTGCCAGTGCGGTGGCGTGGCAATATGTATAATATCAACTTCGGGAAGCTGGCACACTTCTCTGTAATCGTCGAACTGTTTTACATCGTAATCGATTAAGCTTTTTGCCTTTTCTAAATGCTGCGTATCAACATCGCAAATTGCAACCACACGAGTACCTTCGTAAGGAATGTGTCCGCGTCCCATTCCGCCAACTCCAATAATTGCTTTAGTTAATTGGTCTGACGGTGCCAAAAAGCCATTTCCGCCCAATACGTGGCGAGGAACGATTGTCATTCCAATACCCGCTGCAAGGGAACTTTTTAAGAATCTCCTTCTTGTAGATTTATTATTTGAATCCATTTTAATTGGTTATTGATTTGAAGTATCAAAAATAATAATGTTTTTAGATTAATAGGTAATTATAAGTATTTCAAAAAGATTAAAAAACATTAAATTACTATTTGAAAAGGTATTATGGGTTTCGTTGATGAAATGTTGAAAAATAAAATTGGCTAAAACAAAATTGGTTGGGTTCATTTTATATCTTTAAAACTTTCAAAAAAATATAAATTTACAGTATGAAAAATATTCCGGTAATCACAGTTTCAGGTAAATCGTTGGCAGAAACTTACGAAGCAGCATTAATTAGTTTGTACGAAAAAGGTACACGTTTTAAAACTCAGTACGATAAACCGGGCGATCCGCAAAGTATCGACTGCACAATGAATATGACAATTAATGAACCGGAAACCGATCCGATGATTCACATGGCATTTCCGGGAGGAATTGATGATTTGAAAGAGTATGTTTTGGAATTGAAAGGGTACAAAAATCACTGGGTAAAAAATATAAATGACGAAAAAGATACCCGCTGGGAATATACTTATCACGGGCGTATTAAAAATTATGGTGTTTGGCAAGAACTTCAAAATGGCGAGTCGGTTGAAGTTGGACCGTTTAAAGTTGACCAGATTGAAAATGTGATAAAGAAACTTTCTGATCAGCCATTTACACGACAGGCACAAATGATTATCTGGATGCCAAATCTGGACACCGATTGTTACGACCCTCCATGTTTGCAGTCGTTGTGGTATCGCATTCTGGAAGACGAGGATGGAGTTTACTGGTTAAATTGCAACATTCGTTTCAGGAGTAACGATGCGTGGGGCGCGAGTTTTATGAATATGTTTGGTTTTATTCAGTTTAATAAAGAGGTGATTGCTGCCGGGGTTGCTGCAAAAACCGGGAAGACCGTTAAACTGGGGCGTTTAAACTGGCAGGCCGATTCGTACCACATTTACGGGAAAGATATTAAAGCTGCAAAAGAGCGTCTTTTCGACCGGGTTGAAACCATGCCTTTTGAAGAACGAACCATGCCATTTAACGACCCGTTTATTCGAGATATGTACGACGATGCCGAACCAATGGTTATTCAAAAAATTAAGGAGTTTGATGCCAGACATTGAGAGGGCTTGCAGTTGCAGTTAAATGCCATTCCCGCCATGCGGATATCTTTTCGATGTGGAGATTTCAGGGAAAAGACATTTATAATCAGTTGGTTACTGATTCAAAAATTCAACAAAAAATTTATTAGAGATCCAGATAATATAGTTTTAAGGTTTGACTAGATAAGAATAAGCTACGAATAAAAGTTAATTCCACTTATTTGTGTAACCCGATTGCCCTTAAATATTCAAGAAGCATTGCCGGCTCGTTGGTTTGAATGATGTTTGCTCCGTATTTTGTCAGCTCTCCAAACATCTTCTCCATATCGCCGTACCTCATTTTTGCATCTGCCTCACCAAGAGAATTGATCCAGATACGTGAATTATTATTACGTAAGAGCTTGCCAACTTTTTTTGTGTAAAACGAGGGGTCGATGTGTACTACCGCTGGTTTGAAGATATGTAGAGCCGAATCGGCCATTTCGTAGGAATATGCCCGTGGCATAAATATTGAGTTGCAGTCCATCTCTTTAATTGAGCGCAAAGCGTTATAATCATTGTCGAAATAAAAAACCTGATCTGCCACATTCATCCTATTTACAACTTCTACTATTGGTTTGAGATTCCCGGTTTTCAGGTCGATATCGATCATTATATTGCCTTTGGTAATTTTTAGCACATCTTCAAAAGTGGGAATAGTTTCATCTGTAAGAATACCCAACCAGTTTTTTAGTCTGAACTGTTTTAATTCTGCCAGAGTATAATCTTCAATTTTCCCTTTGCCATTAGTTGTCCGCTCAATTGTGCGATCGTGCATCAACATCGGAACTCCATCTTTCGATATCTTTATATCGAGTTCAATTATGTCGACACCAAGTCTTATTGACTGTTTGGTGGACAGGACAGAGTTCTCGCAATTACCAATATGAGCACCCCGGTGGGCAGCAACCAATACTGTATTCGATTTGGCATTATTGAACTCTTTTGTGATATAATTCAGATCGCTTTTTTGTGCGAAGAGTGAAATGTTTACAAAAAGAAGTAAAAGCAGAAGCCTGGTAGTAATCAAATTTATTTTCATCATAAATTTTTTATAAAGTTAAAAATTCTATCATATTTTTTTGATGCACCTTTTGTATAAATCTTAAGGGTTTATATTAGCTATGCACTACTCTGTTAAACAAATCTTATAACTCTTCGAAAAGTTCTGACAATTTACTTTTACAATGTAAAATGCAGGTAAAAGATTAAGTTGTCGTAAACTTAAAGTAGTTTCCAACGGATGTGTATTTTGATACATTAACACACCAGATATTGAATATATTGCAATATTCATTTCGGTTTCAAAATTACTGTTGTCAACTTTTATATTTAATATATCGTTTGTCGGATTCGGATAAATAATCATATCCGTATTTTGCATTGCTATCAGCTTGCTACTTACATTATACGGTTCATCGGCAAATGGCGAACCACTAATATTAACCGAACTTGCCCAATATCCATGTTGATTTGGGTCTCCCTCAGGATTCCGAATCGCCGACACCAACGAGTTTCCATCTCCATCCGGTTCTTCCGGCCAGGGCGATTTATCATCGTACGTAAAATGGATTATTGCGTTGCCATTAGAATCGTGCAGAAGCACCTCTTCGCCACCGTTAGAGAAATATCCTTTGTAATTTCCCGACGACTCCATTCCATAAAATTCGTAAAACTTATCTGTCTTCGAGCTGACAATATAAAATTCGCCACTATTCAGAATTTCATTTTCAGGAAATTCGTAATATACGGCTGAGTCTAAAACTAATCCGCTAAGATTTAGAGATCTATTCCCTGTATTTTTAAATTCAATAAATTCAAGTTTTTTTCCTTCAGTAGTATCGATACCAACAATATAATCAAGCGGGTGGTAATGCAACTCTGTTACTTTAAGCGACGAAAAATCTTCGTTCGTTTTAAGGAAATTCACCTGTTTTATTGCTCCCCAGTTTCCATTATAATAAACCCGTGTTTTTAATACTGTTGTAGAATTAATAGAAAAAGGGTAGTCGTTATATAACTTTGTACTTTCAGAAATTTTACCGTCAATTTCTCCGGGATCGGTTCCGTCGAAAGTATAATAAATAATTCCAACATTGCCGGGATTACTTATATCAACCGATATAGATTCTTTGAATTTACTATAAGGGAGTTTAATTTCTATGGTATTTCGTTTTACTACAGGTGCATCTGGCGATGAATATATTTTAGCACTTTTAAGCTGATCTATAACAATGGCAGTTCTTTCCGGAAAATAGTTATTACGCATATTGTTTATCTCCGGAATCCAGTTGTCGTTTTTCGTATAAGGATTGGAGTTTCCTCTGGTATCGCCCCATCTTGCCGATTCTGCAATTATAGCCAGATCGATTTGCGACACTCTTTTCCCAAAACTAACTCTGTTAATATTCACATCAGAAAGAGCATGCTCAGCATCGTAAATCAGTGCTTCAACTTTAACCATATCATAATCTGCTGAATTACCGCCAAAGTAATCTTCGGCATAATTTGCCTCCAAACGCTCCTGTGTTTGATAAAACCCCCAATACATACCATTTAAATACTTAAAATTTGAATGAGAAGGAAGAATTGTTTGAGCATCAACAGAAAAAAATGAGATAAGGGGAATAGCGATGAGAAATAAAAATCTCATTCGAATTAAAAAATAAAAATATTTAAGATTGATAACCTGCATAAAAATATGTTAAAATAACAAAGTTTAATTAGCTCAAAGTAGCGTGCTAAAATAGTATAGTTCTACTTATTCCGTTACAATTGTGCCAATATTTTATTTCAGATACCAACATGATAACCTTTGGCATGAAAAATTATATCGCCTTTTTTGTCTGCAATAAAAACTTCAGACAACTCCCGAAACAACAACCCTTTTCGCCATAACTTAAATGTATTTTTTATAATCGGAAGCTAAAAGATGCAGGGGAGCTTCATCTTCAATAATATCAGGGAAACGGCCTACTTCATCGTAAAAACGATTGTCGGAACTATCGTCGTTAACTGCGCTAACCTCGCCAACCAACACTTTCCCTTTTCCTGCTTCGCCATAAAATTTATGATAGATTCCCTGCTCTAAACAGATGCTTTCGCCCGGAGTAAGAATTACTTTTCCGCCGGCAGAAATTGTACGACTGATTCCATCTATTTTCATCTCATTAAAAAACTCTTTCGACTCTCTAATCAGTTGATTAATCTCACTTCTTTTCATAAAATTGTATTTAGGGGACTTCTAATAATTCCTTCTTGAAAGAAAGGAATTATTAGAGGTCCCCTTTAATCTATTCCGGTTTGTAATCCATATAAGAAGGTGGAGCATTCTCAATTTCACTTCCCCACTGCTTGTTGGGTTTACTTCCCATAACAAGTTTTAGAGTTCCACCGTTCATTAAATCTTTGTGAGTAAACCAGGGTTTATTTAATGGTTCTCCGTTAAAATATGCTTTCTGAATGTATTTGTTCTTTTTCGAACTCTCCTCAGCAACAACAGTAAACTTTTTACCATCAGGCAGGTCGATTGTG
>JAJRSD010000084.1 GCA_024278975.1 Bacteroidota bacterium
TAAGGCAGTAGTTGCCCAGAATTCTAATAAATTTGTATATACCAAAGCGGCACCTGATTTAAACAGAGGGCAAGTAAAATTGTGCTTAGAGTTGTTATCTATGGCGGGTTTAATTTATCCGGTAACACATTCATCGGCAAATGGTATTCCATTAGGGTCTCAAATGAATGCTAAATTCCGTAAATATATTGTTTTTGATACCGGTATTTACCAACGCATACTGGGTCTCGATTTAAGTATATTTCTTATGGATAATGAATTTGAATCTATTAATAAAGGTTCTATTGCAGAATTATATGTTGGTTTGGAATTGATGAAGCGTTCAAGCAAAAGAAACGAACTGTATTATTGGCAACGAGAATCCAGGAACAGTCGGGCCGAGGTGGATTATCTTGTTCAAATGAACACAAAGATACTGCCAATAGAAGTAAAATCGGGGACAAAAGGGAGTATGCAAAGCCTGTATTTGTTTTTAAACGAAAAAAAAATTGAAACGGGCATTCGCGTTTCGCAAGAGAACTTCTCGAAGTATAATAATATTGAAGTGTTTCCTCTTTATGCTGTTGCAAATATCTTATCAATAAAAGAATAAATAATAAATATGTTAAAAACAATATAAGTTGTAGGCGCTAGACCCAATTTTATGAAAATAGATTTAGTGATTGAGGGATGGTGAGTTGTGAGAGATGAGTTGTGAGAGATGAGTTGTGAGTTGTGAGAGGTGAGAGGTGAGAGGTGAGAGGTGAGTGATGAGAGGAGAGAGAGGTGAGTGATGAGAGGTGAGTAGTGAGTAGTGAGAGGTGAGTAGTGAGAGTGGTGAGTTTGGAGGTTAAAAAAATAGACAATTATGGCACAGATAAATGGGTTTCGGGATTTGATAGTTTACCAAAAGGCTTATAAATTAGCTATGGAGATTTTTGAAATGACCAAAACTTTTCCAAAGGAAGAGCGGTATTCGCTGACAGATCAAATCAGACGTTCGTCAAGATCGGTAACATCCAATTTAGCTGAGGCGTGGGCAAAGAAAATTTACATTAAACATTTTGTAAGTAAATTGAGTGATTCGCTTGGGGAGGAGGTGATAAAGCAGTAAAAAAACAATATAAACTTCATTTGAAAAACATAATAGACGTACATCTGAGCTTTTCAGCAGACCCTACATCTTAAATTATCCGATATCCAGTCAATAAGTAATAAAAAAACTTACAATTATGGAATGTAATTCCAAATTTGTATATTTGCAAAATGATAAAACGTGAAGCTGCATCCGTACTATTAGATCTTGCCAGGCAGTTTAAGGCAGTAGCCCTTATAGGTCCTCGTCAATCGGGGAAAACAACTTTGGTAAGGAATTTATTTCCTGAAAAACCTTATGTAAATCTGGAAAACATTGATACACGCAGGTTTGCTATTGAAGATCCGCGAGGTTTCCTGGAACAATATGCTCATGGTGCTGTTTTGGATGAAGCCCAAAATGTTCCGGACTTATTTTCTTATTTGCAGGAAATATTAGATAATAGCACCACGCCCGGACTGTTTATTATTACGGGTTCCAATAATTTTTTATTACAAGAATCCATCTCGCAGTCTTTGGCGGGCAGAATAGCCTATCTTAAATTGCTCCCTTTTGCGTTTCCTGAGCTTGTGGATAGAGTGACTGAAAATGTGAATGAATTGTTGTTTAAAGGTTTTTATCCTCCATTGTACAACCAGCCCCTTGATATTGGTCAATGGTATCGAAATTATATTCAGACCTATATAGAACGGGATGTTCGTCAGTTAAAAAGCATTAAGAATTTATTCGCCTTCGAAAAGTTTATTAAACTATGTGCGGGGCGAACAGGCCAGCTTCTAAATATGTCCAATCTGGCGTTGGAGACAGGGGTAGATAATAAAACGATAAGTTCATGGATTGGAATATTGGAGAGTAGTTTTATTATTTACCGCTTGCAGCCGCATCATAAAAACTACAATAAGCGGGTGGTAAAAATGCCAAAACTATATTTTTACGATACAGGCCTGGCTTGCGCCTTACTTGATATTCAAAGTCCTCAACAATTAAGTATTCATCCGTACCGAGGGGCTCTGTTCGAGAATTTTGTTATTACCGAAATGATTAAAAATCGTTTCAATAAGGCGTTGCCTGCAAATGTATTTTTTTGGCGCGATAATACCGGGCATGAGATAGATGTTCTTATAGATAAATTTCCGCATCTTTTTCCCATTGAAATAAAATCCGGAAAAACAATTACTTCTGATTATTTTAAAGGATTGAATTTTTGGAAAAAATTGACAGGAAAAAGCAAGGGGGCAATTGTTTATACAGGCAATATGCTTCAAAAAAGAAGTAGTGGAGTTACTGTTTATCCCTGGAATAAAATGGAAGATCTATATCAATTGTTGAGCAAAACACCCGATAAATAAAATAGAAATAATTTATATCGGATGGCTTGTTTGATAATTGGTATTATACCGGAGTTTAGAATAGGGCTGGCTGAAAAACGCACAACTGCATTAGATTTCAACTTTTGAGCTGTAAAATGTGTACGAAAAAATCAAAATAGCCCTTGCCTTCGGAAAAAGAACCACCGGGAGGGAAGATATAAAACATCTAAAAGCTGAGCTTATCGCTTATCGAATAATTGATATCTACAAAAAGGTGTTGAAAAAGTAATAAAACAATATAAACTCCACTTGGAAAACAAAACCAACCCCTCCAAAGAGATCCGGAAATGGATAAATTTGGAAGTTTGGTTTCGGAAATGTATTGATTAAATGACAACATTTAAATTTTTCACTACATTTGTTCATTTGCAATGAACTCAACTGTTCAATATAAATGAACAGAGCACGTAACAATATCTATTATTATGCTTAAGTTGTATCCCCTCTACCAAATAGGTCATAGAAAGTTGTTGTATAATGTTTTTCTTTGCATTAAATTGGGTGGATTATATCTTCAGGTTTTGGGGAAGCAGCTCGTCTAGCCTGTTTACTTTGTGGTGCGGTATTACTTCTAA
>JAJRSD010000085.1 GCA_024278975.1 Bacteroidota bacterium
AAAATTATAAATGTTTCTTTTGGCGATATTTTTATTTTTCTCAATTCACTGATGCTCAGGCATCACTTCATTTCCAAAAAGTAAAAATCTCATCCAAAATAATTCATTTCATAAAATTCGACAGTTTTCTTGCAGAGACTATTTAAATCTGATTAATTTATGAGTTTTTGTTTCGGAATAGAGATACTTATGAATGAAACCGTATTTTTTGTGATTTCGGGAAATATGTATTTCTCAATTACTCCCGTTGTTTATTGGTAGAGAGATGGAGAACCTTTCCCCCTTAGTTCTAATGCACGGACTTTTCAAAGTCCGCCTCCACAGATTAAACCAACGCTTTGTACAGCACTTCAACCAGGTGTTTTTGTCAATTTGCCGGTTTCGTCTTTAATATGGTGGTAGCACGAAATGTGAAAAATATTTAGCATTATCCCTGCAAATTTAAAGCGACACTTTAATAATGCAGGAATATTATTATATTTGCTGTATGTATATACAACGAAAAATAGAGAAAGAAGCCTTAAAACTACTTGAGTTTTTTCCTATTTTAGGTATTGTTGGCCTCAGGCAGGTTGGTAAAACAACGCTCGTAAAACATATTAAGAAAATATTACCAAAAGATACGATTTATATTGATTTGGAAAGCTCTTCTGATTATGCATTAATGGAAGAATCAGAACTATTTTTACGTGAGCAGGAGAATAAATGTGTAATTATTGATGAGATTCAGCGTAAACCTTTGCTGTTCCCATTATTGCGTTCGTTGGTCGATAGAAAAAGAGTAGCGGGACGGTTTATCATTCTTGGTTCAGTTTCACCTGAGTTTATTCGTAAAAGTTCCGAATCCCTCGCGGGGAGAATAGCTTATCTCAATTTATTGCCATTTAGTTTGTCTGAAATCAGGAGTATTACTCCAATGAATAAACACTGGGTATTTGGGGGGTTTCCTGAGGCATTACTCGCTCCAAACGATTTTTTTGCTATTAAATGGCATGAAAATTTTGTAAAAACTTACATAGAAAGAGACTTGCCCCTACAGGGACTTCTAACCGACCCGGTTAAGTTGGGGAAAATTTTGCGCATGGTTTCAAGTTTGCACGGGCAAATTTTAAATTACTCAACAATTGCACGGTCTGTTGATTTTTCAGTTCCAACTGTGAAAAGAATTATAGACTTTCTTGAACATGCTTACCTATTGGTTACATTGCCCCCGTACTTTATTAATACAAGAAAACGACTCGTAAAATCTCCAAAAATATTTATTCGCGATTCGGGTATCCTGCATTTTTTGTTAAACATTGGCAATTTAAAAGAACTACTTGCAAATATTATTGTCGGGGCTTCGTGGGAGGGTTATGTAATTGAACAGATTAGAAACAGTCTTGATTCGCGTTTTAAGTTGTATTATTATCGAACTCAGGATCAGTCGGAAATTGACTTAATTATCGAAAAAGGAAATTCAATAATCTCTTGCATCGAAATAAAATATTCTGCGAAACCAAAGCTTTCGAAAGGGAATAACATGGCTCTGGCAACATTGAATTGTTCAAACAATTACATTATTACTCCTGATACCGAAGATTACCCAATCAAAAATAATGTTCGGGTTTGCTCATTACTTACATTTTTAGAAAAATATTTACCTGTTTAATTTTAAACAAGGTGAGGAGAATCTTTCTCCCTAAGTTTTAATGCACAGACTTGGAAAGTCTGTGTCCCTGAATTTACCCCAACGCCTCGTATAAAACTTCAACCGGGTGTTTTGCAGTTTTGCCCGTTCCGTCTTTTATATGGTGGCGGCACGAAGTTCCGGGTGCAGAAATAATAATTTTATCTTCGGCTTCGCGAACGGCAGGGAAAAGTACCAGTTCTCCAATTTTCATCGACAAATCGTAATGTTCTTTTTCGTATCCAAACGAGCCTGCCATTCCGCAGCAGCCCGATGGAATCTCTTTTACAGAATAATTTTTTGGTAGCGAAAGCATTTTTTTCGACGGTTCGGTTGATGCAATTGCTTTTTGCTGACAGTGTCCGTGCAGTAGAATATGTTTCTCTTCGGTGGTAAAATCAGTTTCCGTGATATTTCCTTTCTCTATTTCTGATGAAATAAACTCTTCGAAAAGCAGTGCGTTTTTAGCCAGTTTATCGGTATCGGGTTGTAAGTTTTTATCAACCAATTCGGGGTATTCATCGCGGAAAGCAAGAATTGCCGACGGTTCTATTCCAACCAAAGGTGTTTTTTCTGAAATGATATCTTTTAAAAGATTTACATTTTCGGTAGCAATTTTTTTAGCAGTTCTGATTAATCCTTTGGATAAAAATGTACGACCACTCTCTTTGTGAACAGGGATTTTTACTTCGTAGCCAAGTTTTGTTAAAAGTAGTATCGCCTTAATTCCAATATCGCTTTCGTTATAGTTGGTAAACTCGTCGTTAAACAGGTAAACTTTTCCTTTCGCTTCTGTTTCCGGAAGTGGAATTCCGTGTCCGGTCCAGCGACTTAAAGTAATTTTTGAAAGTTTTGGTACGGTTCGTTTTGTGGTAAATCCGATTGATTTTTTTAGTATCGAAGTGTTCATTACAAAATTTGAGATTGGACGAAAAACCATTGCCAGTTTATTTAACCGCGGCAGGTAAGCAATTAATCGCGACCGCATGGGAATTCCATGAATGTCGTAATAGTTTTGCATAAACTCGGCTTTTAGTTTTGCCATGTCAACACTCGATGGGCACTCGCTTTTACACGCTTTACACGAAACGCAAAGGTCGAGAATGTCGTAAACTTCGCGGTGGTCGAAAGCATTCTCTTTTTCGTTGTTGTATAAAAATTCGCGTAAAACATTTGCTCGTCCGCGGGTCGATTTGTCTTCATCGCGGGTAGCCATAAAAGTAGGGCAGAGTGTACCATTCATTTTTTCACTTTTCCGGCAGTCGCCCGAGCCATTACATTTTTCGATGCTGCGGAAATAACCTCTGTTTTTCGAAAAGTCGAAAGTTGTTTTAAACTCCGGAATTGCTTTTCCCGGGACAACACGCAGGTTTTCGGTAATTGGTGGCGAGTCAATAATTTTCCCCGGATTAAAAATATTGTCGGGATCCCACGCTTTTTTTAAATCTTTTATAAGCTGATAGTTGTGTTCTCCCAACATAAACGGAATAAACTTTCCGCGAACTCTACCATCGCCATGTTCACCACTCATCGACCCTCGATATTTTTTTACCAAAGCAGCAACTTCTGTCATTAATGTATCGAAGATTTTTACATCTGCCGGGTCTTTAAAATTTATTAGTGGGCGGAAATGAATTTCGCCGGTTGCAATGTGTGCGTAATAAATATTATCGAGTCCCAGTTTTCCTAAAACTTTTTTAAGGTCAGCAATATAATCGGGCAGGTATTTTGGTAAAACAGCGGTATCTTCAATTCCCGGAACTCCTTTTCTGTCGCCCGGGATGTTCGATAAAAGTCCGAGTCCGGCAGTTCGCAATGCCCATACCTGTTTTATTTTACCTGCTCCGGTAACAAGCGGGAAATGATATCCTAACCCAGCTTCTTTAAAATCTTTTTCAAGCGAGGAAGCAGTGTCGAGCAACTCTTTTTCGGTTTCGTACGAAAACTCGATTATTAACATTGCTCCCGGATCGCCTTTTACAAAAAACCGATTTTTATTCTGCTCACGATTCCCTTTTGTACACTGCATAATTGCATCGTCCATCAGTTCAATGGCAGTGGGATTATGTTTTAGTGCCACTAAATTTCCAAGCAGCGACTCTTCCAAAGTTTCGAAGTGTGCGCAAACCAATCCTTTATATTTCGGTGGGAGAGGGATGAGGTTCAGTTTAATCCGGTGCGAAAAAGCGAGTGTTCCTTCGGAACCTGCCAGCAGTTTGCAGAAATTAAATGGCTCGCCTCCTTCTGTAAATATTTCGGAATTTAATAGCGAGTCGATTGCATAACCCATGTTTCGGCGGGTAAGTTCGGGTGCCGGAAATTTATCGCGAATCTCTTTTTGATTTTCAGAATTAGAGAGAATTTTGTTTATATTTTGATAGATGGATTTTTCTAACTGATTTGGATTGTCATTTAACTTTTGTTGAAACTCATCTTTCGAGAGTGCTTTAAAAGTTACTTCCGAGCCGTCAGCAAGAATTGCATCCACTTCTAAAATGTGTTCGCGAACGCTTCCATAAACAATCGAATGCAGTCCGCATGAATTGTTTCCTAACATTCCGGCAACAACACATCGGTTTGCAGTTGAAGTTTCGGGACCAAACTGTAAGTTATACTTTGCAAGAAAAAGATTTAACTCAGCAGGAACAACGCCCGGCTCAACAATTACATATTTTTCCTCTTTGTTGAACTCGATTATTTCGTTCATGTATTTCGAAATATCGATAACAATTCCACTGCCAACAACCTGTCCCGCCAGCGAAGTGCCCGCGCCACGTGGAATAATAGAAGTGTCATTTTCTTTTGCAAAAGCAATTATCTTTTTAATGTCATCTTTTGTTTTTGGCTTGGTAACTGCCAGCGGCATCTCTTTATATTGCGAAGCATCGGTTGAATACAACACACGTTGAACATTATCTATAAAAAGGTCGCCTTCGAGTTGGGATTTCAAATGGGTAAAATTGGGTTGCATATTATTCTTTCATTTTGAGTCGTGCTAAAATAGAAGTTTAAAAAATGTGAAACAAATTTTGGATCTTACAATTTTGCATTCTTAAATAAGGTTTTAACCTCTTGGCTAGACAAATTAAACTCAATATAAAGTCGGCTGTTTACCGGAAGAATAACTTTGTTGCCGCTCTCTTTTACCGATATTTCTTTCCCCAAATCTTTATACAAAGTAATATCCTTCGCATTTACATTTAACTCAATTTCTGCACTGCCCGAAGTGTGCCAATATACCACCCACGTTTTATTATTACGTTCAAAAATAAATGCTCTCACACTTTTATTTCCATCTGCAACATCTTCTATTTGTTGGTATTTTACAAGTTCATATTCACCTTTTTCGTTAATAAGCAAAGTGTGCTCGTCGAAATGAGATTTTAGCTTCTCTCTCATTTCGTCGGTTAAAAAACCGTTTACACGAACCTCTTCCCAACGACGAACAACTTCGAGATTATCGTTTGTTCGCGCATGGTTTTTAAAGTTATCGAGATTACCAAGCAACGAAATAATAGAGTTCCATCCGGCGGCTCTGCTTGTAACAAATTCCAGCATATCGGGTTGAATTCCAATAGTTTTATCAGATGGCGGAGTATATCCAATCCATCCAAAATCTACGGAAGTAAAGTCGTCGGAAACAAGTTCCATTTCGGCCTGTGGATGTTTGCGAGTTGCCTCCTTAATAAATTCGGGTGCGAATGTATCAAACGCATTTCCACGGGTAAGAATGTGCCAGCTAAAATGCGATTTTAAAGCACCCTCGGCAAAAACTGACTTGGTTTCAAGTGCATTGTAAACGTCGAGCTGAGCTTTCGAAACATAATACCAATAGGGCTCGGGTACATCTTCAGCCCCATCGTAATAGATAAATTCTATTCCGGTCTCTTCTATAATGTTTGCAAGTCTTTCGGCAACTTCTTGCTGAATATCAGTTTTCTGGTTAAATCTCACAAAAATTGGCCAGGTATCAACATCGAGCAAACCAATTAAATCGCCCGACTCGCGACTTACCTCTTTTGTGTTTAATGTACCTCTTTTACAATTTAAGAATTGATAAGGTGGTGTTGTTGTATAGCTTTCGAACGAGATTAACTCTTTTCCCAGTTTTAAAATTCGTCTGCCATCTTCTAAAGTTGTTCCTGCCGGATTTTCTTCGATGGTGATTGTAGTTTGCCCCTTTTTTAAATTTTCGTGAAGGGTAAAAATTGTTCTTAAATTAAGTCGATTATCCGGTACAGGCGTAACATACTGGTCGTTAATTTGTGCTTTACTGTAGTGAATATGAAATCCAAAAATCATTCCGGCATCCTCTATTTTTTTTGCAATCAACTTTAAATCTTCCATTCCATTCGGATATTCAGGGCGCCAGTTAAAATGTCCCATAGAAGTGGCAAAATCGGGATAATAAATAACCATTTGTCGAAATCCTCCCTGTTTTGCATATTTTATATGCTCATCAATATTTTCGGGTGTAACGTTTCTGAGTTCATAATATGAGTTTTTGTACTCTTCGCTTCTTCGACTTTCAACTCCCAACGGAAGATTAAAATCTTTTTCAACTTTATCGATACGGTCGAGAAGTTTACTTTTGTCGGTTGTGATTAGTGCTGCACCAACTCCTTCAATTTTAACTTTTGCATCGCCTCCGGCAGTCAATATTTTATATCCGTTTCGTTTGTCGGCATCAATTTGCGCGTACGAATTGGTAGCCAGTAGGTTTACCGCAATATCTTTGTCCCAAACCACATTTAGCAACTCGCCAAAATGACCTCTGTTTTTAACAGGTAGTTGCAAAAGAGTAAAACCATCAACTTCGGTTCTTCGTTTCACTCCAAACTCCGCTTTGTGGTATTCCAGTCCTTTTAGTGTAAAACCAATGTATTCATCGGTAATTTTCAGTCCTATTATTGCATCGTAATCGGTAAGTTCGAAGCCAACAATTAGGTTGTCGCCGTCGCGATAAACTGTATCGGCAGCAAAGGTTTTTTGTTTTGCAGGATAAGCGAGTTGCACTTCGTTATCGTAAGGGCGATTTTGAGTTAATGTAAATGCAGGTATTTTTACACCTCGCATTAAACACTCTTCTCCGCTCGATTTATGAATCAGGCTTTTTGCACTGCCATCGCTACTTAATATCAGTTGCATATCCGCATTTTCGAGAATAATATCGTTTTGGTTACTTTCGGATACCTTGTTTGTACACGAAAAAAGAGATAGCAAAATAAGTATTATTGAAAAATACTTTAGCTTTTGAATTTGGTTGGTAAAGTTAATTCTCATAGTTTTAAATTTTAGTTATTGTAATTTTTAGAGATTCCTAAAGTACAACTATTTTGATTCTTGTTTGCTTTTTATTTATCAAACGTCATCGAATAAGGAAAACTCTCCTGTTTTGTTCCACGCTCTTTATTGGGTTTATCCTGCATCCAAAAAGTAAGTTCTCCTCCGCTTTGAATGGTTGAATGTTTTATAAAATTTTTGTTTGTAGCATTACCATTCAATTCAATCTTATCGACATAA
>JAJRSD010000086.1 GCA_024278975.1 Bacteroidota bacterium
CTATTGAATTGTCGGATCCAAATAAAGAGGCATGGAAAGATTCTGTTGGTGGAAAAGATGGTGGCAGTATTACAGCAGCACAAGTAATCGATGCTCAGTTTTATGCAGATTCACTAACATGGGATTTTGAAAATGTTTGGAAATTAACTGATGAAGGGCCGGAACTAATTTGGGCATATACTCCTCCTACTTCAGTTAAAATGTTAATTCAGGAATCGGAAGCAAGAGTATTCAGCAAATACGGAAAAGTTTGGGTAAATGATGCCGAAAGAGATGCACAAATTAAAGTTTACAATATAAATGGTGTTTTGCTTTATCAAAAACAAAATGTTTCTACATCAGAATCATTTGAAGTTAAAGGAGTTGCAATTGTATTAATACAAACTCCAACCAGACGAAGTATACACAAAGTGGTAAACTTTTAACATATCATAAATAGTTAATTAAAATC
This sequence comes from Bacteroidota bacterium, assembly GCA_024278975.1. Classification (GTDB taxonomy): domain Bacteria; phylum Bacteroidota; class Bacteroidia; order Bacteroidales; family Prolixibacteraceae; genus Draconibacterium. The sequence goes on from JAJRSD010000086.1 coordinate 452, forward strand.
TTTCCTTTTATTTAATTTAGGGGAAGATTTTTTTTAATATAGTTTATCCTTGTTCCGTTTATAGATGTGCAGGTTCTATCCGATATTTAAAATGAGAATTAATTCGTAATAATTTAATCATAATAATGAAAAAAAGTATTTTGCTTTTATTGGCTGTTTTTTTATTTAGCATCTTAAAAGCGCAATCGCCATCCGATAGTTCGAGAGCAAAACTGCATACTATTATTAGTTCAGTGCAACTCGCCGATGTCTATCAGTATGATACAAAAGATAATAGAAATCAGTCTATGGATTGTGCTAAAATCATTCCAAATCCCAATGGCGGATATTTAGCAATTTATCATCACTATGTAAGTGGAGTGCCGAAAGTATTCGTATCTACATCAATAGATTTTGTCTCCTGGAATGTTCAGTCCACACTTGCTTCTAAAGCCTCGCAGCCAACAATTGCTGAAGCAAGCGATGGTGGTTATGTGGTAGCATGGGAACAAGAACCAAATAATCATATTAAAGTGGTTTATTTTGAAAATTTAGTTGATTTATTTAATAACTCTGTTACTAAATCATTCGATTGTCCACAATCTTTATCAACCTGTGCGGAAGGAACTCCTAATATTTATAAGGCAAGCAGTAGCTCTGTTGATATTGGTTTTCACTATTATAAAAATTGTGACGTTGATCGGCAGGCGCATGGTGTGCTGACAGATTTTACCGAATGGAATGCTCGGGCAGTTGATGATTTGGATAATGCACTTTTGTACTGGGGTATAAAAGGAAATATTGGAGATCGTGATAATTTTGTTTACGATGAGTATGATTTTGGACTTATTGAAGGACAATTTATTAAACATGATTTTGGCTCATGGCGAACATTTATTTACGATTACCAAACAGGAAATGCTGAACAGCTCGAAATTAAAACTCATAAAGGTAGTACTGCATTTGCAAACCCCACAACAACAATGATGACAATTGAAGGGAAACAAGCAATAGTTGTAACCTTGTTTATGCCGAGTGAAGGAGCTGCCAATGGTGAGGCAGGTGAACTTATGTATTATCGCTTTTTAGAACAAGTCGACCCTCCTGCACAAACACATATTAAAACAGCAGCAGAACTCGATGAGATGCGAAACGATGCTAATGGTTCGTATATTCTCGACAACGACATTGATATGGCTGGCGTTTCGTGGACACCTTTCGAGTTTTACGGAACACTCGATGGAAATAGTTTTTCGATAAAGAACCTGAAACTTGAGATTAATAACGAAAATGTAGGACTGTTTAGTGTGATTAATGGAGCTACAATTAAAAATCTGGGTGTTGAAGATATTTACATAGCATGTACTAACCAGGGTGGAGCTATTGCCGGAGTTGCCGTAAACGGAGCTA
>JAJRSD010000087.1 GCA_024278975.1 Bacteroidota bacterium
CCGTCATTTTTTTGAGAATTAAACCCCTCATTTTCTATTTTCCACCGTAATCTTCCGTAATAACTGATGTCTTCAACATTTTCTTTTTTTACTTGAATATCAGTAATATGGACATACCGGTCTTTATTAGCGTCACTGTTTCATGTGTTTATAATTGTCTGTTTTCAATAGTAACACATGGAACTCGCCAATAATCATGTTCTTGTGTATTAAAATTTATCATGCTCGTTTCATATCCTTTAATTTACACTCTCCTCCATAATTTTAACTTCTTCGTCTGTTAACTCGGAAAACTTAGTCATCTGATGAATCTGTAATCAACTGACTACCACACCCAAGTCTCCTGTGCTTTTTTGTTAAAATATTCATCTGATGACTTTTCAGAATGGACATAATATATAATGGTTTATTTTCAATCTATTTTAAAAGATTAATTTTATTAACCCCGGCAACCAATTTTTGAGTTTTTTCTCTCCATAAAAATTCAGCTTCCATATTTTCAGGAACAGTAATTTCTCCTTTTACCTTCGATTGCTCAAATTTTAAATTCAATATAATCTCCCCTTTTGGATGAACAAAACTGGCTTCCACAAATTTCAATTCTCCCGGATTTGGTGCAATTCTGATTTTGGCAAAACCTGCTTTAATTGGCTGAATTCCACAAATAGTTTTATAGAAGTTTATATTTGGCGTACAACTCCACGGATGACAATCCGACCGTTGAGTACGGTTTCCGGTGAGTGCAACTTCAGTAAAAGTTGTAAGGTTATTATCCATCATCTCTTGCCAGCCTGCCAAATGATTTTGAAACTCATCGGCCATTCCTGCATTATTAAAAGCCTCGAAAAGGTAGTGATGAAAATAGAGTCCAATTTCCGAAAGGTCGGTTTCGTCCCATATTTTAGCAAGTATCTGTTTTGCTTTTTCGCCCTCGACAGCACCCGCCAAAACAGCAAATATATTAGTGTGTTGCGAGTAGTATTTCATTTCCGGCGTGTCGGAATAAATACCCCTTTTGCTATCGAAACAGAGTTGATTAACCGATTTGTTTAACTCTTTTGCCTGTTTTTCGTAACTATCTGCCATGTGCTCTTTCCCGATAAACCTGTAGATTTCGGCAGCTCGTTTTAATGTGTAAGAGTAGTGCAAAGTAAACAGAGCCGAATTACCTTCCACTCCGCCCGGAGGAACTCCGCTTTTCCAGTCAACACACCAGTCGGCGTACGCCCACCAATCAATTGGACCGGTTAATCCGTTAGCTTGTATTTTTTTGTTGAACCACTCCAAAACAGTATAAATACCAATGTCGAATTGCGATGTAAAATCTTTGTCTCCTGCCCACATCATATGGTCGTAAATAATGTCAATCCACGCCAGCGAATAAATAGGAATTGTAAGGTTAAAACCATCGGGATAACAAGCGTGACTTAATCCTTCGGGAATTTTGGACCAATCGGCCTGCATTAACATTTGTCGTGTTAAATCATCATTCCCCGAGAGATATTGCAGTGCTTCGCCGTGTATTTGAGCATCGCCAATATATTGCATTTGTTCGTAATATGCATCGCTGATAAGTAAATCCTGTGCACAAAGAGATGCAGTTCTCCAACCTGTTTCCATCAACGAATTCAGGAAATCGTTATCGGTTTTAAAACCTGCTTTTAACTCAATGGGATATTCCGATTTTTGGTTGTAATAATCTACAATTTCCAGTGGTTCGTTTCCTGTTTTAATATCAATCTGAATGTAACGAAACGATCGAAACCAGTTGGGACGATATAAACGGTTTTCACCACCATCGGGCATAAAAATATCGGCATAACCAATTAGTTGATTGCCTTTAATTTTACTGCGGTTGTCTTTCCCAATCCTGTCGGCATGAAAAAGTGTTTCGGCATAAGAAACTTTAACATGGCTATTTTTGCCTCCCGACAAAATTATTTCGGGGTAACCCAACGACATAACTTCATTATCAATAAGAATACTGATTTTTTGATTTGCCGGAACTGTCAATCCTTTTAACGATTCAATCTTTTTTAAACCATCCCAGTTATAAAAAGTGATAAACTCTTCCCTCTTTTCAATACGGTTTTTTATGGGACGCTCGTACAACAGCCAGCCATCGGGATAAAATATTCCCGAAACATTATTAAATCTGTAAGCCGAAATATCGAGATATTTTGCAGCTTCCCAATTGCTGTCATCAAAATCGGGATTTTGCCATCCCCATAAAAAATCTGCTCCCACAATACTATCGGTTGGGTTTGCAACATACAGACCCTGGGTAATATCAATTCGCTGTTGCCAGAGAACCTCTTTTGGAAAATATGCGGGATTATTTATTGCTTTCCAGCCATTTCTGCCGGTATTTATAATCTGCTCGTTTTCGGTTTCGCCCTCCATTAAAAACGCGGTTAGGTGCGAGAGTTGCGAAAATCCGCGTTGTGGACCAAAATTAACAACCTCGGCAGCAAGCACATTTTTGCCGGGCTTTAAATATTCAGCCAAATCGATGGTTTGATAGTACCAGTGTTCCAGGTCGCTGCGCCCCGGTCCTTTACAAACATATTTGCCATTTACAAACAGCCGATATTGGTTATCGGCCGATATTTTTACTTTGAAATTTTGTGGAACAGTTTTCAACTTCACTGTTTTTCGCAAATGAATAACATTGTATTCATTTAAAGCAATTCCGTTTGCTGAAATCCAGCTTGCACTAAAAGTTACCTCTTGCGCAAATGAGTTTACCGAAATTAGTAGTAGGGAAACAAGGGCTAATGTTTTTATTTTATTCATTTGTTGAAAATTATTCATGATAATCTGACTTTTATTTTAATCATTTAGGTCTAATTCCTCTTTAGTCCTATCCCATCGTCCTTTTTTTATCTCTAATAAAAGTTCATCAATATCTGTGGCAGTAGCAGTTGATTTCGCAGTCAATTCTTCATATCGCAAATAATCAAGAATTGTTTGGATTCTATGTGTATTAGTTTTTGCTGAAAACCGAACTAATATTTCATCTTTTTGTCTTTCTACTATCATTTTGTTTTTTTTCAAATTTACAAAAAAACAGGAAATTGATTTAATCGGGAATATTCATTGTGTTCTACCTTCTCAATTATTTAGTTATTGTTTTAAAATAATTTTAAAATACCCTGAATCAAAATCAGAGTGACGGACTCAATAAACTTTATAATTCAATTATGAACGTCATTCTGAACTTGATTAAGAATCTTTCTGTCATTAACTTACTTTTTAGCAGCCTCAAAAAAGGCAAGTACATTTTCAACCGAAGTATCGTCCTGAATATTATGGGCCGGCGCAACAATGTAACCGCCACCATCTTCACCAAATATTTTTTTACGACGCTGGACTTCTTTATCGATCTCGGCGGGCGATTTATTTGGTATCAAATCCTGAACACAAATTCCACCAAAGAAAACAACATCCTTACCAAATTTTTCTACCAGATTCTCGGGTTCCATTCCGGTAGCAAGAGGTTGCAGAGGATTTAAAATATCTAAACCTACTTCGATAAACTCGGGTACAAACGGACCAAAAGCTCCACACGAATGCCATGCAAGTTTTACATCGGGATTAACTTTTTTATACTCGGCAAACATTGTTTTTATTCGTGGTTTAAAATATCGCTGAAACGTTCCCATGTCCATTATCTGACTTTGCTGAGTTCCAAAATCGTCGCCACACCATAAAACATCTGCACCCATTTCAATCATTTTCTTCCCGTAATAAGTATGGATTTCCTGAATTTTATCCAATAACGGGTCTATATATTCTGCCTCCATCATCATGTCCATCAGAAACTTTTCCATACCTACCAGATACCACGCAGTCTCGAAAAGTGTGGTTTCTAAATCAGCAATAATCCCGTGGGTTTTGCCATATTTTGCAATTGTTTTTTCTGCTTCTTCCCAGCGACCATCAGCAAAAGGGTCAGGGAATTTATAGTTTTCAATATCTTCAGCAGTTTCGGCATTTGCCAATGGATAACTATGGAATTCGTTATACAACCCCACAGTTCTAAAAATCATTCCCCACTCGTTTTCGATCAAGCCATTTTCCATTGTTCGTGTAGGAAAATTTTTAGGAGCACAATAGGTAATTCCCACTGCATCGTTTCCTAACTTCACCAATAAATCCATGTGCGATGCTCTCGATGCCAGCATCGAATCCAGAGGTTCTTCGTAGGGAATTTTTAAATGTTCCGACATTTTTTCGGCAACTTGTGGTGTAAAGTTTGCAAAAATCGGAGCCCTGTCCGGCATCTCTTTGTTAATCGCTTTTAAAAATCGTTCTCTTGAATTCATATCTTTATTTATTAGTTATTTCAATTTTATGAAATTTCAAAACACTTCACTTTTAGTTTGCGTAAATATTATTTATACAACCTTTAAATTATTATAATTGTTCGCAATATGTAATATTTTTATATACCATTTATTAATTACTACTAAGCAGCGCAACGAAAATATAGAGTACTGTTTACTAACCCGTTTTGTCCTCCAAAAATATATTCTTGCAAATATATCTATATAAATGTTTTGCTATACTCTTTCTGATATTAAAAATTTTCCCAAAAGAGATACAATGTATGTTCCTAATTTAAGTTGATTATAGTTTCCTATAGTCATATTTCGAATACTATTGTCGTAAAGTATATTTTTATACTCCTTTTTATTTCATTTCTTAAATTTCTACTAAAACTGTTTAGTCGAAAAACAATATAGCCTTTTTCAAGAATATCAATGCCTTTTTCAATGGTGATTTAATTTTTTTACCGGCACTTACACAAAGAAAGCTAGGTTTTACAGGTCTTAGCACAGATATTTTTCATCATTCTGTTGCTACGCTATCATAATGTCATCAATTTTAATGTTAAATTCGTTTATAATCTCATTTTGTATCTGGTTTAATTCCGGCACTAAAACCTTTTTCATTTTATGCCCAATCTCTAATCTACTCACTTTAATATTGTTTAATTCATCTGTTATATCATGATATGATAATTTGCATTTATTTTTTTCATTATATGTTTTTAACCATGGGTATATTACAGTTTCTAATTCTTTAACAATAGCATACGAAAACATTGAAACAAAAACATGACCTCTTGTTTGAGCTTCGTTAATGTGGAAAATTGGCCTGATATTTAATTTGTCAGTTTTCATATCTCTAAACGCATGCTCTACATTCTGTAGTTCTTTATATTTTCGCCTGACTTGTATTGTGTCCATGTCTGCTTTATCCACAGTGCTTTCTATGACATATTTC
>JAJRSD010000088.1 GCA_024278975.1 Bacteroidota bacterium
CGAGAGACGTAACCCGAAGAGTGTGATGTAGTTGTTTTCGAATTGACCTGACATGCCATTATCTGCATTATTTCTTGAGCCTCTCTTAAAAATAAATATGTGCAATCCTGCCATAATTATCTCTGCCACATCATAGGTCTTTTTTTTTCTGTGGTCTGGTATACTGCTTATTAAATCATCAAAATTAGGATAATGTCTTTTTAAAATGATTATAATACTGATTATAAACATCTTACCATTAAACATTTCTAAACGTTGCCTGCATTTTTGTCTCTTCTTGCTCCTCTAAATAAAAATTCAAAAAAAAGTGAGATTTGCCTCAGAATATTTGGTTATTAAATTATATTAATTATGAGACTGAATTTAATCGGCTTTGCCGATTTTTTTGCAGCGCTACTGTATATTTAGCTGATAATCAGCACAATGCAAAGACAGTCCGACAATTAATAGTATTTACAAAATTAGCACGAAAAATATATTTTACAACTATTTACAACTATCTAAGTGTCAGAGTAAACAATATTGATTTATATTTTTCGGAATTGCTGGATGCTTTTTCAACTAATTCCCCGCTACTAATTTGGGCTGACCTTTAACACGGGTTCTTTTTACCTCGTAATCGCGGGTATAAGAAATTACAGAAACTCCCTGATTCATGTATCCTCCAAATTCAGAAATCTTTTCGAAATGATAGTTTCCCTGTACTAAATTAATGTACAAATAAGGCAAACAATCTTCAAAATCTTTCCCGAAATAATTTAATGCATTTAAAAAGTAAAATGCTACATCAAAACCTTGTATTCCAATATTATCAGGTTCAGTTGCAAAATTACTTTTGAATTTTTCTAAAAACCGAATAGTTGCAGGGTTCTCATAATCAGTCCAATATGGTGCAATATACCGTAATTTCAAATTATGAAAGTGCGCAACATTTATACTATGATAATTCTGAAACCGGCTCGAACCGATTAAAGTAATAGAAAAATCATCAGCCAAATTATTGATATTCGAAATTGCCACGCTTAATTCTCCCTCATCGCTCGACGGAATATAAACAACATTTTCTTTACTCTCCGACATAATTCTTCGCAGTCCAAAAGCACCTTCATTTTTAAAATCGTAAACCGAAAAATTCACTCCATTACGGGAACTTAAAAAGCCCGAATTAAACAACTTCTCCTGGATCATCTCAACCAATTCACCCTCAGGAGTTCCTTCGTAAGCAGCAGTACGTACCACAATAAAGTTGCTGTTAAAATACTCCTCAGCGACCATTTCAGCAGTTTTTTTAGAAATGTATTCGCGCGATGGAATTACCTGAAAATAATAGGGATTATTTGCGATTATTTGCGATTTCGATGCAAGTGGCGATATAATTGGGATTCTGTTTTCATCAGCAATCTGCGCCACCTCTTTTTGCACTCTCTGATACACCGGTCCAATTATTAAATCGGTTTCCAAAAACTCTGGAGACGTGATAAACTGTCGTATTGAATCAACATTTCGTTGAGTATCAAAAACATTCAATTTAATCTTCATTCCCCTGTTTTGCATAGAATCAACGGCCAGTAAAACACCTTCGTAAAACTCAACAAAACTTTCGCTGTTCCGGTAAAACTGCTTGAATAACTCTTTGGGCTGAACTTGTTCGACCGATGTGTCCCGTACAATTTCAATATCAATTTGAGCCAAAGAATCAATCAGCATTGTATCAATAATTTCGCGATTTAAAGTATCGTTTGCTTCCAGATAAAGCGGTAAAAAGAGTGCAACTTCGTATGTTTCATTCGAAAACGAACTAGACTCATTTTGTGCACACGATTCTGGAATTTCAATCACCAACTCCTCAACTTCGAAAAATGCTTCGACTTGCTGCATTGAATCAGTCTCATTTTCAACTTCAAACTGTGCAATTTCAGGAGTTAATTTTACAGGAATCAAAATAGTTTCGCCCTCTACCAAATTTCGACTTTCCAGAACAGGGTTATATTTTTTTATTTCAGGAATTTTCAAATCATACTTTATTGCCAACCCATACAATGTTTCGCCAAGTAAAACTTTATGTTTCAAAAAAGCATTGTCGTTTACCGGTTTCGACTGGGTTTTTTCAATCTCTTTCTGAACCGGAATTCTAATAACTACTCCCGCCTGAAAACCCTCTGTTATAGCAGGATTTAATTCTATTAATTCCTCCTCCGAAACTTTATATTTTCGGGTTGTTCCCCACATTGTTTCACCCGATTCAATTGTGTGTTCAAAATAATCAGTACTAATATGTTTTGTCGAATCTTTAACAACTTCGATTTCCTCTAATATTTTTTGCGGAATATAAATTATGGAGCCTGCTTTTAGGTTATTAGCACCTGGGTTATTTGCTAAAATATCTTTCTCGGTAACACCGTATTTTTTCGAAATAGAATATAAAGTCTCACCCGATAAAACAGTGTGCACCAATATCTCACCTTTAACTAAATCTTCACTTTCTATCGTTTCAGGCTGAACAGTATCTACTGCAACAGGTTCTTCAATAACCTCCCAAACCGGAATACGAATACTTCTTCCCTTTCTAAATTTCCTGACTTTTGGATTATAGGCATAAATTTCTTCTACAGTAACGCCATATTTTTGTGCAATTGAATAGGCAGTCTCCTTGCGCGATGCTATTTTGTAAATTTCGAAACCGGTTGGATCGCCCTTTTTATAAATTGGTGTTTGAGAAATATCCGTATCAGCGTGATAAGGAATTTTCAGAATCTCCCCAATATCCAATCCTTCCGATATTTTTGGATTGTGCTTGAGCAGTATTGAACGGTCTATTTTAAAATCGCGCGAAATGGAGTAAATCGTCTCTCCTGTACGAACCTGATGAAGAACAAACTTCTCACCTTTTATCACAACAATCTCGTTTTCTCTTAAATCTTGAGCATTTAAAATAGTAACCGAAAACACTAAAACGAGAAGCAAAAGTACGAACCGAAAAAACTTCATTAAGTAATGGATTAAAAAATTTGTTCAAATTTAATAATTATTGGTCAACACCTCTTTTTTAATGTCTTATTTTTACTTTTGTTTTTTGAAAAAGAAATCGTCATAAAAATATCTTTATGCAGGAAAAAATATTAATTCTTGATTTTGGTTCTCAATACACACAATTAATTGGTCGTAAAATTCGCGAGTTAAATGTTTATTGCGAAATCCATCCATACAATAATTACCCCGAAATAGATGAGTCTGTAAAAGGAGTTGTACTTTCAGGAAGTCCGTTTTCGGTACGCGATGCCGATGCACCAAAACCCAACCTTTCGGCGATAAAAGGTAAAATACCTATTTTGGGAGTTTGTTACGGAGCACAATATTTAGCTCATTTTTATGGAGGGGAAGTTGCTCCGTCGGACACGCGCGAATATGGCAGGGCACACCTTGGATTTATCGAGAGTGAATGTATTTTGTTTAACAATGTTGCTCTTCATTCGCAGGTTTGGATGTCGCACGGAGATACAATTGTTACGCTTCCAAAAAATTATAAGGTAATTGCGTCAACAGAAGATGTTGATTATGCCGCTTATAAAATTGATGATGAAAAAACCTGGGCAATCCAGTGTCATCCCGAAGTTTACCACACCACTGAAGGCAGGCAGCTTTTAGAAAATTTTGTTTCTGAGATTTGTGGATGTCAGCAAAACTGGACCCCCGATTCGTTTGTGGAAACCACGGTAAACGAATTAAAACAAAAATTAGGAGACGATAAAGTTGTTCTCGGATTATCGGGTGGAGTTGACTCTTCGGTTGCCGGAGTGCTTTTAAACAGAGCAATTGGAGAAAATCTCACCTGTATTTTTGTGGATAACGGACTTTTGCGAAAAGATGAATTCGAAGAGGTTTTGAAGTCGTATGAAAACATGGGGTTAAATGTTATTGGAGTTGATGCAAAGCAAAAATTCTGGGACGATTTAAAAGGAATTAAAGACCCCGAGCAAAAACGAAAAATTATTGGTCGTAATTTTATTGAAGTTTTTGATGTTGAAGCACACAAAATTAAGGACGTAAAATGGCTTGCACAAGGTACAATTTACCCCGATGTTATCGAGTCGATATCGGTTAACGGACCATCAGCAACAATAAAATCGCATCACAATGTTGGTGGACTTCCCGAAAAGATGAACCTTAAAATAGTTGAGCCACTTCGCCTTCTTTTTAAAGACGAAGTTCGCCGGGTAGGTAAGGCAATGAATATAAAACAGGAACTTCTTGGTCGCCACCCGTTTCCCGGACCAGGCTTAGGAATCAGGATTTTGGGCGACGTAACACCCGAAAAAGTAAGAATGCTGCAAGAAGCCGATGCAGTTTTTGTTAACGGACTAAAAGACTGGGGATTGTACGACAATGTTTGGCAAGCCGGTGTAATGTTACTGCCGGTTCAGTCGGTTGGAGTTATGGGAGATGAACGAACCTACGAAAGTACCGTGGCACTGCGTGCAGTTGCATCAACCGATGGAATGACCGCTGACTGGGTTCATCTGCCGTACGATTTTCTTGCAAAAATGTCAAACGAAATAATAAATAAGGTTCGCGGAATAAATCGTGTAGTTTACGATATCAGTTCTAAACCACCTGCAACAATAGAGTGGGAATAGTTGTTAGTATTATATGTTTGTCCATAATATCCGATTTCTTCGTTACGCTTGTCCTGAAAACAAATATTTACAAGAGGAAACTTATTGTTATTCAGAACTTCGCAAGCCTCGAACTCGAATATTCTGAATCAAACATTAACTTTATTGAGAAACATAAATAAGTATAAACAAATTGGTAGTTAATTTAAATTAATATGCAAAAAATAGAAAAAATAGTTTTTAGTTTGCTTTTGGCAATCCTTTTAATTTTTCCGGCTTCGTTAGTTAAAGCACAAAATTCGGTTCAGCAAAATCAGTTAAAATTTGGCAGACTTTTACGTTTAGTCGATGGATATTATGTTGACTCGGCAAATGTTGAAAAACTAACAGAAAAGGCAATTGTTAGTTTACTTTCGGAACTGGATCCTCACTCAACTTATATTTCGAAAGATGAGGTTGATAAAATGAATGAACCACTAAAAGGGAACTTCGAGGGAATTGGAATTTCGTTTAATATTTATAAAGACACATTGCTTGTTACAACTACTATTTCGGGTGGTCCATCTGAAAAAGTCGGACTGCGTGCAGGCGACAGAATTATTGAAGTTAACGACACGTCGATTGCCGGAACCGGACTAAAAAACAGTGATGTTTTCAGATTGCTTCGTGGTAAAAAAGGAACCCGTGTTGACCTGACTGTCTTGCGGAAACCGGGTAACAATTTACTTGATTTTACAATCATCCGCGATAAAATTCCAATTTTTAGTTTAGATGCTTCGTATATGATTGACAAATATACCGGCTACATTAAACTAAATAAATTTGCAGCAACTTCAACCGATGAATTTCTTGCTGCCATGAAAGAGTTGAAAAATGAAAATATTGAAAATTTAATCTTGGATTTACGCGGAAATACCGGCGGCTACCTGAAAACAGCTATCCAAATTTCAGATCAATTTTTAAACGATAGAGATTTAGTTGTATTTACAAACGGAATTAATGAGCCAAAAAGAGAATATAAAGCTACTTCGAAAGGCTCTTTCAAAACAGGTAATCTTGTGGTTTTAATTGATGAAAATTCGGCATCGGCAAGCGAAATTGTTTCGGGTGCAATTCAGGATTGGGATCGTGGAGTTATAATCGGTCGTCGTTCTTTTGGCAAAGGTTTGGTTCAAAAGCCATTTATGTTAACCGATGGCTCGGTGGTAAGACTAACAACTGCACATTATTATACTCCAAGCGGACGGTGTATTCAAAAATCGTATACAGACGGCGTAAAAGAGTATCGTAAAGATTATTTACACCGTGTGGAAAGTGGCGAAATGTTCAGTGCCGACAGTATCCATTTCGACGAATCGCAGAAATACAGTACACTTGTAAATGGACGGAGCGTTTTTGGCGGCGGCGGAATTATGCCCGATATTTTTATCCCAATGGACACATCTATTCATTATCAATATGTAAACAGATTGCGTAGAAAAACCATAATTTACAACTTTGTGCTCGATTATGTTGATAAAAACAGAGACGATTTAAAGAGTAAATATCCTGAATTTGAGAAGTTTGACAAAGACTTCGAAGTTACTACCGAAATGATAAACGACATTGTTGCGCGTGGCGAAAAAGAGGATATAGAAAAAGACGAGGAGAGCCTGGCTTTTGCCGAAGACAATATTAAAAAAGAGATAAAAGCAATAATTGCCCGCGATATATTTTCGCGAAACGATTTCTATAAAGTGTATTACAAAGACGATGAAGTTATTCTAAAAGCTCTTGAAGTTCTTGAAAATCAGAAAGAGTACAATAAATTATTACTTCCTGCGGAGTAAAAATAGTGTAATTTGTTCTCTTGACTTTTGTGATTTCAATAGAATTTACACTTATTAAAAAGTAATTATGCAGAGTTTAATTCTGGATTGGCTTGTTAATAACAAAATTGAGCTACTGGGAGCCATTCTTGGCATAGCGTACGTTTTATTTTCCATCAAACAAAATATATTAACCTGGCCAACCGGACTTGCCACGTCCATTCTTTATATTATTGTTTTTTTTCAAAGTAAGTTTTATGCCGACATGGGTTTACAGGTTTATTATGTAGGCATAAGTATTTACGGATGGTATTATTGGCTAAAAGGCAAAAAACCTGAAAGTAGCACAGCCGTTCCGGTAAGAGAAACCAGCAAAAATTTGTGGGTTAAATTAATAGCAATCGCAATACTTTTATATTTCGTAATATTAATTATTTTGCTGAATTTTACCGATTCGGATGTTCCGTTTATGGATTCGTTTACCACCGCACTAAGTATAATTGCTACCTGGATGCTGGCAAAAAAACAGATCGAACATTGGCTGATTTGGATTTTTGTAGATCTATTTTCGGCAGGACTTTATATTTACAAAGAGCTGTGGCCAACCGTAATTTTATTTGCAGTTTATACCGTTATGGCATATTTAGGTTATATTGAATGGAAAAAAGATTTAAAACCACAACAGTGAAAACTACACCAAAAATAATAGTTATTACGGGAGCCGAATCTACCGGAAAAAGCACATTAACCGAAACTTTGGCAAAACATTTTAATGTGCCTTTTATTACTGAAATTGCTCGTGATTATGTCGAACGTCTAAACAAAAAATACGATTATAACGATGTTGAGGAGATTGCAAAAATACAAGTGGAACAATTAAATCATCTAAAAAATACTAATCACCCATTTATTTTTGTTGATACATGGCTGGTAATCACTAAAATATGGTTTGAAGTTGTTTTTAATAAAATGCCGGATTGGTTCGATTTGGAAATTCAAAAAAATAAAATTGACCTGTTTTTAGTTTGTGATACAGATTTACCATGGATTGCCGATTCTGTTCGCGAAAATGGAGGAGAGCAAAGAGAAATCCTTCAGAATAAATACATTGAAACAATTCGGGAATACAATTACAAATATAAAATTGTTAGAGGGGAAGGTGAGAAACGTATTAAAAATGCACTCGGCTATCTTAATAATTTGAAATAAATTATCAATTACAGAGATACTTTGCCTGTTTCTACTAAATATTTCTGATTTGTAATTAGCTTTACACTATTAACAAAACAAAAATGACTACAAAAGATTTCGACAGTAAAATGTCAACCACAATTGAGAAACTTAGTAATCCTGCATCATACCAATCTGTTTGTCACGAACATAAAATAGGCAAACCATTGCCATCAATTGCCAAGCTCGAAACAGTAATTAATATGGTTCGCGAAATACTATTTCCGGGTTACTTTGGAAATACTTCGTTACGAAAAAATACTGTACGACATTACATGGGAGTGTATATTGATGAACTTTATGAACTTTTGAGCGACGAGATATTTGCCGGATTGTGTTTTGAATGTTCCGGTGATGAGGAGAAAAGTTTGGAAATTCACAAGGAAATAGCCAAACAAAAAACTTTAAGTTTTATAGAGTTTCTTCCAGAAATCCGCCGGCAGCTTGTTACCGATGTCGATGCAACTTTTTTAAACGACCCCGCTGCCAAAAGTACCGGAGAAATTATTTTTGCATATCCCGGAATTCGTGCGATAACTAATTACCGGATGGCACATAAATTATTGCTTTTGGAGGTACCGTTAATTCCAAGGTTTATATCCGAAATGGCTCACAGCGAAACAGGAATAGATATTCATCCGAGGGCACAAATTGGTGAGCATTTTACCATCGACCACGGAACAGGTGTTGTAATCGGCTCAACTTGTATTTTAGGAAATAATGTAAAAATATATCAGGGAGTTACTTTGGGAGCTAAAAGTTTTCCGTTAGACGAAAAAGGAAATCCCATAAAAGGAATTCCACGCCACCCGATTGTTGAAGATGACGTTGTTATATATTCAGGCGCTACAATTCTTGGCAGGGTTACAATTGGAGAAGGCTCTGTAATTGGCGGAAATGTTTGGGTTACAAATAATCTGCCCGCCAATTCGCGTGTAATCCAGTCGCAACCCAAAGATTCTAATTATACCAACGGAGCAGGTATCTAACCATTAAAAATGAAAACTTTGAAAAATTACAATCTAATAGCAAAAACTTCTGTCGGTTTAGAGGAGGTACTTGCCGATGAAATAAAAGCAATTGGCGGTAAAAATATTGAGTTGGGAAACCGTGCTGTTTTTTATGAAGGAGATCTTGAAATAATATATAAATCGAATTATTTTTTGAGAACCGCATTACGGGTTTTAAAAGAGATCGAATTCTTTCATTTCAAAAATGTAGAGCAGTTTTATTTGAAGTGTAAAAATATTGATTGGCTCCGGTATTTTACGGTAGATCAAAGTTTTGTCGTTCATAGTACAGTTATAAACTCGAAAGATTTTACTAACACGATGTTTACTTCGTTACGAACAAAAGATGCCATTGCAGATTATTTTAGAGACAAATTGGGGAAACGTCCAAATGTTGACACTGAAAATCCGGAGATTGTAATTAACGTACATGTTCATAAAGATTCGTGTACTATTTCGATGGATAGTTCGGGCGAGTCGTTACACAAAAGAGGCTACAGAATTCAACAGGGCGATGCACCTTTAAATGAGGTTCTTGCCGCCGGAATGATTCGACTTGCAGGCTGGAAAGGTGATTCGGATTTTATTGATCCGATGTGTGGTTCGGGGACTCTCCCGTTGGAAGCCGCAATGATTGCACATGGAATTCCTGCCGGGAAATTTAGGAAACATTACACATTTGAGAATTGGGACGATTTCGATGAACAACTTTTCGAGAGTATAAAAAAACCGGTAGGGAAGAAAGATTTCGACTATAAAATATATGCTTCAGATATTAATGGAAGTAATTTATTAAACGCCCAAACAAATGCCAGAAGAGCGTTAGTTTATAATAAAATTATTTTTAAAAAATCTGATTTCAGAGACTTGGAAATTCCTGTACAAAATGCAACTATTATAATTAATCCGCCTTATGGAGAGAGAATGAAATTTGAAGATTTAGACGGGTTGTATTCGATGATTGGCGAACGCTTAAAACATCACTTTGCCGGAAATTCGGCTTGGATATTATCCTCATCGGTTGAAAGTATGAAATATATAGGATTAAAAACTTCGGCAAAAAAAGAATTATTCAACGGTTCGTTAAAATGCAAATTTAACAACTATAAACTCTTTAGCGGAAAAAGAAGAGACATCTGAAAACACTAAAAGGGAATTAAAACAATCGGCTTGTTTTAGTCCCCTCGAAATATCTTATAAAAAATAATTTTATCTATTCATCTTCAAGATCGTAAGCATCTATCGGTCTCGATTTTGGCTTTTCGGGTTCTGTACCACCACGGACTTTTAACATTTCGTTTTCACTCAGTAACTCGATACCAAAAACTTTAGAATCTCTTTTTTTACTTTTAGATGCAAATATACTTCTCATAATAAATAACTTAATTGTAAAACATAATAAACACACATTCAGTAATATATTCTGAAAAGGTTAAAAAGGTAACCCATGAATAGGAAAAAAAATGAAATTATACTAAATTGCCTATCCAAAATCAACAGTTAATGGCGAAATCTAAAATAGCTATACTACTAATTTTCATGACCTTACAAACATTTTATTCTTTTTCGCAAAATCAGAAATTTTATTCAGATAGTATTCGCGCAAGAGAATTATATAGAAAGGCAATTATTTGTGGCATTGATGGAATGCACTTACAAGCTTTAGATACCTTTTTATGTTCTCTTGAAATCCGAAAAAAGATTTATGGTAATCCTCATTATAGTCTCGGTGCTGTCTATTCCGGAATAGGGATTCAATATCTGGCTTTGGGTCAGAACGAAAAATCTCTTAAATTCTTATCGCTTGCTGAAGAGAATTATCAATTACGTAAAAATTACAAAACTGATCCTCGAATCAGATTGTATAGAAATTTCGGCAATGTTTATAGAAGTAAATTAAATTATAAGGAAGCCTTGCGTTATTATCAGGAATCGTTGAATATTTATAGTAAAAAAGTCAACTATTCGGAAGAAGAAATTGCAGAAGCAAACTATTATATTGCAGAGATTTATTACTTAACCAACGAATACGACAAATCCGTTAAACTGATAAATCAGAATATTGATAATGCGTATGCAGAAGCTAAAATTAGATATTTCGAACTTTTGGCATTTATCTATCAAATTAAGGGTAACATTATTGAGGCGAGTAAGAATTATCAGAATGCCATCGACTTAACAATAGACTTTTATGGTGACAAAAGTATTAATGTTGCTATTGAATATTTAAACTACACATTATTTCTCCTTGTAAATATTGAATACAAAGAAGCCACGAATACTTTGGAGAAAGCTTATGGAATTATAAAAGTTACCCAACCGGTTTTTGGTAATGAATTGGCAGATTATTATAATCTCAAAGGTCGGTATTTTAGAAACCTGCCTATTAAAAAACAGGATATAAGATCGTTTTCGGAGGAGAAAAAGAGAAATTTGAACAAGGCAATTAATTACTATTCAAAAGCATTGTCGGCAATTAAATTCCCGGTTCCATATTCACTCGATGATATAAATAACTCAGCAAATTGGTTGTCGTTGATTGACTGTATTAATTACCTCAAAAGAATTGGAGATACTTATAAAGAGATTGCCAAAGTTGAGCAAAATAAAGAGTCTGAAAATTATATAAAATCATTAACAGATGCCATCGATTCATATAAAATAGTTGGCGCATTAATTCAAAAAGCCCGAATGGAATTATCGAGCGACGAAAGCAAAATTCAGCTTACGGAACTCGAATATTCAACATTTCAGAATTTAATAGAAACGGCATTTGATGTATATACAGTCACAAATAATACCGAATTTATTGAGCTGGCATTTATAAATGCAGAGCGCATAAAAAGCAGTTCTGTTTTCGATAAATTATCAAACGAGTCGGCAATAGAAAATAGTTTAATACCCGATAGTTTAATTCAACTTGAAAGGAGATTTAATAACACAATTGCCATCTATTCAGAAAAATTATTTCAAGAAAATAACGAAGATATTCCTGACACCTTCTTATTAGGCGAATATAATACACAAATTTTTGAAGCCTCCAGGAAACGTGAGGAGCTAAACCGGTATTTAGAGTCGGAATTTAGCGACTATTACGAGTTAAAATATGCAGCTTCGTTACTTTCTATCTCTAAAATTCAACAAAAATTAAAGTATAGCGAAATAATACTGGAATACGTTTTAAACGAAAAAGACTCTCTCACTGCGTTATACACTTTTGTTATTTCGAAAAATAAAATGGATTTAATAAAACAAAATGTTGGTATTGATTTTTTGAAATCTATTTAAACGATGTTTCATTTTATGTCTGACAGGGAGTACATTCTTACAACAAATGCGCAATCGAAACAGTTTTGTGTTTCGGCAAACCAACTTTATAAAAATTTGATTTTACCTTTTTACGACGAAATCAAGAATAAAAAACTGACAATCGTTCCCGATGGGAAACTGAGTTACATTGCCTTCGACGGACTTTTACAGAATTTACCGGATACTACCAAAACAATACAATTTAACAAGCTCGATTATCTGATAAAAGAGTTCAGTATAAATTATTCGAACTCATCAAATTTACTTTTTAAGAAAAACAGATCAACAAAAAAGATAATAAACCGTGCAATTGCATTTGCACCTGAATATCAATCGGATACTTTCGAAATTGCAAACCAAAAAATTGTATTAATTCCTCTTCCCGGAGCTCAGAAAGAGGTACTCGAAATTTCGAAAACAATAAACACAAATGTATTTAAAGGTTCAGAAGCAACCGAATCTAATTTTAGATCGAACATTGAGAATTATGATATTCTGCATCTGGCAATGCATGCGTATATTAACGATTCGTTACCGGAATTATCGCGGTTGGCTTTTACTTTTGGCACTTCAGAAAATGCTAATTCTGATGGTTGGTTAAATACGTCGGATATTTATAACCTTAATACAAATGCCAAACTTACGGTGTTAAGTGCGTGTAATACAGGCAGTGGTCAATTAAAAAAAGGGGAAGGAATTATGAGTCTCGCCCGCGGTTTTTTCTATGCAGGTTGTCCTTCAATAATAATGTCGTTGTGGGAAGTAGAAGACCAATCGGGCACACAAATTATGGGTTCGTTTTACAAAAATTTAAAAAAGGGCAAAACAAAGGATGAGTCGCTACGACAAGCAAAATTAGAATATTTAGAGGGGGCTAATTCCAGAAGAGCACATCCTCATTATTGGCTGGGATATGTATGTATTGGCGATAATTCGCCTCTTTATAAAAGCTACGATTTCTATTTTTTTAGTCTGCTAATTTTATTATTGATCGGAATTTCTATCGACCAAACTTTAAGAATAAAAAAAGCCCGTAAAAAACGAGCTTCATTAAATGTGTAAATATTTTTACATATATGTTATTCGGGCATAAATTTCAAGCGTCGTAAAACAGCTTTTGCATCTTGTTTAAAATATCCATTTCTGTTTATAACCGCCAACAACTCTTGTTTCGCCTGTAATTTATTTCCCAGTTTCATATAACAAAGGCTTCTGTACCATTCTGCCTCCTCCACAAATAAATTATCGGCATGATTTATTACCAGCGTATAATCAGCAATTGCCTCCTCAAAATTATTCAGTTTCTGCAAACTTGCCCCGGCATAAAACTGAAATACAGGATTATTACTTGTTGCAACCGGAGCCAATTTCTTCATTTCTACAACTCCCGCATAATCGTCTGTCATAAATGCTCCTTGCGCCTTTTGCAGCAGCGTTATATCGGCAGACACCGAACGTTCTGCCGACCATGTTGGCGACTCGAAAAACTTATCGTAGGTTTTATCCACAGATAAATATCCACTATTAATAACACCACCTACTCCAATTAAAAATAGAACAATGGCAACACTGGTTTGTAAGAATTTATAAAACTTACTATTTGAAATTGGAATCAAATTCCGAACCTTATTTACCTCAGCCAATTTCTTGGCATCTTTTAATTCAGCTCGTAATTCCCGAATATCGTTTTCTCCTATGATTTCATTTATTTGACGGCGTAATTCAACTTCAGCCATTAAATCAGAATTTACTTGTAACTCTGCCTTAAACCCGTCAAGAAGAGAATCATTTAATTCTCCATCAATGAAGTTTTCAATATCATTTTCACTTACATTCCACGAAGTTTCAGATTTTATTATCTGCAAAATCTGATTCCTCAAACTAATAATTTCTTTTTCCTTAATCGCTTTTTCAAGTTCATTATGTAATTGAACTTCTTCTTTTAAATTCCGATTATTGGAGAGCTCCTTTTCAAAATTTACGAGTTCTATTTCAGCTAATTCATAATTTAAAAAATCATCAATTTCTTCAACCGAAAACTGAGGTTCCATAGATTTTGCAACCTGATTTAAAGTTTGCCTAAAACTAAGAATGTCTTTTTCGAGAATCGCTTCTTCGAGTCCCTCAAACTCTTCAAAATCAATATCATTTACATCTTCAGACTCACTATTATTTATAGTCTTATTTTGTTCTTTATAAAACTGGTGAGTATTTTCGTTGATGGTTATTTCGTGTTGATGCACATGCACTTTAGGCATTGAATCGTATAAATTTATTAAATCTTCCGGAGAGAGTTCTTCATCTATTTCTTGGATATCTGAAAATTTGTTTAGTAATTCAAAGGAGTCGTTTTTCGAATTTGAGGCTTTGCTTTGGGAGGTAACTTTTTTAAGTTTTTCTTTTAGGGATATTACATCATTTTCAGCAATTGCTGATTGAACTTCCATTCTAAGTTTTACCTCACCCCTGAGTTCAGCGTCCAACTTTAACTCAGTTTCAAACTGAAGTTTTACATGGTTGCTTAACAGCTCCTGACAGTAATCTTCAATTTGTTCAAAATAATTAACATTAGGTGTCATCTTCAAGTATTTTTTTAAATTCTGTATCTTGTTTTATTCGTTTAATTAAAATTTCTTTACACTTATACTTTCTTGTTTTAGCATATTTTTCGCTTTTGTATCCCATTATTTTTGCAATTTCTCTAAGCGAGACTTTTTCAAAAAATAGCTGCATTAATTTCTGACAATCAGTACTCAGGGTTGCAAAATGCTTTTGATACAAACCATATCTTTCGTTTTTATCAACTAACTCTACCAAATTTTCATCGTATAAATTTTCCTGAAATGGTAAAGTCTCATTCAACTTTTTCCTTTCAATTCGTCTTTTTTCTAATTGTTTCAACCAAATAAAACGACAGACCGAAAACAGATATCCTGCAAAAGAACTCTTTTGGAAAACTAAATCGTTTTCCTTTAGCTTACGATAAATTACAATAATGGCTTCCTGAAATACGTCGCTGGCATCATCTTCATTTCCCTGATTTTTCTTGACGAAATAACTTATTTTGTAATAGAACTGTTTGTATATGTACTGCAGTATTAAATTATCGTGCCTAAGAACGCCCTTCAGAATTTGCTCGTCGCTGTAAACTATCATCTTCTTATACTATTATATTATTCGGTTTTTACTAAAAAGGTAACCCCTTTGTAAATAATTATTCTAAAATAGAATATACTAAAACTTTACTAAAATGAATTAACATGGCTTATAAACAACCAATTACGTGTAAATATAAAAAGTATAATTTTAAAAACGATTAAAAAAGGAGTGGAATTATTATAAAGTGAATGGGATTGGTATAAAAACAAAAAGGACGGGTTCAGCAACCCATCCTTTTCTCATTAAACTAACTAACCTAACTAAACCTAAACTTATGAAAATAAACGTACTGCAAAGATAAGAGCAGAATTGATTTTGTGCAACTAAAAGTTGTTAAATCATGTTAAAGATATAATTTATTAACATATTTGTTATTCGAAAAAACGATTCATAATTTTAAGTGTGAAATTATTTATTGCGCAATAAATGTATAATGAATTGTTCCTTTTTGTGCTTTTGGAGCAGTTAAGTCTGCATTAAAAACAGTTCGTAAAGCGGCTGCCTTAGCATATAAAAAAGTTTGTTCGTCTCTAATTTTTTTATTTTCCCGAGGAGTTGCTCCGACTACTCTTCCTTGCTGATTTACAATAATATCGACAACTACCTTGCCGCCACCCTGCGACAAATAAACAGGAATTGGTAAACTCAAATGATAACGATTATCTAAATAATATACAATATTACTTTCGCCAACATAAATAACATTTTTAATAGAGTCGGGTGCTATTCCCTCAGTTGTTTCAACCGGCATTTTAATATCATTGATATCTACAATCTCTTTCGAAAGTTGACTGCTAACATCGGAAGACAACCGTTTTGCATCTTCTATTTCCTTGAGAAATTCATCATCAAAAAACTCCTCTGCCGAAGTGGTTGTATTTTCAGAAGCTAACTGATTTGACGCAGCATTTGTGCGAATTGAACTTTCCGAATTATCAACCAATTGTTCTTCTGGAAATTCTTGTTCTTGTTGCTCCACTTTCTCTTCTAATTCAGGCAAAATATCGGGAAACTCAATTAATAGCGATTCTTCTTTTGTATTTCCTTTCATATCAACATCGGCTAACAAAAAAAACAGAACCACCAGAATATGGAACGTAATAGTTCCCATAATACCGTAAATATTCTGCTTATATAATTTCCCGATTAACCTCACGTAGCAAAATTAAAAAATTAACTGCGAAAAAGTGTTTCTGTTGCAACTTTGAATTCGATTTTCAATTATTATAGATTACCAGTTCATGTGCTTTAACGTAATTTAACAATCTGTTTTGCGGGAAACCACTGTTAAAAGTATTATTTTTCAAAGCACTATTAAATTTAACGAACAACTCGGGTTGAGGTATTATGAGAATCTCTAAAATAATACAAATCATATTTCCCCTTTTACTATTGAATTGTATTGTTATAGCGCAATCTTCAATGCCGGACACTATTATAATTAAAAAAAGCCAACCAAAACAAGAGCAGTTTTACGACAGTTTAGAATATAAGGCAAGTCAGAAAAAAATTACAAATTTGCTTTATGATTTTCTTATTTCGCCACCCCGGCCGTATGTCGATAAAAAAGCGTTGGCACTTAATTATTACAGCCAGTTAGAGGGTAAAATTATTTCGGAAATTAAGATTAAGGCTCTCGATGTTTTTGGCCCCAATTTTCAGGATACTACTAAAACTGCAACAAAATGGATTGAACGAACTGCCAATACAATTCATATAAAATCGAATTTAAAAACTATTCAAAAACTATTGCTTTTTAAAGTTGGCGATACTGTTGACCCTGAAATTATTTACGAGAACGAACGCATTATTCGCTCTCTTTCCTATATAAAAGAGGTGCAATTTATACTGGTGCAAGACAGTATTTACCCGGGGTTGGTAAAAGTTACAGTACTTACAAAAGACCGTTTTTCGTTTGGAGTTACAGGAGATGTGAACGGTACAAGCTCTGCTTCGTTAGAGATATATAACCAAAATGTTTTTGGCGTTGGGCACGAAATATCTCTGCGTTTTCTGGGGCATGTTACCAAACAGCCATACCTGGGCCTTGAAACTTATTACAAAATAAAAAATATAAGAGGAAAGTTTCTCGATATTTCAATGGGTTATTTAAATACTTACAGAAACGAAGGTTTTTCGTTGCAGGTAAAAAAACCATTTTATATTCCATCGATTAAATGGGGTTTTGGAGCCGATGCAATTCGGATGTTCCGAACAGATAGAATTTTTGACAGTGACCCCATAAAAACTGAATTGCCAATGGATTTATCGTTTTATAGCGCATGGGGAGGTCGTAGCTTTCAGATAAAACGAGATGACCATACACCAACTCAGTTGGTTTTATCTGCCGGATTTTATAGCCGGAAATATTACCAGCGGCCAATTCCTGAGCCCGATAATAATCAATATTTTTCGAATAGTACATTTTATCTTGCAGGGGTTACATTTACCCAGCGCCGGTATGTTCAAGATCAATTAGTTTACAGTTATGGAATTACGGAGGATATTCCCGAGGGGTTTAAAAATGAAATAGTTTATGGTTTCGATGCCAATGAATTTGGAAACAGACACTACGCACACTTGTACCTGTCTAACGGAAATTTATTGGTGAACCATAAAGGATATCTCTATTTAGAAGGTGCAGTTGGTGGCTATTTTACAAAGTATGGTTACCAACAGGGGCAAATTCAAGGGAATATTAATTTCATTTCGAAACAGATAAATGCAGGCAGAAAACGGTATCGTTTTTTTACACGCCTAAATTATACAATTGGAATACGCCGCTTCGAAATCGAGAATTTAACTCTCAACAGTAACCATCATATTAGAGGTTTTAGAAGCAGAGAGGTATTTGGAAAACAACGATTGAGCTTAAATTTAGAGGCAGTTCATTTTTTACGAAAGGAGTTTTATCGATTTAACATGGCAGTTTTTGGTTTTGCCGATATTGGTGTTATTGGTAGAAATGACCAATTTATTTTATCTCAAAAATATTACAGTGGTATTGGAGTTGGAGTTCGTATTCATAACGAAAACCTCGTTTTTAAAACCTTTCATTTAAGACTTGCATTCTACCCATTTCATCCTGGCGACATGAGTTTTGTTGGATTTATTTTAGATGAAGAGTCGAAAAGACGATTTTACAACTTCGAACCAACGGAACCGCTTCCTTTTAGGTTCGAATAAAAATTATATAAACAATTCGTTCAGTGCACCAAAGTAATCTTCGTCCCAGCCATCCGAAATGTTTTCGTAAGCATCGTCCGGAATATTGGTATGTAGCAATTCAATACTTGCCCCTTTTTTATGCGAATGAATTTTTATTGTAACAATAGAATCCTCCTCTTCACCAAAAAACCACTGTTGAACAATTTTTTTATTCTCTTCAATTTCCAGATTAATTCCGGTAATACTTCCTCCCCAAAGCGAAAACTCAAAACCAACAACTGGCTTCATTTCAACGGTGTCACCAGTCCAAATCTCTAAGATTCTCTCATTTGTGAGTGCATTAAAAACATCTTCCGGTCCGGCTTTTAGTGTGTAGTAACGTTTTATATTTTTCATTATAAAGCTTTTTCAAATGTAAATTAAACTTCCGAAATTATAAAATATCTTCTTAGTTTTACGCGCAATTAAAATATGTAATGAGAAGTTTATCTAAATATACGAAGCTCGTTAAATTTGAGCACACAATTTTTGCGATACCTTTTGCTCTTATTGGTTTTTTCTTTGCATTAGAACAAAACGGTGCTACAATAAGTTTCAAATTATTGGTGTTGGTTTTGCTGTGTATGGTTTTTGCCAGAAATGCAGCAATGGGTTTTAACCGCTATTTAGACCGTAAAATTGATAAACTAAACCCAAGAACTGCATCGCGCGAAATACCTGCCGGAGTAATAAATGCAAAGTCGGTTCTGCTGTTTGTAATTATTAATGCTCTTCTGTTTATTGTTACAACCTGGTTTATTAATTCGCTCTGTTTTTATCTTTCACCTGTGGCACTCTTTGTAATTCTGTTTTATAGTTATACAAAACGATTTACTCCACTTTGTCATTTTGTGCTGAGTTTAGGACTTGCAATTGCACCGGTTGGAGCATATTTAGCAGTTGCCGGAAAATTCGACTGGCTACCCATAATTTTAGGATTTGTAGTATTTTTCTGGGTAAGTGGCTTCGATATTATTTATGCTTTACAAGACGAAGAGTTCGATAAAGAACTAAAACTAAAATCAATACCAACTCTTTTGGGTAAGAAACGTGCGTTAAATTTGTCAAAACTAATTCATTTTTTGGCTGCCATTTTTATTATTCTGGTTGCGATTATTGCTTCAGCCAACTGGATACATCTTACTGGTTCAGCAATTTTTATAGGGCTTTTATTCTACCAACACACTTTGGTAAAATATAACGATTTAAGCAAAGTGAATATTGCGTTTTTCACCACAAACGGAATTGCAAGTGTAATTTACGGATTGTTTGTAGTTGTAAGTTTATTAGTTTAACGAATTCGTTTTGATTTCATAACCTTACGGTTGATTTTATAGGCAAACCCAATTGTCATCAACTCTTTAATCTGAAGTTTTGATTCTTCGCCAATTTGAACATCGTTGTCGTCGTAAACCGGAAAAAGAACATCATCGTCGTAAACAAAATGCACCATCAAGCGAATATTAAAATAATCATTCAAACGCACAATCAACAGGTTTTCCCAATTAATATCGAATTTACGAAAAGGCTCCACATAGTTTATAAACATTTTATACTTAGTCTGATACGAGATATCGTCAGTAATATTTTTTTTGAATCTCAAATCTGCATTTAAACCCGGTTCCCAGAAACTTTTTCGGTTTGGGGCGACTCCAAATTTAGTTTGATCGATTAGCACAGTATCGCGCACATAAATATTTTTTAATGTAAATGGCGAAAATAACATAGAAAAGTTCTTATTCGGATTATACTCCAACCCCAATTTAATATAGGTTCTGCTAGGTGCCATAAAAGCCGAAATCGGATCAGGATGATCTTCCGTAGGGTACTTGAAGCCTTTAAAAAACTGAGTTTCAAAATTAAATTCAGCACTATAATACCATTGTTTAAAGGCACTTACACTAAATCGTGAAGTAAATTCAAATTTGTCATCATTTTTCTGGGTCTCAGAACCTTTGCCCCCCGGGTGTATCCATCCATTTCTTATCTCTACCCCATTATCCCATTTAATTTTTCCATCAGCCTGCGAGTAGTTTGCAAATCCCTTTAACACCATTAACATTGCAATTGAACTTTGCCCTCCTTTTTTCCAATTCTGCAGATATGTTTGAGTAAAACCTAAAGCTCCATTTCCACCTATTCGCCACGGAGTTTCAATCTCATAACTTTTACCAACCTTCGTAAATTCGCCAAAGTTTTTTTCAAGAGTTTTAAAATCAAAAACTTTAGTCTCTTTTGGTTTGTATCGCGAAAATGTAACTCCATCATCAATTAACATTTGCATACTTCGTTTACCTGTATTTTTAACTAACACACTCAACGAATCGTTTTGCTCATTTTTTAGCCAAACTCGTTCAAATCGTTCTCGCCCTTTTTGAAAAAATATATTGGTGGAATCTCCCCTCAGGTTTATTATTGAAATCTGTGTTGTATCGATAAAATCGGCGTACTCCGATAATGATTTTAACACTGCAAAAATAGAATCGTTAACAGCGGTTACAACAGAATCGTTATACAACTTTAGTATCTCATAATTATTTATTTTTACCGAATCGGTTAAATTCTTCACCCTGTAATTAAAATCCTCATCAAACTCTTGCTTACGAATATTCGAAATAACAGAATTAACATAAACAGAAGTTATCGAATCGTTATACACAATTCGTTTTTGTTCGATATACCTGCTTCTTATACTGTCCTTTCTTATAAGTTCCTTAAAATCTTCGGGAGAATTTAGTAATGAATCGGGAATTACATCAGGAATTTGAAGACTTTCGGGAATCATATAAACCGAATCTACGAAAAGTTGTATCCCTTTCCCTTCAGGAACAAGATTTAATCGTTCGTCCAAATTTGAAATCAATTCTGGAGGAACAATAATTTTTTTATTCCTGTAATACTCTTGCAGGTTAACATCAATATTTCTAATATCCCTTTCAACATAAATATTCGGATAATATCCAGGAACACTCAAACTATCCGAAACATTTTCGGGCAACCGGATTACATATCTCTCTTTATTATAAAAAGTGTTATTTAAGTTTTTTATTATTGAATCCACTGGCTGATCCTCTATAAAATGGATTAAACCCCGCACATCATTTTTTACAGAGGGTTGGGTAACATACCAATTACTCCCTTCATAAAAATACTTCTTAAGAATATGGATTCCTTTCCGAAGAGTCTCATCTTTACTTTCCAATTCAGAAACCTGCGAGAATCCTAATAAATTTATGAATAATCCGGCTAGTATAAGAGTTATAAATTTTGCTGTACTTGAAAACATTTATGTAGCTATTTTTACTTTTGTTGAAAACGCAAAATTAGCAATTATGTTATTTATGAATCTATTTTTTTTGATTTAGATTAAATTATATAAGAAATTGATCCATGTTATTTATGCTCAATTCAGTTATTTTATTTGAGTATTAAATCTCCGTAATTATATGTATTCAAATTTATTTTTCAAACTCTTTAAAAGTCTTTTTGATTATTTCAATTGCCTCTTCTAATTGTTCTTCTGTAATAATTAAAGGTGGTGTGAACCGGATAATATGGTCGTGAGTTGGTTTTGCAATTAACCCGTTTTCTTTTAGAGCCAAACAAACGTCCCATGCAGTTTTGCCGTTGGTTGGTTTAATTACAACGGCGTTTAATAATCCTTTTCCCCGAACCTTTTCAACCATTTCAGAATCAATTGATTTCATCTCTTTACGGAAAATCTCTCCCATCCGATTTGAATTTTCAATCAGTTTTTCGTCTAAAATAACATCCATTGCAGCCATTGCAACTTTTGCTGCAATTGGGTTTCCACCATAAGTACTTCCATGTTCTCCGGGTTTTATTGTCATCATAATTTCATTGTCGGCAAGCACGCACGAAACCGGATACATTCCACCCGAAAGAGCTTTCCCGAGAATTAAAATATCAGGACGTACATTTTCGTGGTCGCACGCCAGCATTTTCCCTGTTCGTGCCAACCCTGTCTGAACTTCGTCGGCAACAAAAAGTACATTGTATTTTTTGCAGAGTGCCGCCGCTTTTTGCAAATATCCGTCTTCAGGAACATAAACACCCGCCTCTGCCTGAATTGGTTCAACCAAAAATCCGGCAACATTAGGATCTTGCAACTCCTTCTCCAACCTGTTCAAATCGTTGTACGGAATATTTATAAACCCAGGAGTGTAGGGTCCGTAATGTGTGTATGCGTCTGGGTCTGACGACATTGAAATTATGGTAATTGTACGCCCGTGGAAATTACCATCGCAAACAATAATTTTAGCCTCATTTTTCGGAATACCTTTAACTTTATACGCCCATTTACGAATTAGTTTCAGAGCAGTTTCGTCAGCTTCGGCACCCGAATTCATGGGGAGCATTTTGTCGTAACCGAACAGTTTTGTCATGTACTCTTCCCAATCACCCAAAACATCGTTGTAAAAAGCCCGCGATGTTAATGCCAGAGTATTTGCCTGGTCAGTCAGTGCTTTTGTTATTTTGGGATGACAGTGCCCCTGATTGACGGCAGAATAAGCAGCCAAAAAATCGAAGTATTTTTTACCCTCAACATCCCATACATAAACTCCCTTGCCTTTTGATAGTACAACTGGAAGCGGGTGGTAGTTGTGTGCGCCAAAGTTATCCTCTTTGGTCATGTAATCATTGGTCGTTAATTTTGCCATTTTTTATCAATTTAATTTTACACAGAATTACTACATTCTGCGATAAAATCAAAATTAGGGATTGTGTTAAAAAGCAGTGAGAATTGTCAGGTTTTTTTGTTAAAAAACAAATTTTGTTGATGGAAATATATTATTGATTTTGTCCGTAATAAGCATTTTTACCATGTTTTCTATTGAAATGTTTATCGAGTAAAAACTGGTTGATTGACGCATCTGGATTTAGTTGCAGAGTATTAAAAGCCATTTTTGCAACTTCCTCTAATATTTTCGAATTGTAAACCGCTTCGTCAGCATCTTTCCCCCATGTAAAAGGTCCGTGGTTATTTACAATTACGCCCGGAATTTCCATCGAATTTAGTTTTTCGAAAGTCTCAATAATTATATTTCCGGTTTCTATTTCGTATGAAGAGTTTACCTCGTTCTCCAAAAGTTTTCGTGTACAAGGAATTGAACCGTAAAAGTAATCGGCGTGTGTTGTGCCAAGGGCAGGAATACATTTTCCTGCCTGTGCCCAGCTTGTTGCCATTGTTGAATGAGTATGTGCAATTCCACCAATATCTTTAAACGATTTGTAAAGTGTCAGATGAGTTGGAGTATCGCTTGAAGGTTTAAGTTTTCCTTCAATAATGTTCCCTTCCAAATCGATAACAACCATATCGTCAGCTTTCATATTTTCGTATGAAACGCCACTTGGTTTTATAATAACCAGTCCTTTTTCGCGGTCGATTGCACTAACATTCCCAAAAGTAAAAATTACCAAATCAAGTTTTACCAAATCGAGATTGGCTTGTAATACTTTCTCTTTTAAATCTTCTAACATAATTTACAATTTTTACCAGAAATAGATATAAAAAGCAATGGTAAAAGCAAGAATAACTACCGTATGAAAAACATCCCAACTGTTCCAGCTTGCGCGGGTTGCAGCTTTTTGTTCAGCAGTTGCCGAGCCAAAAGTTAAACCCACTATTTGTTCTGCCGGAGCAGCTTTAGTAAAACGACTCACAACAATAATTACAAGGATACTAAACAGCAACATTCCACCACTAAAAAAGAGCCAGTTAACATCGTAAACAAGTTGGTAAAACCAGCTTCTTACACCAGTCTCGGTTGCCCAAAGTTTCACATCGGTGTACCCCTCTGCTTTTGCTAAAGTTGTGTAAAGTACTTTTGAGCCAAGCCGCAAAACACCGACTATAAAACCGGCAATCATTCCCCACATTCCTCCTTTTGGAGTTGGTTTTGTTGAAAGAATTCCAAGTAGAAAAGCAGCAGCAATCCCGGGTGCCAGAACAGACTGAACATCTTGCAAATATGTATATAAAACATCTCCGATACTTCTCATAATCGGAATCCAAAGAACACCTAAAACAACAACTACTACCGTTGCAATCCTGCCAACATGTAGTAGTTTTTTCTCGGTTGCCTGCGGTCTGTATTTTTTATAGAAATCGATTGTAAACAACATGGAAGATGAGTTAAATAACGAAGCGAGTGAACTCATTAAAGCAGCAAGAATACCCGAAACAACCAATCCTTTTATTCCGGCTGGCAATAGTTTTGCAACCAAGGTAGGAAAGGCTGCATCAGACGATGAAAGTGTAAAAACCTCACCATTTATTACAACCCCTTTTTGTGCCATTGCAAATGCAATCATTCCCGGAATCATAAATAGAAAAACAGGAGTGAGTTTTAAATAAGCTCCAAAAATAGTTCCACGACGCGACTGTTTTTCATCTTTTCCCGAAAGAACACGCTGCACAATATATTGGTCGGTACACCAATACCAAAACCCGATAACCGCCGACCCGATAAAAACACCAAGCCAGGGGAAATCCTGATCTCGGTTACTTCTAATAAGATTTGTCATTGTATCTCCATATTCATTTACCTGAACTGCACTTGTTATTCGCATCATTTCGTCCCAGCCGCCGAGTGCCCGTAGTCCTAAAACAACAATTATCAGCGAGCCTAAAAGTAATATGGGAGTTTGTAGAACAGATGTATAAAGCACCGATTTCATTCCGCCAATAACAGTGTAAACTGCTGTTAACAGAACCAACCCGACCGCCGAAATCCAGAAAAAATCGATTCCCCAGATTGATTCAATCCCGAATACCTCTTTAAAAACCAATCCTCCCGCATAAACTGTTACCGCAACTTTTGTGAGAACATAGCTGACAAGTGAAATTATTGATAAAATTGTTCTCGACTCTTTGTTATATCTCCGCTCAAGAAATTCGGGCATTGTTGTAACCATACTCCGCGAATAGAACGGAACGAAAACCCAGCCCAACACCAGAATCATCCATCCCTGAATTTCCCAGTGTGCCATTGCCATTCCGCTTGAAGCACCGGCTCCGGCAAGTCCTATTAGATGTTCGGAGCCGATATTCGAGGCAAAAATTGATGCTCCTATTGCAATCCATGTTGCATCTCGCCCGGCTAAAAAATAGTCGCCGGAAGTGTTTTGTTTCTGACGGGTTACCCAAACAATAATTCCAATAAGAACGAGCGCAAAAGCTGCTATAACAATCCAGTCAAGTATTTCCATAATTTTCTATTTTAATCCGTTTGCCAGCATATAATAAACATCGTTCCAGCGTAGCTCTTTTTTGAATTCAGGAATTGTTGTTTTTTCGTCGATCAGTAAAAATTCAACATCAGCATATTCTGCAAATGTTTCCACAAAATCGAGTGTAAGTGCCAGTGTGTATGCCGAGTGGTGAGTGCCTCCTGCATAAATCCATGCTGCGGCTCCGTCTGCCAAATTTGGATTCGTTTTCCAGAATGCCGAAGCAACCGGTAATTTGGGCATTTTTTCAAGTGGCTCAATTACATCGAGGGTATTTGCAATAATCCTGAAACGATTTCCCATATCTATTAAAGTTACATTCATTGCAGGTCCGGTGGCACTCTCGAAAACTAAACGTGCAGGTGCATCTTTTCCTCCAATTCCCAAAGGATGAACTTCTAAACGTGGCTTTTTTGCTGCAATCGAAGGGCAAATTTCCAACATGTGCGCACCGAGAACTGCCTCATTCCCGGGCTCTAAATGATATGTGTAATCCTCCATAAACGAGCTTCCACCTTCCATTCCTGTTGACATTGTTTTAATTATTCGTAACAAAGCGGCTTGTTTCCAGTCACCCTCGGCACCAAAACCGTAACCTGCTGCCATTAATCGTTGCGATGCCAGCCCCGGAAGTTGTGCCAGTCCTGTCAGATTTTCGAAGTTTGTGGTAAATGCTTTAAAATCGCCATTAACCATAAAACGTTTCAGAGCAATTTCGTAACGTGCCTGTTCGCGTACATTCTTATGAAATTCAGCACCCGGTTTACAGTTGTTGGCAATATCGTAAATAGTTTCGTACTCTTTGTAGAGTTTATCAACTTCGTCGTCGGTTACTTTGTCGATATAATTTACCAAATCGCCCACGCCAAAAGCATGAATTTGCCATCCGAATTTAATCTGAGCTTCAACTTTATCGCCTTCGGTTACTGCAACTTCGCGCATATTATCGCCAAAACGTGCAACTTTTAGCCCCTGCGAATCGGCCCAGCCAATTGCTGTACGACACCACGATGCAACCTGTTTTTGAACATTCTCATCTTGCCAGTGACCAACAACAACTTTACGATTTTTTCTCATTCTGGCATTTATAAAACCATACTCGCGACCACCGTGTGCACTTTGATGCAGATTCATATAATCCATATCAATCTCGCTCCAGGGAAGATTTTGGTTGAATTGTGTGTGCAAGTGCATGTAGGGTTTTGTTAATGCTTTTAATCCGGCAATCCACATTTTTGCAGGCGAAAATGTATGCATCCAGGTAATTAAACCTACACAGTTTTTATCAGAACTTGCTTGAATGCAAATATCCAAAATTTCATCGGGAGTTTTTACCACAGGTTTAAAAACGATTTTTACCGGGAATTTTTGTGAAGCATTAAATCCGTCAACTATCGCTGCCGAATTAATATCAACTTGTTTTAGTGTTTCCGGTCCGTATAAATGTTGGCTTCCGGTTATAAACCACACTTCCATCTGTTCTAAATTGTTGCTCATCTTTTTTAGTTTTATATTATTTATTTATAAAGTCATTATTACTTTTAAACTCAGTGATTTATATTTTAACTATTCTATCCAATATTTTTTCACTTTTACTGTTCTGACATTTATAGTAAAATGCACCCTTTTTCGACTCTGAATAATTTTTTGTATTCAGTCGTTGTAATGTGTCTAACGATAATATTTTTTTTCTGAAATTTCCCGGATCGAACTCTCTTTGAAAAATGGCTTCATACAATTTTCGTAATTGCATTAATGTGAATTTTTCGGGTAGTAACTCTTTTCCAACTATACTGTAACCCGATTTTTGCTGAAGTTTAATAAGTGCTTTCTCAACCATGTTTGCGTGGTCGAAAATCATTTGTGGTAATTCGGTAATTGGCCACCAGTGAGCGCCGTGCTCTCGAACAGTTTTTTCGTCGTATTCGTCCATCCTGCTCAGTGCATAATAACCAATACTGATTACCCTTGCTTCTGGGTCGCGATTGGGTTGTGTAAAAGTTTCTATCTGTTCCAGATAAATATTTTTCAGTCCGGTAGTTTCATTTAGAACCCTTTTTGCTGCTTCTTCCGAAGATTCATTCTTTTGAATAAAACCTCCCATCAGCGACCATTTTCCCTGCGAGGGTTCAAATCCACGAGGGTACAACAGAAGACAAAGTTCTTCGTTACGATAGCCAAAAATTGCGCAATCGACTGCTACAAAATGTTTCGGATGATTACTATATAGTTTCATAATTATTGCAAAAGCAAATATATAAAAGTATTTATTACTTTTATTATTTTGATAAATTATTTTTAATTTTCTGTCTCAATATAAGCAGCAACTTTTTTATTTTACTTTTTTATATATACTCATTCTTGTTTATCCATTTCATTTTCGTACCTTTTGTTTATCAAAATAAATTGATAGCTGATGAAAATTTTACTCGAAAATATAAAGGAACTTGTTCAGGTGGAAGATTCCCCCGTTTTGTTTAAAGCAGGTTCCGAAATGGCAAAAGTTTCTACAATAAAAAATGCCTTCCTAATTATTCGCGACGAAGTTATTGAGGAGTTTGGCGAAATGCACCAGTTGAAAGATGTTTATGTAGATGACGATATCATAATAGAAATTGACTGCAAAAACCGATTGGTTTATCCCTCGTTTTGCGATTCGCACACTCATTTGGTTTATCCCGATTCGCGCGAAAAAGAGTTTGTGGATAAAATAAAAGGTCTATCATACGAAGAGATTGCAAAGCGCGGAGGTGGAATTTTAAATTCAGCAAAACTACTTCACGAAACCTCGGAAGATGAGTTGTACGAAAGTGCTATGGAACGGGTTCGTGAAATTGTAAAAATGGGAACCGGAGCCGTGGAAATTAAAAGTGGTTACGGTTTAAATACCGAAGACGAATTAAAAATGCTCCGTGTTATTCGTAAGATTAAAAATACATCTCCAATTTGTGTGCGTTCCAATTTTTTGGGCGCGCATTCAATTCCTCTGGAATATAGAAATGATGTTTCGAAATATGTTGACATTGTAATTAATGAAATGATTCCTCAGGTTGCTGCCGAAGAATTAACAGAATATATTGATGTATTTTGCGATAAAGGATTTTTCTCGGTCGAAGATACCGACCGTATTTTATTGGCCGGAATGAAACATGGATTGCGTCCTAAAATTCATGCAAACGAATTGGGACACACCGGTGGAGTTGAAGTTGGCGTTAAATATAATGCACTCTCAGTTGACCATCTTGAATTTATTGGAGAGAGTGAAATTGCAGCTTTAAAAGATACCGAAACCATGCCAACTGTTTTGCCGGGTGCTGCATTTTTTCTGAATATGAAACTCTCGCCCGTCAGGAAAATGATTGATGCCGGACTGCCAATTGCACTTGCTTCCGATTTTAATCCGGGTTCGGCACCCAGCGGAAATATGAGTCTGATTTCGGCATTTGGATGTATAAAATATAATATGCTGCCCGAAGAAGTTATTAATGCAACTACCATAAACACTGCCTATGCAATGGGCGTTAGCGATAGTTTGGGAAGCATTGCAAGAGGCAAAATTGCCAATCTTTTTATTACAACCGATATTCCCGGAATCGAATATTTGCCCTACTCTTTTGGTTCAAATCTAATTGAAACCGTTATTCTGAATGGCGAAATACAAACTTTCTAATCGCTGTCGAAAACTGGTGTTAAATCATGTTTCAAATAGTTCCGAGTTGCTATGTTTGGATCTGAATTAATATATCATTCTGAGAGTTCACCTAATTTAATTAGGCATAATCCCTTAGATGCTGAAACAAGTTCAGCATGACGACTAAACATTATATTTAAAAGTTAGTTAGGAGCGTCTCCCTGAACTTGTTTCAGGGTCTAAATGAAAAAATTTGTCATTGGTATGAATGTCGGAATCTTATTTGTTTTGTGTAAAAAAATTCCGGTCTGCACCGGAATAAAGATAAAAATATGTGATATAACAATATTGTAAAGAGGTTTTATAAACAAAAGAATAGCTTGTTTCGAATTTATTTCAAAAATTCAGTTTTTTGCATTTCTGCGTCTTTACGATGAAACATTTTAAGTTTATGAAAAAAATAATAGAATGTGTTCCGAATTTTTCGGAAGGGAGAGATTTGGCAATAATAAAAGAGATAACTGATGCTATTGAAAGTGTTCCGGAGATAAGTTTGTTGGATGTTGACCCGGGAAATGCAACAAACCGTACAGTTGTAACTTTTGTTGGTAATCCCGATGATGTAATTGAGGCTGCGTTTTGTGGAATAAAAAAAGCGGCAGAATTAATAGACATGAGCAAACACTCAGGCGAGCATCCGCGTTTTGGCGCAACCGATGTTTGTCCGTTGGTGCCGGTGGCAAATGTTACAATGGAAGAGGCAGTTGAATATGCCAGAAAATTAGCGAAACGAGTGGGAGAGGAGTTGGGAATTCCTGTTTTTTGTTACGAATTTGCAGCATTTAATGAGGAACGCAAAAGTTTGGCAACTTGTCGTTCGGGCGAATACGAAGCGTTGAAAGAACGTATTTCAACCGATAAATGGAAACCCGATTTTGGTGCATCCGCGTGGTCAGATAAAGTTTCAGGTTCGGGAGCGACTGCAATTGGCGCACGAAATTTTTTGGTGGCTTATAATGTAAATCTTAATACAACTTCCACACGCCGTGCAAATGCCATTGCTTTCGATGTTCGCGAAGCAGGGCGTGCAAAGCGCGATGGAAATCCAATAACCGGAAAGATTGTAAAAGATAAAAATGGAGTACCTGTCCGTATTCCCGGAACATTGAAAAAAACACGTGCAATTGGCTGGTACATCGAAGAGTACGGAATTGCACAAATCTCGATAAATCTTACTGATATTACTGTAACCCCTGTTCATGTTGCTTTCGACGAAGTAACTGAAAAAGCAAGGTTGCGTGGAATAAGAACCACCGGCTCAGAGTTGGTTGGGTTAATTCCGCTGCAAGCAATGTTAGATGCCGGGAAGTATTTCCTTCGCAAACAAAATCGTTCAACAGGAATTTCTGATGAGGAGATTATAAAAATAGCTGTAAAGTCTTTGGGATTAGACGAGTTGACTCCCTTCGACCCAAAAAAGAAAATTATTGAGTATGTGATTGAAGAGAACGCCGGTAAAAAATTAATCGACCAGACTTTAACTCAGTTTAAAAATGAAACAGCATCGGAATCTCCGGCTCCTGGCGGAGGTTCGATTTCGGCGTATGTCGGTTCGATGGGAGCTGCTCTCGGAACAATGGTAGCAAACCTATCGGCGCATAAACGCGGCTGGGACGACCGCTGGGAAGAGTTCTCCGACTGGGCAGAAAAAGGGAAATATTACCACACTGCACTTCTGAATTGTGTTGATGAAGATACCGATGCATTTAACCAAATTATGGCAGCATTTGGTTTGCCAAAATCGTCGGAGCAGGAAAAATTGGAGCGTAAAAATGCAATTCAGGCAGCAACTAAAAATGCCATTGAAGTTCCACTAAAAGTAATGCAACTGGCACACGACTCGCTGGAAGTTATGAAGGCAATGGCAGAAATTGGAAATCCAAACTCTGTCTCCGATGCCGGTGTTGGAGCACTTTGTGCGCGTACTGCTGTTGAAGGTGCTTACCTAAATGTAAAAATTAATGCAGCAGGTTTCGATGATAAGGAATATTTAACCAAAATACTTGAAACTGCTGATAAATTAATCTTTTCAGCAAAAGATAAAGAGACCTCAATTCTTAAAATTGTTTATGAAAAAATTGAAGGTTGATAATCTTGTAAATTACCGGAAAAAATAATATCGAAAAATGGAGGATCAAAAATGAAAGCTCTTATTGTTACTTTACCCGGAAAGAGATTGATACTGGATTGGTTAGAAAAAAGATAGCTGAAACCCCGATTGGAACCTTACAAAAACGGAATAATGTTGAGGCCACGGTCTTTCAATTAGGTTATCATTATCCAAATGCCAAGAGCAGGTACAGAGGTTTGGTCAAGCACCAAATGTGGGCAAATATCCGTTGTTTATGGGTGAATTTTGTCCGGATATTAAATTATATCCAACAATCTTGTATAAAAACTACTTTTTTCGCCAAATACTTAACAAAACATATTCCAGATGGGTTTTATTTGGCTTTTAAACTGATTTTAACGGCAACATTGCCAAGTCATAAATCAGTTGTTAGAAATATTGCATTCTGAGATGGGCGGAAAGCTTAGTTGTCGGAGCAGACTCAATTTTATTATAACTCCAAATTCTGAAGACTACCCACTTAAAAATAATATCAGGGTTTGTTCATTACGAGTATTCCTGAATAAGTATTTATCGATATTAAATAAGGCATTGTAAAAACAGTATTGATATAAAATATGGAAATATTATTGAAAAAGAGAATTATTCCGTTTGATAAAATTTAATTCCGGTTCTCGATAGAGTTTAAAAGCCGATAACCAACCAGCCTGTCGTAATGTCCCGAAAAGCTTTTGTAATAGACAAAAATCTGGTAATCGTTTTCGGTTTCCCAAAAGCTGCCCTCTATATTTTTATTATCGGCAACTGTCGAACCTTGTTCAACATAGACGTATTGATAATTATAGTATCCCTGTTTTAATAGCAGCGTTAATTCGTACTGACTGGTTTCAAAGTTCCAGGTCATTTCGTTACCTTTATTTGCATTCCAACCGGTGAGAGCACCAAAAACATTTACTGAACCACCCAATAAAATCGATTCCAAGGGTAAACTAAAATGGGTAAAAACATAATCACATTCAGTATCGAAATCCTGCACTTCGGGGTCTTGACTTTCAATAACATATTTCCCATTCATCTCTTTATACTGAAAGAACTTTTTGTTTGCACGCACTTCATCAGTCATTAAAGTTTTATGATAATACGGTCGGTGATAGTCGGTTGACAACACATTTTCGCCCGGAATACGATTTGTTCGAATATCGAAATAACGAAACTCGTTACCTGCAACAAAAACATTTTCTCGATTGTAATCGTAAACCAATCTTCGTTCTCTTACATAAAGTGGCTTCAAATCACGAATTGCATTATCCCACCTATTATTCTGCATTATAACAATTTTAACGTCTTCTCTTGGGTTTTCGATTACTACATCTTCATGATAAATTGTAAAATCTATCTCCTGATTTTCGCCTTTAAAAGCATCGAGTGTGGCACGGCGGACTGTACCTTTTATTTCAACTCGGTTTTCAACAACATAAAAACGTTGTGTAATTACTACTTTTTCCTTATCGTTATCTTCGTAAACCACAAGAACATAATTCCCTGAAACTTTAAACCTCATATTTTCGTTGGGTAATAAAAGTTGGTAATTCACATAATGGAAAGTTGTATTAAACGACAATGCGTAGTCGTCGAGCGGATTATCAGCAAATCCATCGATATATTCAGTTTGATCTATAAAACTTTCATCCCAATTTGCATCGCAATGAATAACAGTGTAGTAGTAATTTTTTACCTCTTCAGAAAAATCATCAAATTTAAAAATTAGCGGTATTTCCTGATTTAATTCCAAAACCGGGTTCGTCAAGTCAAATCCCTTCCGGTGCATTAATACCGTTTTTATGTTCTCTCTGTAAACAGCATTTTCATGATAAAAATTATCTTCTTGAGCTGTTGCACAAAAAATCAACAAAAAGGTAAGATTTATTAACAAAAAATATTTTTTCATACATTAATATTATAAGATGACAAGGTAGGTTAAAAAAAATATAAACTTTATATAACACTGCCAATAAACGAACTAATGTTTATTATTATATTATAACTTAAAAACACATTGCAAAATAAAAAAGTATCTATCAAGTTCAAACAACGGTATTTAACAGAAATAATTGTCGAAAGTAGAATATAAATTTACTTCAAATAATTTTGTAAATAATTTAAATTCTTATCGAATCAAAAATCAAACATAAACATATTTTTCCATCGCACAACATGGTAACGTATTGATATATTTATATATATAACCATTCTGAATAAAAAAAGTTCATTGCGAAAACCAATTAATTATTTACTTTTGCCCACTATAATAAAACTATTCTTGATTAAATATGTCAGAAGTTATTAAGTTAAGGAAAGGGCTAAATATTAAGCTTAAAGGAAGTGCAAACAAGGAATTGGAAACCTTACCTGTTCCCTCAACTGTTGCACTTAAACCTACTGATTTTCCGGGACTTACTCCAAAATTACTGGTAAAAGCCGATGCAGTTGTAAAAGCCGGCGATGCTATGTTTTACGACAAATATCACCCCGAGGTACTTTTTACTGCCCCTTACGGCGGAAAAGTTGTTTCGGTAAACCGTGGTGAGCGACGTAAAGTTTTGGAAATAGTTATTGAAACGGATGAGAATGCAGGTTCTGTTGAATTTACAAAAGCCGACCCAACTTCGTTGTCGGGAGACGAAATTAAAGAACAACTCTTAAAAAGTGGTTTATGGACGTTTATAAAAAGACGACCGTATGGAGTTATTGCGTCGCCGAATGAAAAACCCGGGTCTATTTACATTTCAACATTCGATACTGCACCATTGGCACCCGATTACAGTTTTGTGATTGAAGGCGAAATGGACACGTTCCAAACCGGAATTAACGCGTTGGCAAAACTTACCGACGGAAAAGTTAATTTAGGAGTTAATGAAAGTTCTGCTTTTTCTTCGTTGAAAAATGTGGAGGTAAATTCTTTTGCAGGACCGCATCCGGCAGGAAATGTTGGAATTCAAATCCATCATACTGCGCCACTTAATAAAGGTGATATCGTTTGGACAATTAATGCTCAGGATGTACTTTTTATCGGTCGTTTATTCGAAACCGGAAAAGTAGATTTTGCAAAAATATTTGCATTAACTGGCTCCGAAGTTGAAAAACCTAAGTATTACAAAACTGTTTTGGGTGCACCTGTTGAAACTATTATCGCCGGTAAATTAATATTGGCAGATTACAAACAGCGCATAATTAGCGGTAATGTTTTAACCGGAACCAAAGTTAAATCGCAGTGTTATTTGGGTTATTACGATTCGCAGGTTTCAGTAATTCCTGAAGGCGATGATTACGAATTTATGGGTTGGGCAACTCCCGGCATCGACAAATTCAGTGCGTCAAAAACATTCTTTTCCAGTCTGTTTCCGAAAAAAGAGTACACTTTAACTGCTAACCTTCATGGTGGCGACCGTGCTTTTGTTGTGTCGGGACAGTACGAAAAACTGGTTCCAATGGATATTTTGCCTGTTCATTTACTAAAAGCAATTTTGGTAAACGACATCGACAAAATGGAGCAACTTGGAATTTATGAGATTATTGAAGAAGATTTAGCACTCTGCGAATTTGCCTGTACTTCGAAAATTAAAGTTCAGGATATTTTGCGAACCGGAATCAACACAATGATAAAAGAACTTGGATAATTTTTGAATATATGAATTTCATAAAAAACTTTTTTGTTAAAACAGAACCGCTCGTGCAAAAAGGAGCAAAATATCGCTGGATGTTTTCAATGCACGAAGGTTTCTTTAGTTTATTCTTTGTACCAAAGGATACTTCAAAATCGGGAAGTCACATTCACGATTCTATCG
This sequence comes from Bacteroidota bacterium, assembly GCA_024278975.1. GTDB lineage: Bacteria > Bacteroidota > Bacteroidia > Bacteroidales > Prolixibacteraceae > Draconibacterium. The sequence continues at coordinate 35,198 of JAJRSD010000088.1, forward strand.
ATTTAAAACGTACGATGGGAATTGTTGTTCTCGCCGTTGTACCAGCCATTTTGTTTGGTATGTACAATACGGGACTGCAACATTTTCTTGCCATCGGCGAAGCTGCCTCAACCGGTTTCTTCGAGATATTTATTTACGGATTGATAAAAGTACTACCGGTAATTGCAGTATCGTATATAGTTGGTTTGGGAATTGAGTTTGTATTCGCGCAAATGCGTGGGCACGGGATTCACGAAGGATTTTTAGTCTCCGGTATTTTAATTCCGATGGTAATGCCGATAGGAACTCCGCTTTGGATGATTGCTTTGGCAACCGCTTTTGCAGTAATTCTTGCTAAAGAGATTTTTGGCGGAACCGGCATGAACATCTGGAATCCGGCATTAATTGCACGTGCATTCCTGTTTTTTGCTTATCCGGCACAAATGTCTGGCGAATCGGTTTGGGTAGCATTGAAAGAGGGCGATAAACTTGTCGACGGATTCTCGGGAGCAACGCCAATGGCAAATGCAGCTGCCGGAAATATCAACTTTAGCATATCCGATGCCTTCTTCGGTTTTATTCCCGGCTCGATTGGAGAAACTTCGACACTTGCAATTTTACTTGGTGCTGTTATACTAATTGTAACCGGAATTGGAAGCTGGAAAATTATGGTTTCTACAATTGCCGGCGGCGTTGTAATGGGACTTATCCTGAATATTTTTGCAGGAAGTGCCGGACTATCTCCCGAAGTTGCAACATACTTCTCAATGCCATTTTGGCAACATCTGATTATTGGAGGATTTGCATTCGGAGCTATTTTTATGGCAACCGACCCGGTTTCGGGAGCACAAACCGATAAAGGAAAATGGATTTACGGATTTCTGATTGGTATTCTTGCCATTCTTATTCGTGTTATAAATCCGGCTTTCCCTGAAGGAATGATGCTGGCTATTTTATTGATGAACACTTTTGCACCGCTAATCGACCATTACGTTGTAAATGCAAACATCAAAAAGAGAATGAAACGAGTCAAAATTACTGCTTAACTGATAAATTACAAAAGATGAACAGAAACGGTAATACATATACATTTTTATATGCTGCAATAATGGTAGTTATAGTTGCAGCGGTTCTTGCCTCTGTTTCGATGGCGTTAAAACCAAAGCAGAAAAGGAACTTCGAGATTGAGAAAAAGAAGAATATTTTGGCTTCGGTAAAAATTGAAAGCAATGCAACCACGGCAGAGAAAATATATTCAGAGAAAATACTGACCGAATACGTTGTAAACGTAAAAGGCGATCAGGTTGACGGTGATGCTTTTAATACCAACCTTAAAAAGGAACATGCAAAAGCAGCCGACGAAATGTTACTTCCCATATTTGAGTTTAATACCGACGAAGGAATTAAATATGTTCTTCCCGTGCGTGGCTCGGGACTTTGGGGACCAATCTGGGGATTTATTTCGTTAAACGACGACATGAATACAATTTATGGTGCCAACTTCGACCACGAAGGAGAAACTCCCGGACTGGGTGCAGAGATTTCGACAGTAGCTTTTGAATCGGAATTTGTTGGGAAAAAATTATTCGACAACACAGGAAAATTAGTTTCGATATTAGTTGCAAAAGTTGGACAAGTTGCTCCCGAAGAGCACCGGGTTGATGGTATTTCGGGAGGAACAATTACAAGTAAAGGTTTGGAGAAAATGCTTCTCGATGACTTTACAAAATATCAGGAATTCTTAAAAAAGAAAAAATAATGAGCGAACCAATGTTTTCTAAAAAGAATCTAAAACTGCTGTCGGACCCGATTAATAACAGTAATCCGATTACTGTTCAGGTATTGGGAATTTGCTCGGCACTTGCAGTTACAGCACAATTAAAACCATCTATTGTAATGGCACTTTCGGTAACTGCCGTTTTGGCTTTATCGAACGTAGTTGTTTCGCTGTTAAGAAATACTATTCCAAACCGTATTCGAATAATTGTGCAACTTGTAATAATTGCTACACTTGTAATTTTGGTTGACGAACTTTTAAAAGCGTTTGTTTTTGATGTTAGTCGTCAGCTTTCGGTTTTTGTTGGACTGATAATTACCAACTGTATTATAATGGGGCGGCTTGAAGCATTTGCTCTGGGTAATCGTCCATGGCAATCGTTTCTCGACGGAGTTGGAAATGCAGCCGGTTATGGGGTAATACTTATTATTATTGGGGTTATCCGCGAACTATTTGGGTCGGGTAGTTTACTTGGCTTCAAAATAATTCCTGAAAGCTGGTATATTGCCAACGGCGGATTTTACGAGAACAACGGGTTGATGGTACTTTCGCCAATGGCACTAATTGTTGTTGGAGTTATTATTTGGGTACAACGTCATCGCAACCGCACATTAATCGAAAACTAATTCTAACACAAAAACAGAATAGAAATGGAAAATCTGATTAATATATTTATTAAGTCAATATTTATCGAGAACATGGTTTTTGCGTACTTCTTCGGAATGTGCTCATATCTGGCTGTGTCGAAAAAAGTTAGCACTGCAATGGGTTTAGGAATTGCTGTAATTTTTGTTTTGGTAATTACAGTTCCTGTCAACTACTTATTAGAGAATTATGTTTTAAACGAAGGTGCGTTGGTTTGGTTAGGCGAAGGTTTTGCGGAAGTTGATTTGAGCTTTCTACGCTTTATCATGTTTATCGCAATTATTGCTTCGATGGTACAACTGGTAGAAATGATAGTAGAAAAATTTGCTCCCGATTTATATAATCAACTGGGAATTTTCCTTCCGTTAATTGCTGTTAACTGTGCAATTTTAGGAGGCTCACTTTTCCTTCAACAAAAAGATTTTAACCATGTTGGCGAAGCCACTGTTTACGGGCTTGGCTCGGGAGTTGGTTGGTTACTCGCCATTGTTGGAATTGCAGCTATTAGAGAAAAAATTGAATATTCAAACATACCTGCACCATTACGCGGACTGGGAATCACGTTTATAGTAACCGGTTTAATGGGCTTGGCATTTATGGGTTTCATGGGAATTAAACTATAAAAGATACGAATCAATGATATTGTTATCAACACAAATAACCGTTATAATTACCAGCGTGGTGGTATTCCTTGGAATAACCCTTTTGTTGGTTGGTATTTTACTTTATGCCAAGAAAAAACTGATGCCTTCGGGAATAGTAAAAGTTAGCATAAACGAGGGCGATGTTGAAATGGAAACCGAACCCGGTGAAACACTTTTAACAACGCTCGGAAATAACAAAGTTCTACTACCCTCTGCTTGTGGTGGTGGTGGTACTTGCGGAATGTGTCGCTGTCAGGTTGAAGCTGGAGGCGGTTCGATACTACCAACCGAAACAGGTTTCTTTACCCGTAAAGAGCAAAACAACAACTGGCGGCTTGCATGTCAGGTGAAAGTTAAAGAGGATATGCAGATTGCCATTCCTCAAGAAGTTATGGGTGTTAAGAAATGGGAATGTACAGTGGTTTCCAACGAAAACCAGGCAACATTTATCAAAGAATTTGTTGTTCGATTGCCGGAAGGTGAAATACTCGATTTCAAATCTGGTGGGTACATTCAAATTGATGTTCCTAAAATTGAAGTTAATTTTAAGGATATGGATATTGAAAAGGAGTATCGCGAAGATTGGGAGAAATTTGGAATGTTCGATTTGGTTATGAAAAACCCGGAACCTACCTACCGCGCTTATTCAATGGCAAATCATCCTGCCGAAGGAAATATTGTAATGCTGAATATCCGTATTGCAACTCCACCATTCGACAGAGTTAGCGGAGGATTTAAAAAGGTTAATCCGGGTATTTGCTCATCATATATCTTTAATCTCAAACCCGGTGATAAAGTAACAGTTTCGGGTCCTTACGGAGAGTTCTTTTTGAAGGATAACGACAACGAAATGATGTTTGTGGGTGGTGGAGCGGGAATGGCTCCCATGCGTTCGCATCTTTTCCATCTTTTCCATACATTAAAAGAGTCGAAGAAAAATATCACTTTCTGGTACGGTGCGCGCTCGTGGAAAGAGGTTTTCTACTACGAACAATTCCGCGATATCGAGAAAAAATTCCCTAATTTTAAATTTCATTTAGCACTTTCGGAACCGGAACCGGAAGACAACTGGGAAGGACCGGTTGGATTTATTCATCAGGTTATTTACGATAATTATCTGCGTAATCACGAAGAGCCTGAAGAAATTGACTACTACATGTGTGGACCACCTATGATGAACGATGCCGTTCAGAAAATGTTATACGACCTCGGCGTGCCGGACGAAAATGTAATGTTTGACGACTTTGGAAGCTAATTAGTACTGATAGAATAGTACAAGAAAAGATAGTATTGAAACCACTTTTTATCGTTTGATAGAAGGTGGTTTTTTTATTGGGAGATGCGCATTCCAAACAGTATTTTTAATGGCTGTATAATAGCAATACCACATTGAATTTATTCTTTTGCATAATCTTATCGCAAACCATTTTTGAAAAAAACTTTATTCAAAAGTAAAAACTATGGCACTTTTAGTTCAAAGTGTTTTATTTGAAAGCTGAGACTGAGACTGGAACTGAGACTGAAAACTAACTACTCCACTCCAAATTCTTCCCGATACTGATTGTAAAAAGGCAGGATCTGTTTTTTATCAACTTTTTTAAGAAAAAAGGATAGTGATATTTCGCTTGTTCCTCCTGAACTACCACCTAAGCCCGAAACGGTATAATCGTAACTATACATAAATTGCCAGTTCTTTTTCATAAAACCTATTAGAAAAATTACAGCATCGTATCGTAATCCAAAGTTTTGTCGAAACCAGACCCCGGAAGTAAGTCCGCGTTTTGTAGCAAATAAACCATAATTTATTTGCTGAAAACTTCCTTGTTGCTGAACTATTAATTGAGGCGAAATATCAAATTTCTTGCGATAATGCCCATAAAGATAAACCGGTAAACGTGCACCAAAATGAGCAGTATATTTTCTTGGAAGTTTCGAAACATTTTCTTGTCCACTGTAATATGATTGTTGAGGCTCGGTTAAATGATGAACTGCACCACCAAAAAACAGACGCTTACTATACACTAAAACTCCAGTCGAAAAATCGACAAAAGAGTAATTCGGGTCTGTTAAATACTGAAGTTCCTGCGAAGTTCCATGATCTCCATAGTCTGGGTCAAGATTATCGCTAAAAACTAATTTACCAGCCTGCAACGAGTTTTGGTTATACCCGGCTTGCAAACCACCACGGAGTTTATAGTTTTCGCTTAATTGAATATCTACTGAGTAGGACAAATTTATTTGCAACGAATTTAAAAGATGATTTCCCTGAGCATCGTTTAATACATTCAACCCAATTCCTCCTCGTATTTTTTTTACAGGAATGTCGAATGCAGCACTGTAAGTAGTAAACGCATTTTCGAAACTGTGCCACTGGTTACGGTATTGCAATGTGGCTCGGGGAACGCCGGCAGAACCGGAGAATGCGGGATTCAAATATAGTGGATTTGCATAAAATTGAGAGAAAGAAACATCTTGCCCCGAGGCAAAACCTCCCCAAAGCATAATCCATAGTAAAATGATATTTCGGTTTTTTTTAGTCACTCTGTTTTATCCGCAAAAGAAGTGGCTAAAGATAGTTTAAAATCAGAAATGAAAGGAGAACTCAAAAAAAAAGGCTGCAATAAATTACAACCTCTTTAAAATCTAAATAAAACTAATCGCGTTTCTTAATTCCAAATATTATTATCAGTCATCCATGGTTCAAACACCAATGATTGCTCTGTTTCTGTTTCATATTTTGCTTCAAATTCCCAAACATTATCGTTTGTCATCCAGTTCTCCAATTCTAAAAATTCGTCAGTGGTTTTTTCCAATGTCAAATTATTTTTAACTTCCCAAAGATTGTCATTTATCATCCAATCTTCTAACTCTAAAGTTGCTTCAATGTTTTCATGTTTTGAGGCATGTGATTCTGTTCCTTTCGCATTTACATTTCCTACTAATAATATTAAAGAGAAAAGTGTGATCGCTGCTAATTGGCTAATTCTTGTATTCATGTTTTCTGTTTTTATTTGTTTTCTTTAATTGTTTCTAATAATCTGCTTTGTGCAGTATTTCTATTTTTTGTTTTCAGTATAATAGACTGTTTACGTGTGCAAAGGTTACACGCTTTTTTGTTAAAAAGTACGAAAAGTTTGTTAATGAAATACGGGGGTCGGTAAACGTCCTAAACTATCGGTAAGAATAAATACCTTTTGGTATTAATTTTTTGGAATCTACCGGTAAATGGCGAAAAATACCAAAAACTGCCGAGCCGCTTCCTGACATTGAAGCGTACAAAGCACCCATTTTGTAGAGTATTTGTTTTAGGTTTTCAATCTCAGGATATTTTTGGAAAACACTTTTTTCGAAGTCGTTTTTAATGAATTTCTGCCACTCTTCGATGGGTAAGCTTTCAATATCTTTTAAGTTGAATGTTGGTTTTTGGGGAATTATATTTTTATACGCATCGGGAGTGCTTACTGAAATATTTGGTTTAACAATTAATATTTCATATTCCGACAAATCAAGATTTATTGGTTGAAACCGATTGCCAATTCCGGCTGCAAAAACAGGTCTATTTTCAATAAAAAACGGGCAGTCGGCACCAATTTGTGCAGCGTAGTTTTTTAATATTGTTGAAGTTATTTTGAGGTTAAAATAGTTGTTCAGCATTTTTAGTGTAAAAGCTGCATCGGAAGAACCACCACCCAAACCTGCGCCAAACGGAATAATTTTATGAAGGTGCAATTTTACCGGCGGAAGTTTAAAATCTTTTTGAAAGAGTTTATATGCTTTAACAACCAGGTTGTTTTTCGGATCCCCATCAATTTTTAACCCCGATGACGAAAACCGAAACTCATCCGATTCAACCAATTCTAACGCATCGGTAAGTTTTACCGGATAAAAAATAGTTTCCAGATTGTGGTATCCATCGTCTCTTTTTGAAACCACGTTTAAGCCAATATTTATTTTTGCATTAGGAAATGAAATCATAAAATAAAATTAATTAGATGCTTAAATGTTACCCTTATCCTCTTTAATCAATATATAAATATCAGGGAAGCGTCTCTCGAAATAGTCTGGCAATTTATTTGTCATTAGCTCAATAATTCCATCTTCAATTTGCAAATTTATCTCTAAACTCACTCTCTGGCAATGAATTATATTTATCAAGATAAAGTTTATCATAATCAAAAGAAGTAATATTTTCGGGTAAAAAAGATGTGGCAAAAGTAGATTTTCCGGCACCATTACAACCAGCAATTATAATTAATTTAGGCATTAGATTTTATTGCAGTAATTAATCTTAGACTTAATGAGCTGTTTTTCTTCCTTTCCTCAAATATTTTCTCCCTCAGAATTACATTTTTTTTAAGGATTTTTTTTGCCCTTTTCATTTGTTGTGTTACTGTAACACCCGTAATTATAATATTCTTACACATTTTGCAAAATTACAATTTTTTGATTATAAAATCAATTTGTGATTTTTTCTAACCAAATATGTTTTCATTTCAGTAATTCCTCATCATTAAATTAAAGGAATAAAAAAAGAGAAAACTTCTAATTAGAGTCTGCTGATTTTCTAAAGTGCTAATTGCGTTGAATATTTCAGTGAGCTTGAAAAATATTTTGAAATAAAATCGTTTTTCAACTTTATGACCCAACTTTTGATTAAAGCAAAAAAAGCGGTGGAAAAATATTTA